>NZ_MWIO01000001.1 GCF_004799035.1 Rhodanobacter lindaniclasticus
TTGGCTGATGCGCCATTGAGACCGCCGAACCAGTTCGACGATCTCCCGTTTGTATTCAGGGCTGTAACGCTTGCGCTTGGACATGGACACTCCTCTGGCCCAGTATGGGGCTTAGTGAAAGTGTCCGCAGAATCGGGGTAGAACCCAAGAGGTTGGGGCGAAGGGGGTGTTTTTGATCTCCGCAAGAGAATCGCCCTGCCATAGGTCATTCTTGTGGTGAAAGGTCTGAGTGCTACTGTTCTGAAACCTTATATGAACCCATGAGCAGGAGATCATGCATATGAACAGGTTGCCCGTAATTTGCGTTGCCACCCTCATCGCATTGGTTTCACCCTTGGCCGTGTGGGCTCAGAAAAATATAGACAGCACGAACGAGGCGATCAGGGTTTCGGCGAACCAATCGACGGGTAACGTAACCACGGTGAACGGCTCTGTGACTTTGGAAGCCGGAGCGAAGGTCACCGCAATCCAAACCACGAACGGTGCCGTGGAACTTGGCGACAAGGCCCAGGTGCGCCAGATCACCACCGCGAATGCCGGAGTTTCACTGGGAAGCGGTAGCGTCGTTGAAGGGAGTGTCAGCACCACCAATGGAAGTGTCGTGCTTTCACCCGGGGCGGTGGTGCAGGGCCAAGTGAATACGATTCACGGCTCGATCGAATTGAACGCGGCTCATGTCGCCGGCGGCATCCACACCACCAGCGCAAACATCACGATCGGAGCCAACTCTCGCGTGGAGGGCGGCATCAGCGTAGGCAAGCAGGAAAGCTTTCTCCAGTGGGGGCACCCGACCGTCATCATCGGTCCTCACGCAATCGTCCAAGGCCCACTGGAATTTCGGCAGGAAGTCGACCTGAGGGTGAGTGAGAGCGCAAAGATCGGACATGTCACAGGTGCGGAACCTCGAATGTTCGAGGGTGACGCTCCAGAGGCGGCACACTAACGGCCTTGAACCATGCAAGTATTCGGCAGATGCAAGTCGGCCGCACTCTTGCCACGGAAGGCCAGGAAGAAAGTAATCAAAGAGCGCCCTCACTCAACCCTCCCCCGGCGTCGCCGGGAGAGGAGGCAGAAGCAAGGCTGTGGGACGACGCTCTTGACCTGGCTGTTTTGAAAAGTGCGGGCCACGATGGCCCGCTGCTCTACCCGGGGCCCCTGTGCGGCGATGAGTCGGGGACGACAGGCCGCGCAGCGGGAGCCGACAAGGATGTCGGCTCCTTTTCGCCAGGGCAGGCGACGGCATGGATGCCGGAGTTGAGGCAACGCAGGAGCGGTTGCCCGATGCCCTGTCGAAAAGCCCGGCCCCGGCTCACGGACTTGCCGGGCAGGATGCCCGGCAAGCGCCAAGCGGGGTGGCCTTTCTCTTTGGTTACTTTCTCTTTGGCCACGCAAAGAGAAAGTAACTCGGCTGCCGCAGGCAGACGAAAGCTCTTCGCTCCAAAGCTCTTACCCCATATGTTGCACGCCGCGCAAAGCATCGCGCACAAGGTGCGCTCCTACAGGTGGTCGAGGCAGCCTGCGCACTTGGTCCGCGGACAGACCACTCGTCAAGACAGTCCACGGCCTTCCGAATCATGCACCGAGCTTCGGCGTGGCCAACCCGTTCAAGGCAACAGCACGAACACCGTAACGATCAGCAACAACGCCAGCGGATACAAACTGGAACGATCGAACAGCCGCGCCGCGGCGCGGCCGTCGCACGTCACCGCTAGCCGCAGCGCCGGTACCAGCAGCAGAACCAACCCAGCCAGCAGCACAGCAAGCTGGAACGGCCAGCCCAGGGTCAGCGGCGAGAGCCGCGCCAGCAGCAGGCTGCCGGCGACGGTGAGAACGAGCAGCACGGCGACCAGCCAGCCGGCGACGTGCAGGCCGAACACCAGCGGGATGGTGCGTGCACCGATCGCACGATCCTCCTCGATGTCATTCCAGTCGGCGGGGATGTTCTGCCCGCCGACTTCCCACAGCATCAGCCAGCCCAGCATCAGCGCCAGCCCGGCCGGCGCGGGCGATGGCACCACGGCGAACACGGCGGCGACGGGGCCGGCGGATTTCACCAGGCCGCTGATTACGGTGCGCCACCAGGTGACCTTGAGCAGTTTCACGTAGGCCAGTTCCAGCAGCGCCGCGGCGATGAGGATGGCGAGGATCCACGGGTTGAGCAGCCAGATGCCGAGCACGGCCAGCGCAAACCACAGGCCGAACCAGGCCAGTGCGCCTTTCATGCTGATCAGGTTCTGCGCCAGCGGGTAGCGCATGGTGGAGGCTTCCACCGCATAGCCGGGGGTGAGTCCGCGCGCCACTTTCTGCTGGTCGTCCTTGACGCCGGCGAGGTCGTTCAGCGCATAGATCGCGGTGTAGCCGGCCAGCGCGGTGCCCAGGCAGATCGCCAGCACCTGCCAGTCGGGGAAACGGCCCAGCCACAGCAAGGCGACGAAGCCGGGCATGGCGATGTCGAGCACGCCGTGCAGCGAGCGCGAGAGGGCGAGGAAACGGCGCATGCGGTCAACTCCGTTTCGTGAAGCTGGCCATGTAGTTGATGTCCTCGCGCCCCGGCGCCACGCGGAAGCTGCGCTTGAGCGGGTGGTACATCAGGCTGGCCACGGCGTTGAACTGCAGCCCCGCCGCGCTCGCCCACGCGCGCATCTCGGTCGGGCGGATCAGTTTGCGGTAGCTGTGCGTGCCGCGCGGCAGCAGGCCGAGGATGTATTCGCCGGCCACGATGGCGAAGGCGAACGCCTTGAGGTTGCGATTGATGGTGGAGAAGAACGCCACGCCGCCGGGCTTGAGCAACTGCGCGCAGGCGGCGATCACGCGCGCGGGCTCGGGCACGTGTTCGAGCATCTCCATGCAGGTCACCGCGTCGAACGTGCCGGCCTCCTCGCGCGCCAGCGTTTCCACGTCGATCTCGCGATAGTCGATGTGCAGGGCGCCGCGCTCGGCATGCTGGCGCGCCACGTTCAGCGACAGCGTGGAGAGGTCGATGCCGGTGACTCGCGCGCCGTGTTTCGCCAGCGCCTCGGTGAGGATGCCGCCGCCGCAGCCCACGTCCACGACGCGCGGCGCGGCGCCGCTCAGGCGGTCGGTGATGAAGCGCAGGCGCAGGCCGTTGATGGCATGCAACTGGCCCATCTTGCCGTGCGGGTCCCACCACAGCTGGGCGATGCGGTTGAAGTGCGCGATCTCCGCGGCGTCAACATTCGGCGATTCGGTCATGGGTGGGGCGAGTCCAGCATTGCAAGGTGGCGATGGCATCGGCGAGTTCGCCGCGGCGGATGTCGTTGACGAACACCCCGGTACCCACGGCGGTGGGGAGCGGCACGCGCTGGGCGCCGTTGCGATGCTCGACGCGGTCCAGCAGCGACTGCCACATCAGCGTGGCGTCGAGCAGTTCCAGCGGCGGCGCCAGGCCTAGGCGTTCGACCAGGGCGAGGATGCGTGCGGCGGCCGCATCGGCGAGCAGGCCGCGGGCGTGGGCGATGGCGACGGAGACCAGGATGTCCAGCAGCACCGCCTCGCCGTGCAGCAGGTGGTCCTCGTGCCGCGTTTCCAGGCCGTAGCTGAAGGTGTGGCCGAAATCCGCCACGCGCGCCAGCTCGTCCTCGAACAGGTTGGGTGCCAGCTCCTGCAGCATGTCGTCGATGGCGCGGTCGAGGATCGCGCCGCCAGCCTCGCCCTGAAACGCGCCGGCGATGCTGGCGGCGCCGTGGCGTTCCAGCAGGATGAACAGCGCGGCGTCCTTGATTACCGCGAGCTTGACGATCTCGCACACGCCGTTGCGCAGATGCCGCGGCGGCAGGGTGCGCAGCAGGCGGCGATCCAGCAGCACGCGGCGCGGCGGCTCGAAGCTGCCGAGGCGGTTCTTGCGGCCGTTGAAGTTGATCGCGGTCTTGATCCCCACCGCCGCGTCCACGTAGCCCATCAAGGTGGTGGGCACCTTGATGTGCGGCACGCCACGGCGGTAGCTGGAGGCCGCGAAGCCGACCACGTCGGTGAGCACACCGCCGCCGATGGCGAGGATGGGTTCGTCGCGGCGATGGATGGGGAACTCGTCCAGCGTACGCAGCAGATGCTGCCACGTCTCCATCGTCTTGCCGCCCTCGCCGCCGGGCAGCGGGACGATGCGCGCGGTCACGCCATGCTGCGCGAAATAGGCGGCAAGGCGGGCACCGTGGTGGCGCAACACCACCTCGTCCACCACCACGAAGCGGCGGCCACCGGCGCGACGACCGTCGGCCAGCAAGGCGTCACAGGCCGGATCGAACACGTCGGCCACGTTGCACAGTTCGTATTCGACGCGGCGCGTCTCGCTGACCCGCCAGCGCGTTGCCGCCGCGTTCATGCGATCTCCCGCCACGCGGCGCGCTGCGCCAGCACCTCGCGGGCCACTGCCTGCGCGGCGGCCAGGTCGTGGTGACGCCAGTGGCCGCATTGCTCGATGCGCGCGTAGGGCACGGCGGTGGCGCCGAGCACGCCATACAGCACGGTTTCCAAGGTCTGCTCGATCACCTCGCGGCGACCCTCGTTCAACAGCGTGAGGTAGAAACCGGTCCGGCAGCCCATCACGCCCACGCCGATGAAGTGCCCCGGCAGCAGGCGGCCGAAACCCTCCAGCAGGAAGTGCTCCAGCGAATGCGCCTCGACCGTGCTCAGGCAGGCGTCGGCATTGGGCAGGCGCCAGCGCAGGTCGATGGTGCAGACCACGTCGCCGCCCGCTCCCGCGTGCACGCCGCGCAGCTTCACGCTGGGCGCCTTCAGGCGGCGATGGTCCAGCTCGCCGATGGTGTCGGCAGCCCAGCCCCAGGCGTCGAGGTCGATCCGCATCGATCAGCTCTGCGCGATCGCGGCAAGGTGGCGATGGCTGGCCTGCAACGCCTCCTGCCACGCATCCACGTGGTGGTACAGCTCCACCGAACCGTAGCCGCGGAAGCCGTGCGCGTTCAGCGCGGCGAAGCTGGCCGCCAGATCCAGCGTGCCTTCGCCGGGGATCTCGTGGAAATGCACGATGCCGGTGCGCGTATTGGCCACCATGGCGTCCACCAGCGCGGGGCCGCGCGCGCCGCGCAGCCAGGCCAGGATCGGATGGGCGCGCTCCAGGGCGTCGAAGCTCAGCCCGGGCACCGAGATCAGGTAGGTGAAAAGCTCGTCGTCCAGCGGCGAGGCGCCGGCGTACAGGCTGTCGTAATCCACCCAGCGTGCCGCTTGCGCGAGACCGGCCCGCGCCAGCAGGGCATCGATGCGCCGCTGCCGCGCGGCATCCGGCGCGCGATCGGCGAAGTACAGCGGATGGCTGCCATCCAGCAGCAGGTAGTCGGCGCCGTCGGGGAAATACACCAGCGTGCTGGCGTGGTCGAGGTTGACGGCGAGCGTGTCGCTGTCTTCCACGATCTTCAGGTTCCAGCCCGCGCGCGCATCGGAGATGTGCAGGTAGCGCGCCTGCGGCGCGGCCTGCGCCAGCGCGGCGAGGTAGTCCGGCTCGGAGCAGTAGGCATGGCAGAGGTCGATGTGCAGCGCGAAGCGCGGCGAACCGACCGCGGCGATCAGCGCCTGGCCCTGCGCCAGCGTCTCGATCGCCATGCCGGGCTCGGGTTCGATCAGCAGGGTGATGTCCTCGTCGTCGCGGATCTCGCCCAGACACTCGCGGATGGACTCGGCCAGCACGTCGAGCGGGTCCACCTGCGGCTGGCGCACATGCTCTTCGCGCACGAAGCCGCTGCCGCAGGTGACCAGGTTCGTGCCCAGCTGTCGCGCCACGCGAATGCCGCGCTTGACCAGGTCGATGCGCCGCTTGCGCCCGGCCGTGTCCAGCGACATCAGCGAAGGCTCGTGCGGCCGCGAGGGCGTGAAGAAGTGCGAAGCGGTGGCCACGCAGGCCGGCGCGATGCCGGCACGCGCCAGGCGATGCTTCACGGCATCGAGATCATCATCGCCGAGGTCGAACGGATTGAAGTGGTCGCGATGGAGGGCGATTTCCATCCCCGCATAGCCGGCGCGCGCCACCGCGTCGATGGCATCGAGGAAGGGCAAGCGGGTGAGTCCGAAACTGCTGTACGCGAGATCGATCATGCGCCGTGCCGGGGCGTGAGCCCGGAGTGGACAAAGTGGCGCAAGCGTGTCGGCGCAGCCGCAAAGTCGCCTTGATGCAGGTCAACGAAAGCGGCGACGGTGCGCCGCCGCGACAAAACGCGTCGCTTGGCGAGCCGGCGTCGCGCGTCGCGCGATCAAGCCGGCGCGACGCTCAATCCACCGGCGTATGCCGCGACCGGCTCACCTCGGCAGGGTTCACCGCTCCGGCCTTGTTCGACCACGACTGGCGGATGTAGCTCACCACGGCGGCGACGTCCTCGTCGTCGAGCTGCTGCGCGAACGGCGGCATCGAGTACGGCCGCGGGTTGGCCGCGGTGGCCGGGGCGAAGCCGCCCAGCAGCACGCTGCGGATCGCGTTGACGCTGGTCGGTCCGGTGACCGAGGTGTTGCCGTCCAGCGGCGGGTAGACGCCGGCCACGCCCTGGCCGTTGTCGCCGTGGCAATCGGCGCACTGCTTCGCGTAGAGCTTGCCGCCCTGTTCGTGGCTGGACGCCTGCTGGAACGCGCTGGCAACCGGCGCGCGCGGCGGCAGCGATTGCAGGTAGGTCGCCACCGCCTGCAGGTCGGCGTCGGTCATGTGCTGGGTGCTCAGGCGCACCACGTCGGCCATCGGCCCGAACGCGCTGCCCTTGGACGACTGGCCGGTTTTCAGCAGGTCCACCACGTCCTGCGCGCTCCAGCCTTCCAGGCCGCCGCCGGTGCGCGTGCTGAGGTCGGGCGCGTACCAGTCCAGCTGGGGGATCTGGCCGCCGGTGAGGTGCTGGCTCTGCTCGATGCCGCCGAGCGAATCGCGCGGCGCGTGGCATTCGTTGCAATGGCCCAGTCCCTGCACCAGGTAGGCGCCGCGATTCCACTGCGGCGACTGCGCGGGATCGGGCTGGTACACGCCGGGCTTGAAGTACAGCGCACGCCACGCCACCAGGCTGCTGCGCACGTTGTAGGGAAACTCCAGGCCGGTCGGCTGCGCCGGCTGGTTCACCGGCGGCAGCGATTTCAGGTAGGCGAAGATCGACAGCGCATCGTCGCGCGTGACCTTGGTGAACGAGGTGTAGGAGAACACCGGATACAGCAGCTGGCCATGACGGCCCTTGCCCAGATGCAGCGCGGCCCAGAAATCGTCGAAGCTCCACTGGCCGATGCCGGTGTCCCGATCCGGCGTGATGTTGGGCGCCGGCACGTCGCCGAACGGCGTGGCCAGCGAGCGACCGCCCGCATACGGCTGGCCGCCGCGCGCAGTGTGGCAGGCGGCGCAATCGCCGACGGTAGCGAGATACCTGCCTTGTTCGATCCGCGCCGGATCGACCAGCGCGGCCGCTTCGGCCCCGCGCTGGACCGGCGTGGACGGCATGCTGCGGTCGCGCGCGAGATACCACCACGCGGCCGCGCCGATCAGCAGCAACACCACCAGCAAGCCGGCACCGCGTCGCAACCACTTCATGGATTCACCTCGCTGTGGCCCATCACGCACCAACCCGGCAGCGGCGTCGTCTGCGCCGTGGCGGGCTGCGGGTGCATGTCCGCCGGCGGCTCGTGGCTGGCCAGCCACGCGGCTACCGCGGCGATATCCGGCTCACGCATGCGATTGGCCACCACACCCATGCAGTATGGCCCTTCCGCCGCGCGGGTATGCGTGCGCCACGACACCAGCTGGTTGCTGATGTAGTCGGAGGACAGGCCGACCAGGCCGGGCATCATCGGCTCGAAACCGGTGAGCTTGTCACCGTGGCAACTGACGCACGAAGGCACCGCGCGGGCGGGATCGCCGTGCAGCACCAGTTGTTCGCCGCGGCGCAGGACCTCGGCCGACACCGCCGGCTGCGGCCAGCGGTGGTAGGACAGATCCTGCGCGGCGAAGTACTCGGCGATCTGGCGCAGGTACGGCTGGCTCAGCTGGCGCACCACGTATTCCATCGGCGCGTGCCGGCGCTGGCCGGACTGGAAATACTCCAGCTGCTGCAGCAGATAGCCCGCGGGCTTGCCGGCCAGGCGCGGCGCCAGCACGCCGTCGGGCGAACCTTCGCCGCGCGCGCCGTGGCAACTGGTGCACGCGGCCACGCGTTGTTCCATGGTGTCGGGAGTGGCTGCAGCCAGGGCGGCCGCGGCACTGCAAAACGCAAGCAGCGCGACCGCCGCGCGAAGCGACGAGCGTCGGTAAGGGGGACGGATCATCCGCCCATGGTAATCCCGGCCGCCGTTTCGCCGGGGACTCGCGACATCCTGCCGCACTGCCGCCCGACCGCCTGAGCCGCTGCCGGGCGGGCGAAAAGTTGCAAATGAATCTGTTGACCGCAGCGCAACATTGGCCGTAAGGTCGAGCCATGTCGCCGATTTCCGCCCCTGCCCACCTGTTTGCCGCCCCGGTTCGCACCGGCGCCGCGACGGCGTGCATGGGCCTCATCGCCACGACTACCCGCACGATTACCACCGGTACCACCAGTCCCGGGCGGAGCGTCGTGCGCAGCTGAAGTTTTCCACGCAACGGCCCGCCCTCGACGAGGCGGGCCGGCCGATACCGACACGCCAGCGAGCACGGGCCTCCACCGGAGAGGCCACCGTGATCACCTGTGCACCCGAGCAAGCCAAGCATGTCCCGCTGCCGCCGCTGTCGCCGCACGCCACCGGCAGCACGCGGCTGCGCACGCTGGCGGTGGGCGTGGTCGGCCCCGGCCGCGTCGGCAGCGCCCTGCTGGCCCAGTTGCGCACGGCGCAGCCGCGACTGGCGCGCACGCTCGGCCTGGATCTCAGGCTTTGCGGCGTGGTCGCCAGCAAACGCATGTGGCTGGATTGCGACGATGCCGAACTCAACGACCGCCACGGCGGCGCGCAGACCTGGCGACCGAATGACCTCGACGCGTTCGCCGCGCACGTGCGCGGCAACGACGGC
This sequence comes from Rhodanobacter lindaniclasticus, assembly GCF_004799035.1. Lineage (GTDB taxonomy): Bacteria > Pseudomonadota > Gammaproteobacteria > Xanthomonadales > Rhodanobacteraceae > Rhodanobacter > Rhodanobacter lindaniclasticus. Next base: position 8,969 of record NZ_MWIO01000001.1, read on the forward strand.
CGCCACGCGCTGCTGATCGACTGCAGCGCCAGCGACGAGGTGGCCTCGCACTATCCGCAGTGGCTGGCCGCGGGCATCCACGTGGTGACGCCGAACAAGCTCGCCGGCAGCGGCCCGCTGCCGCGCTGGCAGGCGATCCGCAGCGCCTGCGCCGGCGGCGCGCGTTTCCGCTGCGAGGCCACCGTCTGCGCCGGCCTGCCGGTGGTGCAGACCCTGCGCGACCTGCTCGACACCGGCGACGAGCTGCTCGCGGTGGAAGGCATGTTCTCCGGCACGCTGGCCTGGCTGTGCAACCGCCACGACGGCCGGCAGCCGTTCTCCGCGCTGGTGCGCGAGGCACATGCGCTGGGCTATACCGAACCCGATCCGCGCGACGATCTTTCCGGCCTGGATGTGGCGCGCAAGCTGGTGATCCTGGCGCGCGAGGCCGGCTGGCCGCTGTCGCTGGAGGACGTGGACCTGCAAAGCCTGGTGCCGGCACCGCTCGCCGCGCTGGACCGCGACGCGTTCTTCGCACGGCTGGACGAGCTCGACGCGCCGATGGCGGCGGCGCTGGCCCAGGCGCATGCCGCCGGCGGCGTGCTGCGCCACGTCGCCCATCTCGACCGCCACGGCCGCGCCAGCGTGCGCCTGCAGGTGCTGCCGGCCAGCCACGCCTTCGCGCACACGCGGCTGACCGACAACGTGGTGCAGTTCAGCACGCGTCGCTACTGCGATAATCCGTTGCTGGTGCAGGGCCCGGGTGCCGGGCCGGAAGTCACCGCGGCCGGCGTGTTCGCCGACCTGCTGCGCATCGCCGAATCGCTGGCGGTGCATGCATGAACACGTTGCTACGGGAATCGCTCATGGCTGCACGCGCACGACCACCGCTCCTCGCCCGCGCCTTCGCCCCGGCCAGCGTGGGCAACGTGGGGGTGGGCTTCGACCTGCTCGGCCACAGCGTGGCCGGCGCCGGCGATCGCGCCGAGGTGCGCCGCATCGACGAACCGGTGGTGCGCATCGCCGCGATCCGCGGCTGCGTCGAGGGCCTGCCGCTGGACCCATTGCACAACACGGCCGGCACCGCGCTGCTGTCGCTGCATCGCGCACTGAAGCTGCCGTTCGGTTTCGAACTGGTGCTGCACAAGGGCATCGCGCTGGGCTCGGGCATGGGTGGTTCGGCGGCCTCGTGCGTGGCCGCGCTGGTCGCCGCCAACGCCTTGCTGGAACAACCGCTGTCGCGCGAGGCGCTGTACCCGTTCGCGCTCGACGGCGAGGCGGTGGCCAGCGGCAGCCGCCACGGCGACAATCTCGGCTCGATGCTGCTCGGCGGCCTGGTGCTGGCCACCCACGAGCGCCTGCTGCGCATCGAGGTACCGGCGGCCTGGCACTGCGCGCTGGTGCATCCGCACGTGGTGCTGGAGACGCGCCGCGCGCGCGCCGCGCTGGCCGGCCATTACGAACTGGGCGAATTCGTGGCGCAGAGTTCCAACCTCGCCCTGGTGCTGGCGGGCTGCTTCCGCGGCGATGCGGCACTGGTGCGCGAAGGCCTCGAGGACGTGCTGGTGGAACCGCGCCGCGCCGCGCTGATCCCGCACTTCGCGCAAGTAAAACAGGCCGCGCTCGACCACCACGCCCTCGGCGCCAGCATCTCCGGTGCCGGCCCCAGCGTGTTCGGCTGGTACGACAACCGCGCCGATGCCGCAGCGGCCAGCGCGGCGATGCAGGCCGCATTCGCCGAGGGCGGGCTGGACAGCGACGCATGGGTGTCGCCGATCAACGGGCCGGCGGCCGAGTTGATGGATTCGCTCGACCAGGACTCGCAACCATGATGATCGTAGGGCGGGCACCGCCCGCCGGCCCCTCTTCGCGCATCGTCGCAATCGCGGCGGGCAATGCCCGCCCTACGCCTGTAGGAGCGCACCCAGTGCGCGAGCTCTTCCTGGCACGCGACAAAGGCATCGCGCACGGGGTGCGCTCCTACAGCAGGGGTGGCGGTCATGCATGAACCTCTGCGTTATCACAGCACGCGCAGCAGCAGCACGGAAACCGTACCGCTCAGCCACGCCATCGCCGCCGGCCTCGCCCCCGACGGCGGCCTGTACGTGCCCGACCACCTGCCACGACTCGATCCTGCCGCGTTCGACCCGCACGGCACACTGGCCGACACTGCCACCACCTTGCTGACACCGTTCTTCGCCGGCGATGCACTGGCCGAAGACCTGCCGGCGATCTGCGCCGAAGCCTTCACCTTCGACGCGCCGCTGCGTCCGCTGCCCGCGCATCCGCACACGCTGATGCTGGAACTGTTCCACGGCCCCACTTCGGCATTCAAGGATTTCGGCGCACGCTTCCTCGCCGCCTGCCTGCGCCGGCTGCCGCGCGCCGACACGCGCCCGCTGACGATCCTCGTCGCCACCTCCGGCGACACCGGCGCCGCGGTGGCCGCCGCGTTCCACCGCCAGCCGAACATCCGCGTGGTGATCCTCTACCCCGACGGCCGGGTCTCGCCGCGCCAGGCGCACCAGCTCGGCTGCTTCGGCGACAACATCACCGCGCTGCGCGTGGCCGGCCGCTTCGACGATTGCCAGCGCATGGTCAAGGCCGCGCTCAACGACGCGGCGCTGCAGGCCGAGATACCGCTTTCCTCGGCCAACAGCATCAGCCTCGGCCGCCTGCTGCCGCAGATGAGCTACTACGCCCACGCCGCGCTGCGCTGGTGGCGCGAACACGGCACGCCGCTCAACTTCATCATCCCCACCGGCAACCTCGGCAACGCCATGGCCTGCCTGTGGGCGCGGGAAATGGGCTTGCCGATCGGCGAAGTGCGCCTGGCCTGCAACGCCAACGCCACCCTGCCCGACTACTTCGCCGGCGCCGACTATCGGCCGCGCGAAGCCGTCGCCACCCTCGCCAATGCGATGGACGTCGGCGCGCCCAGCAACTTCGAACGCCTGCGCTGGACCTTCCCCGACGAAAGCAAACTGCGCCACCTGCTGCAGGCCCACAGCGTCGACGACGCCACCATCCGCCGCACCATCGCCACCCACGCCTGCGACCACGGCGAGGTGCTCTGCCCGCACACCGCCACGGCGATGCACGAACTGGATCGGCTGCGCGAGGCAGGCGATACGTCCGCGTGGGCCGTCGTCGCCACCGCGCACCCGGCCAAGTTCGAGGGCGTGGTGGAGCCGCTGGTCGGTCATCCGGTGGCGGTACCGCCGCCCCTCGCTGCGTTGCTGGAACGCACCGCGCATGCGACGCCTTTGCCGGCCACCGCGCAGGCGCTGGTCTCGTGGCTTCGCTAGGAGCCAGATCGGGCCCGCGCCACTGCTCCCAGCAGCCGCTGACACGACGCAGGCTATAGACGGTAGTGATCAAGCGCAAAAGTCCTATTGCAAGGCGGCATTCGCGCTGCGAATCTCGGCAAGTCGCCCGATGGCCGTCGGCCGTCTGCCAAGGCGCGCAGGTGCAAGTGCGCTCCGGCCCGGAAGAGGGGCCACCCGTCAATCAAGGAGGAACCATGGGTATCCAGGAAGGATTTCTGCACGGTCTGCCGCCGGCACCCCGCCGCTCTGACCGACAGAGAGAAAGCCGCTGCAGATCGGCCCCACCTCATCACCCCGGTCGATCATCGGCGCGCATGAACCCGTCGCCGAAGCAGCCCATGACCAATAAGCTCCCGAACCACGAGTTGCAGTCTCCATCACGGAGGAAACCACGCAATGACTCAACGCATTGACCCCGTAAAACTCAAGGCCGCCGCAGAGCACTTGGAGTGGGTGCTGAAGCAGTATCCGGACAGCGAGGACGTGCGGGGCCTGCTGCACTCGTTGGGGCCGCTGCTTGAGGAAGCCAAGGCCGGCAGAGTCGGTGAGCCCGTGGACAGCGTGAAGATCCCCGGCGCCTGGAACTTCTCGGACGGGCGTTACGTTCCCTACAAGGATCCAGGCGTCGACTCCGCTTATGTCGCTTTCGTTGTCGAAATGGAGGGCGGACTGAGTGAGCAGGAAAAACAGCTGAACGCTCGGATGGATGCCCTACGCAAGACCCGGGAGGGAAGCTCCCAGCCATGAATAGGCATGGCCTCACCCCCGAAGCAATCAGGACACAGTATGAGGCTTCGATTGTCGGAAGCAGCACCTTTCAACCGCAGGGTGTCAGCAAACAGGCAGCGCTGGATTACCTGAGCAATACCGATGAAGGCGCAATGTACTGGTGGCAAGTTGCCGAGGGTTTCCCACCAGGCGCACCTTCGGAGGAAATAACCAAGCGCGCACTCGGGCAGCTCCGATCCGGCCTGGACCTGCCACGCATGGTGACCATCAACCCCGGTGATTCCCTCATCAAGCTCGTCCCCGAAGGCAAAACGCCCACGGTTCATTCGCCATTCTGGACTGGTGAGCCCCGGGCCAACGCAGCGATCGCGGAAGGCAGAAATCTCTCCGAGTATTTCGCGCTGCCAATCGACAGCGAAGCGCCGCGCTTCGACGCCTACCGGATCACCGCAAGGTTCCCGACACAGGTTTTCATCAATACGATAGCGCCCACCTCCGAGTTGGGCGGCCTGGTCACCAAGAGTGGTGGCGCGGAGCAGGTATTGGTCCCGAACCGCAAACTTTTTTACGACCCGGTGTACGTCAAGAGCGTCACGAATATCCCTGACATTGCCATCGGGGCTGAGCGCGGCGCGCTCGCATCCACCCTGGTTCGGGGTGCCGGCGCCCTCGGCGTTGCAGCGGCTGTGGGCGACGCCTACACCACCGCCGCGCAGTACCAGGCGCTCAGCGCGCAAAGTAACCCGTTCGGCGCGGATGCGTTGCTGCGCCGCTACGAAGGGCGCACGGCGGGTGGCGTGATCGGAGGGATCGGCGCCGGCGCCGTCTATGGGTTTGTGGCCGGATCGGAGACTGGGCCCGGCGCCTTCATCACCGGCGCGGTGGGCGGCGTGGTGGGGGCGTTTGCGGGCGACAAGATCGCCACCATGATCACCGAGCACAAGGTCAATCATCAGACCGGCGCCGACGGCGTCACCTACATGTACGAAAGCGGTGTCTGGAAGCACACGCACCATCAGCTCGATCCCGATGGCTCCGCGGTGCCGGACCCTTACGGCGCCCCATCGATGCAGGCGGTGGTGACGACAGCACCGGCCGAGCAGGTGGCGCAACTGGACTACCAGCGCATGACCGCGATCACCGCGTTGGCGCTGGCCAATCCGGCCACGCAGGACACGCGGCTGATCGAGCTGGACGGCATCCGCTGGCACGCCACGCGCACCGGTTGGGCGCAGACGGTGGAACTCCCCGGCCTGCCCAACAACAGCTTCGGCATTCCTGCCTTCACGACGGTGGACCGGCCTGCCGATGCGCAGACCGCCAAGGCGCTGGACCAGCTCGCCGCCAACCGCAAGTTCAACAACACGCACTACGCCGAGGCCGTAGCCAACGCCTACGTGATGGATTACTACGGCAAGGGCTGGAGCGAGACCGGTCCCCTGCCCGAGGTCGTTACCCAGGCTCTCGGGCTGGCCAGCGAGAAGCACATCACCGACCCGCAGACCGGGCACGTCTGGAACGCCGACGGCCACGGGCATTTCAGCAGGGAGGAAACGCGGCTGATCGGCAGGGTGGTGATCCATGAGTCGCACGGGGCGAGCGGCGAGGAGCTGGTGCGACTCGGCCGGCTGGAACAGTCGGCCATTGGTTCGAATGCGAACTACGGCAGACAGTTGATCGCGCAGAAGCACGAAGAGTGGCAGGCGACGCAGGTGCATGCGCCGATCGAGCGCGGCGCCATCGGACCCGATCATCATCCAGCTCCGCCCGAATCCGTGCCAACGTCTCCCGACCTGACATCCGCACCCACACGCATGGCGCCGCCGATCACGCCGGCAAGTTCCGATCGCGCCATGTTCGATGCGCTGGTCGCGGCCGCACGCACGATGGACATCGACGCCATGCGCTCGATCGGCCAGCAATACCTGCAATCGGCACAAGGGCAGGCGTGGCTGGCGGCGGGGCAACAACTCAACCAGCAACTTGCGCAGCAGGCGGAACAGGAGGCGCAGGTGCGGCAAGCGGTGGCGATGCAGCGATGAGGAAGGAACCCATGAGCCAAGACATTGACGAGTCGAACCATGCGCAGGCGGAGGACCTGCGCGCGCTGGCGCTGCAACTGGCAGCATTCACCGGCGTGCTGGAGCAGCGCGGCGAGCAGGTAGTGCAGGAGACTCACGACGCCGTGCAACGCCTCGACCGCGCCGCCCACGGCCTGGCCGGTACTTCCGAACGGCTGGCCGCCAGCGCCATCGAACACATGCGGCAAGCCGCGGCCACCGCGGTGGCCAGCGGACTGCGCCAGCCGCTGGAGGACGCCGGGCGCAGCATGCAGGACGGCACCCAGCAACTCCAGCGTGCCATCCGCGAGCTGGAAGAGCGCACCCGCCGCCTCGGCAAGGCCTTGTCGGCGCATGCGTGGAAGACCTTCGTGGCCAGCGCCGTGGCTTCGCTGGCGGTGATCGGCGTGGCGGTCTGCGTCGGCGTGCAGGCGCATCGGGAAAGCGTGCGCGCCGAATGGATCGGCCAAATCAACACCGCCATCGCCAACGGCAAGCTGGCGCGGTGCGCCGACGGCGGAGTGTGCGCGCGCGCCGGCAACAAGTGGATGCGGCTGGACCCCTAGGCGCAGCGCGACATCGTGCCGTCGGCAGCCTATCCCGGCGAAGCCAATGGTTTCATCTGTATCCATTTGGCCGCCTAGCCGTCCAAATTGCGCCGCGGCGGCTTAGAAGATTTCGTCATGAAGATTTTTGTTGACAGATTCGGCCGCATCGCTTAGGGTCGATTTCATGTCGCAACGCAGCAGCCATTGCCGCACCGCCGAAGTGAACCGTCTCGCGACGGTCGACGGTCTGCTGCAACTCGGCGGCACGCTCCTTCTTGCTCTCGTACTCGTACTCCTCATTACCAACGGAGGTGCGGGCTGAGGGCATGTGTCCAGGTAGCTAGAAAACAAACCTGAAGACTCCCGAAGAACCCCGCACCGGCAACGGCGCGGGGTTTTTTGTTGCCCTCGGCATCGCATCCCGATCGGAGCGAAGCCATGAAAACCCAGCAGCACGACGAACAACACGAGGCCGGCGACGTAGCCGCCGACCGCGTGCGCATCTTCGACACCACCTTGCGCGACGGCGAGCAGACGCCCGGCTTCTCGATGGACCGGCGCGCCAAGCTGCGCATGGCGCAGATGCTCGAATCGCTCGGCGTGGACGTGCTCGAGGCGGGTTTTCCGCAGGCCTCGCCGGATGATTTTGCCGCGGTGGCGCAGATCGCCGAGTCGCTGAAATCCACCACCGTGTGCGCGCTGGCGCGCTGCCAGGCCGGCGACATCGACAGCGCCGCCCGTGCGCTGGAGAAGGCGAATCGCTCGCGCATCCACGTGTTCATCTCCACCAGCCCGCTGCATCGCGAACACAAGCTGGGCATGAGCAAGGCGCAGGTACTGGAGGCCGCGGTGGCCGCGGTGGAACAGGCGCGCGAGCGCTGCCACGAGGTGGAGTTCTCCGCCGAGGACGCGATGCGCACCGAGCCGGAGTTCCTCGCCGAGGTGTTCGCCGCCGCCATCGCGGCCGGCGCCAGCACACTGAACGCGCCGGATACGGTCGGCTACATGACGCCGGCCGAGATCGCCGAACGTTTCGCATGGCTGCGCGCCCACGTCGCCGGCGCCGAACGCGTGGTGTTCTCCAGCCATTGCCACAACGACCTCGGCCTGGCGGTGGCCAACAGCCTGGCTGCGGTGGAGGCCGGCGCGCGGCAGGTGGAATGCACCATCAACGGCATCGGCGAGCGCGCCGGCAATGCCGCGCTGGAGGAGATCGTGATGGCGCTGAAGGTGCGCGGCGTCTATTTCGGCGCGGACACCCGCATCGACACGCGCAAGCTCTACCCCGCCTCGCGCCTGCTGTCCCAGCTCACTGGCCAGAACGTGCAGCGCAACAAGGCGATCGTCGGCGCCAACGCGTTCGCGCACGAGTCGGGCATCCACCAGCACGGCATGCTCAAGCATCGCGGCACCTACGAGATCATGCGCCCGCAGGACGTGGGCCTGGCCGAGACGAAACTTGTGTTGGGCAAGCACTCCGGCCGCGCCGCACTGCGCCAGCGCCTGCAGGCGCTCGGTCACGCGCCGGAAGAAGCGGCGCTGGACGCGATCTTCGCGCGCTTCAAGACGCTGGCCGACAAGAAGCGCGAAGTGCACGACGAGGATCTGGAAGCACTGGCGCTGGGCCAGGACCCCGACGCGCTGGGTCCGTGGCAGCTGTTGCGGCTGGACACCAGCACGCACCTGGGCGCCGGCGCCTCGGCCGCGGTGAAACTGCGCCACGACGACGGGCGCGAGGCGGCGGAGGCGGCTATAGGCGACGGTCCGGTCGACGCGGTGCTGCGCGCGATCGAACGCGCCACCGACAGCGACCTGCGCCTGGCCGATTTCCAGGTGCGCGCGGTGAGCGAAGGCGGCGACGCGCAGGGCCAGGCACGGCTGGTCGCCCATCACGCCGGCCGCCAGTGGAACGGCGCGGGCGTCAGTACCGACATCGTCGAAGCCACCGCGCAGGCCGCGCTGGCCATCGTCAATCGCATCGAACGCCAGGCGGCGTCGAATCCGCCGGATGTCACGCGCACACGTGCGCACAAGGAGACCGCTGCATGAGTACGCCCTTCGTCTGGCACAACGGCCGCATCAAGCCGTCGGCCGAAGCCACCACCCACGTCAGCGCGCACGCGCTGCACTACGGCTCCTCCGTGTTCGAGGGCGAGCGCGTCTACGCCACGCCGCGCGGTCCGGCTTACTTCCGCCTCGCCGACCATACCCGGCGCCTGTTCGAGTCGGCCCGCGTCTACGAAATCGAGATCGGCTACGGCGAGGAGGAGATCAACGCCGCCTGCCTGGAGCTGATCCGCGCCAACGCGATGCCGTCGGCCTACGTGCGGCCGATCGTGTTCCGCGGCGCGGGCGGGCTGGGCGTGCTGGCGAAGGACGGCGCCCCGGTCGAGGTGGCGATCATGGCGATGGCCTGGGGCGCGTACCTGGGCGAGGCAGCCGAACGCGGCGCCGACATCTGCGTGTCGTCCTGGCACCGCCCCGCGCCGAACACCTTGCCGAGCTGGGCCAAGGCCGGCGGCAATTACCTGTCGAGCCAGCTGATCGGGCTGGAGGCGCGCCGCAACGGCTACGACGAGGGCATCGCGCTGGGCGTGAACGGCCTGCTCAGCGAAGGCGCCGGCGAGAACCTGTTCCTGGTGAAGAACGGCAAGCTGCTCACGCCCCCGTCCAGCGCCGGCATCCTGGCCGGGATCACCCGCGACAGCGTGCTGGCGCTGGCCGCCGATCTTGGCATCGAAGCGGAAGAACGCGAGCTGCCGCGCGAGGCGCTGTATTCGGCCGACGAGGTGTTCATGACCGGCACCGCCGCCGAGATCACGCCGGTGCGCTCGGTCGACCGCAAGGCGATCGGCCAGGGCGCGCCCGGTCCGGTCACGCAGCAGCTGCGGCAGGCGTTCTTCGGCCTGTTCGACGGGCGCACCGAGGATCGCCGGTCCTGGCTGACCATGGTCAGTGCGGTCATCCCTGGTCGCGAAGATCAAGAACCGGCCATCCATGGCCGGACTCCTCATCAACAGCCTGCCCCTATGGAGGCATCGGCATGAGTGCGAGGACGCTGTTCGAGAAAATCTGGGACGCCCACGTGGTCGCCGCCGAGACCGCCGACACGCCGGCGATCCTCTACGTCGACCTGCACCTGGTGCACGAGGTGACCTCGCCGCAGGCGTTCAGCGAACTGCGCGCGCGCGGCCTGAAGCTGCGCCGGCCCGACCGCATGCTGGCCACGCTGGACCATTCCACGCCGACCCTGCCGGCGAACGCCGACGGCAGCCGCCCGTACGCGAGCGCCGAGGCGCAGGCGCAGGTCGCGCAGCTGGAAGCGAACTGCCGCGAATTCGGCGTCGAGCTGCACGGCTGGGACAGCGCCGAGCGCGGCATCGTGCACGTGATCGGCCCCGAGCTGGGCGCCACGCAGCCGGGCATGACCATCGTCTGCGGCGACAGCCACACCTCGACCCACGGCGCGTTCGGCGCGCTGGCGTTCGGCATCGGCACCACCGAGGTCGGCCACGTGATGGCCACGCAGTGCCTGCTGCAGCGCCGGCCGAAGACCATGGCGATCCACGTCGACGGCCAATTGCCTGCCGGCGTCGGGGCGAAGGACCTGATCCTGCACATCATCGGCAGCATCGGCGTCGATGGCGGCACCGGCCACGTGCTGGAGTACCGCGGCGCGGCGATCGAGGCGCTGTCGATGGACGAGCGCATGACCGTGTGCAACATGTCGATCGAGGCCGGCGCGCGCGCCGGGCTGATCGCGCCGGACGAGACCACGTTCGCCTGGCTGAAAGGTCGCCCGCGCGTGCCGCAGGGCGCGGCGTGGGACGCCGCCGTCACGCAATGGCGCGCGCTGAAGAGCGACGACGGCGCGCGCTACGACCGCGAGGTGCGCATCGACGCCGCCGCGGTGAAGCCCACCGTCACCTACGGCACCCATCCGGGCATGGCGATCGCGCTGGACGCACCGGTGCCGGCGGCCACCAATGCGCAGGAGCGCCGCGCGCTGGACTACATGCGAAGCCAGCCCGGCCAGCCGATGCAGGGCACGCCGGTGGACGTGGTGTTCATCGGCAGCTGCACCAACTCCCGCCTGTCCGACCTGCGCGAAGTGGCGCGCGTGCTGCGCGGCCGACACGTCGCCGCCGGCGTGCGCATGCTGGTGGTGCCCGGCTCCGAGGCGGTGCGCCGCGACGCCGAGCGCGAAGGCCTGCACCGGGTGTTCCTTGCCGCCGGCGCCGAATGGCGCGTGCCCGGCTGCTCGATGTGCATCGCGATGAACGGCGACCTGGCGCAGCCCGGGCAACTGGTGGTGTCCACCTCCAACCGCAACTTCGAAGGCCGCCAGGGCAAGGGCGCGCGCACCGTGCTGGCCAGCCCGGCTACTGCCGCGGCATCGGCGATCGCCGGGTGCATCGCTGATCCGCGGGAATACTTGGTGGAGGTGGCGGCATGAATGCCCACGACCGCCGCGTTGCGCTCCCTCTCCCCTCCGGGGAGAGGGCTGGGGTGAGGGGCCACGCCGACGCAGATACCGCATCAAAGCGGGCTCTGATCAACAACGCCGCAAGCACCCGCCCCTCACCTCAATCCTCTCCCCAAAGGGGAGAGGAGGCCAACGCAAGAAGCGAGGAATTGCATTGATGCAACCCGTCACCCACCTCCACTCGCGCACCGCCGTGCTGGCCGACGAGAACATCGACACCGACCGCATCATCCCGGCGCGCTTCCTCACCACCACCACGCGCGAGGGGCTGGGCCGGTTGTGCTTCCACGACTGGCGCTACCAGGCCGACGGCGCCGACAACCCAGCCTTCCCGCTCAACCGCCCGGAAGCGCGCGGCTGCGCGATCCTGGTCGCCGGACGCAACTTCGGCTGCGGCTCCTCGCGCGAGCACGCGCCGTGGGCGCTGCTGGACTACGGCATCCGCGCGGTGCTGTGCAGCGAGATCGCGGACATCTTCCGCGGCAACGCGCTGAAGAACGGCCTGCTCGCCATCGTCATCGACGAGCCGGAGCACCGCTGGCTGCTCCGGCACCCGGGCATCGAGCTGGCGATCGACGTGCGCGAGCAGTTCATCGCGCTGCCCGACGGCGGCCGCATCCGCTTCGCGCTGGAACCGTTCGCGCGGCACTGCCTGCTCCACGGCGTCGACCAGCTCGGTTACCTCTTGCAGAACGAGACAGCGATCGCTCATTACGAACAACAGGAGCAAGCCGCATGAAGGCGCACATCGTCACCCTGCCCGGCGATGGTGTCGGCCCCGAGGTCACCGCCGCCGCGGTGGCCGTATTGAAAGCCGTCGCCGCGCGCTACGAGCACGTGTTCGACTTCGACGAGCAGCTGATCGGCGGCGCCGCGATCGACGCCTGCGGCGAGCCGCTGCGGGCCGCGTCGCTGGTCGCCTGCCGCTGCGCCGACGCGGTGCTGCTGGGTGCCGTGGGCGGGCCGAAGTGGTCCGATCCGAATGCACCGGTACGGCCCGAACAGGGCCTGCTGGCACTGCGCGCCGCGCTCGGCGTGTACGCCAACCTGCGTCCGCTGCAGGTGCATCCGGCGCTGGCGAACCTGTCGCCGCTGAAGAACGAACGGCTGCACGACGTCGACGTGCTGTTCGTGCGCGAACTCACCGGCGGCATGTACTTCGGCACGCGCACACGCAGCGACGACGCCGCCACCGATGAGTGCAAGTACACCGTGACCGAGATCGAGCGCGTGGTGCGCCGCGCCTTCGAGCTGGCGCGCGGACGACGCCGACAGCTCACCTCGGTGGACAAGGCGAACGTGCTGGAAACCTCGCGGCTATGGCGCAGCACGGTGCAGCGCATCGCCGCCGACTATCCCGACGTGCGCGTCGAGCATCAGCTGGTCGACTCCATGGCGATGCTGCTGCTGACCCGCCCGGCCAGCTACGACGTGGTGGTTACCGAGAACCTGTTCGGCGACATCCTCACCGACGAGGCCGCCGCGCTGGCCGGTTCGCTCGGCCTGCTGCCGTCGGCGTCGCTGGGCGACGGCCGGCGCGGGCTGTACGAACCGATCCACGGCTCGGCGCCGGACATCGCCGGGCAAGGCGTGGCCAATCCGGTCGGCGCGATCCTCTCCGCCGCGTTGCTGCTGCGTCATTCACTGGGGCTGGAGGCCGAGGCGGAGGCCGTCGAGGCCGCGGTCGACACGGTGCTGCGCGACGGTCCTCACAGCCGTGATCTCGGCGGCAGCGCCGGCACCGCCGCCGTGCTGGCCGCGATCCTGGCGGCACTGGACAGTCCGGCGGCAAACACCGTGACTCGTTTCAGCGGTGCGCGCGCATGAACCCGATGCGCCGCCCGACCACCCGGTTACTCCTGCGGATACACGGAGGTGTCCGTTTTTTCTGCTGCTCCCTGCGCGTTGTCGACGTTGGACGACTGGCGCACGCCGTGATGGCGACCAGTGCCCGTCCGGTTTCGTCACCCTCCCCGGCGCGCAGGGGGCGCTTTTTTCTTCGCCGCCGATCGACTTCATGGCGAGCACCCGCCCCTCATCCGCCCCTTCGGGGCACCTTCCCCCCGGGGGGGAGAAGGCAATTTGTCCTTCGGAGCTTTCCTCATGCGCAGTGACCTGATCAAGAACGGCCCCGACCGCGCCCCCGCCCGCGCCATGCTGCGCGCCACCGGCATGGACGACTCCGCGCTGAAGCAGCCGCTGGTGGCGGTGGTGCACACCTGGTCGGACGTCTCGCCATGCAACTTGAACCTGCGCGAGCTGGCGCAGGCGGCGATGGCCGGCGTGCGCGCCGCCGGCGGCACGCCGGTGGAGTTCAACACCATCGCGGTCACCGACGGCATCGCCATGGGCACGCCGGGCATGCGCTATTCGCTGGTCAGCCGCGAAGTCATCACCGACTCGATCGAGGCGGCGGTGGAAGGCCATCTGTGCGACGCCATGGTGGTGCTGTGCGGCTGCGACAAGACCATCCCCGCCGCGGCGATGGCGATGGCGCGGCTGGACATCCCTGCGGTGGCGCTGTACGGCGGTACCATCGCGCACGGCCTGCACAAGAACCGGCCAATCACCATCCAGCAGGTGTTCGAGGCGGTGGGTGCGCACGGCGCGGGCAAGATCGACGACGCGGAACTGCGCGCGGTGGAATGCGACGCCTGCGGCGGCGCCGGCGCCTGCGGCGGCCAGTTCACCGCCAACACGATGGCGATGGTGCTGACCACGCTGGGGCTGTCGCCGATGGGGTTGAACGACATCCCCGCCACGCATCCGGACAAGATCAAGGCCGCGCATCGCTGCGGCGAGCTGGTGATGGATTGCCTGCGTGCCGGCCGCACGCCGCGCGCACTGATCAACCGCGACTCGCTGGCCAACGTCGCACGCATGGTGGCGGCCACCGCCGGCTCCACCAATGCGGTGCTGCACACCCTGGCGATTGCGCGCGAGGCCGGCGCCGAGTGGTCGCTGGAGGATTTCCAGCCGGCCACCGAGGCGACCCCGGTGATCGCCGACCTGCTGCCCTCGGGCCGCTACACCGCAGTGGAGATGTTCGACGCCGGCGGCGCCGCGCGCGTGGCGCAGGAGCTGATCGCCGCCGGCATGCTGATCGACGCGCCCACCGTCACCGGCCGCAGCCTGTTCGCCGAAGCCGCCGCCGCGCCGCGCTTCACCGATCAACCAGTGATCGCGCCGGTCAGTGCACCGCTGAAACCGCACGGCGGCTATTCCATTCTCTACGGCAATCTCGCGCCGGACGGCTGCATCCTGAAGATCCCCGGCAAGAACAGCGCCGGCCACGGCGGCACCCGCTTCGAAGGCAGCGCCCGCGTGTTCGAGAGCGAGGAGGCCGCCTTCGCCGCCGTGCAGGAAGGGCGCATCGGCAAGGGCGACGTGGTGGTGATCCGCAACGAAGGTCCCGCCGGCGGCCCTGGCATGCGCGAGATGCTCGGCGTCACCGCCGCGCTGATCGGCCGCGGCCTCGGCGACGACGTGGCGCTGATCACCGACGGCCGCTTCTCCGGCGCCACCCACGGCTTCATGGTCGGCCACATCGCGCCGGAAGCGGCGCGCGGCGGCCCGATCGCGCTGCTCGCCGATGGCGACCGCATCCGCATCGACGCGCTCGCGCGCGAGATCGCCACCGACGCCGATCTCGTCGCTCGCCGCGCGAGGTGGCAGCCACCGGCGCCGAAAGTCAGCCGCGGCGTGCTGGCCAAGTTCGCCCTGCTGGTGGGCTCGGCCTCGGACGGTGCCACCACGCAACCCGCCTCACCCGCACCGCACACCACCCCCACCACATCCAACCAGGGAGTCACCGCATGAGCAGCCACAACCCTCTCGCTTCATCCCGCATCGCCGTACTCGGCTACGGCAGCCAGGGCCGCGCGCACGCGCTGAACCTGCGCGACTCCGGCCTCGACGTGGTGGTCGGCCTGCGCCCCAACGGGCCGACCTGGCACAAGGCCAAGGCCGACGGCTTCAAGGTCGCCGAACCGGCCGAGGCCGTGAAGGGCGCCGACCTGGTCGCCGTGCTCACCCCCGACATGGTGCAGCCGGCGCTGTACAGGGAAGCGATCGAACCGAACCTCAAGCCGGGCGCGGCGCTGTTGTTCGCGCACGGCTTCAACGTGCACTTCAAGCAGATCGAACCGCGCGCCGACGTCGACGTGATCCTGGTTGCACCGAAAGGCCCCGGCGCGCTGGTGCGCAGCGAGTACGAGCGCGGCCGCGGCGTGCCGTGCATCTGGGCGGTGCACCAGGACGTCAGCGGCCACGCCGAGGCGAAGACGAAGGGCTACGCCGACGGCATCGGCGGCGGCCGCGCGATGCTCATCCAGACCGACTTCAAGGAAGAGACCGAGACCGATCTGTTCGGCGAGCAGGCGGTGCTCTGCGGCGGCGCCAGCGAGCTGGTGACCAAGGGTTTCGAGACCCTGGTGGAAGCCGGCTACCAGCCGGAGATCGCCTATTACGAGGTGATGCACGAGCTGAAGCTGATCGTCGACCTGTTCTACGAGGGCGGCCTGGCCAAGATGCTGCAGTTCGTCTCCGAGACCGCGCAGTACGGCGACTACGTCAGCGGCCCGCGGGTGGTCGACGCCGGCGTCAAGGCGCGCATGAAGGAGGTGCTGGCCGACATCCAGGACGGCACCTTCGCGCGCAACTGGACGGCCGAATACAAGGCCGGCCTGCCGAACTACAACCGGCTCAAGCAGGCCGATCTCGCCCATCCGATCGAGCAGGTCGGCGCCAAGCTGCGCGCACGGATGCCGTGGCTGCAGCCGAGCGCACCGAAGGCGGCCGTCGAGCCGCTGAAGAAAGCCGGTTGACTCCACCCGGGCCGGCCGGCGTGACGCCGGCGGCTCCCATCACTTGTCCAGACATCACGAGGTTTGCCATGAAACGTTTCCACATCGCCCTGGCCGTTGCCGACCTGGACGCTTCCGTCGCCGACTACAGCGCCCGCCTGGGCCAGCCGCCGCAGGCGCTGGTGCCGGGCACCTATGCCATGTGGCGCACTGACCAGCTCAATTTCTCGATCAGCCGCGAGCCCGCGCGCGCAGGGCAGTTGCGTCACGTGGGCTTCGAGGATGACGACGCACACGGCTTCACCAGCGACGCCGACGTCAACGGCATCGCGTGGGAGAGCTTCTCCGCCGTGGCACAGGACCTGCGGATCATCTCGACCTACGGCGTGCCGGTGCACGAGCCCGCGACGGAAGAATTGATCCGCAACTGACCCGCACTGTCCTCGACCCGCCGGCCCGACCGGTACCGCCAGGAGTCATCGTGACCACCTCTTCCCCGTCCGCCAGCGCAGCCATCGCCCATCCTTCACCCGTCGCGGTGCCGAGCAGCGGCGCCGAGGCGATCGTGCGGGTGCTCGCCGACGAGGGCGTGGAGGTGATCTTCGGCTATTCCGGCGGCGCGATCCTGCCGGTGTACGACGCGGTGTTCCGGCACAACGCGCTGCACCCCCGCGAAGACGGCGGCGATTCCATGCCGCTGGTGGTGCCTGCCAACGAGCAGGGCGCGGGTTTCATGGCGGCCGGTTACGCACGCGCCTCGGGCAAGGTGGGCGTGGCGATCGTCACTTCCGGCCCGGGCGCCACCAACGTGGTCACGCCGGTGCGCGACTCGATGGCCGACTCGATCCCGCTGGTGGTGATCTGCGGCCAGGTCGGCACCACGGCCATCGGCAGCGACGCGTTCCAGGAGGCGCCGGTCAGCAACATCATGGGCGCCTGCGCCAAACACGTGTTCCTGGTTACCGATGCCGCGCAGCTGGAAGCAACCGTGCGCACCGCCTTCACCCTGGCGCGCAGCGGCCGCCCCGGCCCGGTGGTGGTGGACGTGCCCAAGGACGTGCAGAACACCGCCATCGACTGGCATGGCAGCGGCGAGCTGCTGCTCAGTGGTTACCGTTCGCGGCTGCACGCGGTGGAGCAGGCCAGCCTGGCCGACATCGACTGCGCCAACTTCTTCGCCGCGCTGGCCAAGGCGCAACGCCCGCTGATCTATGCCGGCGGTGGCGTGATCGCGGCGGGGGCCGCCGTGGCGCTGCGCGCGTTCGCCGAGGCTTTCGGCCTGCCGGTCACCACCACGCTGATGGGCCTGGGTGCTTTCGACAGCACCCACCCGCTGGCGCTGCACCTGCTCGGCATGCACGGTACGGCTTACGCGAACTACGCGGTGGAGGATTGCGACTTCGTGCTGGCGCTGGGCGCGCGCTTCGACGACCGCGTCGCCGGCGTACCCGACCGGTTCGCGCCACGCGCGAAGTTCATCGCGCAGATCGACGTCGATCCGGCCGAGATCGGCAAGGTGAAGCGCGTCGACTGGCACCACGTCGGCCCGCTGCAACGCGCACTGGAACGGCTCATCGCGTACGGCCGCGCGCACGGCATCAAGCCGCAGCTCGACGCCTGGCACGCGCACGTGGCCGAGCTCAAGCGCGTGCATGCGATGAACTACGACCGCGCCAGCGCGCTGATCCAGCCATACGCGGTGATCGAGGCGATCAATCGCCGCACGCGCGGCCGCGCGATCATCAGCACCGGCGTCGGCCAACACCAGATGTGGGCGGCGCAGTACTTCGACTTCCGCGCACCTCGCCACTGGCTGACCTCCGGCTCGATGGGCACGATGGGTTTCGGCCTGCCGGCGGCGATCGGCGCGCAGTTCGCCCATCCGGGCAAGCTCGTCATCGACATCGACGGCGACGCCAGCATCCGCATGAACATCGGCGAGCTGGAAACCGTCACCACCTACGGCCTGCCGCTGAAGGTCGTGGTGCTCAACAACGCCGGCGACGGCATGGTGCGGCAGTGGCAGAAGCTGTACTTCAAGGGCCGCTTCGCCGGCTCCGACAAGAGCCTGCACAAGAAGGATTTCGTGCTCGCCGCGCAGGCCGATGGTTTCGCCTGGGCGCGCCGACTCGACCAGCCGGGCGCACTGGAAGCGACCGTCGCGGACTTCCTCGCCTTCGACGGCCCGGCCTTTCTCGAAGTGGTGATCGACCCGGATGCGGGCGTGTATCCGATGGTCGGCCCCGGGTCCAGTTACGCGCAGATGATCACCGGCGATTTCATCGCCTCGCGCGCGGCACCGGCATCGGGCGGCGCGGCTTCCTCGAACATGTTCTGAGCTTTGGATCTTTCCCTTCTCCCTCCGGGAGAGGGACTCACCCACGGAGTCATCTGCCATGAAGCACACCTTGTCCATCCTGATGCAGAACGAAGCCGGCGCACTGGTGCGCGTAGCCGGGCTGTTCGCCGCGCGCGGCTACAACATCGACACGCTGACGGTAGGCCCCACCCACGATCCGGCGGTGTCGCGGCTGGTGCTCAGCCTGCAATGCGACGAAGCCGGCTTGGGCCGGATCATGCAGCAGACGCGCAAGCTGGTCGATGTGCTGCAAGTGGCGCAACCGTCCGCAGCGCTCGCCGCGTGAATGCAGCCGCGCCGCTGCTGCTCGACGGCGACGACGCGCTGCTCGCGCAGATCCGCGCCGCGCGCGTGCGTGATGTGGCGCGCGAATCGGCGCTGGAAGAGGCGCCGCTGCTCGGCGCGCGGCTGGGCCGGCGCGTGCTGCTCAAGCGCGAGGACCAGCAGAGCGTGTTCTCGTTCAAGCTGCGCGGCGCGTACAACTGCATGGTGCAGCTGGACGCCGCGCAGCGTGCGCGCGGCGTGATCGCCGCCTCGGCCGGCAACCACGCGCAGGGCGTCGCGCTGGCCGCGGCGACGCTGGGCATCCGTGCCAGCATCGTGATGCCGCTGACCGCACCGCAGGTGAAGGTGGACGCGGTGCGCCGCTTCGGCGGCGCGCTGGTGGAAGTGCTGCTGGCCGGCGATTCCTACAGCGACGCGCAAGCGGCCGCCGCGCAGCTGCAGGCCGAGCGCGGCGCGGTATTCGTGCATCCGTTCGACGACCCGGCGGTGATCGCCGGCCAGGGCACCATCGCACTGGAGATCCTGCGCCAGCACCCCGGCCCGCTGCAGGCAGTGTTCGTGCCGGTCGGCGGCGGCGGCCTGCTCGCCGGCGTGGCCGCATGCATCAAGTCGCTGCGACCCGAGATCCAGGTGATCGGCGTGCAGGCGGCCGATTCGGACGCGATGGCGCGCTCGCTGGAGCGCGGCGAGCGCGTGGTGCTGGACGAGATCGGCCTGTTCGCCGACGGCACCGCGGTGAAGCAGGTCGGCGCGCTGACCTTTGCACTGTGCCGGCAACACGTCGACGCCATGCTGCGGGTGGATGCCGACGCCATCTGTGCCGCGATCCGCGACATCTACCACGACACCCGCAGCGTGCCCGAACCCGCCGGCGCGCTCGCCCTGGCCGGGCTGAAGCAGTACGTCGCCGCGCATCCCGCCGACGACGGCGCACTGGTGGCGATCGTCTCCGGCGCCAACATGAATTTCGACCGCCTGCGCTTCGTCGCCGAGCGCGCCGAGCTGGGCGAGCAGCGCGAGGCCGTGTTCGCGGTGACCATCCCGGAGGAGCGCGGCAGCTTCCGCCGCTTCTGCGCCACGCTCGGCCGGCACCAGATCACCGAGTTCAACTACCGCATCGGCGACACGCGCAGCGCGCACATCTTCGTCGGCGTGCAGATCGCCAGCCGCGCCGAACGCGAGGCACTGGCCGCCGCCTTCCATGCCCAGGCCTTCGACGTGCTCGACCTCACCGACGACGAACTGGCCAAGCTGCACCTGCGCCACATGGTCGGCGGCCGCTCGCCGCTGGCCCGCGACGAACTGCTGTATCGCTTCGAATTCCCCGAACACCCCGGCGCACTGGTGCACTTCCTCGACCAGTTGCACCCGGACTGGAACATCAGCCTGTTCCATTACCGCAACCACGGCGCCGACCACGGCCGCATCCTGGTCGGCCTGCAGGTGCCGGCCGCCGAACAACCCCTGTTCGCGCAGTTCCTCGCCACCTCCGGCTATCCGCACGTGGACGAGAGCACGCACCCGGCCTACCGCTTGCTGCTGCGCGGTTGAACGAGGCGCATGGCGGCCTGGAATGACCCGGTGGCACCACTCTCCCTCGCTGGCGGAGGCAGCCCCTTCGGGTATGGGCGAAGGGCCAAAAAAAACCGGGACCCCTCGCGGGGTCCCGGTCTATACCAACCTTGGGTTCAGATCGAGCTTAGAACTTCTGGTTGTAGCGCAGGTAGTAGAAGCGACCGATGTCGAAGCCGCCGTAGTACGAGTACTGCGAGTTCGGCGCCGAGTACATGATCGGACCCACGTGGCCGAACACGTTGTTGGCACCCACCGAGATGGTGGCATTCCACGGCGCATTCCAGCGGAACTGCACGTCGTGGAAGGTGTTGGCACCCGTGCGACGCAGGCGGACGGGACCCGTATCCGGAGCGATGTAGTCCGGCATGTTGCACTCCGGACCACCACCCGGCACGTTATCGAACGAGCAGGTCTCCTTCATGCTGGAGTAGTAGCGCGTCATCCAGCTTGCGGAGAAGTCGCCCAAGGTCCAGTCGACCCCCAGGTTGGAACGCACACGGAAGTTGCCACCGAAGCTCGTGCTGGGCGAGACGACCGTGGTCGGCTCGTTGTCGGCCTTCACGTTGTAGTAGTCGGTGTAGGTCGAGTTCCAATGCACCGCGAACTTGCCGAACGAGAACTCCGGCAGACGGTAGTTGACGCCGAAGTCGTAGCCCTTGGTGTCAACCCAACCGGCGTTGCGGCCGCCACGCAATTCGTAGGTCACCACGCCGGTGGCCGGATCGCGCTGGAACAGTCCGCTGGCGCAACGCGACGCCGCACCGAGCACGTAGCAGTCGCTGAGCTGGGCGCTCATCGAGTCGCCGGTGATCGCGTTGTTGATGCGGATGCGGTACATGTCCAGGCTCAGGTCCAGACCCTGGATCCAGCTCGGGCTGTAGACCGCGCCCAGCGTACGGCTGATCGAGGTCTCCGGCTGCAGGTTGGGGTTGGCGCCGGCGAAGTTCTGGATGCCGGTCTGGCAGGGGAGGTTTGCGCACACCACGCCACCCTGACCCAGCTGCTGGAAGTTGGCCGGCGTACCCGGCTGGCCACCGAAGCCGCTGGAGCAACGCGCCGCCACGGCCGGATTGGTCGCCGCCGCACCACGCACGGTATCGCACGGATCCGTGTAGTAGTCGAACGTGCCGCTGATGCCGCCGAACAGGTCACCGATGGTCGGCGCACGGAAGCCTTCCGCGTAGGTGCCGCGGACCAGCAGGTCGTCGATCGGCTTCCACGCCAGGCTGAACTTGTTGTTGGTGGTGGTGCCGAACGAGCTGTAGTCCGAGTAGCGACTGGCGACGTTCGCGGTCAACGACTGAGCAAACGGCAGGTCCTTCAGCAGGGGCGCCTCGAGCTCGACGTAGTATTCCTTGGTGTTGTAGCCGCCGCCGGTCGGGCCGGAAGACAGGTTGGTGCTGATGCCGGCCTGACTGAACGCGTCAGGCACGAAGTCGCCGGACTCATGCCGGTACTCGAAGCCCGCCGCCACGCTCAGGTCACCTGCCGGCAAGGTGAATACCGAACCGGTGATGTTGGCGCTGTAGTCGACCGTACGGGTATGGCCGGTGTCGTGATAGTACGGGAACAGGTAAGCCTGCAGGGTCGGATCGGACAGCGAGTTCGGACCACCCTGGGTCGACGGGATGAACGGGTTCCACGGCACGCACGAACCCGGCGCGCTGCCGTAGGGCAGGGCGTTGTCCGGACCGGTGCCGCAGGTGACCAGACCCGTGGACGGATCGAGGAACGACGGGCCGAGTGCACCCTGGGCGCCGATCAGGCTGAAGTCACCGTGCTGGACCTTCAGCAGGCTGTTGTCATTGACGAAACCGCCGATATCCCAGTTCCAGGTGTGCTCGCCGATGTCGAAGCTGCCTTCCAGGGTACCGGAGAAGCGGTACGTGGTCAGATCGCTCTGGGTGGTGCGCGGCACTTCCCAGCCACGGCGGTAGAAGTAGACCTTCTCGCCGGTCGGGTTGAAGTAGCTGCTCGGCTCCAGGCCGATCGGGTCGCGGTCGTTCGGCAGGGTGAACGGCATGTAGAACGCGGGCTGGAACGGATAGCCGGCAACCTGCTGCAGGGTCGAACGCTTGTTGTACAGGAAGTCCGACGAGAACTTGATGTTGTCGGTGATGTTGTAGTCACCGCTGACGAACAGCGAATGGCGCTCGATGCCGGTGTTCAGCATCATCTCGGTGTTCGGGTTGGAGCGGTCGTTGGTGCCGCCGCCCGCGCCGGTATCGTGCCAGTCGGCCGGATTGGCCGGGTTACCGCCCGGGTTCAGCGCGCACAGACCGGAGGCGCAATAGCCGTCCGGCATGAAGAAGTTGCCGTACTGCGACACGATCGACCAGCCGGCGGTGGGATGGCGGGTGGTGGAGCCGAAGCGGCTGAAATCACGATCCTTGGCCCAGACCGGATCTTCCTTCGAGTATTCGGCGCTGAACGTGATGGAACCCTTGTCGCTGTGGGCACCCATGGTCATGCTGTAGGTCTGCTTGTCGCCGTCGCCCTGGCTGTACTGGCCCAGATAGGCGCTGGCTTCGGCACCGTCGAAGTTCTTGCGGGTGATGATGTTGACCACGCCGGCGATCGCGTCGGAGCCGTAGATCGCCGAGGCACCGTCCTTCAGGACTTCGATGCGGTCGATCGCGGACATCGGGATCTGCGAAAGGTCCTGCAGGCCGCTGGTCGTGGTACCCAGGCGCTTGCCGTTCAGCAGGATCAGGGTGCGGTTGGCACCCAGGTTGCGCATGTCGATGTAGTAACCACCGACATCCTCACCGGAGGCCAGCACGGAGGAGCGGCTGATCGGCGGGGTGCCTGCCTGGGGCAGGTTCTGCAGGATATCGGCTACCGAGTTGAAGCCCTGGTTTTCGATCTGGGTGCGATCCATCACGATGATCGGCTGCGCGGTTTCGATATCCGCACTGCGGATGCGCGAGCCGGTAACCACGACCGTCTGCAGCGTCTTGGTGCTGGTCGGCTGGGTCTGGTCAGTCGGTGTCGTGTCCTGTGCGAACACCGCGCCGGTCGCCACGAGGGCACCGACGGACAGTGCGTATCGCACTGCGGTCGCAAGTTTTTTATTGAGCAATTTCATTCAAGTACTCCTGAGAACTGCGGTTGGCAACACACCCTCCGGCACCATTCTTGGTGATGGGCGCGGAAATGGAATTGGACGGCCCCCTCAACGCACAATCGATCGCGGCCGCTTCCAGTGACTGACCGTACGGCAAAATCTAACGCGTTGTCAACATATCTTTATCAATTGCAACACGTGCAAATGACAGTCGCGAAGCCGCCTGGTGGCGGTGTCGGAGGGTCGCAAGCTGCCCTGTCCCACGGCCCTCGAATGCGCAGGAAGGCGACCCCGCTCAGGCCCGCATTTTGTGGCGGCTTGCATACCCTGCGGCCCTAAGGGGGATTGGACGTGGACGTTCGGCACGCACACAGTCGCATGGCGATCGAGACGACGCCATGCGACTGCGTGGACGAGGAGTGGGCGAACGTCGACCGGGCGGCCGGCAACCCTCGCCCTGGCGGATTCAGCCGCCTTGCGTTGCGCCGGGGAAGGTGAGGCTGAGACCTTCGCCCTGCACGGTGGACACCCAATCAATCACGATGCCCTTGGCGCGTTGCGCACTGGCTGGGTCGAAGTGAACCTCCAGACCGTTGGCGTGCGCCACGATGTCATGTGTACCGGCCGGCGCCAGCTGGAAGCCGGCACTGTGGTCGGGACCGATCTCCAGGTGCAAGGCCATGCCTTGCGCGCTGGCCGTGCCCTGGCGGATGGCCTCGGCGGCGGCGTCGGTAATGGTGATGTCCGGCGGCGTGCGATCCGGTGCGGCCAATCCGAACAGGGTGTGCAACTCGCCGCTGCCGTACATCTGGCTGATGATGTCCGCGCCACCAACCAGCTCGCCCTCCACATACAGCTGGGGGATCGTGGGCCAGTCGCCGTATAGCTTGATGCCTTCGCGAACTTCCGGATCCTCCAGCACGTCGACCGTGTGGTAGTCAGGCAGCAGTTCGTTCAGGGTGTTGGTGGCAGCAGCGGAAAAACCGCACATCGGCTGGTGCCGGGTGCCCTTCATGAACAGCACGACGCGATGTTCCTTGAGCAGGTTGTCGATGCGGTCGCGGGTGGCGGTATCGAGTGGCATGGAACGGCTCCGGGGAAATGCCCATGGTACGCCGACCGGGATGCCGCCGCTCGGGTCCGGAGGCACAACCTCCAGGCATTCGGTGCGGAGGATGTGCTCCTCACCGCCCACTGCTCCACCATGACCACGCTGGCATCGTTTTTCGATGCCTCAATCGAGCTCCCTTTTTGAGCAGAGTGGACCCGGCGTCACAAGGCTCCGTGGCGTAAGCGAACAAGACAGCGACATCGATCCTTGCCAAGGTCGGTTGGTCGGTTCTTCCCTTCCATCAGAACCCTTCGCCGCCTGCACGGGAAGTCATGATTCCCTGGCCTTGGCGAGCGCATATGCTTCCGCGTCCGACGCTGTCCCGGCGGATTTCGCGCTCCACGACGATGCCGGCGTCCCTGCTGCGAACTCCCAGCAGCCGACGCTGGGCGCGCCGCAACTTGGTGCTGTACCACGCGGTGCGGAGGCCTGGATGGGCAAGCCGGACATCGATTTGCACTTCGCGGGTTCTACCCCGATTCTGCGGACATTTTCACTAAGCCCCATACTGGGCCATCTCCGGCATGGGCGTGACGCGCGTAATGGATCGCCTGGCGCAGACGCGTGGTCTGCCCAAGGTCATCCGCAGCGACAACGGCAAGGAGTTCTGCGGCAAGGCCATGGCGACCTGGGCGCATGCGCGTGGCGTGCAACTGCGCCTGATCGAGCCGGGCAAGCCGAACCAGAACGCCTACATCGAGTCGTTCAACGGCCGCCTGCGCGACGAATGCCTCAACGAGCACTGGTTTCCCGGCTTGCTGCACGCACGCGCCGAGATCGAACGCTGGCGGCGGGAATACAACGAGGAACGACCGAAGAAGGCGCTGGGCGAGCTGACACCCGCCGCCTATGCGCAGCAGTTAAAGTAACCCCGGGCTCTAAATCGCACCGCTACTCAAAGCGGGAGGACATTGCCACGTCGGCATCGGCCTGATGTGTGCAGGTCAAGTCGGCGGCTGCGCGGCGGTAGACGCTGGCGAATCGAGGGCTATCGCAAGGCCGCACGCGCGACGATCTCCGCGGAGGACCGTCTGGAACCAGGCCCGCGCTGCGCCCTGTGGCAGGTGGCGGCCGGCGATCGCCCCGGCCCCGGCAAAGCCCACACCGTCTCCGGTGAAAGTGTTCGGGGTAAGGCCCCTG
>NZ_MWIO01000010.1 GCF_004799035.1 Rhodanobacter lindaniclasticus
CAGCGCCAGCTCGGCGCGGCTGCCTGGGGGCTGGGCTGGAAGCTGCTGCTGGCGCCGCTGCTGTGCTGGTTGCTGGGCACGGCGGCGGGCGTGGAGGGCCTGGTGCTCACGGTCGGCGTGCTGCAGGCGGCGATGGCGCCGATGGTGTCGGCGGCGATCCTGGCCGACGAATACGAGCTCGATCCGGCGCTGGCCAACACCGTGCTGGGCGCCGGCATCGTGCTGTCGCTGCTGACCGTGCCGCTGGCCGACTATCTGATGGTCGGCGCGGCGTGGTGAGCGGCGCCGTGCGGACGCTTGCGTCGCGGCCGCGCTGCGTCGAGACTGGGCGGGGATTTCCTGGGGGAAGGGGCTCGCGTCATGTCCGGCTTTGAGCTGATACGACGGATTTTCGGCAACGAACACGGCGAGCGTCGTGCGGTGCCGCGCAGCGGCGTGCCCAAGGAAGCGCACATCCTGGTCGTCGACGACTCGCCGACCATTCGCGCGGTACTGGGCAAGATGCTCACCCAGGACGGCCACGTGGTGTTCAAGGCGGCCGACGGCGAGAGCGCGATCGAGCTGGCCCGCAGCGAATTGCCCGACCTGATTTTCCTGGACATCGTGATGCCCGGCATGAACGGCTTCGCCGTGCTGCGTGCGCTGCGCCGCGAGGCGCTCACCCACGACATCCCGATCGTGATGATCAGCGGCAACCTGCAGGCCACCGAGCAGTTCTACGTGCAGCGCTTCGGCGCCGACGACTTCATGAAGAAGCCGTTCGGGCGCGGCGAGGTGTTTGCGCGCCTGCAGCACCTGACCCAGTCAGGTCGCCTGGTGGTGCGACCGCGCGAAAGCGTGCCGGTGGCGGCGGCCGAGCCCGCGCTCAGCGCCGACGAACAGGCGGCCATCCCGGATATCGCCATGCCCGATCCGCAGGACCTGGTGCCGCCTCCGGACGAAACGACCTGAGCTTGATGCCGGACGAACGCCACGAGCTGCGCCTCGACATCTGGCTTTGGGCGGCACGCTTCTACAAGACCCGCGGCCTCGCCCGCGCGGCGATCGAGGCGGGGCGGGTGGAACTCGGTGGCGCGCGCTGCAAGCCTTCCCGCGCCGTGCATGTCGGTGATCGGCTGCAGGTCAGTCGTGGTCACGAGCGACTGGAACTGGACGTGCTCGCGCTCGCCTTGCGGCGCGGGCCAGCCAGCGAGGCGCAGTTGCTGTATCGCGAAACCGAGGCCAGCCGCGAGGCCGGCGAGGCGCTGCGCGAACAGCGTCGCCTGAGCGGCGCGGCACTCGATCATCCGGCGCATCGACCCGACAAGCAGGCACGCCGGCAATTGCGAAAGATCAAGGACTTGCGCTGAGAAGTTCAGGCTGAGTACTGCGTCGCACATTGTCTGGCGGGTCTGCGCGAGCATGCACTCGTATCCACGAGGCGCGCCGCGCGCCGCTCACGATCCGGGGAAGAGGCATGGAAATCAGTGGCATCGGCTTCATCAAGCGCCTGCTGGGTGGTGGGCATGCGGTCGAGCCGCAGCACGTGCAGACCACGCAGGGTGCACGCATGCTGGTGGTGGACGATTCGCCCACGATCTGCGCCGTGCTCGGCAAGATGCTGAGCCAGGATGGCTATCACCCGCTGAAGGCGGCCGATGGTGCCGCGGCGATCGAGCTGGCGCGCAGCGAGTTGCCGGCGCTGATCTTCCTCGACGTGGTGATGCCCGGCATGAACGGCTTCAGCGTGCTGCGCACACTGCGCCACGACCCTGCCACCCGCGACATCCCGATCATCATGATCAGCGGCAACCAGCAGGCCACCGAGCAGTTCTACCTGCAGCGCTACGGTGCGGACGACTTCATGAAAAAGCCGTTCGACCGCGACGACGTGTACGAGCGCATCGGCAACCTGGTGGCCAACGGCCGGCTGCCCGCCCGCGACACCTCGGTGGCGGTGAACACGCTGCTGTCCGCCTTGTCGGCGGAGGCGCTCGACGGCATTCCCGACATTGCCATGCCGGATGCGGGGACGCCGGGGATCATCGAGCCGCCGCTGCCGCTGCATCGCGTGGCCTGACCTGTCGCGCTGCTCAGTCCAGCGACTTGAGGCGATAGATCGCGTCCAGCGCTTCACGCGGCGTCAGCGCATCCGGATCGAGGCGTTCCAGCTCGCGCTGGGCGGCCGAGGGCTGTGCCGGCGCGAACAATCCCAGTTGTGGTGAAGCTTCGGCAGCGGGCGCTGCGCTGGCGTGCTGGTGCATGCCACGTTCGAGTTCGGCCAGCGTACGTTTCGCGTCAGCGATCACCGACTTCGGCAGGCCGGCCAGCGCGGCTACCTGCAGGCCGAAGCTGCGGTTGGCCGGACCATCCTTCACCGCGTGCATGAACACCAGTTGCTCGCCGTACTCGACGGCGTCCAGATGCACGTTGGCGATTGACGGAAACTCGCCGGCCAGTTCGGTCAGCTCGAAATAATGCGTGGCGAACAAGGTGTACGCGCGACAATGGCGGGCCAGATGTACCGCTGCGGCGCGCGCCAGCGACAGGCCGTCGTAGGTGCTGGTGCCGCGGCCGACCTCATCCATCAGCACCAGGCTGTCGGCGGTGGCGTTGTGCAGGATGTTCGCCGTCTCGCTCATCTCCACCATGAAGGTGGACTGGCCGCGTGACAGGTCGTCACCGGCGCCGATGCGGGTGAAGATGCGGTCGATGGGGCCGATCACCGCGCTGGTCGCCGGCACGTAGCTGCCGATGTGGGCGAGCAGCACGATCAGCGCGTTCTGGCGCATGTAGGTGCTCTTGCCGCCCATGTTGGGGCCGGTGATCACGAGCATGCGGCGCGTGTCGTCGAGCTTGAGGTCGTTCGGCTCGAACGGTTCGTCGCGCACTTTCTCGACCACCGGGTGGCGGCCGCGCTCGATCGCGATGCCGGGCTCGTCGGTGAGTTGCGGCGCACTCCAGTCCAGTACTTCGGCGCGTTCGGCCAGGGTGGCCAGTACGTCCAGCTCGGCCATCGCGGCGGCGGCGGCCTTCAACGGTTCGAGTCGTTCGGTGAGCGTGTCGAGCAAGGCCTCGTACAGCGCGCGTTCGCGCATCAGCGAGCGTTCCTTCGCCGACAGCACCTTGTCCTCGAACGCCTTGAGCTCCTCGGTGATGTAGCGCTCGGCGTTCTTGGTGGTCTGCCGGCGCGTGTAATGGGTGGGTGCCTTGTCCGACTGCGCGCGGCTGATCTCGATGTAGTAGCCGTGCACGCGGTTGTAGCCGACCTTGAGCGTGCTGATGCCGCTGGCCGCTTTCTCGCGCTCTTCCAGTTCGACCAGGTACTGGTCGGCGTGGGTGGACAACCGACGCAGTTCGTCGAGTTCCGCGTCGTAGCCGTCGGCGAGCACGCCGCCGTCGCGCTGCAGTACCGGCGGCTGTTCCACGATGGCACGGGCGAGCAGGGCGGCGGTGTCCGCGTGGTCGCCGATGCGTTCGACCAGGGCATGCAGCAGCGGACTGTCCAGGCCGTCGATGCGCCGCTGCAATTCCGGCGCGGCCAGCAGGCCGTCGCGCAGGGTCGACAGGTCGCGCGGACGCGCCGAGCGCAGCGCCACGCGGGCGAGGATGCGTTCGAGGTCGCCGGTGCCGTGCAGCTGTTCGCGCAGGGGTTCGCTGCGGCGGCTGTCGATCAGGGTACCGATTGCCTGGTGGCGCCGGCGCAACACGTCGCGCGAGCGCAGCGGGCGAGTCAGCCAGCGGCGCAACAGGCGTGCGCCCATCGGCGTCACCGTCTCGTCGAGCACGCCGAGCAGGGTGTGTTCGGTGCGCCCGCTCGGGTGGGTGTCCAGCTCCAGGTTGCGCCGCGTGGCCGCGTCCAGCGCGATCGTCTCGCTGGCGCTTTCCACCGCCATGCCGGTGAGGTGCGGCAACGCGCTTTTCTGGGTTTCCTCGACGTAGCCGAGCAGGCAACCGGCAGCGGCGACCGCCAGCTGCAGCTTGTCCACGCCGAAGCCACCGAGGTCGTGGGTGCCGAAGAAACGGTTCAGTTCGCGTCGCGCCGCATCGCTGTCGAAATGCCACGGCGGCCTCTTGCGCAAACCGGGCAGGGCGCTGACCAGCTTCGGCCACGCCACGTCCTCGCCGACCAGGGTCTCGGCCGGCTGCAGCCGCGCCAGCTCGGCGGCCAGCGCCTCCGCGTTCGGCACTTCGCTGAGCAGGAAACGGCCGCTGGACAGGTCGACCCAGGCCAGCCCGTAGTCGCCGCGCGCGCCGGCGGCGATTGCCAGCAGGAGATTGTCGCGGCGTTCCTCCAGCAGCGCGGCAT
Organism: Rhodanobacter lindaniclasticus; assembly: GCF_004799035.1. Lineage (GTDB taxonomy): Bacteria > Pseudomonadota > Gammaproteobacteria > Xanthomonadales > Rhodanobacteraceae > Rhodanobacter > Rhodanobacter lindaniclasticus. The sequence goes on from NZ_MWIO01000010.1 coordinate 4,289, forward strand.
CGGTCACCGTGCCGGGCGTGACCACGCGCACCACCTTGCGCTCGACGATGCCCTTGGCCAGCGCCGGGTCGCCCATCTGCTCGCAGATCGCCACCGACTCGCCCAGGCGCACCAGTCGCGCCAGGTAATTTTCTGCGGCGTGGTACGGCACGCCGGCCATCGGGATCGGCGCGCCCGCGGACTGCCCGCGCTGGGTCAGCGTGATGTCGAGCAGCCGCGCCGCCTTGCGCGCGTCGTCGTAGAACAGCTCGTAGAAATCGCCCATGCGGAAGAACAGCAGCACGTCAGGATGCTCGGCCTTGGCGGCGAGGTACTGGCGCATGAACGGGGTGTGTTTGGCGTGGTCGTCGTGACTCATGCAATCGGATCTGAAGGGGAGCGGGCGCCCGGCCGGCGGCGTGCCCGCGGCCGGATTCCGGGGCGCGAGTCTGGCACGGAGTTCGTGCCCATGGTAACGGCGTGCGCGATCCCGCGCTGCGGCTGCCGGCAGACGCGCCGTCGCAGTGCCGAGATTCAGGTCGGCAGGTCGGTGCCGCGCTGGACGCGCGGCTGCGCGTCGCGTTGCGCGCCTTCGCCGCCGCGCTGGCGCATGCGCGAGGGATGCCGCGCGGGCATTCTCGAGCCGGCGAGCGCGCGCGAGACTATCCGCGGCGAGGGTTGTTTCAGCTCCTGCCGCTGGCCCAGGTACGCGGTGAACAACGCGTACATGGCCAGCAGCACGACGAAGGCCACCGCATTGGCCAGCGCGCCGGCAAGCTGGTGGATGACGTGACCCAGTACCGGCATGAGCGCGGCAAACGCCACCAGGCAGATCAGCGTGTCGCGGGATTTCAGGCCCGCATCCATCAGCAGGTGATGGATGTGGCCGCGATCGGCGGTGAACGGGGATTCGCCCCGGTGCAGGCGGCGGAACATCACGGTCAGGGTGTCGAACACGGGCAGCGCCACGCACCACAGCACCAGCCCGGGCGAGATCTGCCGCGGCTGGCCCTGGCTCATGCCTATCAGCGACCAGGCCAGCAGGTAGCCAAGCATGACGCTGCCGGCATCGCCGAGGAACACCTTGCCGGCGCGTCCGAACAGACCAAGATTGGCGGCCAGATACGGCACCAGTGCGGCAGCGATCACCGCCACTGCGGCGAACTGCAGGTTCGAGCCGGTGTGACGACCGAGCAGCTCGATGCCGCCGGCGGCGACCAGGGCCAGGCAGCCGGCCAATCCGTCGATGCCGTCGATGAGGTTGAACGCATTCAGCAGACCGATCACCGCGACCACCGTGAACGGTATCCCCAGCCAGCCGAGGGTGAGCTCGTGGCCGTGCACCGTGCCCAGCGAACGGATGCAGACACCCGATTTGATCACCACGATGGCGATGGCGCCCAGCTCGGCGACCACGCGCACCCCCACGCGCAGATCGAGCAGGTCGTCGGCCACGCCGACCACCACCAGCATCAGCGTGGTCCAGATCACGGCGTCCTCGAATGGGGTGAAGACATCGGCGTGCCACCATCCGGCGAGCATGCCGATGGCGATGGCCAGGCCGCCGACCAGCGGCGTGCTGAAGGCGTGTCGCTTGCGTCCCTGGTCCGGGCGATCGACCAGGCCCAGGCGGCGACCGAGCGGCAGCAGCGCCATCAGCGAGACTGCCGACACGCCGGTGGCTATCGCGCAGCTTTCGAGTATCCGCGGGTCGAAGGTCATGGCAATCCTGCTTGTTCTTCGCGTCGCCGGCAGCCTCGATGCTTTCGCAAGCACGGGTGGCTGCATCATTCGATGACGCTGGTCGGCCGGTTCGAGATGCCACGCGAACCGCTCGGTGGATGGGGTGCCGCATCGGGGAAGGATCGGCAACGCGACCCTTCGCCGCCCAGCCCGGTCATTTGCTGTTGTTGAGGTAGTACTGGCTGGACGCGGTGGCGCTCAGGGCGCTGGTGAGCGGCAGCAACTGACTGGTGAAGCGATTCCAGCGAGTGATGCCGGCCGCGCTGGCGAACACCACGTCGCCCGGTTGCACCTTGAAACTGTCGGCCAGCGCGAATGCGGCGGGGGACTTCGCATCCAGTTCGTACACGGTCGGCCGCTGGCCGGGGTTCTCCTTGTGCAGCGCGCCGCGCACCACGTAGACCATGCCCTTGGAGGTGACCTCGTTGAGGCCGCCGGCCTGTCCGAGCGCCTGGGTCAGGGTGAGGTTGGAGGTGTTGAAGCGCAGCGCCTGCGGGCGCAGCACTTCGCCCATCACGTAGACCTCCTGGTTGAAGTTGAACGGCACGAACACGCGGTCGCCCGGGCGCAGGTAGATCTTGCGGGCCAGCGCCTTGCCGTCGTTCGACGGACTCAGGTCGAGGTGGTAGGACTCGTCCCCGCGGGTCAGCACCACGTTGGAGAGGTCGGCATCCTTGCTGTCCACGCCGCCCGCCACGCCGATCGCCTCGCCCAGCGTCAGCGGCACCGTGGTCACCGGCTGTGCGCCGGCCTTGACGAAGGCGCCTTCCAGCACCACGCGCTGACTGCCGTAGCCGGCGACGCTCACGTCCACCAGCGGCGCCCGGATGAAGTGCGACAGCCCCGAGGTGATCGCCTGGCGCGCCTGCTCGATGGTCATGCCGGCCACCTTCACCACGCCGGCGTAGGGGAAGTACAAGGTGCCGTCGGGCCGCACCAGACGCTCGTTGGCGGCGGTCTCCTGTTGTTGCCCGGCGGGCGAGGTCAGCTCAGGGTGGTCCCACACGGTGATGTGCAAGGTGTCGCCGGGGCCGATCCGGTAGGCTTCCGGGCGATAGTCCAGCAGCGCCGTCGGCAGCGCCGAGGTCGTGTCGGCTGCCGCGTCCTGCTGTTGCGTCTGGACCAGGCTCGGCGTGATCGGTACCAGCGTCACGTAGCTGTTTTCGCCGCCGAGCGAACTCTTCGACATCGACTGCCCCGGCGCCCAGACGCAGCCGGCGAGCGACGCCACCAGCAGCATGCAGGCCACGTTGCGGAGCGAGGCCGCGGCGCTCGCCCTGCCGCGTTTGCCCTGCGGGCGGATGTCGTTGCGGGCCTGGCGGCGGGGCATCGTCGGAACTGCAGCAAGCGCACCTCGGTTCATGTCGGATTTGCTCCTGTCATTCGGATCGGATAATGGCACTGACGCAATATCGAGCCGGCCCAATAATCCGCGACGCGGGTGATTTGTCCAGTGCATGGATTTATTGCATGTTCATTCACATGTCCCGGCAGTGAACCATTTCATCGGCATTTCACGTTTCAGTGCCGATGTTCGGGTTGACAATTGCGGTGCGCCGCGCGCAAATGTTCCCTTCGACAACGGCGCATCGCGTCATGTGGCTCCATCCTTCACGCCGGCCCTCGCGAGGCGGTGCGCCGCAAGAAATTGCGCTGTGGCTGCAGCGAAAGCCGGCATCCATGGCGTCAATCCCATCGTATCGAGGCCTCGTGCGGCAGCGAAGGATGGGGGCAGCAAAACCCCCGCGGGTACGGCGGATATTCGGCGCGCTGGCGCGTCGCATTTTGTTTCGATGGTGAGAATCAATGCACCGACTTGTCTGATTCATGAATGACGTGAATATCCGTTTCAAACCGGAATTTCTTCTGCATGAAATGCATGATTGGATAATGGTTTCATATGGAACGTTCACATTTTAAAGATCCACTGTGGATGCGCCCGGGTAATCGCGTCGCCGATGCCGGCGAATGCCGGTTCCCGGGCGTGGCCGTCCGCCGTGGCGTCCGCATGTCCAGCTTCATCCCGGAGAGAGTCCCGTGAAAGCCATCAGTGGTCCCGCGATCCAGATCCAGCCCGACGACGAGATCGATCCCCGTGCCTTGGTGGGCACCTTGCTGGATCACAGGTGGCTCATCATCAAGGCGACCTTGGGCGCCCTCGCGATCGGGCTCGCCTACCTGCTGGTGGCGACGCCGCAGTACGAGGCCAAGGCGATGGTGCAGGTGGAGCAGGCGCCCAGCTTGCCCGGACTGAATCTGGGCACCCAGCAAAGCAGCCCGTCGAGCCCCGCGGCGGCCGACGCCAAGGCGATCCTCACCGCGCAGTCGGTGGTGGGGGAGGCGGTGCGCAACCTGCATCTCTATATCGACGTCACTCCCTATCGCGTGCCGGTGATCGGCGGTCTGGTCGCGCGGTTGCATGACCTGACGTCGGGCAGCGAGGTCAACGCGCCCTGGCTCGGCCTGAACGGTTATGGATGGGGCGGCGCGCACCTGGACATGCCGCAGTTGGACGTGCCGGACCGGTTGCTGGGGGAGGGCATGACGCTGACCGCCGGCCCGGACGGCAGCTATGTGCTGACCGAGGACAGCGACGTGCCGCTCTCGCCGGGGATGCAGCTGCTGGAGGGCCACGTCGGACGCGTGTCGAGCGGGTCGGGCGTGACCCTGCTGGTCAAGAGCATGCGCGCCAACCCCGGCATGCGCTTCCACGTGGTGCGCAACGACGAGGTGACCACGATCGCCGGCATCCAGCAGGCGATCTCCACCAGCCAGCCGGTGCAGGGCTCCAACATCATCTCGCTGGCCTACGACAGCGCCGACCCGCACAAGGCGGTCAAGGTGCTTGAGCACGTGGTCAGCGCGTTCCTGGCGCAAAACGTGGGGCGCAATTCGGCGCAGGCGTCCAGCAGCCTGAAGTTCGTTCAGCAGCAACTGCCCGACGTGAAAAAGAAGCTGGCCGACGCCCAGGCCGCGCTGGCCGCGTTCCAGCTCAAGGCCCATTCGGTGGATGTGCCGATGCAGACGCAGACGCTGCTGAGCGAGATGGCCACGATCAACAACAACATCGACCAGCTCAACATCCAGAAGGCGCAGGTGCAGCGCCTGTACACGCCGCAGCATCCGGCCTACAAGGCGATCATGCAGCAGATCGGGCAGCTGCAGGCGCAGCGCGCCGCGATCGACAAGCGGATGACCACGTTCCCCGACACGCAGCGGCAGCTGCTGCGCCTCACCGGCGACGTGCAGGTGCTCAACAACACCTATACCGGGCTGCTCAACGAGGCGCAGCAACTCGAACTGGCGCAGGCGGGCACGGTGGGCACCGCGCGCGTGGTGGATGCGCCCTCGGTCGACATCACCCACCCGGCCAAGCCGCGCAAGCTGCTCACCCTGATGGGGTGCGCCTTCATCGGCGCGTTCCTCGCGATGGCATACATCTTCCTGCAGCAGATGTTCCGGCGCGGCCTCGAAGACCCGGCCGAGATCGAGCAGCTCGGCGTGGAGGTGTATTCCGCGATTCCGTTGAGCGAGCAGCAGATCGAGCTGTCGCAGCATCGTCGGCGCCTGCTCGGCAAGGGTCGCTCCGCGCTGCTGGCGCTGGCCGCCCCGGACGACGTGGCGTCCGAGGCCATGCGCAGCCTGCGCACCAGCATGCGCTTCACCCAGCTCGGCGCCAGCGACAACCGCTTGATGGTCTGCGGCTCCAGCTCGCAGGCGGGCAAGACCTTCGTTTCGTCCAACCTGGCGGCAGTCAATGCGCAGGCGGGCCTGCGCGTGCTGCTGATCGACGCCAACATGCGCGACGGCGACCTCCACCAGGTGCTCGGCGTGCGCGCGGACGGCGGCCTGTCCGAGCTGCTGGCCGGCGAGCTGGAGGTGCCCGAAGCCATCCGCCCGATCACCGGGCTGGGCGGCGAGCTGGATTTCATCCCGCGCGGCAACAAGCCCTCCAATCCCTCGGAGCTGCTGATGCAGCCGTACTTCGGCGCGCTGCTGCGGCGGCTTTCGCCGGCCTATGACCTGGTGGTGATCGACAGCCCGCCGATCCTGGCGGTGACCGACGCGGCAATCATCGGCCATCACGTGGGCACCAGCCTGCTGGTGGTGCGCTACGGGCTCAACCAGTCGCGCGAGGTCGAGCTGGCCATGCAGCGCTTCCGCCAGGCCGGCGTGACGATCAAGGGCGTGGTGTTCAACGGCATGGAGAAGCGCAGCAGCGGCTTTTCCACCTACGGGTTCCTCGGATACGGCTTTGCCCAATGATCCGCGCCGAGACCAGCGACTTGGCTGAGCCGGTGCCGCGGCCGTCGAACCGCCACGCGTCGGGCTCGCGCCGCCGGCCGGGTTTCGGCGCCGACACGTCTTTCCGCGCCGCGGTGCGGGAGATGGAGGCGGTCGGGCTGCGCGTGGGCGCGCAACCGCATGCCGGTTCCGCGCCATACGGCGTGTTGTCAGGCCGCACCGGTTCGCGCTTCTTCCTGCTGCCGCTGCGTCCGCGTGCGGTCAGCGCCGGTGCGCTGGCGCTGGTGCAGCCGGTGCGGTGGATGCCGCGCGCGATCAAGGACGTGGCCAGCGTGGGCGCGCGACTGGGGCTGGCGCCCCTGTTGCCGCACAAGGTGCATGTTTCCGGGGTGGGCGACCTCGCGCGGATGGCGGATGCCGGCGCCCGCCATGGCGCCTTCCTGACCGGCACGCCCGGCCCGCACCGCAAGCTGAGCGTGCAGCTGATGGACGACGCCGGACACATCCGCGCCTACGCGAAGGTATCGCTCGTGCCGGCAGTGCAGGTCCTGCTGCAGCGCGAGGCGCAGATGTTGCGCCTGCTCGCGGCGATGGACCTGCGCTCGGCGTGGCTGCCGTGCGTGTTGCGCAGCGAAGTGCGCGGCGACACCGCGATCCTCGCCACCGATGCGGTGCGGACGCCGGCCGCCCGCTGCCTGATCGACCTCGATGCATTGCACCTGGATTTCCTGCAGGAACTGGCTGCGCGCACGGCGTCGTCATGGGCCCGCAGCGGAGCCTCGCTGCTGGACGAATGGAACGCGCGCCTTGCGCAACTCGGCGACGCGCTGGCGCCGCCATGGCGACAACGCCTCGATCGCGCGATGGCGGTGCTGGCGGCGGAGCCGCCGCTGATCGCCTCCCGCGGCCTGGCGCATGGCGACTTCACGCCGGTCAACTGTTTTCGGCAGGACAGCCGCCTGTGCGTCTTCGACTGGGAATATGCCGGCGCTGCGTATCCGGCCGACCACGACCTGATCTGCCTGCTCGACGCGGTGGCACGGCTGGGCGGCGATGCGCCGGCCGCGCGGGCGCAGGCGCTCGAACAACGGTTGACGGGCGAGCTGGGACGCTCGCGCAACGAGGCCAATCGACGCCTGATCGCCTTCCACTGCGTGCAGGCGTTGCGCGGCGCGGAGCGACAGCCGTCGCAGGCGGACGCCGAATTGAACTGGAGCGGTGCCGACGAGGCCGCGCGCACTCTCGATGCGCTGCTGGCCCGGGCGTCCGCCTCGTGAGCGCGTCCGGGGATGCCTCGATGGAAGCCATGAACGACACCGCCGCCGCCCGCACGATCGGTTCGCTGCCGGCGCTGCACGCATCCAGCCTGCAGCTGCTCAAGCGCGGCGCCTCCGGTGCGTTCCTCGTCACCATCGGCGGCACCGGGCTGAGTTTTCTGGCCAACCTGGTGATGGCGCGGGTGATCGGGCGGCACGAGTTCGGCGTCTACGCGCTGATGTTCAGCTGGGTCAGCGTGCTGGCGGTGATCGCGCAGGCCGGCCAGGACATCAGCATGATCCGGCTGCTGCCGTCCTATATCCGCGAAGGTGCGTGGGGCAAGGTGCGCGGCCTGCGGCGGGGCGTCGGCATGATCGTGCTGGCCACCAGCTGCTGCATCGCGCTGGGCGGCTGCGTGGTGGTGCACGTGCTCGGCGCGGACCAGAGCGCGAGCTGGCGGCACACGTTCTACATCGGCTTCGCGATGTTGCCGGTGTTGACCCAGTTGCAGCAGAGCGGCGCGTTGCACCGGGCGTTCAAGCGACCGGTGGTCAGCGGGCTGTATCAGACGCTGGGGCGTCCGCTGCTGCTGATCGTGCTGCTCGGCGTGCTGGTGTCGAGCGTGCGCGAGATCGATGCGCCGTGGGCGGCGGCCGCGTCGCTGGCGGCGGCGGCGCTGGCGCTGGCCGGCTCGGCGCGGCACCTGCAGCGCAGCTGGCCCGAGGCGGGCAGGGCGGCGGCACCCACCTACGAAATCCGCCGCTGGCTGGCCGTCGGCTCGCAGATGTCGATGCTGTCGATCATCGCGGTCTCAGGCAGCCGCCTGGACGTGCTCATCCTCGGCGCGTTGATGGGTCCCGGCGACGTCGGCCCGTATTACGCCGCGGTGCGCATGGCCGGCTTTGCGCTGTTCGCGCAGAGCGCGGCCAACGTGGTGCTCGCGCCGATGATCGCCGAGCGCTACGACGCGCACGACATGGGCGGGCTGCAATTGGTGGCCACCCGCGCGGCGCGTTTCTCCTTCGCCGGTGCGCTCGCCGTGAGCCTGGGCTTCGGCGTCGCCGGGCACTGGCTGCTGGGGCTGTTCGGCCCGGGTTTCGACGCGGCCTATGTGCCCTTGCTGATCCTGCTGTGCGGCTACTGCGCCACCACGTCGCTGGGCGAGGTCGGCTTCATGCTGTCGATGACCAGGTTCCAGCGGCGGGCCTCGATGCTGGTGCTGGTGGGCGTGGCGGCCAACGCGGCGGTGGCGTGGCTGCTGGTGCCGAGCCTCGGCGCGACCGGCGCGGCGATCGGCGCGGTGGCGTCGCTGCTGGTCTGGCGCGGGCTCGCATGGCGCACGGTGCGCGCGCGGCTGGGCATCGATCCGTCGATCTTCGGCGTGCCGGGAAAGGAGTTGCCGCGATGAGGCTGGCACTGGTCATTCCGACGATGGGCGGCGGCGGCGCCGAGCGCGTGATGGCTGCGCTGGCCAATGCATGGGTGGCCGACGGCGCGGCCGTGACCCTGATCACGCTGGCGCCCAGCGCCGGCGACAAGTACCCGCTGCATGCGGCGGTGCAGCGGGTGGGGCTGGACGTGGCGGCGCCCTCGCCGCATGCGCTGGCGGCGCTGCGCAACAACGTGCTGCGGCTGCGCGCGCTGCGCCATGCGCTGCGCGCGGCGCAGCCCGATGCCATCGTCAGCTTCACCACCACCACCAACCTGATGGTGGTGCTTGCCGTCACCGGCTGGCGCGTGCCGGTGATCGTTTCGGAGCGGGTGTTCGTCGCGGCGCATCCGCCGCGGGCGGCCTGGCGGCTGCTGTACCGCATGCTCTGCCGTCGCGCCGCCGCCGTGGTGGCGCAGACGCGCCGCGGCGCCGACGACCTGGAGGCGCGCCTGCAACGTCCGGTCGAGGTGATCCCCAACCCGGTGCGCGAGCTGCCGCTGGCCGGCGCGCGGCGAACCCCGCGCGGGCCGGGGCGGGTCGTGCTGGCGTCCGGCCGGCTGGAGGCGCAGAAGGGCTTCGACATCCTGATCGATGCCTGGGCCGCGCTCGCCGCGACGCACCCGGACTGGCGTCTGCGCATCACCGGCGAAGGCTCGATGCGTGCGTCGCTGAGCGAGCAGATCGAGCGACTCGGCCTCGACGCCTGCGTGGAGCTGGCCGGGTTCGACGACGACCTCGCCGGCGCGATGCGCGAGGCCGACATCTTCGTGCTCTCCTCGCGTTTCGAGGGCATGCCCAATGTGCTGCTGGAGGCAATGTCGCTGGGCCTGGCCTGCGTCAGCACCGATTGCGAGACCGGCCCGCGCGAGATCATCGAGCACGGCAGCAACGGCTGGCTGGTGCCGGTGGCCGATGCGCCCGCGCTGGCCGCCGCGCTCGGCACGCTGATGCACGACGAGGCGCTGCGGCGGCGCCTTGGCGCACGCGCCATCGAGGTGCGCCACACCCATTCGCTGGCCTCGGTGTTCGCCCGTTGGCAGTCGCTGGTGACGCGCGTGGCGACGCCGCGCCCGGTGCACGTGCGCGGGAATGTGCCGTCGATCGGCGCGGACGGCGCGCGCAAGCCGCGGGTGCTGTTCCTGATCCGCTCGCTCGGGCGCGGCGGCGCCGAGCGGCAGCTGGCGACGCTGGCGACCGGCCTGCGCCGCGACGGCTGGGAGGTGGCGGTGGCCTGCTTCTACGCAGGCGGTCCGTTCCAGCGCGAGCTGGAGCGCGACGGGGTGCCGATCATCGACCTGCACAAGCGCGGGCGCTGGGACGTGGCCGGTTTCCTGTGGCGGCTGGCGCGCGCCTTGCGCCAGTACCGGCCGGACATCGTGCATGGCTATCTCACCGTCGGCAATCTGCTGTCGCTGCTTGCGCCGCTGGCCAGCCCGGGTTCGCGCGTGGTCTGGGGCGTGCGCTCCTCGTTCATCGACCGGCAGCGCTACGACTGGATGTCGCGCGCCACCTTTGCGCTGAGTTGCCGCATGGCGCGCCGCGCGGACCGGATCATCTTCAACTCGCACGCCGGCTCCACGCTGCATGGCGCGCAGGGTTATCCCGCCGACCGGCTGGTGGTGATCGCCAACGGCATCGACACCGGGCGTTTCCGCTTCGACGCAGCCTCCCGCATGCGGATGCGGCGCGCGTGGGAGGTGCCCGACGACGCGTTGCTGGTGGGGCTGGTCGGGCGGCTCGATCCGATGAAGGACCATCCGACTTTCCTGCGGGCGGTTGCGGGGCTGGCGCACGACGCGCGCTGGCGTTTCGTCTGCGTCGGCGGCGGCGATGCGGGTTACGCCGGGCAACTGCAGGCACTGGCGCGCGAGCTGGGGCTGGCCGAGCGGCTGGTCTGGGCCGGCCCGTGCGAGGACATGGTCGCGGCCTACAGTGCGATCGACATCCTGGCGTCCTCTTCGCGCGGCGAAGGCTTCTCCAACGTGGTCGCCGAGGCGATGGCCTGCGGGCGGCCATGCGTGGTCACCGACGTCGGCGATTCGGCGCACCTGGTCGGGGACACCGGCATCGTCGTGCCGGCCGGCGAGCCGGCGGCGCTGCGCGACGGCATCGCGCGGATGCGCGAGCGGATGGCGCGCGATCCGCTCGTGGCGGCGCGCGCCTCCCGCGCACGCGTCGTCGACCAGTTCAGCACCGCCCGGCTGGTCGGCCATTCGGAGCGGGTGCTGGAAGAGGTGCATCGCCGCCATTGCACGCTGGGCGGGGTGACGCCATGAACGCCCGCTTCCTGCCGCGCACGCCGGTGGACCTGCTGCTGGCAGCCTTCGTGCTGTGGTTCGGCAGCGATGCCAGCGATTTCCTGTTCACCACGCACGGCCTGAAGCCGCTCTATTCCTACCTCGCGGTGATCGGCTTTGCCTCCCTCTATGCGGTGGCCCAGGGCGCCGCGGCGCAGTCGCTGGCCATCCTGCGCGACGGCGGCACGCGCCGCTTCGTCATCTGGTTGCTGCTCTACATCGTGTATGGCGTGCTGATCTTCCTGGAATCCTCGCAGAGCCACACGGCGTTGCAGGCGCTGGTCACCCTGATCGAGATGGTGGCGATCGGCATGGCGTTCGCCACGCTGATGGTGCATCCGCGGCGGTTGCACATGCTGGGCGGGATGTTCCTGCTGCTGGCCCTGTTCGCCACCGGCATGAACCTGCTCGATTTCATCCATCCGCGGTTCTCCAACGTGCCCGGGCGCGCGGCCGGGCTGTACATCAACCCCAACGTGGCCGGCTACGCGCTCGCGCTGGTGATGTTGTGCGGCATGGACAGCGTGCCGGCGCGCCTGCGCTGGCTGTTCGTGCTGGTGTGCGGCGTCGGCGTGCTGGTCACGTTCTCGCGGTCGGCGTGGATCATGTGGGGCGTGGCGCTGATCTGGCTGGGCCGGCACGATCGCACGCACGGCGCGAAGTGGAAGCTCGCCGTGATGACGCTGTCCGCGCTGGCCGGCATCGGCATCCTGCTGTCGCTGTTCAGCGGCGAGCTGGGCGAACTGCTGGCCGGTACCTCGTTCGCCCGCTATCTCGATCCGAACACGCTGGCGCGCATGGGCGTGGGCGGCTCCTCGCTGTCGGGCGATTCGGCCGCCACCCGCATGGACCTGGTCTGGTTCTCGCTGCACGAGGCGGCGCAGAGCCCGCTGTTCGGGCATGGCAGCGGCTATGTCTACGAGTGGGCGTTCCCGGTCGGACCGCACGACATGTACCTGCGCTTCCTGGTCGAAGGCGGCGTGTTCGGGCTGGCCTTCTACCTGGCCTTGCTGGTCGTGTTGTGGCGGGCCACGTCGGGGCTGCAGCGCGTGCTGGTGCTGCAGCTGGTGATCGCCAGCTTCTTCTCGCACAACCTGCTGGAAAGCCCGACGATCATCCTCGTCATCAGCTTCATGCTTGCGCGGCAGGCACTGGAGAAACGCGAGCTCGCGGTGGCGCGATGGCTGGCATCGCCCCGCGTGGGGGTGCCGGCATGAAGATCTGCCACGTCATCACCGGCTTGAACGCCGGCGGCGCCGAGATCGCGCTGTGCCGCCTGCTCGAATCATTGCCGGCGCCGGCATACCGGCATGTGGTGGTGGCGCTGGGCGGCGAAGGGGCGCTGAGCGCGCGCCTGGCCAGGTCCGCGCGGGTGCACCACATGGGTATCCGCTCCGGCCGCGCCGGCCCCGGCGACGTGATGCGGCTGCGGCGATTGCTGGCGCACGAGTCGGCCGACCTGGTCCATGCGTGGATGTACCACGCGCACCTGCTCACCTCGCTGGCGCTGTGGGGGCAGTCCGTGCCGCACCTGTGGAGCGTGCACCATTCGCTGACCGACCTGGCGACCGACAAGCCGCTCACCCGCGTGGTGATTCGCCTCAACGCGGTGTTCTCGACGCGGCCCAGCCGCGTGCTGTACGCCTCGCAGCTCAGCGCCTCGCAGCACGAGGACTACGGCTTCAGCCGCTCGCGCACGGTGGTGATTCCCAACGGTTACGACACCAGCGTGCTGGTGCCGGATCCGGCGGCGCGCGCGCGCATCCGCGAGGAGCTGGCGGTGACGGGCGATGGCCTGGTGATCGGCATGGTGGCGCGCGTGCATCCGACCAAGGATCACGGCAACTTCCTGCACGCAGCGAAGCGGTTCCGGGCAAGCCATCCCGACAGCGTGTTCGTGCTGGTCGGCGATGGCGCGACCGTCACGAACACGGAACTCGTCGGGCAGATCGACGCTCTGCAACTGCGCGAGCACGTGCGCCTGCTCGGCCGGCGCCAGGACATCCCGGCGATCAACGCGGCGTTCGACATCGCCACGCTGGCCTCGCGCGGCGAGGCGTTTCCCAACGCCGTGGCCGAGGCGATGGCCTGCGGCGTGCCGTGCGTGGCCACCGACGTGGGCGACGTGCCGCTGATCGTGGCCGACACCGGCGTGGTGGTACCGGCGCGCGATTCCGCCGCGCTCAGTGCCGGCTGGGCGCGCCTGGCCGCGCTGCCACCGCGCGAGCGGCGCCAGCTGGGCCTCCGCGCGCGCCAGCGCATCGTCGACAACTACACCGCCCGATTGCGCACGCGGCGTTACGCCGATCTGTATTCGTCCATCGTGCAGGAGCAACCAGCATGTGCGGAATAGCCGGATTCTGGGATGCCTCCCACGCCTTCTCCGCCGAAGACGGCGGCGCCATCGTGCGACGCATGACCGATGCGCTGAGCCATCGCGGCCCGGACGACGACGGCCATTACCAGGATGCCGCGGCCGGCGTGGCGCTCGGCCATCGGCGGCTGTCCGTGATCGACCCGACGCCGGGCGGCCACCAGCCGATGGCCTCGGCCAGCGGGCGTTACGTGATCGTGTTCAATGGCGAGGTCTACAACCACCACCACCTGCGCCGCGAGCTGGCGCCGCTCGGCGCGACGTTCCGCGGGCACTCGGACACGGAGGTGATGCTGGCGGCGGTCGAGCAGTGGGGACTGGAGGCGGCGGTCAAGCGCTTCGTGGGCATGTTCGCGTTCGCGCTGTGGGATCGCCGCGAGCGCACGCTCACGCTGGTCCGCGACCGGCTCGGCATCAAGCCGCTCTATTACGGCTGGGTGGGTTCGCTGTTCGTGTTCGGTTCCGAGCTGAAGGCGCTGCGGCGCTGCCCGCGGTTCGCCAACCCGGTCGACCGCGACGCGCTGTGCCTGCTGCTGCGGCACAACTACATCGGCGCACCGCATGCCATTTACCGGGGCATCCGCAAGCTGCCGCCGGGCACGTGGCTGCGCATGGACCAGGGGATGGCCGCCTCGCGCGTCGACGCGGCGACGCTCGCGACGCGGGTGCAAACCTACTGGTCGGCCCGCGAGGTCGCGCAGGCCGGCGTGGCCGACCGCCTGCATCTCTCCGATGCCGCGGCCACCGACGAGCTGGAGAAACTCCTGCTCGACGCGGTCGGCCTGCGCATGGAGGCCGACGTGCCGCTGGGCGCGTTCCTCTCCGGCGGCGTGGATTCCTCGCTGGTGGTGGCGCTGATGCAGGCGCAGTCGATGCGGCCGGTGCAGACCTTCTCCATCGGCTTCCACGAGAAGGGCTACGACGAAGCGGGTTACGCCCGCGCGGTGGCCGAACACCTGGGCACCGAGCACCACGAGTTGTACGTGACCGCGCGCGACGCGCTGGACGTGGTGCCGAAGCTGCCGTCGATGTTCGACGAGCCGTTCTCCGATTCGTCGCAGATACCGACCTACCTGCTGTCGCGGCTGGCGCGGGGTCAAGTGACGGTGAGCCTCTCCGGCGACGGCGGCGACGAGCTGTTCGGCGGCTACGAACGCTATTTCAAGGCGCGCGCGATCGAGCGCGGCCTGGACTGGATGCCGGCGGGATTGCAGCGGCGCTTCGCGCACTCGCTGTCGCATCGCCCCGGTTTCTACGAGTCGCTGCTCGCCGGCGCCAACCGCTGCGTACCGGCGCGCATTCGCCTGAGGCGGCCGCGCTCCAAGATCAGCGTGCTCGCCAGCATGCTCGATGCCGGGCCGCAGGAGCAGCGCTATCGCCTGCTGATGTCGCACCTGCGCGATCCCGCCCGCGTGGTGCTGCACGCCGAGGAGCCGCCGACCGAGCTGAGCCACCCCGTGCTGGGGCCGCAGGTGCGGGAAGTGTTCGAGCGCATGATGTACAGCGACCTGGTCAGCTACCTGCCGGGCGACGTGCTGACCAAGGTCGATCGCGCCAGCATGGCGGTGAGCCTGGAAGCGCGCGTGCCGCTGCTGGATCACCGCGTGGCCGAGTTCGCCTGGCGTGTGCCGATGCGGCAGAAAGTGCGCGGCGGCGAGGGCAAGTGGCTGTTGCGCCAGGTGCTGTACCGGCACGTGCCACGCGCGCTGATCGACCGCCCCAAGAAGGGCTTCGGCGTGCCGATGGGCGAGTGGCTGCGCGGGCCGCTGCGCGAATGGGCCGAAGCATTGCTGGAGCCGGCGCGGCTGCGCGAGGAGGGCTACTTCGAACCCGAGTACGTGCGCGCCATGTTCGCCGACCACCTGGCGGGGCGGGTGCACGAGGGCGGCCGGCTGTGGGACGTGCTGATGTTCCAGGCCTGGCTGCGGGAAACCCGGCGGCCGGACGCGCGCCCGCGCGAAGCGGTCGCGACCGCGTGCGGCACGCACGCGCCGGCGGGCTTTTGACGTGGCACGGCGAGCTGACGACATGAACGGACAGAACGCCGCGTGCGAACAGGTACCGCCGGCCGGCTCCGCGGGATGGCTCGCCGAGCTTGCCTTCACGCCACGCAAGGAATCCTGGGTGGCCTCGTCGGCGGACCGCTTCTACAAGATCTTCCGCCGCAGCGACGACCCGCTGCGCGACTGGCTGGACCCCGCGTGCATGGAAAAGGCCGGCCGCGAATACGTCGACACGCTGTTGCTGCGCGGGCTGAGCGAACATGTCTGCACGCCGTTGCGGCTCGATCACGCATGCGTGGTCTATCCGCGACTGTCCGGGCCGGACCTGCGCCCGATGCTGCAGCAGCAACACGGCGCCGGCGGCGCGCGGCACCGGGCGCACGCCTTGCGCAAGGCGATGGTGGTGCTGGCGCAGCTGCATCGCGCGCGCACGAACCCGGCCGGTTACCCGGTCAAGGACTACCTGCACGACGGCTATCTGGTGCCCGACGCGGAGGTCGCCCGGCGCATCGGCGAGCGCGAGCGCACGCTCTTCATCGGCGGTTTCGAAGTGCGCAATTTCCGCTACGACGAGGAGCGCGGGGACTGGTTCTTCTTCGACCCGCAGCACGTCTACCTCGGCATGCCGGAGGACGACGTGGCGCGGTTCGTGATCTCCCTGCTGATGATCAATTGGGGCCAGGGCGGCGGCGTCACGTTGTGGCAGGGGTTCGACGTGGAGAACCTGCTCGCCGCCTACGAGGATGCCGCCGGCTTCCTGCTCGACGGCACCCTGCTCACCTATTTCCTGCGCGAGACGATCGCCATGCGTCGGCACTTTGCAGAGAAGGCGCTGTGCAACATGGCGGGCGCGAGGCGGGTCATCGGTCGACCGTATCTGGCCAGCTATTTCATGCAACTCAACCACTGGGCCGCAAACCATGAATTTTGACTATGAGCGCGATACCCGCGGTTTCTATCAGAACGACGATACGGCGCGGCGCTACCACCACATGTTCATGTCGCCGAAAGGGTGGCGCAATCTTCCCTCGCGGCTGGTCGCGCGACGCGAGCGGCGCGCCATCGAAACCCTGCTCGACCAGGTGCCGCACCGCACCGCGCTGGACCTGCCGGCCGGCACCGGCAAACTCGCCGGCATCTTCGCCGCGCGCGGCACGCGCGTGGTGGCCTCGGACATCTCCGCCAGCATGCTGAAACTGGCCGAGGCCGAATACGCCCGCGCCGGCTGCATCGACGTGCGCTTCCAGGTGGAGGACGCGACCGACCTGGCGCGTTTTCGCGAAGGGTCGTTCGACGTGGCGGTGTGCCTGCGGCTGATGCACCGTGTGCCCTCGGGCCTGCGCCGGCGGATGCTGCGCGAGTTTGCGCGGATCGCGCCGTACACGATCGTGTCGTACGGCATCGAAACCGGCTTCCACAAGAAGCGGCGCGAGCTGCGCGCGGCGGTGTTCGGCGGCGGGCGGGACCCGCTGTGCTTCTGCAGCGTCGAGCAGGCGCGTGTCGAGCTGTCGCCGGATTTCGAGGTGCTCCGGCAAACATGGATCGCGCCTGCACTGTCGCAGGAGATGGTGTTCCTGTTGCGCTCCCGGCGCGGCCGGGCCGGTGCATTCGGTGCGGCCGGCGAACCGGGTTCCACGCCATGAGGATGATGCGTCCATCGCGGCGCGCAATGCTGGCGCCGTTCGGCGCGCTCGCACTGCTGCTGTTCGTGACCGCGCCCGCCAGCGCAGGCTGCCCGAAACTGCTGATGTTCGACGGCACCAATTTCCACACCCAGGCGACCGACGAACAGGCGGCCTATTGGGGCGACACGGTCGGTGTGCAGGGGTTCTTCGTCAACCGCGTCATGGCCTCGTGGCAGGACGATGTCGGTACCCGCACGGACAGCAAACTGTGGCGGCAGCTGGGCCTGTTCCAGTCCATCTACGCCCGCCACGGCGTGGCCGACAACTTCATCAAGGTGGCGCTGTACAAGCCGATCGACTGGCGTGACGGGGATGCGCTGAAGCAGGTGGTGCGCAACTTCTCGCACGCCGCGGCGCTGGCGCGGCATGCGGGGCTCAAGGGCATTGCGATCGACCTGGAGCCGTACGAGCCGACCTGGGTCGACAGCGGCGAGCTGTCCGCCACGGTGCAGGCCGAGGCAAGTGCCATCGCCGAGGCCATGCGGACGGCGTATCCGCAGATGACCCTGGTGGTCATCAAGGATGCGTTGCACCAGAACTATCCGCACACGCCGCTCGACGAACTGGTCTCGAAGTTCGGCACCGACCCCGGCCCCTCGCGGCATTTCTGGCACGGCGGCTACGCGCTGGCGATTCCGTTCCTGCACGGCTTGCTGTCGGCGGACTGGGCGCATGTGGTGGTTGCGACGGAAGTCACCTACGACGGCGCGGACATGGCCGCACCGGTACGCCAGACGCAGCGCAACTACGAGGTCTTCATGGGCGCCGAACAGGCCGGTCGCAGCGGTCTCAGCGTGGCTCCCGGACTGTGGCCGCTGGGGCATTCCTACACCGACAAGTCCGCCCGCGATACGCCGCCGGCATTCGCCGAGCACCTGCGATCCGCCTACAGCGCGGCGAAAGACTACGTGTGGATCTACGGCTACGGCAGCGCGTGGCAGACCGACGGCCCCTATGGCGAAGCGCCGGTCACCCCGGATTTTCCGCAGTACACCGCCGCCATCCATGCGATGCGCGCGTCCTGCACGACGCGCGCTGCCGACCCGCACATGCGGAGGCAGGCACGCTGAGGAGGCTCGATAACAACGTGAAGATCGTCTTTTTCGCCAACACCGACTGGTACCTCTACAACTTCCGCCGCTCGCTGGCGCTGGCCGCGCAGTCCAGCGGCTACGAGGTGCTGCTGGTGTCGCCGTCCGGCGCATACGGCGAGCGGCTGCGCGGCCTTGGCTTGCGCTGGCAGCCGCTGGCGGGGATGGATCGGCGCAGCCTGAATCCCGCCCGCGAACTGCAACTGCTGGCGAGCCTGGTGCGGTTGTTCCGGCGCGAGCGCCCGGCGCTGATGCACGGTTTCACGATCAAGTGCGCGGTGTACGGCTCGCTCGCCGCACAGCTCGCGGGCGTGCCGGCGCGCGTCAACGCAGTGGCCGGGCTGGGCTACGTGTTCGCCAGCAATGACCGCAAGGCGCGCTGCCTGCGGCCGATGGTGCGCGCGATGCTGCGCCTGGCCATGCGTGGACGGCGCACGCGGCTGATCCTGCAGAATCCGGACGACCAGATGATGTTTCGGCAATCGGGCCTGATCGGTGC
Source organism: Rhodanobacter lindaniclasticus (assembly GCF_004799035.1). GTDB lineage: Bacteria > Pseudomonadota > Gammaproteobacteria > Xanthomonadales > Rhodanobacteraceae > Rhodanobacter > Rhodanobacter lindaniclasticus. The sequence continues at coordinate 22,894 of NZ_MWIO01000010.1, forward strand.
CGATCGCATCGACCTGATCCCGGGCTCGGGCGTGGACTGCACGCGGTTCACTCCGCGAGCGAATGCATGCGACACGCGCAGGCCGCAACCGTGTGTGTTGCTGGCCGCGCGGCTGCTGTGGGACAAGGGCGTGGCCGAATACGTCGAGGCGGCGCGCCAACTGCGTGCAGCCGGCCGCCGCATCCGCTTCCTGCTCGCCGGCATGCCCGATCGCGGCAACCCGGCGGCGGTGCCGCAAGCCACGCTGCAACAGTGGGTGGAGGAGGGCGTGATCGAGTGGCTGGGGCATGTGGACGACACCAGCGAGCTGTTCCGCTCGGTGGATATCGTGGCGCTGCCCACGTACTACCGCGAGGGCCTGCCGAAATCGCTGATCGAGGCCGCCGCGTGCGCGCGGCCGCTGATCACCACCGACATGCCGGGTTGCCGCGAGGTGGTGACGAACGAGGTCGATGGCCTGCTGATTCCGCCGCATGATGCGGCCGCGCTGGCGCGCGCCATTGCCCGCCTGGTCGATGCCCCCGAACTGGCCGCTCGACTGGGCGCCGCCGCGCGGGCCAAGGCGCTGGCGAATTTCGACGAGCGCCTCGTCATCGAACGCACGCTGGCGGTATATCGCGAGCTGCTGCAACCCGACCGCGTGGCGCACGCCGCCGCCATCGACTGACGGCTCGCCCGATCCTGGCGCGGGGTATCGGCTGACCGACGGCGGCCCGTTGCGTGCGCGCTTCGGATTTCGCCGCGCGGTACGCTTGCGCTACCGGCGAGGGGGCGTGGCTGTGATCGGGCAAGACGTGCGTGCGCGCACGGTGGTTCTGGCCCGGAATGTGCTTGAATCCCCTTGAAGGCTCTGCCGAGCCGGCCATCCGTCGCGCCACCGGGCGGGTGCGCGACCACTCCATGTCCACAAGCGACGCCACGCGTCCGCGATGGCTGCAACCGGAAACCATACCGATGACCCTCACCAGTCTTGGCATCCTGCTCATTGTCAACGGCGTGCTGCTGTGGGCCATCATGGCTGCGCTTCACCGTCACACGGTGGTGCTGAAGAACCTGCAACTGCAGATGGAAACCCTGCTTGGCCGGCACGGCGCCGACGCGGGCGGCGAGATTCCGGCAGTCCGCCCCCGGGATGCCGGAAAGCCGCCATCCCGGTCGCGGCCGGAGTCGGTGGACTCCTCGACACGCTGAACGGCGCGTGCCGAGGTGCGGCTCGCCGTCTTGGCGTGGTCGCCCGGAACGGGTAGAACGGTGCCGTTCGCGCGTGGCGACGACCACGCCCAAGCCACGGAGCCTCGTATGGATATGCCGTCCGTTCCCACCGATGCCGAACTGCTGGCGCTGGCCGGCGAGGTAGCCGTGGAAGTGCAGCGCTGCCGCCTGATGCTGGTCACGGCCGAATCCTGCAGCGGCGGCTGGATCGCCAAGACGCTGACCGACCTGCCGGGCAGTTCGGCCTGGTTCGACGCCGGCGTAGTCACCTACAGCTACGAGGCCAAAGAGGCCCTGCTGGGAGTCAACCCGCGCACGCTGGAGCATGCCGGCGCGGTCAGCGAGGAGACCGTGCTGGAGATGGTGGCCGGCGCGCTGGCGCGCTTCGGTGCCGGCGTGGCGGTGGCGGTGACCGGCATCGCCGGCCCGACCGGCGGCATGCCGGGCAAGCCGGTGGGCACGGTATGGATCGGCTGGAAACGCCGCGGTGGCTACGCCCATGCGCGGTTGTTCCATTTCTCCGGCGATCGCGAGGCGGTGCGCCGGCAAACCGTGGCGGCGGCGCTCGAAGGCTTGCGGAAAACCCTGACGGAATGAGGCGTCGCATGCCGCCAGACCGGCTTGACGGGTGTGGGATACTGCATGTTCCGATCATGGCTCGTCGCCGAGCGCGCCCGCCCGAATCCGCGTGATCGCAACCCCTGAGATTCGACCCGGGCATCATGCATCCCACTCACCGCCCAACCGGAATACCAACGATGGATGACAACAAGCGCAAGGCGCTCACCTCCGCCCTCGGCCAGATCGAAAAGCAGTTCGGCAAGGGTGCCGTCATGCGCATGGGCGATCGCGTCAACGAGGCGATCGAGACGATCTCCACCGGCTCGCTGGGGCTGGACATCGCACTCGGCGTCGGCGGCCTGCCGCGCGGCCGCGTGGTCGAGATCTACGGCCCGGAATCCTCCGGCAAGACCACCATGACCCTGCAGGCGATCGCCAGCTGCCAGCGCGCCGGCGGCACCGCCGCGTTCATCGACGCCGAGCACGCGCTCGACCCGACCTATGCCGAGAAGCTCGGCGTCAAGGTCGACGACCTGCTGGTGTCGCAGCCCGACACCGGCGAGCAGGCGCTGGAAATCGCCGACATGCTGGTGCGCTCCGGCGCGGTCGACATGGTGGTGGTCGACTCGGTCGCCGCGCTGACCCCGAAGGCGGAAATCGAGGGCGAGATGGGCGACTCCCACGTCGGCCTGCATGCGCGCCTGATGAGCCAGGCGCTGCGCAAGCTCACCGCCAACATCAAGAAGTCCGGCTGCCTGGTGATCTTCATCAACCAGATCCGCATGAAGATCGGCGTGATGTTCGGCAGCCCGGAAACCACCACCGGCGGCAACGCGCTGAAGTTCTACGCCTCGGTGCGCCTGGACATCCGCCGCATCGGCGCGGTGAAGAAGGGCGACGAGATCATCGGTTCGGAAACCCGCGTCAAGGTGGTCAAGAACAAGGTGGCGCCGCCGTTCCGCCAGTGCGAATTCGAGATCCTGTACGGCGAGGGCACCTCGCGCGAGGGCGAGATCATCGAGCTGGGCGTGGCGCAGAACCTGATCGACAAGTCCGGCGCCTGGTACAGCTACAACGGCGACCGCATCGGCCAGGGCAAGGAGAACGTGCGCCAGTTCCTGCGCGACAACCCGGCGATCGCCAACGAGATCGACAAGCAGTTGCGCGAACGCCTGCTGGTGCAGCCGGGCAAGGCGGCCGCGGCCGGTCCCGAAGAGGCGCTCGAGGAAGCATGAGCCGTGATGGTTGACGGTCCGTTGCATGCGCATGGCCCGGTTCGCCCGGGCCATGCGCGTTTTGGTCAGCCGTCGTGTCTCGGCGCGGCAGTACATGTATCCCCGGCTGTTCCCCCTGAGCGCAGCGAAGTCGAAGGGCGGCCCTTCGACTCCGATCCTGTGGATCTACGCTCAGGGGGAACGACCGGGGAAATCTGCTCGTACTAGCCAGGTGTCCGTTTGCATGGCCATGACATGAAGAAGCGTCCTGGCGCGGACAACCCGGCCAAACCCAAACGCAGCGCCTACGACAAGGCGCTCGGGCTGTTGGCGCGCCGTGAGCATTCGCGCAAGGAACTGAAGACCAAGCTGCGTCAGGGCGGATACGAGGGCGAGGAAACCACCGACGCGCTGGACCGCCTCGGCGAGCAGCACTACCAGGACGACGACCGCTTCGCCGAAGTGCTGCTGCGCAGCCGGATCAGCCAGGGCTACGGTCCCATGCGCCTGCGCCAGGAGCTGAAAAGCCACGGCCTGGTTGACGCCCGCATCCGCGAATTGCTGGACGCGGTGGAGGTCGACTGGAACGCCTCGGCCATGGCCCAGCTGCGTCGGCGCTACGGCGGCGCAGGCAGCAAGGACCCCGCCGAACGCGCCCGCCGGGCACAGTTCCTCTTGCGCCGCGGCTTTGCCGCCGCCACAGTACGGCGTGTTACCCACGCCGAAGTGGACGACGCCGACGATCTTCCCTGACATCCATTGCCACGCGGCGGTGGCGGAGCGATTGGCGCCAAGCCGGCGTGGCCCTTGCCGCCAGCCATCGCGATCCGCATGAAAACCTCCGAAATCCGTTCCGCCTTCCTCGACTTCTTCCGCACCCGGGGCCACACCATCGTGCCGTCCAGTTCGCTGGTACCGGCCAGCGACCCGACCTTGATGTTCACCAATTCGGGCATGGTGCAATTCAAGAATGTGTTCCTCGGCAGCGAGAAGCCCGGCTACGTGCGCGCAGCCGACGTGCAGCGTTGCCTGCGTGCCGGCGGCAAGCACAACGATCTGGACCAGGTGGGCTACACCGCCCGCCACCACACGTTCTTCGAGATGCTCGGCAACTGGTCGTTCGGCGATTACTTCAAGCACGAGGCGATCGGCTGGGCGTGGGAGCTGCTGACCCAGGTGTTCAGGCTGCCGCCGGAGCGGCTCACCGTCACCGTCTACCACACCGACGACGAGGCCTTCGCGATCTGGCGCGACGAGATCGGCGTGCCCGTCGAGCGCATCATCCGCATCGGCGACAACAAGGGCGCGTCGTTTGCCTCGGACAATTTCTGGCAGATGGCAGACACCGGTCCGTGTGGCCCGTGCACCGAGATCTTCTACGATCACGGCGCACACATCGCCGGCGGCCCGCCCGGTTCGCCGGACGAGGACGGCGATCGCTACATCGAGATCTGGAACCTGGTGTTCATGCAGTTCGACCGGGCGCCCGACGGCACGCTGAGTCCGCTGCCGGCGCCGTGCGTGGACACCGGCATGGGCCTGGAGCGGCTCGCCGCGATCCTGCAACACGTGCATTCCAATTACGAGATCGACCTGTTCGCTCATTTGATCCGCGTCGCCGGTGAGCTCACCGGCACGTCCGACCTGGCCAACAAGTCGCTGCGCGTGATCGCCGACCACATCCGCGCCTGTTCCTTCCTGATCGTCGATGGCGTGCTGCCGTCCAACGAGGGTCGCGGCTATGTGCTGCGTCGGATCATCCGTCGTGCTCTGCGGCATGGCTGGATGCTGGGCGTGCGCGGCGACTTCTTCTGGAAGATGGTCGCGCCGCTGGTTGCCGAGATGGGTGAGGCTTATCCGGAGCTGAAAGAGAAGCAGGCCTTCGTCGAGGATGCGCTGCGCACCGAGGAACAGCGCTTCGGCGAAACGCTGGAGCACGGCATGCGGCTGTTCGATGAGGCTGCGGCGAAGTCCGGCAAGACCATCCCGGGCGTCGAGGCCTTCCGCCTCTACGACACCTACGGTTTCCCGGTCGACCTCACCGCCGACATCGCGCGCGAGCGCGGCCTCGACGTGGACATGGCCGGCTTCGAGCAGGCCATGAACGAACAGCGTGAGCGTGCCCGCGCCGCGGGCAAGTTCGAGGCCAAGGGGCAGATGCCGGCCGAACTGGCCAGTCAGCTGCCACCCACCGAGTTCCTCGGTTACGAAGCCTTGGAAAGCCGCGGCAGCAAGGTGCTCGGCATCGTGCGCGGCGGCCGCCACGTCGACCAGCTGGGCGAGGGCGAGGAAGGTCTGCTGATCCTGGACCGCACGCCGTTTTACGCCGAGTCCGGCGGCCAGGTCGGCGATACCGGCACGCTGTCTCGCGCGTCCGGGCGCTTCGAGGTGGGCGATACGCTGAAGATGGGCGGCGTGTTTTTCGGTCATGCCGGCACCTGGCATGGCGACCAGCCGCTGCGTGCCGGCGACGCGGTCGATGCTTCGGTCGATGCCTCGCGTCGCCAGGCCATCGTGCTCAACCATTCGGCCACCCATTTGCTGCACGCAGCCCTGCGCAAGGTGCTCGGTACCCACGTCACGCAGAAAGGCTCGCTGGTCGCGCCGGAACGATTGCGCTTCGATTTCTCGCACCACAAGCCGATGAGTCACGACGAACTGGCGCGGGTCGAGGCGATGGTGAACGCCGAGGTGCGCCGCAACGCGGTGGCCGAGGTGCGCAGCATGGGCTACGACCAGGCGATCGAGTTCGGCGCGATGGCATTGTTCGGCGAGAAGTACGGCGATGAAGTGCGCGTGCTGAAGATGGGCGACTTCTCCACCGAGCTGTGCGGCGGCACCCACGTCGGCCGCACCGGCGATATCGGCCTGTTCAAGATCGTCAGCGAAGCCGGCGTGGCTTCCGGTGTGCGTCGCATCGAGGCGGTCACCGGCGCCAATGCGCTGGCGTATGTCGCGGATGGGGAGCGTCGCCTGGGCGAGTTCTCGCAACTGCTGTCCAGCAGCGGCGACGACGCCGTGGAGAAGTTGCGCCAGTTGTTCGATCGCCAGAAGAAGCTCGAGCGCGAACTGGAGTCGCTGCGCAGCAAGGCCGCCGGGTCCGCCACCGCCGACCTGGCCGGGTCGGCGAAGGAAGTCGACGGCATCAAGGTGGTCGCCGCGCGGCTCGAAGGACTCGACGCGAAGTCTCTGCGCGACAGCGTCGACCAGCTCAAGCAGCAACTCGGCGACTGCGTGGTGCTGCTGGCAGGTGCTGTCGACGGCAAGGTGTCGCTGATTGCCGGCGTGCACGGCAAGGCGCTGGCCCGCGTCAAGGCCGGTGAGGTGGTTGCCTGCGTCGCCGCCCAGATCGGCGGCAAAGGTGGTGGCCGACCCGACATGGCGCAGGGCGGCGGCTCCGACGTCGCCGACTTGCCGGCGATCCTGGCGGGTCTGGCAGACTGGGTCAGCTCGCGTTGACCCGCCTTAACGGCAGCGGCAACGCTGATTGCACCGGGGAATCGTGCTCAGTTAGTATCCGCAGAGGTCGGTTTGCGCGCATGAAATGCGTAAGCCGCCAGTCAGGACGCTCAGGAGTGTTTTGGCTGTGAGCCGGGAAGGCGGTAGGGCCTTCGACGGATCAACGTCGAGTCGTGGATGGACAAACGCTCAGGGGTGAGGCGCGTCGATCCGCAAGCCTGTGACCAGCAGCATTTTATGGAGTAGCAATCATGTTGATTCTGACCCGCCGGGTCGGTGAGACCCTGATGATCGGCGACGAGGTGACCGTCACCGTTCTTGGCGTGAAAGGCAATCAGGTACGCATCGGCATCAACGCGCCGAAAACGGTGGCCGTCCACCGTGAGGAAATCTATCAGCGAATCAAGGGCGAACACGACACCGGAGGCGCGCCGGACGACGGCGGCGACCACTGACCACCGTCACAAGGCTTTACCTGCGCTGCGCCGATCAGTATCCTTGCCGGCTCCGCAGCAATGCGGCACATCCCCGGAGAGATGCCCGAGTGGCCGAAGGGGCTCCCCTGCTAAGGGAGTATCGGGTCAAAAACCTGATCGAGGGTTCGAATCCCTCTCTCTCCGCCAGATACGCAAAACGCCCCGGATGGGGCGTTTTGCGTATCTGGCGGAGAGAGGTGGTGGACGAACCCTCCGGTTCGACAATTTTGTCTGGAACAAAATTGGACAGCCGCAGGCTGGCCCTGGAGCGCGCAGCGCGAAGGGGTTCGGCCCATGG
>NZ_MWIO01000100.1 GCF_004799035.1 Rhodanobacter lindaniclasticus
CCCTCTCCCCGCAGGGGAGAGGGGGCGCGTCGCGGCAGAGAGTGAAGAATGACGATAACCGTGCAACCACGCCTGACCCGCGTGTTCCGTTTCACCCGCGCGAGCTACGCCGACGGCGTGGTCGAGCTGGCGTATGCGTTCGACGATGGCGAGGAGCTGGTCGAGACGATCCGCTTCCCGCAGGCGCCGGCGGTACCCGCCGAGCGGCGCGCGGCGTTCGATGCGGCGCTGAAGCTGCTGCACCTGATCGCCGGCGTCAGCTACTACAAGGCCGGCGTGCCGCCGAAGATCGAGCTGGCCACGGGTCCGCTCGACGACGCCACCGCCGAGCTGCTGGATCAGTTGTACCTGCACGGCCTGGCCGAATTCGCCTATCGCAATGGGCTGGATCTGCGCGGGCGGATTGCGTTCCCTCGGGGTGGTGATGCGCCCGCAGTCGGCGCGCTCGATCTGCCCAGGCGCACCCTGGTGCCGATCGGCGGCGGCAAGGATTCGCTGGTGGCGGTGGAAGCGATCAAGTCGATCGGCGGCGCGGCGACCGCAGTGTGGGTCGGCAGTTCCGCGCTGATCGCGGCCTGCGCCGAACGCACCGGCCTGCCCACCTTGAACATCCAGCGCGAGCTGGCGCCGGGCCTGTTCGAGCTGAACCGGCTCGGCGCGTGGAACGGGCACATCCCGGTGACCGCGGTGAATTCGGCGATCCTCGTCGTGGCCGCGATCCTGTACGGCTACGACTCCATCGCGTTCGCCAACGAACGCTCCGCCTCGGCCGCCACGCTGGAGTACGACGGCCAGCAGGTGAACCACCAGTGGAGCAAGAGCCTCGCCTTCGAGACGTTGCTCGGCGACTGGCTGCACAGCCACGTAGCCGCCGACCTCGACTACTGCTCGCTGCTGCGGCCGTACTCGGAGCTGGCGATCACCCGCGCATTCGCGAAGCTGACCCCGTACTTCGACGTGTTCTCCAGCTGCAACCGCAACTTCAAGCTGCTCGGTCCCAAGCCGGTGGACCGCTGGTGCGGGCAGTGCCCGAAATGCCACTTCGTGTTCCTCGCGCTGGCGCCGTTCCTGCCCAAGCCGCGGCTGCTGGCGATCTTCGGGCGCAACCTGCTGGATGACGAGAACCAGGCCGCCGGCTTCGACGCGCTGCTGGAATACCAGGACCACAAGCCGTTCGAGTGCGTGGGCGAGGGCGCCGAGGCGCGCGCGGCGATGTACGCGCTGAGCCAGCGGCCGGAGTGGCAGGAGGATGCCCTGGTCGAACGTTTCCGCGGCGAGATCCTGCCGCAGCTCGACGTAGCGCAGCTCGCGCTGGAGCCGTGGCTGCAGCCGTCCGCGGAACATCGCGTGCCGCTGCGCTTGCAAGCCGCACTGGCGGCGATCGGCGCATGAACCACGGCATGTTTTCCGTAGGAGCCCGCTTGCGGGCGATGCTCCTGGTTTCTGCATGGCTCGAAAGAGCATCGCCCGCGAGCGGGCTCCTGCGAGTGGGGTCCCATGCGCATCGCTGAACTGGCGGGTCGCCGCGTCGCGATCTGGGGTTTCGGGCGCGAAGGCCATGCCGTGCTCAAGGCCCTGCGTGCGCGCCTGCCGGCGCAATCGTTGACCTTGTTCTGCAGCGCCACCGAGGTCGAAGCCGCGCGTGCCTTCGACCCCGCGCTGGAAATCGTCGCCGGCGAGCCGGATGCGGCGGCGCTCGGCCAGTTCGACATCGTGGTCAAGTCGCCCGGCATCTCGGCATACAAACCGGCGCTGCTGGCCGCGCAGGCTCAGGGCACGCAATTCACTTCCGGTACCGCGCTGTGGTTCGGCGAGAATCCCGATGCCCGCGTGATCGCGGTCACCGGCACCAAGGGCAAGAGCACCACCAGCGCGTTGACCGTACACCTGGCCCGATCACTCGGCGTACGCACCGCGCTGGCCGGCAATATCGGCATGCCGCTGCTGGAACTGCTCGGCCAGCGCGCGGAGCTGTGGGTGATCGAACTGTCCAGCTTCCAGACCGGCGAAGCCGGGCCGGTGGAACTGGGCGTGGTCACCAGCCTGTACGAGGAACATCTGGACTGGCACGGTTCGCGCGAGCGCTACGTGGCCGACAAGCTGAAGCTGGCCGACGTGTCGCGCACGCTGCTGGTCAACGGCCTGCAAGCGAATCTGCTGCAGTACACCGCCGCGCATCCGCATCGCCTCGTGTTCGGCACGCCGGAAGGCTGGCACGTGCGCGATGGCATGATCTGCCGCGGCGCGCAGGCGGTATTCGACAGCGCCGCGCTGGCGGCGCCCGGCCTGCACAACGCGCTCAACGCCTGCGCCGCGCTGGCCGCGCTGGAAGCGATCGGCATGGACGCGCGCACCGCCGCGCCCGCCTTGGCAACCTTCCGTCCGCTGCCGCATCGCCTGCAGCCGCTGGGCGAACACGATGGCCGGCACTGGGTCAACGACTCGATCAGCACCACGCCGCTGGCTACGCTCGCCGCGTTGGAAAGCCTGCACGGCCGCACGGTGACCGTGCTGGTCGGTGGGCACGACCGCGGGCTGGACTGGACGCCGTTCGTCGAGGCGATGCGCAACGCATCGGCGCACGCGATCGTCTGCATGGGCAGCAACGGCGCGCGCATCGCCGAAGCCTTGCGCGCGGCAGGCGTCGCCTGCCCGCTGGCCCTGGTCGACAACCTGGCCGCGGCGGTCGCCGAGGCCAGGGCCTGCACTCCCGCCGCGGGCGTGATCCTGCTTTCGCCGGGTGCGCCCAGCTTCGATCAGTTCAAGGATTATGCGGAGCGTGGGCGGCGGTTCAGCGCGTTGGCCGGTTTCGATTCGGCCGGGATCGCCAGCATCGACGGGTTGGGTATCGAGGGAGTGCAGCGCGGCTGAATCCCCCCACTGTGTCCCGATGCATCCCGGGAAAGTCATGAAACCTGCCGCCGCCGGGCCGATGACTCACGCAGGATAGGCACGCCGCGCTCCCGCTGATTTTCCATCCCGAACATGCCGCCTGGCCATGTGCCAGCAAGGATGAGTCGCCATGAAACTTTGCATCGCCGCGCTTGGACTGCTGGCGCTGTGCGCCAGCGTGCAGGCGGAGACCTTGGTCTGGCAGCCTGCTGCCGGGCACACGCAGGTCCCGATATGGCCGGGCACGGCGCCGGATCTGCAGCCGGTGCCCGGGCCGGAAACGGCGAAGGTCAGCGAGAAGCTGCTGGCGGGCAAGCCGGCGACGGCGGTGACCAATGTCACGCAGCCCACCATGACGGTGTATGCGCCCACGGGGAAGAACACGGGCGCGGCGGTCATCGTGATTCCCGGCGGCGGATTCCAGATTCTTGCCATCGACCTGGAAGGCACCGAGACCTGCGACTGGCTGACCTCCCGGGGCATCACCTGTGTGCTGCTGAAGTACCGCGTGCCGAGCCTGCCTTACGACTGGAGGTGCGATTGCCGTCCGCACAATTTCGAGCTTTCGGTGTCCTCGCTGCAGGACCTGCAGCGAACGGTGCGGCTGGTGCGCGCGCAGGCCGCCGCGTTGCACGTCGATCCGCACCGGATCGGCGTGCTGGGCTACTCGGCCGGCGGTTTCCTGGTGGCGGAGATCAGTACGAATTTCGATCGCCACCTGTATGCGCCGGTGGATGCGGCCGACCGGGAAAGCGCGCGACCGGATTTCGCCATGCCGATCTATCCCGGGCATCTGACCCGGGGTGACGGCAAGTTGAACCCGAACATTCCGGTTTCAGCCAGGACGCCGCCGACGTTCCTGCTGCAGGCGGAAGACGACTACGTGGATGGGGTGGATCAGGCGCTGGTCTACTACACCGCACTGGCGCAGGCGAAGGTGCCGGCGGAAATGCACCTGTATGCGCATGGTGGCCATGCCTTCGGTTTGCGTCCTGCCGCGAACCCGATCACCGGCTGGTCGAAGCTGGCCGAAGCGTGGCTGCACACGATCGGCATGGTGCGGGACTGAGCATGGCCGGCGATCGCGTTCAGCGCGCATAGCGTGCCGGTGCCCCGCTGACGCTTGAGCCGACGCGTAGCCTGAGCGGGCGGGAGTCCGCGAGATCAGTGAGGCCCATGGACGCCGCTTCGACGGCGACCATGCCATGCTGTGCGTTCCCGCAAGCATTTGTTCGTCCCTGAAGGAGTTCCCCATGCAATACCGTCGCCTCGGCCGATCCGGCCTGCAGTTGTCCGCGTTGTCGTTCGGTGCCTGGGTCACCTTCGGCCGCCAGGTCGGACGCAAGGAAGCGCGCGAGTTGCTGGCGTTGGCACACGACCGCGGGGTGAACTACTTCGACAACGCCGAGACGTACAACAACGGCGTGGCCGAGCAGGTGATGGGCGACGTGCTGGCCGATCTGCGCTTTCCGCGCGACAGCTACTGTGTGTCCAGCAAGGTTTTCTTCGGCGCGGTGGATGAGCCGCGGCCGACCCAGCGCGGGCTGTCGCGCAAGCACGTGATGGAAGCCTGCCACCAGGCGCTGCAGCGCCTGCGCGTGGACTATTTGGACCTGTACTTCTGCCATCGCCCCGATCCGGACACGCCGATCGCCGAGACCGTGGCGGCGATGGACACGCTGATCCGCCAGGGCAAGGTGCTGTACTGGGGCACCAGCGAGTGGCCGGCCGAGGCGATCCACGAGGCGCACCAGGTCGCCCGCGAAAACCATCTCTACGCGCCGGTGATGGAGCAGCCGCAGTACAACCTGCTGCACCGCGAGCGGGTGGAGGTGGAGTACGCGCCGCTGTACGAGGCCTACGGCATGGGCACCACGATCTGGTCGCCGCTGGCCTCGGGCCTGCTCAGCGGCAAGTACAACGACGGCGTGCCGGCCGATTCGCGGCTGGCCCAGCCCGGTTACGAGTGGTTGCGCGAGAGCGTGCTGGGCCACGGCGACGAGCGCCTGGCCAAGGTGCGCGCGCTGCAGCCGATCGCTGCCGAGCTGGGCACCAGCCTGGCGCAGCTGGCGATCGCCTGGTGCCTGCTCAACCCGCACGTCTCCACTGTGATGCTGGGCGCCAGCAAGCGCGAGCAGCTGGAACAGAACCTGGATGCGCTGGCACTGCTGCCGCGGCTGGATGCGGCGCTGGCGCAGCGGATCCGGCAAGTCGTCGAGGCGGGCTGAGCCGGCGGTGGTTGACAGTCAAATGAGAATCATTATCATCAAAGACGTCACCGCTACCGCTGGATGTCCCGATGTCTGTCCTGTCCCTGCGCCAACCGCTGTCGTCCCGTTCGCTCCCGCGGCCATCCTTGCCACCGCCGATGCCGGCCCCGGCCCGGCATGTGTCCAGTCATGCGCTGCTGGCCGGTGAGCGCGAGCTGGTGATCCGGCATCAGGGCAGCGAGTACCACCTGCGTCTGACCCGCAACGACAAGCTGATCCTGACCAAGTAGCGGCGACGGTCGGATTCCCTGGCGCGCGGGCGGCAGTCCGCGCGTTTTCCCCGAGCCCGGTGCTTCTCGTCGGCGCGTGTTGCTGGAGGCGTGCGATGTTCATTCCCTGGTCGCGACAACGGCAGGCACGGTGCCTGCAGGCTTCCGGCACGGGCGCCTGCCGGCGCTGGCTGCGAACGGCGCCGGCGCCGCTGCTGGCGGCACTGCCGGCGCTCGACCGCGTGCTGTACCTGCCGCTGGCGACGTGCGGGCCGGAGCTGTCGGCCTTGCCGCGCGGGCTGCTGGTGGAAACGCCGGCGCTGGCCCCGCTGCTGCGCGTGCGCTGGCTGATGGCGGTCAGCCTGATCGCGGTGGACGGGCCGCGCGAATGGGTCGACGGCCTGGATCGAACCGGCCACCCCTGCGTGCGCCTGCACCTGCTGCCGGACACCGACTACCTGGGCTGGGATCGGCTGCTGGCCAGCGGCGAGCCGGCGCCGGCGATGCCGGATACGCCGCACTTGCCGGCACTCGACGCCTGCCCGTTGCGCTTCCGCCGGCGCCGGCTGGCCGGCCTCGACGTGCTCCTCGGCGAAGCAGCCGGCGCGCTGTCGCCGCTGGGGCGGCAGCTGGCCGG
>NZ_MWIO01000101.1 GCF_004799035.1 Rhodanobacter lindaniclasticus
ATAGGCGCAGATACACCCAAGAGCAAACCCTGTCTCAGCGTCGGCAACAGCAGAAGTGTATAAGAGACCGAGGTAAATCGGCGCGGCAGCGGCGGCAATCCACCTCCATAGGCACCTTTTTGCCGTAGCAAGCTCGGTGTTTTGCATGGCCGTCTGGACGGCCATTTTGAACTTCATTGATCAGAGCATCCCTAGAGGTTGAATGGCAGTGGTCTTGATCACCGCCCAGTCCGTATCGCCATCTACTGACTCACGTTCACAACGCGGGCTCCATCCCTGTCCGATGGACCGCACAAGTTCGCCGAGCGGAACCTCTGGATACCCTGACGTGCTGGCCGAGGACGTGTCTTGCACGGCGGCTTTCAGCAGCGACTGGCGGTATTGCGCCAGCTTGCGCTGCGCGGCTTTCAGTTCGGCCACGCCGGCATCGAGATCGGACAGCAGCTCTTCGAGCTTTTCGACGATGCGGGTTTGTTCGCTCTTTGGTGGTGTCCGCAGCGTTTCCTTACGAAGGTACTGATAGTGCCGCCCGTAACCTCTGTTCTCAAGATTAATTGTCCCAAGCTGATAGAAGAGAAACTCGGGGTTGTGCAGGTCTGTCGGCGCGAACAGCTTGACGCCATCCGCACCGACAGCGAATGGAAAAGTGACGTATTTAAATCGACGCGTGTGGTCGCCGAAGAGGATGACTGGCGGCACATGCTCCACCTGAGCGGAAACATCATCCGTATAACCGCCAATTAGTTCCTCGCCTTGGTCGACAACGGCAAGTGCACCGTCCTCAAGGTAGTTCTTCTGTTTGATCCGTTGACCGCGGTCGGATACGACCACAATCGCGTCGTCAAAGGATACTTCCGCCCAACCAGCGGGCAATCGTGACGCGCCCTCGCTCAAGCCACCAGCTCCTCGTTCATTTCCTCAAGCAACTTATCGAGCTGCTCGCCAAACACATTCCACGCCTTCTGCAACCCACCCTTGTCCGCCAGCTGCGCATAGTCGAAGTCCTCGCGGCTGATCGAGCAGCTGGACGCGATATGATCCTTGATCAGGCGCAGCCACTGGGTCTGTTCGTCGGTGAACGCCGTGGTGCGCTGTGCATTGTGACGGAAGATCCATTCCTGGAAGCGCTTGTCGACGCTGTCGGCGAACGGGCGCAGCTCGTCGTCCAGCCCGAGCGCGAAGCGCACCAGAGCGACCAGGTCGGTGAGCTGGCGGCGGGTGTCGGCACCCTTGACCTTGCTGGCCTGCACGCGGGCATAGGCGCTCCACAACCGTTCGGTGGTGAGCATCAGCGGTGGGCGCGACAGTGCATCGTGCAGTTCTTCGATCATGGCGAAGGTGAGCTGCCGGCGCCGGTAGGGCTGCTGGTAGAAGAAATCCAGCGCGGCGATCTCGTTGCGGTGGTCACGCAGGTAGTCGGCGAACGCCTGCACGGTGGCTGTGGCGTGCGCTTCGGCTTGCGCGCTGAAGCCGCTGAAAGTGACCTGGTCGGGGTTGATGTGGTCGATCAGTTGCTCGCGTTCGCGGCGGGCGGATTCGATCAGGTCGCGCAGCCTGGGATCGTCGAACGGCTGGCACGCAGCCATCACGCGTTGGTGGCGGGCGGCGTCGAGTTCGTCGGTGGTGAGCGTGTCGGCACTGCGGGTGATGCTGGCGGCCTGGGCGGTGTCCAGCGCGTCGGCCACGACGAGATCGGGATCGAGTGCGCTGACCAGCCCGCGGGCGAGGTCGTTGAGTGCGATGCCGCCGGAGGTTTGCTTGATCCGCGCCAGCGCCTTGTCGTCCAGTTGCTTGGCCAGGCGCACCAGACGGTTGCCGAGGCTGAGCACGGTGTCGTCGTCGGCGCCACCGACGGCGACGCTTTTCAGCAACTGGTCGAGCGTGGCGCCGGGTTTCTTTTCCAACGGGCGGCTTTCGGTCTTCAGCGACTTTTCCACGCCGACCGCGTCGATCAGCACGAAGTGGGTCTTGGCGCTGTCGGCGCTGTTGCTGACTTTCTTCAGCGATTCGGCATCGAGGCTGCGCACGCCGCGACCCTTCATCTGCTCGTAGTAGCCGCGGCTGCGCACGTCGCGCATGAACAGCAGCACTTCCAGCGGCTTCACGTCGGTACCGGTGGCGATCATGTCGACGGTGACGGCGATGCGCGGGTAGTACTCGTTGCGGAAGTTGGACAGGATGGTGTCCGGGTCCTCGTCGGCCCTGTAGGTGACCTTCTTGCAGAACGCGTTGCCCTCGCCGTAGACCTCGCGCACGGTCTTGATGATGTCGTCGGCGTGGCTGTCGGTCTTGGCGAAGATCAGGGTCTTGGGGACTTCGTTGCGCTGCGGGTAGATGCGGGTTTCCACCGCCGTCTTCATTTCCTCGATCACCTGGCGGATCTGGTTCGGGTTGACTACCGAGCGGTCGAGGTCGGTGTTGGTGTAGGCGGTGTCGTCCTCGGTCTGCGCCCAGCGTTTGGCGCGGGTCTGGCGGTCGCGGTGGTCGACCCATTCCTTCGCCTTCAGCTCGGCGCCTACCTTGGTGATCTCGGTTTCGATCTCGTACACGTCGTAGCCGACGTTGACGCCGTCGAGTACGGATTGCTCGTAGCTGTACTCGGCCACCACGTTCTGGTTGAAGAAGCCGTAGGTGCGGTTGTCCGGCGTGGCGGTGAGGCCGATCAGGAAGGCGTCGAAGTAATCCAGCACCTGCTTCCACAGGTTGTAGATGCTGCGGTGGCACTCGTCGATGATGATGAAGTCGAACTGCTCGATCGGCACGGCCGGGTTGTAGCGCACCAACTTGTGCGTTCCCGCATCGGGCAGCTCGGCCAGCGAGATGTCTTCGGCCGAATCGTCGATCGGATCGCCGGAAAGGATGGAATACATGCGCTGGATGGTGCTGATGCATACCTGCGCGCTCCCATCAATGCGGCTGGAGGACAGGCGCTGCACGTTGTACAGCTCGGTGAACTTGCGGCCATCGTCCGGCGGCGTGTACGCCATGAATTCCTGATGCGCCTGCTTGCCGAGGTTGCGCGTGTCGACCAGGAACAGGATGCGTTTGGCACCGCCAAACTTGAGCAGGCGGTAGGCCGAGGTGATCGCGGTGAAGGTCTTGCCGGCGCCGGTGGCCATATGCACCAGCGCGCGCGGCCTGGCCTGCGCCAGCGATTGCTCCAGCCCGGTGACGGCGCTGACCTGGCACTCGCGCAGGTTGCGTTCGGGGAGCGGCGGCATCTGGTCGGCCAGCCGGCTGCGCAGGGTGTCCGGTCGTGCGGCCCAGGTGGCAAGCGTCTGCGGCTGGAAGAAGTGGAACAGCTCGCGGGCACGCGGGCGCGGGTCGGCGCCGTCGGTGAAGTGGATGATCTGGCCGGTGCTTTCGTACAGGAAGCGCAATGGCGGGCTGTCCTTGCGCCACTTCAGCCTCGCGCTGGCGTAGCGCTCGGTCTGTGCTTCGTGCGCGGTCAGGTTTTCGCCAGCCTCGTCGCGCTTGGCCTCGATCACGCCAACGGGGTTGCGATCCACGAACAGCAGGTAGTCGGCCGGGCCGGTGTCGGTGGGGTATTCGCGCACGGCCACGCCGGAAGCAGCGCCCAGGTTCAACTCTTTCATGTCCTGTACGACCCAGCCCGCTGCCGCAAGCTTCTGGTCGATGGTCTGCCGCGCTTTTTCCTCTGGTGTCATCCGTGCCCCCTGCAGGCTGTCGGCAGAAGACGATTAACCCAGTAATAGGAGGCCGTTGCAAGGAGAGGAGGCCACGCGCGCCGGGAAACAGGCGTCTTTTCGTCTGCATTGCTGCCTCGCTTCGAGCGAATGAATCTGGTTTCAGCGCCAAAGACCCGTGCTTGGCTCTCCCCGGACCCAAGCGTCACTCTTTCAGTCCCGAACGCGGTACTGAAAGCCCCACGCCTGGCACTCCACCGTGCCTCGCATGGATCTGGGTTCTACCCCGTTTCCACGGACGGTTTGATTAAGGCTGAAAACTCCCGGTCGCGCCGAGCAACTCTACGACGCATGCGCGGGTTGTGGAACCGCTCAAGGTAATCGAACAGATCGGCCCGCGCCTCGTCGCGATTTAGGCCGACGCCATCGAGCACCCGCCCGTGTCTAACAGTCCCGAAGAGGCCTTAGAACGCACGGTTGACTGAGCA
>NZ_MWIO01000102.1 GCF_004799035.1 Rhodanobacter lindaniclasticus
CCTCTCCCGGAGGGAGAGGGGAGCGGAGCGGAACCGTTCGCGGCGGCGTCCTTGACGTCGTTCATGGTGACCACGCCGTCGGCGCCGCTGGGGCGCACGCGGGTCAGGTCGACCTTGAGCTTCTTCGCCAGTGCGCGCACCGCCGGCACGGCCTTCACGCCGCCGATGCTGGCGGCCTGCTCGACGTGCACGGTGTTGCCGCTGACCATCGCGCCAACCACGGTGCCTTCGTCCTCGCGATCGGCCTTGGCCGCGGCGGGTGCGGGTGCGGGTGCGGGTGCCGGTGCCGGTGCCGGTGCGGCTTCGGTCTTCTTCGGGCCATGGTGGTGGCCGGTGGCTTCGGCCTCGGCGCGCTGCTTGGCGTTCGGATCGGGTTCGAACTCGGCCAGCGCGGCGCCGGTCTCGATGATGTCGCCAGGTGCGCCGTGCAGCTTGACGACCTTGCCGGTGTACGGCGAGGGCACGTCGACGACCGCCTTGGCGGTTTCCATCGAACACAGCGGCGCGTCGAGCTTGATGTTGTCGCCCACCTTCACGTGCCACTCGACTACGGTTGCGTCGGGCAGGCCTTCGCCGAGGTCGGGGAGGTAGAACGTCTTGATGTCAGCCATGAGTGAGCTTCCAGGTTGGAATTTGCTCCCTCTCCCCTGCGGGAGAGGGCTGGGGTGAGGGGCCGGGGCTTGCCTTGGGTTTCATCGAAACATGCTTCGATGAGTCCTGCCGCAAGCCCTGCCCCTCATCCGCCCCTTCGG
>NZ_MWIO01000103.1 GCF_004799035.1 Rhodanobacter lindaniclasticus
GCTCAATTCCAGCGTTAGACTCAAATCCAGAAGTTCTGTACCAGGGCGAATTCTAAGGGGCTTCCATGGGCGTCCAAAAAAAGTACGACGCTCTCGTGAAGGAGTGGGGTCGCGAGCTCGCCAATGAAATTATGGCCAAACGTGCATCCAAACGTCCTGCTAAAAAGGGTAAGAGCAAAGGGCAGCACTGGTCGCCGGTACTACCCGGCTCCTTCGAATCTGGAAAACATCGCTAGCAAAACGCACTCGCACAGGTGGTTCGCTTCGCAACCGTCTAACTACTCGTTCAAGGCGGACGGCTACGCCGCCGCTTAACTCCAGCGTTAGGGCCGCCTATGAAACGTTTGATAGTTCTTTCGACACTCGTGCTTCTTGGGTGTACTCAGCAGGCCCAAAAGTCGTCCTCCGTCGCCACAGTTGGATCACTGCACGCAAGACCTTCCTCCGGTAGCGCCCTTAATTCGACCCTGCTGCACACCACCGTTTCGGGCCGAAACGTCGCGGACATTTCACGCGACGTCCAAGGTTGGCACGACATGCAACACGCGGGCTGCAAATTCATCAAGGTCGTCGCCGCCGAGGTCATAACGCAAGAACCAAAATCCATCGTGGAGCACTGGACAATCGAAGCCTGCAAAGACCAGCAGTTCACTTACCGTGTTTTGATCATTCCGGGCACGGGTGGTATCACTGACATGGTCTCCAACGTAGATGGCTCCGCTGCCACTTCCGCGAAGCCCTAACATCTCATTCGAGGCGGACGGCGCCGCCGCCGCTCAACTCCAGCGTTAGACCTCGCATGCAGCCTTTCGTAGACGCCATATTTCCGCAACACGTTTCAGTTGCCAATCCGCCGTCGGATCTCGTTAGCGAGTTTCCTGAGTTGGCCATAGCTCAAGAGCAGGCGGAGGCGCGGCTGCCTTACTCGGGGCAAGATGAGCTGGCAGTCATTCTCACCCGGTTGCAATCATTGGCCATCCCATTTGTTGCAGCAGGTCCGGGCTGGCATCCTGCGGCAGTCTTTCAGCGTCTTCGGTCGCAACATTTGGTCACTGGCTCTATCCCAACTATCGTATGGTTAGGTCCCGGCAAGACTGAGCTCGGCGAGGTCTAACAACTCCTTAGGAGACTTCCCGTC
>NZ_MWIO01000104.1 GCF_004799035.1 Rhodanobacter lindaniclasticus
AGATGCGTATAAGAGAAAGGGTTGTCGCTGATCGGCACGATGCCGCTGCGGCTGACCAGGCCAAGGGTAGGCTTGATGCCCACAATGCCGTTCATCGCCGCGGGGCAGATGATCGAGCCGTCCGTCTCGGTGCCGATCGCCACCGTGACCAACCCGGCCGCCACCGCAGCGCCGGAGCCAGCGCTGGAACCGCAGGGATTGCGATCGAGCACATAGGGATTCTTCGTCTGTCCGCCGCGCCCGCTCCAGCCGCTGCTGGCGTGGCTGGAACGGAAGTTGGCCCATTCGCTCAGGTTGGTCTTGCCCAGCACCAACGCGCCGGCCTTGCGCAAGCGTTCGACCAGACCGGCGTCGCGCAAGGCCGGCGCATCGACAAGCGCGAGTGAGCCAGCGGTGGTGAGCATGCGGTCGCCGGTGTCGATGTTGTCCTTCAGCAGTACCGGGACGCCGTAGAGGGGGCCGTGGGTCTTGGTGCGCTTTGCGTCGAGTGCCCCGGCCAGTTCCAGCGC
>NZ_MWIO01000105.1 GCF_004799035.1 Rhodanobacter lindaniclasticus
GTCTCGTCGGCCTTGTTGGCCTGCATCTGGTGGACTGCGGTAGCACAGAGGAGCTGATTCATCTCCACCTGGGACACTTCCGGTAGGTAAACGATCAGCCCAGGATCGGAGGGAAGCTCGCGCAGCACCAGGTCCAGATGCATCGGCCAATGGCACAGCGTGCAGATCGGAACGACGTTATCGGCCGAGAGGTTGGTGTGGTCGCCATCCAGGTGGTGAAGCTCGAAGCCGTTCCACTGGCCGAACTGGAACGAACACACCGCGCAGCGGCGCTTGAAGCGCCCCTGCCGGATTACCTGCTCGCGCAACTCATCAACGCCCTCCCCGGCTCGGGTATGTCCGAGCCGGGGAGCGCGCCTGACGTCGCGGGTCACCGATAGGTAGATCGAGACTGACACCGATCGCAGTCGCTTACTGCGGGATGGTGATGCGGCCGCGATCAGCCGCGCCGTCGCCCCAGACCGTATCCGAGCCGGTGGTGATCACCGAGCCCAGGGCACCCAGGCAGCATCCGACCAGGATCATGATCGTCGCGGTCTTCTTGGTGATCGGACCGTTGCCGTCCTTCTTGGAATCGGCGATGAAGCCGATCATGCCGCCCACGACGAAGACCAGACCGGCCACGAAGGCGAGGGTCTGCACCAGCTGAGCACCATCCTGACCGATGCCGGTGATGCGCCTCATTACCTCTCCCAGGCCTTGTGAGGCCGCCGAGCCCACGAGCCGGACTCGTACGTCGA
>NZ_MWIO01000106.1 GCF_004799035.1 Rhodanobacter lindaniclasticus
GGCCTACATCGCGCTCGCCGATGCCATCGCCGACGACATCGACGCGCAGCGCCTGCTGCCCGAGCAACGCCTGCCGCCGTTGCGCACGCTGGCGCGCGAGCTCGACCTCAACTTCACGACCGTGGCGCGCGGCTACGCCGAGGCGCAGCAGCGAGGGCTGATCGACTCGCGCGTGGGGCAGGGCAGCTTCGTGCGCACGGCGCAGGGGTCGATCGCGCCGCTGGCGCCCAAGGTCCGTTCGCAGGCGGTCGTGGGACTGGGCGACATGACGAGTGAACAGGCCGCCCGAGCCCACTGACGAGGCCCTGCGCGAACGATTCCGGCGCGGCTTCGCGAGCCTGGACGTCAGCGATCCGAATGCGCTGCTGCGCTACCACGAGTTCGGTGGTGCACCCGAGGATCGCGAGGCGGGCGCGGCGTGGCTGTCGGAACGCATCCCGGGCCTGTCACCGCAACGTGTGCTGGTCTGCCCCGGCATCCAGTCGGGACTGCTGGCCCTGCTCGCCGTGCTGGCGCGTCCCGGCGAGACGATCTGCTGCGAGGCCATCACCTATCCCGGTTTGAAGGGCCTGGCCTCGCAGCTCGGTATCCGCCTGCATGGCC
>NZ_MWIO01000107.1 GCF_004799035.1 Rhodanobacter lindaniclasticus
GTCCTAACCAGCTTCTCGCGCCGGTTACCGAGGATGGAATGCGCATTCGCGAGATCGCAGTAGAGCTCAACCACGACGACGCCCAACTCACTTGGAATATCACCGGAGAAATCTATGGTCGCTAACTTCATGAAGATGGCCGCAGTGCTGCTGCTGGCAGCAGCACCTGGCATCAGCCAGGCCGTTGTGCCGTCCGTGGCGGAGCTGGACGCAGTCCAAGGCGAAACCCTGATGATGCGAGCGCAGGCGGCAAAGGCGAAGGCCGCCCAGGAACTCACGGAGCTCAACGCGCCAGCAAGTGGCGCTGTAGATTCGGGCGCACAAGCCGTGACCAAGAGCGCGGAAGCGCAGCTTCCCGCGGCGCGCGGTCTATTCGGTGCCAACGGCACTCGATACGTGGAGTTCCTGTACTCCAACGGCGGAATGGCTGAGGGCAAGGTCGGCGATCACCTCCCGGGCGGATTCAAGGTGATCGCGTTTGATCAGGGCGGCGTGGATCTGCAGGCGGCCGGCGGAAAACGGCATCGCATTCCGTTCTCGCTGCAAGCGCCTGCTCCGCAGT
>NZ_MWIO01000108.1 GCF_004799035.1 Rhodanobacter lindaniclasticus
CCGTTGTCCCCGGCCGCGCGCCGCTCCAGGGCGAAGTCGTCATTTCCGTCGCCAAGAACGCCGTGCTCCCCATCCTGTGCGCGACCCTGCTGGCCGATGCGCCGGTAGAGATCCTCAACGCCCCGCACCTACACGACGTGATCACCACGATCAAGCTGCCCAGCGAGCTCGACGCCGGGGTCGAGTTCGACCAGGGCACGCTGGCGCGCGGCAGCAGCCTGGTGGTCGATCCGCGCAGCGTGAACCAGCACGTGGCGCCCTACGAGCTGGTCAAGACCACGCGCGCGTCGATCCTGGTGCTCGGCCCGTGGCGGGCCCGCCACGGCGCCGAGCTCGCTGAGCAGCTTGATCGGGATGGGGAGCACGGCGTTCTTGGCGCCGGAAATGACGACTTCGCCCTGGAGCGGCGCGCCGCCGGTGACAACGATCTTCTGCATCTGCAATCCGATTGGGGTGGCGGCGCGGCGGCTCAGGCCGTCTCGTCGGGGGTGACGGTCTTCAGGGCCAGGGCGTGGATCGCCCCGCCCATGAGCTCGCCCAGGGTCGCGTAGACCATGCGGTGGCGGGCCAGCGGCAGCTTGCCGCGGAAGGCCTCGGCGACCACGGTCGCCTCGAAGTGCACGCCGTCGTCGCCCTGCACCTGGGCGCGGGCGCCCGGCAGGCCGTCCTCGATCATGCGGCGGATGGTGTCGGCGTCCATGGATCGCTTGGCCTAGAATGAAGCCCCGCATTCTAGCGAATCCGGCCGCCCCGGAC
>NZ_MWIO01000109.1 GCF_004799035.1 Rhodanobacter lindaniclasticus
CCCCTTTTTGGACAGAAAAATGAACCTGACCCCTTTTTGCTTGGCCCCCTTTCGGCGCTTGACTACGGACGACGAAATGGTGACACCTTTTTCGTATGACTCAGTCAACCTCTCGCAACTCAAGGTCAAAACGACGTCGGTCGCGCTCATACTTGATAATTCTAACCACCACCCAATCCCCAGGCTCAATGTCGCCGCCGAGTCCATTAAATCGGCTTTTATGGACCAAGCCATGTCCGCGAGAACCAAAATCGACAAAAAAACCATAGTGCTGCACCGATGAAACTTGCCCCACTTCATCGGACCCAGGGGGGTATTGCGATAACAATCCCTCGTAATTCTTGTATCCCGAATCGTTATCTATTAGACGAGCAACCTTATCAACGGCCGCACTCAATATCTCAGAATAGTCCTCCTTAAGATCAGCAATCACCTTCGCGTCTCCAAGGAGATAAGCATCGCGGGAACGCTCCAAGAAGGACAATAGCTTAGTGGCGCTGCTCAGCGCTGCCTGCCGACTATCGACAGGAAAAAGCCCACGACCAACCATATTATCAGCAACGGCCCTCGCCGCTTCCCTCGAATCGAATAACACATCCTCAGCGACGGTACTTAGATAATTTACATCTTGAATCAAGTCAAGATGCACATATCCCGCTGGAGCAATCGTAATAAGATCACTCAGTCCCACGATAGATCAACGACTCTCAGACTCAATGCAATCAGCCTCCACCAGCGTCTGGACCTCCGAAAATATTCTATGAGATGAGTAGCCAAGCACATGCAGATCTTCATCTCATGAAGAAACCTGATGAAATACTTTGGTCCGTTTAGCCTCATACTCACTACGCCGAGCGCCAA
>NZ_MWIO01000011.1 GCF_004799035.1 Rhodanobacter lindaniclasticus
AACATGGTCCGGCTGACCATCATCAACCTGGTGTTCTTCGCGTTCCTGGCGATCGTGCTGATCCTGGTCGTGGCCGCCACCGCCGCCGACGAGCATGGTGTACAGCCAGACAGCGTGCTGGTGCTCAAGCCGCAGGGGCAGCTGGTCGAGCAGTACAGTGCCGCGCCGCTGCAGCGGGCGATGTCGCGGCTCTCCGGCGAGGACGTCAACCAGGTGCAGCTGCGCGATCTGGTCGGCGCGATCGACGCGGCGGCGAAGGATGCGCGGATCAGTCGCATCCTGCTGCTGCCGGGCGAGCTCGACAGCGGCGGCTTCGCGGCCCTGCGCGAGGTGGGCGCGGCGCTGGACCGCTTCCGCGCCGCCGGCAAGCCGGTGATCGCCTGGGGCGTCAACCTGGACCAGGGGCAGTACTACCTGGCCGCCCATGCCGACCGGGTGCTGCTCGACCCGCAAGGCGGCGTGATGCTCACCGGCCTGGCCAACTACCGCCTGTTCTACAAGGACATGCTCGACAAGCTCGGCGTCGACGTGCACCTGTTCCGCGTGGGCGAGTTCAAGAGCGCGGCCGAACCGTACATCCTCGACCACGCCTCCGCCGAGGCGAAG
Organism: Rhodanobacter lindaniclasticus; assembly: GCF_004799035.1. Lineage (GTDB taxonomy): Bacteria > Pseudomonadota > Gammaproteobacteria > Xanthomonadales > Rhodanobacteraceae > Rhodanobacter > Rhodanobacter lindaniclasticus. The sequence continues at coordinate 607 of NZ_MWIO01000011.1, forward strand.
CAGGCCGACAGCTACTGGATGGGCGGGTTGTGGGACGGCTACCTCGACGAAGTGGCCGGCTTGCGCAAGATCGACCCGGCCACGTTGCGCGACGATGTCGACAACCTGCCGCAACACATCGCCAGCACCCAGGGTGATCTGGCCAAGCTGGCGCTGGACCAGCACTTGATCGACGGCACCGCCACCCGCGCCGAGCTGATCGCGATGTTGCGCGGGCAGGGCGTGCCGGCCGGGGAGAAGCAGCAGGGCTTCCGCCAGGTCGATCTGGCACGCTATGTCGACCACCTGCCGCGCGAGGGCAAGCTGCTGGCCCCCGGCGTGACGGTCGTGGTGGCCGAGGGCGAGATCGTCGGCGGCAAGCGCGCGCCGGGTGCGGTCGGCGGCGAGTCCACCGCCGCATTGATCCGCACCGCACGCGAGGACCGCCGCACCAAGGCGCTGGTACTGCGCGTGAATTCCCCCGGTGGCGAGGTCTACGCTGCCGAGGAAATCCGCCGCGAGGTGGCGCAGACCCGCGCGGCCGGCATCCCGGTGGTGGTGTCGATGGGCAACGTGGCGGCCAGCGGCGGCTACTGGATCTCGATGAACGCCAATCGCATCCTGGCCGAGCCGAACACCATCACCGGCTCGATCGGCATCTTCGGCATGTACTACACGGTGCCCGGCACGCTGGCCAAGCTCGGCATCCGCAGCGACGGCGTCGCCACCGGTCCGATGGCCGGCGCCTTCGACATCACCCGTCCGCTCGACCCGAAGGTCGGCACGGTGATCCAGGCAGTCATCGACAAGGGCTACCGCGACTTCGTCAGCAAGGTCGCCGAGGCCCGCGGCAAGTCGTACCCGGACATCGACGCGATCGCCCAGGGTCGCGTGTGGACCGGCCGCCAGGCCCTCGAGCGCGGGCTGGTCGACCGGCTCGGCGGTCTCGACGACGCCGTGGCCGAGGCCGCGACACTGGCCAAGCTGGGCAAGGACTACCCGGTGCGCTACGAGGAGGCCCCGCTGGGCAGCTTCGAGCGCTTCCTGGTCAATCTCAATCGCGACGCCAGCACGCACGTGCTGCAGTCATGGGGCGTGCGTCTGCCGCGCTGGTTTGCGCAATTGCCCGAGCTGGCGCCGGAGCTGGAGCTGCTGCGTCACGCCAGGGCCGGTACGCCGAACATCTACGCCGACTGCCTGTGCAGTCCGCGCTGAGGCGCAGCGTTACTGTTGTTGCGCCTCGATCTGCTTGCGCTGCTCCTCGGCGTGCTTGTCGACCAGCTTCTGCACGTCCTTCGCCCGCTGCTCGTCCGCCTTGAGGGCATCGAAGGGCGTGCTGGCGGCGGCAGCCGGTTTGGCCTGGGGTTCGGGCGGCTTGCTCGAACAGGCGGCCAGGGCCAGCACGCAAAACAGGAGAGGCAACGGCTTCATGAGGGAGTTCCCGGCGAGACGACCCGGCGAGTGTCCCGCCGCGTGACGCCACAGGCAAGCTGCCGGGCCGAGCGCGGTTGCGGACACGTTGCTAAGCTGGCGCCATGAACAGCCTCCCGTACAACCGCGCGGACGCGTGGCAACTGCGCGGGCATACCGCCCTGGTGACCGGCGCGAGCAAGGGCATCGGCCTGGCCACGGCGCGCGAACTGGCCGGTCTCGGCGCCGACCTGCTGCTGGTGGCGCGCGACGAGGACTACCTGGAGCAGGTGCGCGTCGAGCTGGCCGAGGACTTTCCCGCGGTCCAGGTGCTGGCCTGCGGCGCCGACCTGGCGGAGGCAGAGGAGCGCCTGGCGGTGTTCGACTGGATCGCCGACCTGGGCGCGCCGCTGTCACTGCTGGTCAACAACGCCGGCGGCAACCAGCCCGCCGCCACGCTGGATTACACCGACGAAGCCTGCCAGGCCATCTTCGAGCAGAACCTGTTCTCCGCCTTCGCGATGTGCCGGCTGGCCCATCCGCATCTGGTCCAGCATGCCAATGCGGCGATCGTCAACGTCGGTTCGGTTTCGGCGGTCACCCACGTGCGCACCGGCTCGCCCTACGGCATGAGCAAGGCGGCCCTGCACCAGCTCACCCGCAACCTCGCGGCGGAGTGGGCAGTCGACGGCATCCGCGTCAACGCGGTCGCACCGTGGTACATCCGCACCCAGCGCTCGGAGCCCGCGCTGGCCGACCCGGATTACCTGGACGAGGTGCTCGACCGCACCCCGCTGCGGCGGATCGGCGAGCCCGAGGAGGTCGCCGCCGCGATCGCCTTCCTGTGTCTGCCGGCCGCCGGCTACGTCACCGGCCAGGTGCTGGCGGTGGATGGTGGATTCCTCTCGTACGGGTTCTGAGCGGGTCAGAACAGGTCGATGCTGCCGGCAGCGAGGCCGCGGCCGAGTTCGCCGCAGGCGCCGAGTTCCTCGTAGCCGCGCACGCCGTCGCGGCCGTGCTGCTTGACGAAGTACAGCGCCTGGTCGGCGCGGTCGAGCGCCACGGCGGGATAGTCGTGCACGCCGATGCGCGAGTAGCCGATGCTGACGGTGACGTGGCCGACCAGCGGAAAGGCGAAGCGGGCGACGTGCGCGCGGAAGCGTTCCAGCACGCCGTGCACGGTGACCTCGTCGGTGGCGCTGAACAGGGCCACGAACTCCTCGCCGCCGAAACGGAACAGCACGTCGCCGCGGCGGAAACAGGCGCGCATCTGCTGCGCGAGCAGCAGGATCACCTCGTCGCCATAGACATGGCCGAAGTTGTCGTTGATGTGCTTGAAGTGGTCGATGTCCACGATCGCCAGCCACACCTGCGCCGCCTCGCCGGCCGGCGCCGCGCGCTGCTCCTGCGCGGGCGGAACGGCAAGCGGATACGGCCGCAGCGGCCTATCGCGCAGTTGCAGCATGCGCTGCAGCTGGCGCTCGAGACTGCGCCGGTTGTACAGGCCGGTCAGCTTGTCGTGCTCGCTCTCGTGCAGCAGCGCGGTGTAGTTGGCGTAGATGCGTGCGAAGCCGTCGATCAGCGACCGGCTGCGCAGCGGTGCCAGCGCGCTGTCCAGTTGCAGCGCACCGATCGCGCGCCCTTCGCGCACGATCGGCACCAGCTGGCGATGCAGGCCGTTGCGGGTCTCGGTCTGCGCCTGCATGTCCTGCAGGCAGCGATGGACCGGGCCCAGCGCCGCGCCCAGGCGTTCCGGTTCCAGCGGATGCACATGGTATGCGCCGCGGCTGTCGGGTGAGCAGCACACCACGCTTTCCAGCACGCTGTCCTCGGGGAAGCACTTGGCCAGGGTCACGCGGCGCGCGCCGGTCAGCTCGGCCAGGGTCAGCACCAGGCTGTGGTCGAGCGCGTCGAGGTCGCGATGGTGGGTGAGCGCCGCCAGCGAATCGAGCACGCGCCATTCGTCGGGCACCTCGACGGCCGCCGGCGGTGCCATCAGCACCTCGCCGCACGGGTCGGCCAGCTCCAGGCTGTCTTCCTCGATGAATTCGTGTTCGATCACGGACACTCCCGGCGCCGCGCGCCCGGATTCGGTTGGCGGGGATCCGGCTGGGCCCTCCATTGTCGGTATCGGCCGCGCGGTGACGGTCTTTAGCGCGGGGTCGGAACCGGCGAAAAAGCCACTTCCCGTGGTTCTCCCCTGGCGCGGGCCCGGTACACGCACGGGCTCGCTCGCGTGAAGCAGTCACTCGGGTGACGGCTTCATGTCCGGCCAAAAGTGAGAGATCGAGTCACGACCTCTCAGGCCATGCCGCCGTTCACCCCGATCACCTGGCCGTTGATATAGCCGGCCGCGTCGGAGCACAGGAACGCGACCAGTGCCGCCACCTCCTGCGGCGTGCCTGCGCGCTGGGCCGGTACCAGTTCGCGGATGCGTTCGGGCGGGAACGCCGCCTCCGCCATGCGCCCCTCGATCACCCCCGGCGCGACCACGTTGACGGTGATCCCGCGCGAGGCCATCTCGCGTGCCAGCGACTTGCTGGCGCCGTGCAGCGCGGCCTTGGCGGCGGCGTAGTTGGTCTGGCCGCGATTGCCCAGCCGCGCCGCGACCGAGCCGATCGACACGATGCGGCCGAAGCGCGCACGCGCCATCGGCAGCAGCAGCGGCTGGGTGACGTTGAAGAAACCATGCAGACTCACGTCGATCACCCGATGCCATTGCTCGGCGCTCATCCCGGCCATCGGCGCGTCATCGTGAATGCCGGCGTTGTTGATCACCGCGTGGATGCTGCCTTCGCCCAGCAGCACGTCCAGTGCCGCGCGGCTGACCTCGGCGTCGCTCACGTCGAAGGCGGTGGCCTGCGCGCTGCCGCCGCCGGCGACGATTTCGCCGACCACCGCCTCGGCACGATGCAGGCTGTGGTTCGCGTGCACGATGACGTGGTAGCCGCCGAGGGCGAGTGCATGGGCGATCGCGCCGCCGAGCTCGCCGCTGCCGCCGGTGACCAGGGCGCGTCGCAGGGAGGATGGGGCTGGCATGGGCGACCTCGAATCAGGGTTGGGGGTGGATCACCGCGGCGCGGCCGCTGCACAGCAGCCGGCCGCGATGCTCGACGCGGAACGCATACTGGGCGCCGCCGTCGTCGGCGTACAGACATTCGGCATGGACGTCCAGATGGCCATCCAGATGATCGACGTATTCCTCGAACAACGCCACCTCGCGCAAGCTGACCAGTCGACCGGGCCGTGCCACCTCGCTGCCGCGGGCGCGCGCGAGCAAGCCGCCGTGCACCGCCATCGCCTGCGCACCGTACTCGGCCAGGTGCACCGCGTGCAGGCCGTGTTCGCCGCGCAGCGGGTTGTCCGCGCGTGCATGGCCCGCGCTGGTCGCGTGGATGCTGCGCTCGTCCCACGCCAGTACCGCATCGAGCAGGCACATGCTGCCGGCGTGCGGGATGAGATGGGCCCAGTCAGTCTTGAGGAGCCTGTCAGGCCTTGGCCGGCCGGGCTGCGAATCCGTCTGTGGGGTCCATATTCCTGCCGCTTCTTGATCCATGGAACTACCATGGATCGGCAAAGCGGCAGCAATCTGTCCTCCCACAGCCGCCTTCTCGCCTCGACCGCCAAGGCCCGACAGGCTCCTGGCATGCGGCGCCATCAGGATCGACAGGCAGAAATGGAAGGCCACGCCCAGGCTCACCGTGAGCCCGATCGCACGCAGCACCGGAATCGTCGCCCACGCCAGCATGCCGAACACCAGCAGCGCAGACAGCACGCAGACCAGGGTGGCATGCAGGGTACGCCGCTGCTCGGCCGGGTCGCCGGTGTCGCGCTCGAAGAACAGTGCGTAGTGCAGCCCGAGCCCGCCGGCCAGGATCAGCGCGACCAGGTGGAACAGCGAGATCTCGATGCCGGCCACGCGCTCGACCGCCAGCACCAGGAAGGTGGCCAGGGTCATCGGCGCCAGCACGTGCCAGGCACGGCGCGCGCTGCGCAGGGCGACCGAAATCGTCACCACCAGCAGCAGGCCGGCCGCCAGCAGCGCCTGCAGGATGCGCGTGCGGTAGGCGGCCACCAGCGATTCGGAGGCGGCCTTGAGATCGAGCAGATGTACCGCGCCGGCGCGATCCGCGCCCAGCGTCTGCAGCGCCGCCACGTCATGCACGCCGCTGACCGTGGCCAGGCCCAGCCAGTGGCCATCGCGCTGCACCAGCATGGCGGCCAGGCGCTGGCCCAGCGGCGTCTGCGCGTAGCGCTCGGGCGTCAGCGGCGGCAGCGCGCGTGCGGTTTCCACGTCGTCGACGAACGGCTGGAACAGGTCGGCGCGGAACGGCATGCCCTGCAGCGCCCCGGCCAGTGCATGTTCGAGCGTGGCGCGATCGGGCAGCTGCTGCTGTCGCGCGCGTTGCTGTGCCACGGTGGGCAGATAGCGCGAAGGCAATTCGATCGCGTCGACCGCATGTCGCGCCACCAGTGCGTCGGCCTGCGGCTGCAACGCTTGCGACAGCGCCAGCACGCCCTGTTCGGTGGGTGCCTGCAGCAACAGCAGGTAACGCACGTCCGGCGCACCCAGCGCTTCGCGCAGGCGCGCATCGTGCTGCAGCAGCGCGGTCGGCACCGGCGTCAGCGCGGCCAGGTTGTTCTGCCAGAACGGGCCCGGCGCCAGCGCCAGCATCGCCGCGATCGCCAGCGCCACCAGCAGCGGAATCCAGCGCGGGCGCGGCAACCGGTCGAGCCAGCCGCGAGCGCGGATCAACCAGCCCATCGCGGCCACGTCGCGCACGCGCCGCGGCAACAGGTGCGGCAGCAGGTAGCGCGTGCTCAGGCCCGCCACCAGCAGGCCGACGATGGTGAACACTGCCAGCTGCTGCAGGCCGGCGACGCCGGAGGCGTAGAACGCCAGGTAGGCGATGCAGGCCGAGGCGATCGCGGTAAGCAGCAGCGGCCACAGGTCGCGCACGCTTTGCAGCGCGTCCTCGCCGGCGCGGCGGTGGCTGAGCACGCGGATCGGGTATTCCTGCGCCACGCCGAGCAGGGTGAAGCCGAACGCCAGGGTGATGCCGTGCACTTCGCTGAAGACGAGGGTGAGCGCGGCGATGCCGGCCAGTGCGGCGCTGGCGATCGGCAGTGCGGACAGCAGCAGCGAACTCACGCTGCGATAGGCCAGCAGCAGCAGGGCGATGAAGCCGATCGTGGAGATGCGCCCGATCCAGTCCGCCTGATGCCGCGTCTGCGCGCCGATCACCACGCTGAAATAGCCGGGACCGCTCAGTTCCAGCTGCGCGTCGGCGCTGCCGGGCAACGCGTGGAACGCCTGGCGGATGCCGTCGATCGCCTGCTCCTGCGCGCCGGGGTCGAAGCCGGCGGCGACGGTCTGCACCAGCAGCAGCGCTTCGTGCTGCGGGGTGAACCACACGCCATCGCGCAGCTCCGGCGATTTCGCCGGCGCCCAGCGTTCGGCCAGCTTCAGCGTCTCCAGCGTGGGGTCGCGCGGCAGCAGGTCTTTCAGCAGGCTGGCGGCCGGCGAGGACAGGTCGTCCAGCCGCTGCTGCAACTGGTCGGCGAGATAGGCCTCGCCCAGTGGCTGCGTGTCCAGCGTGGGCGAGAGCAGGTAGCGGTACGGCAGCAACTGCGGATCGAGCGAGGACAGGTCGAAGCTGCCGTTGAGCACCTGGCTGTAGCGCGCGTCCTTCTTCAGCGCGGCGGCGAGGCCCTGGCTCAAGCTGGCCAGTTGTCCGTCGGAAGCACCGGAGATCGACAGCAGCAGCAGACGCGAACCCGGCCCCTCACCCACCTGTTCCATCAGCAGGCGTTGGTCCGGCGTGGTCGGTGCGGGCATGAAACTGCGCAGGTCGCTGCTGACGTGCAGGCGCTGGCTCACCATCCAGCCGAGCCCGGCCAGCACCAGCAGCCAGACCACCAGCAGCGTGGCGCGGGCGCCGCGGTGCATGTTCAGGGCGAGTCTGCGCACAGGGCCTGCAGCTCTGCGCGGGTCGGTTCGGCCGGCATTTTCTCGGCGAGCGGGCCGAGCAGGTCGACCGCCAGATCGCCGTCGGCCTCCTGCATGTGCATGCAGCGCGACTGGTCGCCCAAGCCGTCGATGCGGATGCGCGCGACCGTCTTCGCCACGCGCGCGTCGCGCGGCACCAGGGTCAGCGTCCACGCGCCGGCGGCATCGCCTTCGCGCTGGATCTCGAACGCCTGCTGCAATCGGGCAGCGTCACCGCTGAGCAAGGCGACGAAGCTGTCCAGCAGCACCTGCAGCTGCGGCGCACGCTTGAGCGAGAAGTGCCGCGCCGGTTTGCCGTCGCGCTGCTGGGTCACCTCGCCGTCGGCGATCGTTGCGGTCTCCGCACGCGGCTGCTCGACGCGCCGCTGCAGGCGGTCGTCGCCCAGCCAGGACAGTTGCCCGGAGACTACCAGCGGACGATCCAGCATCTTGAGGAAACGCGCCTCGGCGAACGCGGTGTGCGCCGGTGCCGGCTGGCGCAAGGCGGCGATCACGGCCTGCGTCGAGGTGGCCGCGACCGCCGGTTCAGACGCCCACGCGGTGGCCGCCCAGCACGGCAGCAGCAGGCTCAGCAGCAGGCGGGTCTTGCCAGAAATCATAGAAGTTGAACCAGTTGTAGGGAGCGACGCGGATGTAGTGCTCCAGCCGTTGCGCGTAGCGCTCGAGCAGGGCGTCCAGCGCCGGCCCCCGATCATGCCGGGGGATCTCCACCCGCTCGCTGAACGGCTCGAACACCAGCCGGTAGCGGTTGCCGCCGAGGTAAAGCCCGAAGCACAGTACCACCGGCACCTTGAGCGTATGCGCCAGCAGCCACGGGCTGACCGGAAACGGCGCCGGCGAGCCCAGCAGGTCGGCGCGGCGCAACACCTCGTGGCCGCGGCCGCGGTCGGCCAGCATCGCCACCAGCGCGCCGTGCTGACAGGCTTCGGCCATGGCCAGCGCGATCGAGGTGCCGTCCTGCGCGGCGTCGATCACGCAGGCACCCACCTCCGGCGCCAGCGCTTCCAGCAGCTCGGTCATCGCCGGGGTCTTCTGCTTGTCCAGCACGACCCGCAGCGGCAGCTCGGGCCGGCGCGCGCCGATCGCGCGCAGCGCCTCGAAGCTGCCCTGGTGCGAACCCAGCAGCAGCACGCCACGACCCAGCGCCGCGCGCTGTTCCAGCAGGTCCAGGCCCTGCGTCTCGAACTGGAACGGCTGCTCGCCGTGGGCGAGCAGGAAGACCCGGTCCATGATCGTGGCGGCGAAGCAATGGATGTGCTTGAGCACCTGCCAGGGCGTGGCCGGGCGACCGAACACGCGCTCCAGGTAGCGCGCCGAAGCCCGTCGCTCCGGCCCGCGGCGGCAGTAGAAATACAGCGTGATCGGATACAGGCAGCAGCGCCCCAGCCGACGCCCGCCGTGCAGGGCGATCGTGCGGATCAGCCACAGCGCGAAGCGGCCGCCGCCCTCGGGCCGGCTCTGCCAGTGTTCGCCGCCGCTCATGCCTCGCCCTCGATGACGCCGCGCGCCAGCAGCATGCCGTCGCGCTCGATGCGGAAACGGACCCGCGAGGCCGATGCGGCGACGGGCATCAGTTCCAGCCTGGCCGGTTCGCCGGGCCGCAACGGCGCCACGAATTTCGCCTCCGGCACGTGCACCAGTCGCTGGCCACGCCACGCGCGCAGGGCCAGCGCCAGCTGTTCCAGCAGCAACACGCCGGGCACCAGCGGCTGCCCCGGAAAGTGACCGGGCAAGGCCGGGTGGTCGGCCGCGAACTGCAACGCCTGTGCGTACCCGTTCATGGCGACACGCTGCCGTTGCCGTGCAGCAGCTGCGGCCAGCGCAGAGCCAGTTTCAACAGCATGTCGTGCAGACCCGGATGGCTGAGATGGCGCAGGCGCCAGCGCCGCCAGGCGTACTCCAGCAGGAACGCCGCGCCCAGCAGCAGGTAGCAGCCCACGTGCAGCCATGCCGAGGCCCAGCGCTCGGGCACCAGCCACGGCGACGTCACCCCGAGGCGCAACAGCAACCCGTCATGGGCGGCGAACAGCAGCAGGCCGCTCAACAGCAGCGCCTGTGCCGCCAGCAGCACGGTCCAGAACCAGGTGATCTGCCGCGCATAACCCGCCACGCCGGGCTCGCGCAGCCGCTCGGCGCCTTCGATCGCCACCACGAAGCGCGCCACCAGCGGCTCGCCGCCGATCAGACTGCGGCCGAACCAGCATGCCAGCGCCACGTTGATCAGGATCGGCACCGCCTCCAGCAGCAGGTCGGCCAGCTCGAGCCGCGACGCCATCCACACGCCAGCCAGCATCAGCAGCCACAGCAACCACGGCAGCGGCCGGCGCGACTGCAGCCGCGGCAGCATCAGCACGCTGGCCAGCACCGCCAACGCCAGCAGCGCGAAGATCGGACGATGGGTGACCACCCCGGCGATGGCGAACACCGGATAGACGAGCAGCAACCACAAGGCGTGGCGCCGCGAGGCCGGGGCATGGATGGATGCGGCGGATTTCATGGGCGATTCCGCGACGACTCGGTCGACAGCGGCAGCTTGCCACGCGTGGCGCACCGTGGCGTGACGAGAGCGGGAAGCGCGATGCCATGCGACGTCAAGGTGTCCACGACCACCTCGCTGCGCGCGGCAGCGGCGCGCGTAATCGTGCCATCCAGCGCACGACCGTTCAGGCGCGGTGCTGTTCGACGTGGCTGGACAGATTGCGCAAGCTGGCGAAGATCTGCCGGTTTTCCGGATTGTCCGAGCGCAGCTGGAAGCCGTAGCGCTTGGAAACGGCCAGGGCGATCTCCAGTGCGTCGATGGAGTCGAGCCCCAGCTCGCCACCGAACAGCGGCGCATCGGGGTCGATCTGCTCGGCGCTGACGTCCTCGAGGTTGAGGCATTCCACCACCAGGGTGGCCAACTCGTGCTGCGCCTCTGTCTGTTCCGCCATGCTCGATTCCGTACGCCAGATACATTGCCTCCCCCCGGTGGCAGTGGGCGCAGAGTGTAACATAGCGGCCTTGTCGTTCCGGTTGGCCAGCATGACCCAGGGATGTGAAAACCCGCAGGTGGAAGTTCGGGCGCGGCGGGCGCCGCAGGTGTCCTATCGCATGGCGCAGGTCGCCACCCTGCTGGAAGCGGCGGGCACCCTGGCGGTGTTCGGTTTCGATCCGTCCGTCCCCTCCGGTGACGATCCGCGCCACCTGCAGGTGGCGCTGGCCAGCACCGATGCTCCCGCCCCGCTGGAACTGTGGCAAGTGGACGGGCCGGTGCGCTGCGGCATGGAAGGCGCGTTGCGGTGGTCGACCGGCGGCGGCTGGCTGTTCGCCGCGATCGAGCTGGACGAACGCGAACACGGCGGCACCCTCGCCACCGCCCGACAGGCCTACGACATGCTGCACCGGTTCGTCGCCGGCCACGACGCGCGGCACGTGCTGCGGGTGTGGAACTACATCGGCGCGATCAACGACGGCGAAGGCGATGCGGAACGCTACAAGCGCTTCTGCGAAGGCCGCGCCGCCGGCATGGGCGATTTCTTCGCCGAGGGTTTCCCCGCCGCCACCGCGATCGGCCACCTCGCGGCAGAACACCGCCTGCAGGTCTACCTGCTGGCCGGCGAGCAGGGCGGCCACCGGGTCGAGAACCCGCGCCAGGTGAGCGCATGGCGCTACCCGCGGCAATATGGGCCCACCCCGCCCAGCTTTGCGCGCGCGATGATCCTGCCGGCCCGCGACACGCTGGCCATTTCCGGCACCGCCGCGGTCGTGGGCCACGCTTCGGCCCACCACGACGACCTCGACGCGCAGCTCGAGGAAACCCTGACCAACCTGGACGCGCTGCTGGCCAGCGCCGACATGCGCGCCGGCTTCGACGCGCACTCACCGCTCAAGGTCTACCTGCGCCACGGCAGCGACGCGCCGCGCGTGCGCGACGCGCTGCAACAGCGCCTGCCGGGCGTACCCCTGCTGCTGCTGCACGGCGACATCTGCCGCCGCGAACTGCTGGTCGAGATCGATGGCTGGCGCTATGCCTAGTGCCTGGGCGAGGAGTGGAGTGAGAGAAGGCAGCAGCAGAGCGTGCTGCAGTTTTTCTCTCATTCCCCACTCCTCTCCACTCACTCCTGCTTCACCGGCCTCCGCCAGCCGGCCAATGTGGTTTGGCGGCCGCGTGCCACGGTGAGCTCACCGTCCGGCGCGTCCTTGGTGATCACCGAACCAGCGCCGATGGTGGCTTGCGCGCCGATGCTCACCGGGGCGACCAGGGCGCTGTTGGAGCCGATGAAGGCGCCGTCGCCGATGCGGGTGGCGAACTTGTTCACCCCGTCGTAATTGCAGGTGATGGTGCCCGCGCCGATGTTGACGCCGCGGCCGACCACGGTGTCACCGAGGTAGGTGAGGTGGTTGGCCTTGCTGCCTTCGCCGATGCGGGTCTTCTTGGTCTCGACGAAGTTGCCGACGTGCACGCCGGCGTCCAGCTCGGTGCCGGGGCGCAGCCGCGCGAACGGGCCGATCGTGCACGGGCCGTGGGTGACCACGCCGTCGAGGTCGCAATGCGGGTGCAGCACCGTGCCGGCGGCCAGCTGCACGTCCTTCAGGCGCGTGAAGGGACCGATGCGCACGTCGTCGCCGAGCACCACGCGGCCCTCCAGGATCACGTCGATGTCGAACTCGACGTCGCGGCCGGCCTCGACCGTGCCGCGCACGTCCACGCGCAGTGGATCGGCCATGCGCACACCCTCGCGCAGCAACGCATGCGTGGTGCGGCGACGCCATGCCGCTTCCAGCTCGGCCAGTTGCACGGGATCGTTGGCGCCGGCGGCTTCCATCGGGTCGGCGCATTCGACGCTGAGCGCACCGCGACCTTCCGCGGCGGCCATGGCGAAGATGTCGGTGAGGTAGTACTCGCCCTGCGCGTTGTCGCGATCGAGTTGCTTGAGCCAGCCGCGCAGGGCCAGCGCGTCGGCCAGCAGGATGCCGGTGTTGACCAGGTTGACGGCGCGCTGGCCGGCGTCGGCGTCTTTCTCCTCGACCACCTCGCGCACATGGCCGTTGCCGTCGCACAGCACGCGTCCGTAGCCGGTCGGATCGGCCAGCCGCGTGGTGAGCAGGCTGAAGCCGGCTTCGGCGTCCAGCAGCTGTTGCAGCGTTTCGGCGCGAGTCAGCGGCACGTCCCCGTACAGCACCAGCACGCGGGCCGCGCGCGGCACGCCGGCGATCGCCTGCTCCACGGCGTGGCCGGTGCCGAGCCGCTCGGCCTGCAGCACCCAGCGCAGATCGCCCTGCCCGGCGAACGCGGCTTGCACCTGCTCGCCGCAATGGCCGTAGACGATGTGGATGGCCGCCGGCTGCAGACTTCGCGCGGTGGCGATGACGTGCGCCAGCAGCGGCTTGCCGGCCAGCGGCATCAGTACCTTGGCGCGGTTCGATTTCATCCGCGTGCCGGCACCGGCCGCCAGGATGATCACGTGCAGCGGAGTTGTACCCATGGATGTCGACCCTGTTCCGACCGAACCAAAAGCATAGCAGCCGGCGGCGCCGGCTCGGCGTCAGCCGCACCTTCGGCAAGGCTTGCGAGGGTGCATACGAAAGCGCAACGATGACCGTGCCAGACTGACCAAGTCGGCAGCAACCAGAAGAGGTGCATCATGAAGCGCATGACCGGCATCCATTCATCCAGTTTGGCGGCCTTGCTCGCCATCGCCATGGCCGGAGGCTTGGCGCCGGCGACAGCCGTCGCCGCGCCACCACCGGCGGTCGCGGTGGGCGAACCCCATTCCGCCGCACGGGTCACGGTGAATTACGTCAATCCGGAGGAGTTCAGCGAGGTCAAGGAATTCGGCCAGCAGGACCGCTTCAACCGGACAGACTACCTGAAGCCGCTGAAGGCCTACCTGATCGAACGCGCCACGAAGATGCTGCCGGCCGGTGACCGGCTGGAGGTCAGCATCACCGACATCAAGCTGGCCGGTGGCTACGAGCCCTGGCATGGTGCGCAGCTGATGCACGTGCGCTTCATGAAGGACATCTACCCGCCGCGCATGGACCTCAGCTTCAAGCTGATCGGCAGCAACGGTGAAGTGTTGCGGGAGGGCTCGCGCAAGCTGCGCAATCTGGGATACCTGCAGAGCGGCATGATGCGTCCCACCGACACCGATCCCCTGCGCTACGACAAGGCGCTGATCGACAGCTGGCTGCGTCGCGGCCCGGAAAACCTCTAGGGTAGCCGGCGCCCGGACCTCAGTGCTTGAGGTTCTTGCGCAGCCGCTCCAGCGCCTGCAACTGGGCCATCGCCTGGGTGAGCCGGGTCTGCGCCTCGGCGAGCTCGATCGCGTCGGTGCGGTTGGCCAGCGCGTCGCGCGCTTCCTTCATCGCCTGCTGCGCCGAGGCCTCATCCAGGTCGGTTGCCCGCGCGGCAGTATCGGCCAGCACGGTGACCACCTGCGGCTGCACTTCGAGGATGCCGCCGGACACGTAGAACTGCTGGCGCTCGCCGCCTTCCAGCAGCACGTCGACATGGCCGGGCTTGAGCCGGGTGATCAGCGGCGCGTGGCGCGGCGTGATGCCCAGCTCGCCCTGGTCACCGGTCGCCACGACCATGGTCGCCTCGCCGGAAAAGATCTCGGCTTCGGCACTGACGATGTCGACTCGGATGGTTGTCATGTCTTTTCTCGCTACGCTCGAAGGAATTCGGGACAGGGTCGGGATTCAGCGGGGGCCCGGTTCGCGGCATTCGCAAACCCGGATCCCGGTTCCCGGAAAACGGTGGTTTACGCCGCCTTCTTCGCCCCCATCTCCTCGCCCTTCTTGATCGCCTCGTCGATGCCGCCGACCATGTAGAACGCCTGCTCGGGCAGGTGATCCACGTCGCCGTCGACGATCATCTTGAAGCCGCGGATGGTTTCGGCCAGCGACACGTACTTGCCCGGCGCGCCGGTGAACACTTCGGCCACGTGGAACGGCTGCGAGAAGAAACGCTCGCACTTGCGCGCGCGGTACACGGCCTGCTTGTCCTCTTCGGACAACTCGTCCATGCCCAGGATCGCAATGATGTCCTTCAGCTCCTTGTAGCGCTGCAGCGTGCCCTGCACGCGGCGGGCCACGTCGTAGTGCTCGGCGCCGACCACGTTCGGGTCCAGCTGGCGGCTGGTCGAATCGAGCGGATCCACCGCCGGATAGATGCCGCGCGAGGCGATGTCGCGCGACAGCGTCACGGTGGAGTCCAGATGCGCGAAGGTGGTCGCCGGCGACGGGTCGGTCAGGTCGTCGGCGGGCACGTAGACGGCCTGGATCGAGGTGATCGAGCCGGTCTTGGTCGAGGTGATGCGCTCCTGCAGCACGCCCATTTCCTCGGCCAGCGTGGGCTGGTAGCCCACCGCCGACGGCATGCGGCCGAGCAGCGCGGACACCTCGGTACCGGCCAGCGTGTAGCGATAGATGTTGTCGACGAAGAACAGCACGTCCTTGCCCTTGCCGCTCTCGTCCTTCTCGTCGCGGAAGTACTCGGCCATGGTCAGGCCGGTCAGCGCCACGCGCAGGCGGTTGCCCGGCGGCTCGTTCATCTGGCCGTAGACCATCGCCACTTTCGACTCGGGCAGGTTGTCGATTTTCACGACGCCCGCTTCCTGCATCTCGTGGTAGAAGTCGTTGCCTTCGCGGGTGCGCTCGCCGACGCCGGCGAACACCGACAGGCCGGCGTGCTGGGTGGCGATGTTGTTGATCAGCTCCAGCATGTTCACCGTCTTGCCCACGCCGGCGCCGCCGAACAGGCCGACCTTGCCGCCCTTGGCGAACGGGCAGACCAGGTCGATCACCTTGATGCCGGTTTCCAGCAGGTCATTGGACGCGGCCTGCTCGTCGTAGCTGGGCGCCTCGCGGTGGATCACCCAGTGATCCTTGGCCTCGATCGGACCGACCTCGTCGATCGGATTGCCGAGCACGTCCATGATGCGGCCCAGGGTTTCCTTGCCGACCGGCACCTTGATGCCTTCGCCGGTGTTGCGCGCCATCAGGCCGCGCTTCAGGCCCTCGGTGGAGCCGAGCGCGATCGCGCGCACGATGCCGTCGCCGAGTTGCTGCTGCACTTCCAGCGTGATGTCGGTGCCGTCGATCTTGAGTGCGTCGTACACCTGCGGCACCTGGTCACGCGCAAACTCCACGTCGACGACCGCGCCGATGATCTGAACAACTTTGCCCTGGCTCATGCTGATAGCTCCGGATGAATCTTTCTAAGGTTCTGTTTTCTACAAAGCGCCAATGAAACGTCGCTCTTACTAGGAGTGCGGCCATGGATGGCCACTATTTGATCTTGCCCTGCGATCACGGATGATCGCTTTCGTTTCAACGGTGCGGCCAGGGATGGCCGCTTCTTGACTTGCTCTTGCAGGCATGGGTGCCTGCACTCATACAGCCGCGGCGCCGCCGACGATTTCCGAGATTTCCTGCGTGATCGCCGCCTGGCGCGCCTTGTTGTAGGTCAGCGTCAGCGTGTCGATCACCTTGTTCGCGTTGTCCGACGCGGCCTTCATCGCGACCATGCGGGCGGCGTGCTCGCTGGCCAGATTCTCCAGCGTGGCCTGGTACACCACCGACTCGATGTAGCGGGCCAACACGTGTTCCAGCACGGTCTGTGCGTCGGGCTCGTAGAGGTAGTCCCAGTCGTGCCCGGCTTCCAGCTTCACGCCCGCATAGGCCGATTCACCCGCTTCCTCGTGCGCTTCCATCTCGGCCGCCACCAGCGGCAGCGGCAACAGCGCGTCGATGGTCGGCTTCTGCGTCATGGTGTTGACGAAGTCGCTGTAGGCGAGAAACACGCGATCCAGGGTGTTGGCCGTGTAGGCGTCCATCATCACCTTGATCACGCCGACCAGCTGCTCCAGTCGCGGCTTCTCGCCCAGGTGGCTGACCGTGCCCACCAGGTTGACGCCCTTGATCCGGCGGAAGAACGAGATCGCCTTCTGGCCGATCGCCACCACGTCCACCTGCACGCCCTGCTTCTGCCACTCGGCGATCGCCGGCAGCAGGCGGCGGAACAGGTTGGAGTTGAGGCCGCCGCACAGGCCGCGATCGGTCGACACCACGATGTAGCCGACCCGCGCCACGTTGTCGCGCTCGACCAGGAACGGATGGCTGAAATCCGTGCTGGCCTGCGCCACGTGCGCGATCACCTTGCGCATCAGCCGCGCATACGGCCGCGAGGCGCGCATCAGGTCCTGCGCACGGCGGATCTTGGCCGCCGAGACCATCTCGAGCGCGCGCGTCACTTTGCGCATGTTCTGCGTGCTCTTGATCTTGGTTTTGATTTCGCGTCCGCTTGCCATCTTCTACTCGCTCGCTGTGCTCACTCGTGGGATTGCGGATCCGGAATTCATGGAAACGGCGAACTCGCGTCCTGCCGAATCCCTGGCCTCGATCCCGAATCCCGGCTCTCTCACCAGCTGCCGGTCTTCTTGTACTCGTCCAGCGAGGCCTTGAAGATGGCTTCGATGTCGTTGTCCCAGGCACCGGTGGCGACGATCTTCTTCATCAGTTCCTCGTGGGTCTGATGCATGAAGGCGTGCAGGCCCTTCTCGAACGCCAGCACCTTGTTCACCGGCAGGTCGTCGAGGTAGCCCTTCTCGGCGGCGTAGACCGACAGCGCCAGTTCGGCGATCGACAGCGGCGAGTACTGCTTCTGCTTCATCAGCTCGGTCACGCGCTGGCCGCGGTCGAGCTGGGCGCGGGTAGCCGGGTCCAGGTCCGAGGCGAACTGCGCGAACGCGGCCAGTTCGCGGAACTGCGCCAGCGCCAGCTTGACGCCGCCGGAGAGCTTCTTGACGATCTTGGTCTGCGCCGAACCACCCACGCGCGACACCGAGATGCCGGCGTTCACGGCCGGGCGGATGCCGGCGTTGAACAGGTCGGTTTCCAGGAAGATCTGGCCGTCGGTGATCGAGATCACGTTGGTCGGCACGAACGCGGAGACGTCGCCGCCCTGGGTCTCGATGATCGGCAGCGCGGTCAGCGAGCCGGTCTTGCCCTTCACTTCGCCGTTGGTGAACTTCTCGACGTAGGCCTCGGACACGCGCGAGGCGCGCTCGAGCAAACGCGAGTGGAGATAGAACACGTCGCCCGGATACGCCTCGCGGCCCGGCGGGCGCTTCAGCAGCAGGGAGATCTGGCGATAGGCCACGGCCTGCTTGGAGAGGTCGTCGTAGACGATCAGCGCGTCCTGGCCGCGGTCACGGAAGTACTCGCCCATCGCGCAGCCGGAGTAGGGAGCCACGTACTGCAGCGCGGCCGACTCGGAGGCCGAGGCGACCACCACGATGGTGTTCGCCAGCGCGCCGTTCTCTTCCAGCTTGCGCACCACGTTGGCGATCGACGAACGCTTCTGGCCGATGGCCACGTAGATGCATTTGATGCCCGAATCGCGCTGGGCGATGATCGCGTCGATCGCCAGCGCGGTCTTGCCGGTCTGGCGATCACCGATGATCAGCTCGCGCTGACCGCGACCGACCGGGATCATCGCGTCGACCGACTTGTAGCCGGTCTGCAGCGGCTGGTCGACCGACTTGCGCCAGATCACGCCCGGCGCGACCTTCTCGACCGGCGCGGTGAGCTTGGCGTTCAGCGGACCCTTGCCGTCGATCGGATTGCCCAGCGCATCGACCACGCGGCCGAGCAGTTCCGGGCCGATCGGCACTTCGAGGATGCGGCCGGTGGTCTTGGCAGTGTCGCCCTCGCGCAGGTGCTGGTACTCGCCCAGCACCACCGTGCCGACGGAGTCGCGCTCCAGGTTCAGCGCCAGCGCAAACGCATTGCCCGGCAGCTCGATCATTTCGCCTTGCATCGCATCGGCCAGGCCGTGGATGCGCACGATGCCGTCGGACACGCTGATGATCGTGCCCTCGTTGCGTGCCTCGGCGCCGAGCTTGAACTGCTCGATGCGGCTCTTGATCAGTTCGCTGATCTCGGACGGATTCAGTGTGCTGCTGGACATGGGTTCTTATCCTGAAATTTTGTAAACGCGATGCTTTCTTCGAGAGTCCGGCATGGATGCCGGGGTTTGCTCTCCGCGAAATGGATTTCGCGTGAAACTAATTACTCAGCGCGCCGGC
This sequence comes from Rhodanobacter lindaniclasticus, assembly GCF_004799035.1. Taxonomy (GTDB): domain Bacteria; phylum Pseudomonadota; class Gammaproteobacteria; order Xanthomonadales; family Rhodanobacteraceae; genus Rhodanobacter; species Rhodanobacter lindaniclasticus. The sequence continues at coordinate 19,081 of NZ_MWIO01000011.1, forward strand.
CAGCTTGGCCAGCCGTCCGCGCGCGGAACCGTCGATCACTTCGCTGCCGGTGTCGATCACCGCACCGGCCAGCAGCGAGGCATCGACCTGGGTGTCCAGTTCGATCTCGCGCTTGAAGCGGCGCTTCAGCGAGGCCTTGAGCTGCTCGGTCTGCGTCGTGTCCAGCGCCATCGCGCTGGTCACCTTGACCAGCAGCTGCGACTCGGACTCGCGCTTGAACGTCTCGTACAACTCGGCCACCTCCGGCAGCAACGCCAGCCGTCGCTGCTCGGCCATTTCGGCGAGGAACTTGCCGAACGGCGCCTCGGCAGCGATACCGGCCGGGAGATGCAGCGCGACGAGCTGCGCGGGCAGCACCCGCGGATCGTTGCCGAGACCGGCCACGCGCGGATCGGCCGCGACCGCGGCGGCGAACGCCAGCGCCTGCGACCACGCATCCAGCGTGCCGGCGGCGTGCGCCACTTCGAACGCGGCTCGGGCGTAGGGACGGGCGAGGGTGATTGCCTGGGCCATCGATCAGATCTCGGCCGCGAGCTGGTCGAGCAGGGCCTTGTGCGTCGAGGCATCGACCTCGCGCTGCACGATCTTGCTGGCGCCGGCGACGGCCAGCGCACCGACCTGCTCGCGCAACTGGTCGCGCGCGCGCTGGGCCATCGAGGCGATGTCGTCCTGCGCCGAAGCCTTCAGGCGATTGATCTCGCTGACGGCTTCGCCACGGGCCTTTTCGATGATCTGGTTGGCCTGCTGCTGGGCCTTGTCGATGATCTCCGAGGCTTGCAGGCGGGCCTGCTTGATCTCGGCCTGGACCTTGGCGTCGGCATCCTTCAGATCGGCGTGCGCGCGCTCGGCCGCATTCAGGCCTTCGGCAATCTTGAGCTGGCGCTCTTCGATGGCCTTGTTGAGATACGGCCAGATGAAGTGCACACAGAACCAGATCAGGATGGCGAACGAAATCATTTCGCCAATCAAGGTCGCGTTGAAATCCATCGCTGCGTTACCTGCAAATACGGGTTGAACCGAACCCGGGCGTCAGGACGCCCGGGTCGAAACGGCGGCGCCGTGCGCCGCCACGTGACTCAGGCGCCGGCGAGCTTGGACAGCAGCGGGTTGGCCACGGCGAAGTACATCGCCAGCGCCACGCCGATCAGGAACGCCGCGTCGATCAGGCCGGCGAGCAGGAACATGCGGCCCTGCAGCAGCGGCACCAGTTCCGGTTGACGCGCAGCCGCCTCGAGGAACTTCGAGCCCATGACGCCGATGCCGATACAGGCACCGAGTGCACCGAGGCCGATGATCAGGCCCAGCGCGATGGCGGTGAAGGACTGCACTTGAGCAATTTGAGTGATGAGTTCCACGACGGTCTCCTGAGAAAAGCAAACTGGGGATGGCAAAAACGGATGAAACGAAGGATTCGACAACAGCCAATCAGTGGTGATCGTGCGCCATCGAGATGTACACGATCGTCAGCACCATGAAGATGAAGGCCTGGATCGAGATGATCAGGATGTGGAAGATGCCCCACACCGTGTAGCCGATGATGCCGGCGCCGTACAGCGCCCAGCCCGCCAGCCCGGCGCCGGCGCTGAACAGGCCGGCGATCAGCATGAACACCAGCTCGCCGGCGTACATGTTGCCGAACAGTCGCATCGCCAGGCTTACCGGCTTGGACAGCAGCTCGACCACGTTGAGCAGGAAGTTGGGCAGCCACAGCAACGGACTGGAGCCGAACGGCGCGGTGAACAGCTCGCGCATGTAGCCGCCGGCGCCCTTGGCCTTGAAGCTGTAGAAGATGATCAGCACGAACACCGTCAGCGACATCGCGAAGGTCATGTTGATGTCGGCGGTCGGTACGGCGCGGAAGTGGCCGACGCCGAATTTCTCGGTGATCCACGGCAGCAGGTCCACCGGCAGCAGATCCATCGCGTTCATCAGGAACACCCAGACGAACACGGTCAGCGCCAGCGGGCCCAGCACGCGGCGGTCGCCGTGGAACACGTCCTTGACCTGGCCGTCGACGAACTCCAGGATGATTTCGACGAACGCCTGACCCTTGCCCGGCACGCCGGCGGTGGCCTTGCGCGCCTTCAGCCAGAACCACAGGCAGAACAGCACGCCGAGCGCCAGCGACACGGTGACCGAGTCGAGATGCACCGCCCAGAAGCCTTCCTTGCTCGCATGCGGAACAAGATGCTGCAGGTGGTGCTGGATGTATTCAGTAAGCCCGCCCGACTCGCTTGCCATGCTTCAACCCTTGAATCTGAACGCCAGCAGATAGACCGCGTAGGCAGCCACCAACCCCGTGATGGCGGCCAGTGGCGGCAACTTGAATTGGAACAGGATCACGACCAGCCCTCCGACGATCACGACCCATTTCAGGAGCATGCCCGCCAGCAGCCGACCCAGCGCCAGACCCGCGCCGCCAATGCCGCTGAACATCCGCGCCGACATCACCGCGGTGCCCAGTGCCACCACCACCGCGCCTGCCGCGGCCGATGCCGCTTCACGACGCCCCAGCACAAGGAAGGTGCCGCCCACCAGCAGAGCCACTGCGAACTGCAGCAGCACGATGCGCAAGGCGATGCGCCGACCCGAGGCCAGGTTGTTGAGCAAGTGACGTCTCCGCGCGGCCCTTGTCAGGCGGCACCGATCCAGTCACCCGCCACGATCCGAATCCGTAAAAGTATATCAGTGCGCCGATTGCCCGGACAAGCCGCAAACCCGGCGAACCCCCGCGCTGCACGCACGGACGCGTACCCGCGTGGCACCTGCGACGATCCGCCGCAACCGCAGGATCCTGCGCACAAAAGAAGGCCGGACATCCTTGTCCGGCCTTCTCGGGGGTGTTGCAACCGTTGACCGCCGTGATTACTTGGCGGCGGCCTTCTTGCCGGCGACCGGCGCGGCTACCGCGTCGTTCGCCGCCTGGCGCTGCTCCTGCACCAATGCGTTCAGCGACTCGGCGGTCTTCTGGGTGATCGCCAGCACTTCCTGCGACACCGCCACGGCGCGCTCGGCGTTCTCGCGGCTCAGGCTGCTGCCCTTCTCCCACAGGCCGCGCAGGCCGTCGATGTCACGGGCCTCCATCACCTCGGTGACGAACTCGGCGGAGACCTTGGTCTGCTCCTCGAGCGCCTTGAGCTGCAGCTCGGCAACTTTCTCCAGGCCCTTCAGGGCCAGCGAATGCGCCTTGAACGCGCTGTCGGTGAACTGCTTGGTGAACGCAAAAAGCTGGTTGTTGAATTGCTGGGTCATGGCTCGTTCCTCGTGGAGGATGGGGTAGTGGCAGCCACTCTAGCAAAGCTTCTGTTGCGTTGCAACATGAATTTCAGGAAATCGCCAGACCAGTCGACAAATGTTCAGCGTAAACGCTTACTTGCGAAAGTCATTCGCATAACGCAACGCGTCAGAAATCGACCCGGCTGCAGCTCGCCCCCGACGTGCAGGTCTCGTGCACCACGACCTTGTCCAGCCCCGCCAGCCGCGGCTCCAGCCGCTGCCAGATCCAGCGAGCCAGCATCTCGCTGGTCGGGTTCTCCAGCCCCTCGATGTCATTGAGGTAGTGGTGGTCGAGCTGGTCGTACAACGGCTGGAAGGCCGTCTTCAGCTCGGCAAAATCCATCACCCAGCCGAGCCGGGGGTCCGGCTCGCCGGAAACATGGATCTCGACACGGAACGAATGACCATGCAGCCGCGCGCATTTGTGGCCTTCCGGCACGTGCGGCAGGCGGTGGGCTGCTTCGAGCTGAAACACCTTGAAGATGTGCATGGCGACGTCCGCGCGGATGGACACGTCGGCGGGAACGGACACGCGCGACACGTTTGGTGGCTATGGGTGGACTCGAACCACCGACCCCAGCATTATGAGTGCTGTGCTCTAACCAGCTGAGCTACATAGCCACGGAGAGGCCGCCGCGGGGCGATCGCCGGCGGGGCGCGGAAGTGTAGTGGGCGGAGCGCGTTCGTTCAAGTCGGCGGCTTGCCGCTGCTTTGCGGGCTGTGGTTGAATCGGGTCAGGATCGCGCGGCCATTCTGCCGCCGGTTCGCGGGGCCTTGGCCCCGGGAGGCGACGCATGATTGATGTAGATGGCTACCGTCCGAACGTGGGGATCGTGCTGCTCAACGCAGACGGCCAGCTGTTCTGGGCGCGCCGGGTCAATCGTGACGGCTGGCAGTTCCCGCAGGGCGGCATGCGCACCGACGAGACCCCGCTGGAGGCGATGTACCGCGAGCTGGAGGAGGAAACCGGCCTGGCGGCGCACCACGTGGAAGTGATCACCGCCACCCACGGCTGGCTGCGTTATCGCCTGCCGGAGCGCTATGTGCGCCGGCACCAGCGGCCGACCTGCATCGGCCAGAAGCAAGTGTGGTTCCTGCTCAAGCTGGTCGGTGGCGAGGAAGCGTTGAAGCTCGATGCCAACGAGAAGCCGGAGTTCGACATCTGGCGCTGGGTGGATTTCTGGTACCCGGCCGCGCATGTGGTGAACTTCAAGCGCGACGTGTACGCCCGGGCGCTGCGCCACTTCGCACCGTTGGTGGAAGAGCTGTTCGGCGTGGAGATTGGAACCACGCCGCCGCGGGCCGACGCGGACACCCCCGCCGGCGGTCCGCGCACGGGTCGCGCGGCGGCCTGACCAGGCCGCACCCCGGTCGCGCAGAGCGGGCGCGCTCCCACGCAACTAGGCCAGGCGGGTGGCAACTCGCAACCCTGTTGTTGACAATCGTTCGCATTCGCGTTCTCATACGCGCCATGTACGTTTGCATGTGCAATGCCGTCACCGACCACGACATCCGCCGCGAGGCGGCCGATGGCGTGCAGACCTTTGCCGAACTGCAGGCGCGCACCGGCTGTTCGGACTGCTGCGGCTGCTGCGGCGACGAAGCCCGCGCCACCTTCGAGCAGGCCCGCCGGCAGGTGCTCTGCAAGCTTCCCCTCGTCGCCGCCTGAGCCGACGCGCCCGCCACGCATCGCCGTGCGGGCAAACCATGGGCATTCCCGTTCCGTCCCGACTGCCGCGGAGTTTGTATAGTCCGCGGGTCTGTCGTGATGGAGAAAAGCCATGAAGGGTGATGCCAAGGTCATCGAGTACCTCAACAAGGTGCTCTACAACGAGCTGACCGCGATCAACCAGTATTTCCTGCATGCCCGCATGTACAGGAACTGGGGCTACACCGAGCTGGCCGAGCACGAGTACAAGGAATCGATCGACGAGATGAAGCACGCCGACCGACTGATCGAGCGCATCCTGTTCCTCGACGGCCTGCCCAACCTGCAGCGGCTGGGCAAGCTGCGCATCGGCGAGCACCCGGTGGAGGCGCTGCAGGGCGATCTGGATCTGGAGCTGGCCGCCACCGTCGACCTGCGCGAAGCGATTGCTTACAGCGAAGGCATCGCCGACTACATCAGCCGCGATCTGTTCAAGCACATCCTGCATGACGAGGAAGAACACATCGACTGGCTGGAAACCCAGTTCAACCTGATCAAGGACATCGGCGCGGAACGCTATCTGCAGAGCAAGATGCAGAGCTGAAGCCGGTTGCGCAGCGCGCACGCCGCCACAGTGCATCCGCGCGGGCGTGCGCCCGTTCCTTGACGCTTTCGTCACGCCCGGGCTATACCTCGGGTTTTCCGGGAACGTCCTCCCATGGGTTCACGACCACCTCCGCGTCTCGTGGTGCGCAGGCACGACGACGTCGGCCGCCGCTGGCGCCGCCTGTGGTGGGGTCTGGCGTGGCTGGCCAGCCTGCTGGCGGTGGGTGCAGCGGTGCATCTGCTGGGCGCGCGCAGCACGCCGGCGGTGGTCGACCACAAGCAGCAGCGTGCGCTGCTGGCCGAGGTCGACGATCTCAAGCAGCAGGTGGCGAACCTGCAGCGCGCCGGCCAGGTCAACGAGGTGGCGACCAGCGCCCTGCGCGGCACCCTGGCGCAACGCGAGAAGGAGTTGAGCGCGCTGCGCTCGGACCTCGGGTTCTATTCGCGCCTGGTTGCCGGCAACGGCCAGCGCCAGGGACTCAAGCTGCAGGAGGTGAAGCTGCAGCCGATCGCCGGTTCGCGTGGCTGGACGCTGATCCTCAGCCTCACCCAGAACGCCAAGCGCGGCGACGAGGTCAGCGGCCATGCCACGGTCAGCGTGGAGGGCATGCGCAAGGACAAGGTCGTGACGCTCGACTGGCCGGCGCTGGGCGACGGCGCGCAGAAGGACGGCCTGCCGTTCCGCTTCACCTATTTCCAGCAGTTGCAGGGCACGATCGTGCTGCCCGCGGATTTCCGGCCGACGCGGCTGCGCATCCGCGTTGATCCGGCCAGCGGCGAGACCATCAGCCGCACCGTGGCATGGAGCGCCGCCTTGTCCGGCAACATCACTACCGCCGAGGGAGACCGAGATGCTCAACCGTAGACGCAGCGACCGCAACCGCGGCAGTTCCGAAACCAGCCTGATCGCCCGCGGCACGGTGATCCGCGGCGACCTGCGCTTCAGCGGCGCGCTACACCTGGACGGGCGCATCGAGGGCAGCGTGCTGGCCGAGGGCGACGACGCCATGTTCACCCTCAGCGAGCATGGCGAGGTGCAGGGCGAGGTGCACGTGCCGCAGGCGGTGATCAACGGCCACATCACCGGCGACGTTCACGTCAGCGTGCGGCTGGAGCTGGCGCCGCTGGCCCGCATCGACGGCGACCTGCGCTACCACACGCTGGAAATGGCCGCCGGCGCCCAGGTCAACGGGCGCATCTCGCGCCAGGCCGAACCGGCGCAGCGCGCGCTGGCCGCGCCGGAAGCAGGGACCACCGACGTCGACGAGGAAGCGTTGCCGGCCTGACGCGCTATGCTTGTGTCTGTCCGCTCCGATCCCCATTCAGATAGCCATGGCAACCATCGTCTCGATTCCCGATTACCGCACCGGCGGCGCACCGCTCGAATTCACCGCGGCTGCCGCGCACAAGGTGCATGAGCTGATTGCCGAGGAAGGCAATCCGGAACTGAAGCTGCGCGTGTACATTTCCGGCGGCGGCTGCTCCGGCTTCCAGTACGGTTTCACCTTCGACGAGGCCCAGGCCGAGGACGACCTGGCAGTCGAGCGCGAAGGCGCCACCCTGTTGTGCGATCCGCTGTCGCTGCAATACCTCACCGGGGCGCAGATCGACTACGCGGAAAACCTCAGCGGCGCGCAGTTCGTGATCAGCAACCCGAATGCGAAAACCACTTGCGGCTGCGGCTCCTCCTTCACCGCCTGACGCCCTCGCCATGGACCAGGCCAGGCTGCCGCGCCCCAACACCTTCGCCGGCCTGAGCCTGGTGCTCGACCGCATGGCCGAGCATCGCGACGAGGCGACCTGGGTGGCCGCGCGGGCACACGCGAAAACCGCACGCTACCTGCTGCTGGACGCCACCGGCGAGGCCTATCTCCGCCGCGACGGCGATGCGCTGCGCTGGCTCGACGCCGCCGAACGCGCGCAATGGCTGGCCGACACGCGCGCCACCTTGCTCGGCATCGCGCACGAGCGGCCGCACTTCCTGCTGGTGGTGGACGATCACGATGAGGCGCAGGCGCTGGAGACCGCGCTGGATGCGCGCCGGATGAGTCTGCGCGGCGCCGGCCTGTTGCTGGCCGCGGACGAGGCCGGCTTGTTCGCCTACGCCAAGGGGCTGTCGCACTGGCAACGCGAGACACGGTTCTGCGCGTACTGCGGCGGGCCGTTGCAGCTGGTGGCCGCCGGGCATCGGGCACAATGCCGCAATCCCGATTGCGCGCGGCTGCATTTCCCGCGCACGGATGCGGCGGTGATCATGCTGGTCGAGCACGACGGTGCCTGCCTGCTCGGGCGGCAGCCCGGCTGGCCACCGCACCGCTACTCCACGCTGGCCGGCTTCGTCGAGCCGGGCGAGGCACTCGAAGACGCGGTGCGCCGCGAGGTGGCCGAGGAATCGGGGGTGATCGTGGACGAGGTGCGCTACCACTCCTCGCAGCCGTGGCCGATGCCGGCGTCGCTGATGGTCGGCTTCATCGCCACCGCGGTGTCGCGCGAGATCCGCATGCGCGACCTGGAACTGGAGGACGCGCGTTGGTTCACGCCGGAGCAGATCGTCGACGGCATCGCCGACGGCAGCTTCCTGCCGTCCACGCGCCTGTCGGTGTCCTATCGGCTGCTGGCGCACTGGCTGCACGAACGGGCCGGACTGGAGCTGGACGCGCTGACCGCGGTCGCACCCATCGCCTGATTCGTCCCGGCGGAACTCCGTCGCGGCACGCGGGTCGTTGTCCGGTTACCCGGCCAAGGATGGACCTCCTGCATGCACCCGACTCACCGCTTGCCGGCAGCGATGCGCCCGTCGAGCCGGCGCATCGCCATCCACGTGGCGGTGATCGGCGTGCATCTGGTGGCATGGCTGGCGTGTTTCCACGGCAGCCCGCGCGCCTGGCAGCCAGCCACGCTCTCGCGCCATCCGCCATCGACGCGGCTCACCCTCCGGCTGCTGACGGTGGTGGCCGCACCTGCATCGCCCAGGCTGCCATCGCCGCGTCCTTCGACACGACGCCACACGCAGCCCCGAAGCCTGATCGCTTCTCCGCAGCCCACCCCGCTGCCGGCGACGCCACCGGCGCAGGAGCGCAGCGCGATCACCAGCATCGCCGACACGCCCGGCTACGTCGCCGGCGGCAATCTCCTGCGCGGCGGCATGCCCATGCCACGCCCGGTCCTCCTGCCCGGCGCGGCGACGCCGATCGTGCAGGGTTTCCACATGGTCGATCCACGCATGCAGGGCATTGGCGGTGCGGTTCGCACGCTGCAGGCACTGCTCGGCGTGGCCGACCCGCATTGCGTGGACGTGGAGGTCTGGCGCGGCATGACGGTCGCCGAACAACTGGCCCGGCACATCAGTTCCACCGATGTCGAGCGCACCGCCGAGCGCTACCACTGCGGCCCCGGCTGAGCGCGCCCGTCAGCGGGCCGCGGGCGCGCTCGTTACAATGCGGCCATCGTCCGGGAGTGCGTCACCATGGCCATCCGTCTGCTCGTTGCCCTGATCGCGCTGGGCCTGTTGCATGTTGCGCCGCAACTGGCGAGCTGGCGCCGTGACAGCGTGTTCCGGCGCTGGGTGGCGCAGCTGTCCGATACCAGTGGGGCGGGCCGCGTGGTGCTGGCGCTGGCGCCCCCGCTGCTGCTGTGCGCGCTGCTGACGTGGCTGTTCGGCCACACCGTGCTGGGCGAGTTGCTGCCGCTGGTGTTCGCCGTGGTGGTGTTGATCTACTGCTTCGGTCCGCGCGAGTTCGAGCGCGACCTGGAGGCGATCCTCGCCGCGCCCGACAACGTCAGCCGCGAGGCGGCGGCGCAGCGGCTGTCCGACGACGGCCGCCCGGTGCGCTGGCACGCGCCCGCACTGGGCGAGGCAATCGTCTACGCCGCCTTGCGCCGGCGCTTTGCGGTGCTGCTGTGGTTCTTCCTGCTCGGCCCGGTCGGCGCGCTGCTGTATCGGCTGGCGCAGACGCTCGGGCGCGACGACTCGCTGGCGCTCGACGGTGACAGCCAGCATGCCGCCAACTATCTGGCCAACGCGCTGGACTGGTTGCCGGCCCAGATACTGACCTTCACCCTGGCCGTGGTCGGCCACTGGGATGCGGTGATCGAGGCCTGGCGGCGCTGGCACATCCAGGCTACGCCGACCAGCTGGTACCAACGCGGCCCGGGCTTCCTCGGCGCTGCCGCGCAAGCCGACGTGCGCATCGACATCGAGGCCGGCGACGGCTACGCCGAGGAACACAGCGACCCGCTGGACGAACTGCGGCGCCTGCGCAGTGCCTTGCTGCGCGCGCTGCTGGCCTGGCTCAGCGTGGTGGCCCTGCTGGTGATCGGCAGCTGGCTGCACTGAGGCGGGCGCTCAGGCAAGCTCCCCGCGCAACTCGCGAACCCTGGCCTCCAGCGATGCGGCGCTGGCTGCCTGCGGCGGCACCGACGCATCCACGACGAGTTCCACGCGCGCCCGGAAACGTCGCGGCAGGCGCATGCGACCCAGCCGCGTATCGCGCCGGCTCCACACGCTGCCCCACAGCCCGCGCAGCGCCAGCGGCACCACCGGCACCGGGCGCCGCGCCAGGATTTTCTCCAGGCCCGGACGGAACGGCGCGATCTCGCCGTCGGCGGTCAGCCCGCCCTCGGGGAAGATGCACACCAGTTCGCCCTCGGCCAGTGCCGCGTCGATGGCGTCGTACGCCTGCTGCAGCACGGCCGGGCTCTCCTTGTGTCCGGCGATCGGGATCGCCTTGGCGGTGCGGAACACGAAACGCAGCAGCGGCACATTGAAGATCCGGTAATACATCACGAAGCGCGCCGGCCGCCGCAGGTTGGCCATCAGCAGCAGCGCGTCCATGAAGCTGACGTGGTTGCACACCAGCAACGCCGGACCTTCCTCGGGCAGGTGCTGCATGCCGTCCACGCGCACGCGGTACAGCGTGTTCACCAGCACCCAGGTGATGAAGCGCATCAGGAACTCGGGCACCAGGGTGAAGATGTACACCGCCACCAGCACGTTGAGCAGGGCGGCCAGCAGGAAGATGGTGGCCGCGTCCATGCCCAGCCGGCCCAGCGCCAGCCCGAACGCGGCGGCCAGCACGATCAGCAAGGCATTGATGATGTTGTTGCCGGCGATCACCCGCGACAGCCGCTCGCGCGGCGTGCGCGACTGCACGAAGGCGAACAGCGGCACTACGTAGAAGCCGGCGAACACGCCGATCGCGGTGAGGTCGAGCACGACGCGCCAGCTGCCGGCACCGTGCAGGAACGCCAGCCAGTCCAGCCCACGCGTGGCCGCCAGACCATGGCGCGCCAGGTACAGGTCGACGCCGAACGCGGTGAGGCCGAACGCGCCCAGCGGCACCAGGCCGATCTCCACCCGCTTGCCGGACAGCTTCTCGCACAGCAGTGCGCCGACGCCGGTGCCGATGGAGAACAGCGTGAGCACCAGCGTGTTGACCGAACCGTCGCCGCCCAGCGTCTCGCGCGTGTAGATCGGCAGCTGCGCGATCAGCACGGTGCCGAAGAACCAGAACCACGAGATGCCCAGCACCGCGTTGAACACCGCGCGATCGGCACCGGTGATGCCGAGCACGCGGGCCGTTTCGCTGAACGGGTTCCAGTTGAACTTCAGGTCGGGTGCGGTCGCCGGCGCGGGCGGAATGCGCCGGCTGGCCAGGTAGCCGGCCACCGCCACCGCGATGGTCGCGCCGGAGGCCAGCATGGGGCCCACGTCGGCCACCAGCATCAGCGAATTGCCGGCAATCATGCCCACCAGCATCGCCATCTGCGTGCCCATCTCCACCAGACCGTTGCCGCCGACCAATTCCTCGTTCTTCAGCGCCTGCGGCAGGATCGCGTACTTGATCGGCCCGAACATGGTCGAGTGCATGCCCATCATGAACAGCACCACCAGCAGCAGCGGGGTGTGATGGGTGTAGAAGCCGTACGCGGCCAGCGTCATCGCCACGATCTCGAACAGCTTCACGTAGCGGATGATGCGGCTCTTCTCGTACTTCTCCGCCAGTTGTCCGGCGGTGGCGGAGAACAGGAAGAACGGGAGGATGAACAGTGCCGGCGCCAGGTTGGTGTAGAGCCCCACGGTGCGGTCGTCCAGCCCCATCTGGAAGGCCACCAGCATCACCAGCGCGTTGCGGAACGCATTGTCGTTGAAGGCGCCCAGCGCCTGGGTCCAGAAGAACGGCGCGAAACGCCGCTTGCCAAGCAGTCCGAATTGGCTCATGCGCTGTCCCGTGGTGGATTCCCCGATGCCGCGGCGGACGGCGACGGCCGCTCGACGGTAGCAGCAGCAATGCTTTCGAAGAAAGAGTGCTGCGTCATGAAACTCCTCCGCGCCGGTGTGGTCGCAGTCCGGATTGCCGGTGCCTGCCGGGTGCGGATCCCGGGGCGGTGGGTTGGCATGGCACGGGCGGCGGCGCAAAATACTGCGTGGACGATCCGGCCTCCCCACCCGGCGATCCCGAAATCTTGCGCCCCGGTGCAGTCTCCCACCCAACCGACACGGCCACTCCCATGAGCAAGTCCCTTCCCCAAGTTACAGGCGGCACCTTTGCCGACCGCATCCGGTTGCTGATCCAGCGGGTTGGCAGCGCCACCGAGATCGCCCGCATGTGCGGCTTCTCCGAAGGCGTGGTACGCAGCTGGCGCGACGGCAACACCGACCCTTCGCGCGCGCGTTGCGTGACCTTGGCACGCACGCTGGGCATCTCGCTGGTATGGCTGGTGGCCGGCGAAGGCGGCATGCAGATCGACCCGACGCTGACCACGCAGGAAGACCAGCACAGCAGCCAGGTCGTACGCACCCAGCACGCCAACGCCAGATCCGGCGTGGTCACTCATCTGCCCTTGTCGGCCCACATGCAGGGATTGGATCCGCAGCGCCTGAACACGGCGATGCAGATGCTGCAGTCGGAATTGGATCTGGCCGGCAGCCCGCTGAGCCTGGCCGAGAACACCGACCTGCTCACCGAGCTGTACGAGATCCTCGGCCCGGGTGGCGTCAATGTGGACGCCGGCGCGATGATGGCGTTCAACCGCCACCTTGCGCAGCGCCTGCGCGAAGGCGCTGCCACCACCGTCGCCTGACGCGACGGTGGTTGCTGCGGCGCGGGCGCTTGCGTGCCCGCGCCGCGTTCAGAGCAGGGCGATGTCCGCCACGGTGCTGAACTGGCTCTTCAGCTGGTTCAGCAGGGCCAGGCGATTGGCCCGCACGGCGGGATCGTCGGCATTCACCAGCACGTTGTCGAAGAACGCATCGACCGGCGCCTGCAGTTGCGCCAGACGGGTCAGTACCGCGGCGTAATCGCCCGCGGCCTCGGCTGCGGCGCTGTCCTGCTGCGCGGCGGCCAGGGCATCGGCCAGTTCGCGCTCCGCGTCTGCCTCGAAGAACGCCGGGTCGACGATCCGGCCGACGGGCGGCGCGCCAGCCTCTTCGGCCTGCTTGCGCAGGATGTTGGCGACGCGCTTGTTGGCCGCGGCCAGACTCGCCGCCTCGGGCCGGCGACCGAACTCGATCACCGCGCGCAGGCGCCGGTCGAAGTCGGCCAGACTGGCCGGCTGCACCGCCAGCACGGCTTCGAAGGCCCCGTGTTCGAAGCCCTGTTCGGCGTAGTAGCCGCGCATCCGTTCGTGCACGAAGTCCAGCAGGTCCTCCAGCAGGATCGCGCGCCGCGCGCCCGCCTGCAGCGCCGGCGGCTTGCCGTCCTTGCCCGGCTTGAGGCCGGCCGCGAGGGCGGCATCGGGCAATTGTTCCAGTGCCTCGATGAAGCTGGCGCGCAGGTCCAGTTCCAGGCCGCCCTCGATCAGGGTGCGCGCCAGGCCCAGCGCCGCGCGGCGCAGCGCGAAGGGGTCCTTGTTGCCGCCGGGTTTCATGCCGATGGCGAAGATGCCGGCCAGGGTGTCGAGCCGTTCGGCCACCGCCAGCACCTGGCCCAGCGGGTCCGCGGCGATGCGGTCGCGGCCGAAGCGCGGGCGGTAATGGCTGTCCAGCGCCTCGGCCACCGCCGCCGGTTCGCCGTCGTGGACGGCGTAGTAGCGGCCCATCACGCCCTGCAGCTCGGGGAACTCGCCGACCATGCGGGTCAGCAGGTCGCACTTGGCCAGGCTGGCCGCGCGCGTCGCCAGCGCCGCATCGACGCCGACCCGGTTGGCCACCACGCGCGCCAGTTCGGCCACGCGCACGCTCTTGTCCCACTGGCTGCCCAGCGCCTGCTGGTAGGTGACGTTCTTCAGCTGCTCCTGGTAGCTGGCCAGCGGCGTCTTCAGGTCCTCGTCCCAGAAGAACTTGGCGTCGGCGAAACGCGGCCGGATCACCCGCTCGTAGCCGCGGCGGATCTCGGCCGGGTCCTTGCTCTCGATGTTGGCGATGCCGATGAAATGCTCGGTCAGCTTGCCCTCGGCGTCGAACACCGGCACGAATTTCTGGTTCGCCACCATGGTGGTGACCAGCGCCTCGGGTGGCACGTCCAGGAAGCTGCGCTCGAAGGTGCAGGCGATCGCCACCGGCCATTCGGTGAGGTTGGCCAGTTCGTCCAGCAGCGCGTCGTCCAGTTGCGGCGTGCCGCCGGTGCCTTGCGCGGCGAGCTCGATCTGCTGCTGGATGCGCTGGCGCCGCTCGCGCGGATCGGCCAGCACCTTCGCGGCGCGCATCGCGTCGAGCCAGCCGTCGGCGTCGGCCACGTGCACCGGTTGCGGATGCATGAAACGGTGACCGCGCGACTTGCGCCCGCTGACCAGGCCCAGCACCTTGCCGTCGACGATGTCGGCGCCGTGCAGGATCACCAGCCAGTGCGCCGGGCGCACGAAGCTGTAGTCGTGGTCGGCCCAGCGCATCGGGCGCGGGATCGGCAGCGCCTTGAGCGCCTCGTCGATGATCTCCGGCAGCAGGGCCGCCAGTGGCCGGCCGGGCTTGACCGCACGCCAGACGAACCACGCGCCCTTGTCGGTCTCCAGTTTTTCCAGCTGGCTGACGTCGACGCCGCAGGATTGGGCGAAGCCCAGCAACGCCTTCGATGGCTGTCCTTCGGCGTCGAGCGCAGCGGCTACCGCGGGGCCGCGGCGTTCGATGGCTTGTTCCGGTTGCGCCGAGGCCACCGCCGGGATGTACGCAGCCAGACGGCGCGGTGAGGCGTACGCCATCGCCTGGTCCAGTCCGGCGCTGACGCCACGCGTGGCCAGGCCGTCGACGATGCCGCGCAGGAACGCCGCGGACAGTTCGTCCAGCGCACGCGGCGGCAGTTCCTCGGTACCCAGCTCGATCAACAGCGATTTGCCGGTGTTCATGCGGCCTGCTCCTGGTGGACGCCGCTGCGCTTGAGCCCGGGGAAACCCAGCTTCTCGCGTTGCGCCACGTACGCCTCGGCGACCGCGCGCGACAAGGCGCGCACGCGCAGGATGTAGCGCTGCCGCTCGGTGACGCTGATCGCGCGGCGCGCATCGAGCAGGTTGAAAGTGTGGCTGGCCTTCATCACTTGCTCGTAGGCAGGCAGCGGCAGGTTGGCGGCGACCAGCTTGTTCGCCTCGCCCTCGCAGACGTCGAACCAGCGCAGCAGCTCGGCCACGTTGGCGTGCTCGAAGTTGTAGGTGCTCTGCTCGACCTCGTTCTGCAGGAACACGTCGCCGTAGCTGACCGTGCCGCGCGGGCCGTCGGTCCAGACCAGGTCGTAGACGTTGTCCACGTTCTGCAGATACATCGCCAGGCGCTCCAGGCCGTAGGTGATCTCGCCGGTGACCGGGCGGCATTCGAGGCCGCCGGCCTGCTGGAAATAGGTGAACTGGGTGACTTCCATGCCGTTCAACCACACCTCCCAGCCCAGCCCCCAGGCGCCCAGCGTGGGCGATTCCCAGTTGTCCTCGACGAAGCGCAGGTCGTGCACCAGCGGGTCGAGGCCGAGCTCCTTCAGCGAGCCGATGTACAGCTCCAGGATGTTTTCCGGATTCGGCTTCATCACCACCTGGTACTGGTAGTAATGCTGCAGGCGATTCGGGTTCTGGCCGTAACGACCGTCGGTGGGGCGGCGCGACGGCTGCACATAGGCGGCCGACCACGGCTCGGGACCGAGCGCGCGCAGGAAGGTGGCCGGATGGAAGGTGCCCGCGCCCACTTCGGTGTCGAGCGGCTGCAGCAGTACGCAACCCTGCGCCGCCCAGTAGCGGTTGAGGGTCTGGATCACATCCTGGAAGGTGCGCGCGGACATGGCTTTCCGTGACCTGGGTTAAAGCGCGTTAGTATAGCTGCAGCTCGCTTTGCGGCTGGAATTTCCGGCTGGCGGAGCCCTGCAGAGGACACGTGCCGGATGGCTGCATCACCACAGATTGCCTCCCTGCTCGGCCGTCGCGGCCGGCTCGAACTGGACGAGGTACTGGCCGCGCTGGTCGTCGATGGCTACGCGCTGGCCGAGGATGCGAAGAACGTCCGCATGGGCGCGCGCGCCGGCCGCAGCACGGTGGAGTTGCATCCGTTGGTGGTGATCGCCAACGCCAAGCTGGCCAACCAGCGCGAGACCGGCCGACCGCTCAGCCTGGAGACGCTGGCCGAGTGGCTGGCCGGCCATGCCGGGCTGCCGTACCTCAAGATCGATCCGATGAAGATCAACGTGGCCGCGGTTACCCAGGTGGTCAGCCTCGCCTACGCGAAACGGCACCGCATCCTGCCGATCGCGGCGACCGTGGGCGAGGTGACGTTCGCCACCAGCGAGCCGTTCGATGACGCCTGGGCGCCCGACCTGGCGCACATGCTGCGGCGGGACATCAAGCGCGTCGTCGCCAGTCCGATCGACATCAACCGCTACCAGCAGGAGTTCTACGGCGTCCAGCGCTCGATCCAGCTGGCGCAGGATGCCAAGACCGGCAGCGACAGCTCCTCGGCCATCCTCAACTTCGAGCAACTGGTCGAGCTGGGCAAGAGCGGCGAGGTCGGTGCCGACGATCGCCACGTGGTGCACATCGTCGACTGGCTGCTGCAGTACGCCTTCGAGCAGCGCGCCTCGGACATCCATCTGGAACCCCGGCGCGACACCGGCTACATCCGTTTCCGCATCGACGGCGTGATGCAGAAAGTGTTCGAGTTGCCGGCGCCGGTGATGACCGCGGTCACCGCGCGCATCAAGATCCTCGCGCGCATGGACGTGGCCGAGAAGCGCCGCCCGCAGGACGGCCGCATCAAGACCCGCTCGGCCTCGGGGCGCGAGGTGGAGTTGCGCATCTCCAACATGCCCACCGCCTTCGGCGAGAAGGTGGTGATGCGCATCTTCGATCCGGACCTGGTGGTGAAGGATTTCGCCCAGTTGGGTTTCTCTGCCAGCGAGGCGGAGAACTGGCGCAGCATGGTCGAGCGCCCGCACGGCATCGTGCTGGTCACCGGCCCCACCGGCTCGGGCAAGACCACCACGCTGTACTCCACGCTCAAGCACCTGGCCACGCCGGAGCTCAACGTGTGCACGGTGGAGGACCCGATCGAGATGGTCTCGCCGGAGTTCAACCAGATGCAGGTGCACGCGGCGATCGACCTCGATTTCGCCGCCGGCGTGCGCACCCTGCTGCGGCAGGACCCGGACATCATCATGGTCGGCGAGATCCGCGACCTGGAAACCGCGCAGATGGCGGTGCAGGCATCGCTCACCGGACACCTGGTGCTGTCCACCCTGCATACCAACGACGCACCCAGCGCGGTCACCCGCCTGCTCGACCTCGGCGTGCCGCACTATCTGATCCAGTCCACCCTCACCGGCGTGGTGGCGCAACGGCTGGTGCGCACCCTGTGCCCGCATTGCAAGCAGGCCACCACCCAGGACCCGCATGCGTGGAACGTGCTGACCCACGGCTGGACGATGCCGCTGCCGGCGCAGGTGTACAAGCCGGTCGGTTGCCTGGAGTGCCGCAACACCGGCTTCATGGGCCGCACCGGCATCTACGAGATGATGAAGCTCTCGCCGCAGCTGCGCGGCATGATCTCGGCCCAGCTCGATCTCAGCGGTTTCGGCCAGGCCGCCCTGGCCGAAGGCATGCGGCCGCTGCGCATCTCCGCGGCCGACCAGGTCGCCGCCGGCCTGACCACGGTGCAGGAGGTACTCACCGTGTTGCCGCCGATCGACGCCTTCGCCGATGATCAGCGCCAGCGTGAGTGACATCCCTCGAGACCCTGCATGAAACCCGTCCTGATCATCCGCACCGGCCGGGCGCCGGACAGCATCCGTGCGCGCCACGGCGATTTCCCGCACTGGTTCCGCCTCGCCGCGGGCTTGCTGCCGGAGCGCCTGCACATCGTCGACGTGGCGGCCGGCGAATCGCTGCCGGCCGCGAACGGGGTGGCCGGCGCCATCGTCACCGGCTCGGCCGCGATGGTTACCGAGAAACTGCCCTGGAGCGAAGCGACCGCCGGCTGGATCCGCGACGCGATGGATGCCGAGCTGCCCCTGTTCGGCGTCTGCTACGGCCATCAGCTGATGACGCACGCGCTCGGCGGACGGGTTGATTACCTGCCGGGCGGGCGCGAGATCGGCACCCAGTCGATCGAGCTTGCGGCGGGGCAGACGTCGGACCGGTTGGCCGATGGCTTGCCCGCCCGTTTCCGCGCCCACACCACGCACGAGCAGAGCGTGCTGGAGCCGCCCGCGGGTGCGCGGATCCTCGCCAGCTCGGCACGCGACCCGCACCAGTGGCTGCGCTACGGGCCGAAGGCGATCAGCGTCCAGTTCCACCCCGAAGTCAATGCCGATGTCATGCGCGCCTACATCCGGCGCAAACGCCACGACCTGCATCGCGAAGGTGCCGACCCCGCACGCATCTTCAACGACGTCGGCGCCACTCCGATCGCGCGCCGGCTGTTGCGCCGCTTCGCCCGCCTGCATGGCTGGACCAACGACTGAGCGCCGGAATCAGCCGCGCAAGCGCCTGGCGATCGCCTCGCGCGAGAACAGCGCAAAGCCCACGCCGAACACGAAACCGCCGATGTGCGCCCACCACACGTAGGCGCCGTAGCTGGGCCCGGCGTAGCTGAACAGCAATTGCAGCAGCACCCAGATGCCGATCAGCAGGAAGGCCGGCACGCGCACGAACTGCAGGTACAGGCCGAGCGGCAGCACCAGACCCAGGCGCGCGCGCGGGAACAGCGCCACGTAGGCGCCCACCACCGCCGAGACCGCGCCGCTGCAGCCGATGATCGGCAGGCGCACGCCGGCCAGCGACAACGCCCCGATCAGGTTGGCCACCACACCGCCGATGACGAACAGCACCAGGAAGCGCAGCGATCCCAGCGTGCGCTCGCCGGGCAGGCCAAAGATCACCAGGAACAGCAGGTTGCCCAGCAGGTGCAGCCAGGTGACGTGGATGAACAGCGCCGTGAACAGTCGCAGCAGCGCCGGGTCGGTCAGCTGCGGCAGCAGCGGTTCGTGCGCATCGAAGATGTTCGCCGGCACCGTGCCCCACTGCAGCAGCAGCGCGATGCGCTGCGGCGCGGGGATCATCGCCAGGCCGACGAAGCACACCACGCAGACGCTGACCAGCAGCACGGTCGCCCAGTGCCAGCGCGGCCGGCGGCGCGTTTCCACATGGACAAACAAGGGCCATCCCTCCACTTCGCCCGCGCTGGCGCGGGACCCGGCCATCATAGGCGATCGCCACCGCCCGACCTTGACGCAGTGCGGCTTTCGACCACCGCGGCGGAAGGCCCCGCGCCGCTGGATCCATCGGGCGGCAGATCCCTGCGGGGCAGGCTTGCAGCGCCACCTCCGCGTGCTATGTTGCCCCTGCGCTTCGTGAGCACGGGGGTGACGTGATGCGGATGGGCCTGGCGATTGACGCGGCCTGCGACGTTTCGCAGGCGTTCCTTCACAAGCACGGTATCTCGGTGATGCCGATCACCGTCAAGGTGGACGGCGACACGTTCATGGATGATCGCGAACCGGGCGACTTGCAGCGGTTCATCGCCCGTCGCCTGGGCAGCCGCAGCCACTCCGCCGAAACCGAGCCGTGCCCGGTGGCCGAGGTACAGAAGCTGTTCCTGGACAAGCTGGTGCTGGAGCAGGACTGCGTGTTCTGCCTGACCATCACCGCCACGCGCAGCCCGATCAATGCGCACGTCAACCAGGCCAGCTTCGCGATCCTGAAAAATTACCGCCAGGTGCGTGAGCAGGCCGGCACCCCTGGCCCGTTCATGATGCGGGTGATCGACACGCGCAACATCTTCGCCGGCGCCGCGCCGGTGATCGTCGAGGCGAGCCGGATGATCGCCGCCGGCGAGGCGCCCGCCGCGATCCGCGAGCGGCTGCTGTACGTCGCCGAACACTGCTATGGCTACATGTTGCCGCGCGACCTCTACTACCTGCGTGCCCGCGCCAAGAAGAAGAACGACCGCAGCGTCAGCCTGCTCACCGCGATGCTCGGCTCGGCGCTGGACGTCAAGCCGATCCTGCGCTGCTTCCGCGGGGAAACCGGCCCGGTCGGCAAGGTGCGCGGGTTCGACCAGGGTGCCGAGGCGTTGTTCAACTACGCGGCCCGACGCGTGCGCGAGGGCCTGCTGGTGCCGGTGGTGTGCGTGAGTTACGGCGGCGACCTGGCCGTGCTGGATCAGTTGCCGGGCTATGCCGGCCTGCGCGAGGCCTGCGCGGAATGCGGCGTCGAGTTGATGGAGGCGCCGATGAGCATCACCGGCATGGTCAACGTGGGCGAGGGTGCGGTGACTCTTGGCCTGGCAGCGGAGGAGCACGACGCCGGTTTCTGAAGCCGGCGGCCGCCGGGTCGGTCAGCGCAGCGCCTCGCGCGCGATCGGCGCAATCGCCTCCACCCACCGCGCATACTGCTCCGCCGAAGGATGCAGGCCGTCCCCGGCGACCAGTTCGGGGTGCCGGCGCGAGATCGGCGTGATGTCGACGAAACGGGCGCCGCGGCCTTCGGCCAGATCGCGCGCGCAGGCGTTGAAATCGTCCAGCTCGCGGGCGATCTGCGCGGGATCGCGGCCCTGTTCGCGGGCGAAGCGGGTAACGCCCCAGTCGGGGATGGACACCACCAGCACCCGCCCGGCGCGATCGCCGGCCAGCGCGATGGCGCGCTTGAGCAGGGCACCGAACTGCACGGCGTATTCGTCGAGACCGCGGCCGCGGTACTGGTTGTTGACGCCGATCTGCAGGGTCACCAGATCGTGCGCGGGTAGCAGGGCCGCCGCGTCCATGCCTTGCGCCAGCTCGTCGGTGGTCCAGCCGGTGACGGCCACGATTTGCGGTTCGCCCACGTCCACCCCGGCTTGCCGCAGGCGCTGCGCCAGCAGCGCCGGCCAGCGCTCCGCGGCGGTTACGGCCTCACCGATGGTGTAGGAGTCGCCGAGTGCGAGAAGGCGCAGCGGCGATGGCGCGGCGGTCATCCGGCCCGGCTCAGGCCGCGACGACGGCGGTGTCCGCCTGTTCGCGCGCCATCCGTTGCAATACGCGTTCGATCCGCACGAACACCTCGCGCAACTGCGCCGGCGGCGGCAGCAGGGTCAGCCGGAAATGGCGGCTGCGCGGCACGTTGAAGCTGCTGCCGGGCACCACCAGCACCGATTCCTCCTCGAGCAGGCGCAGGGCGAAGGATTCGTCGTCGAACTGCGGAATGCGTTCGGCGCGCACCGCGGGGAACGCATACAACGCGCCGGCCGGCGCCACCAGTTCGAGGTGTTCGCTGGCGGCGACCCCGCGCAACACCGCCTCGCGTGCCTCGTGCAGGCGCCCGCCCGGCGCGGTCAGCGCGTCGATCGTCGGCGCGTCCTGCAGGGCGGGCAGCACCGCCCATTGTGCGGTCACGTTGGCGCACAGGCGCAACGCAGCCAGCAGCTGCAGTGCATCGCGGTACACGGCCGTTCCCGCGGGTGCGCCGGACAGGCTCATCCAGCCCACGCGATAGCCGCAGGCGCGGTGCACCTTGCTGAGTCCGCCGAAGCTCAGGCAGGGCAGCTCGCCGGCGATTTCCGCCAGCGGCTGGAAGCGCGCGCCGTCGTAAAGGATCTCGTCGTAGATCTCGTCGGCGAGCAGCAGCAGGCCGTGTCGCGCGGCGACCTCCGCCAGTCGCTGCAGCAGCTCGCGCGGATACACCGCGCCGGTCGGATTGTTCGGGTTGATCAGCACCAGCGCGCGGGTTCGCGGGGTGACCAGCGCCTCCAGCTCGTCCGGGTCGGGCAGGTGGCCGCGGCTGGCCGGGCAGCGGTAGTACCGCGGTTGCCCGCCGTTGAGGATGGTGGCCGCGCTCCACAGCGGGTAATCCGGGCTGGGCAGCAGCACCTCGTCGCCGGGCTGCAGCAGGGCGCGCAAGGCCAGGTCGATCAGTTCGCTGACCCCGTTGCCGATGAAGATGCGCTCGGGCTGCACGTGGCGCGCGCCACGGCCGCGTTGCTGCGCGGCGATCGCCTCGCGCGCCGCTTCCAGCCCCTGTTCGTGGCCGTAGGCGTCGCTCTCGTGCAGGTGGCTGGCGATGGCTTCGCGCAGGTGTGCCGGCGCCTCGAAGCCGTAGCGGCCCGGGTTGCCGATGTTCAGCTTGATGATGTCGTGCCCGGCGGATTCGAGCTCGCGGGCGCGCCGGGTCAGCGCGCCGCGGATCTCGTAGCGCACGTCTGCCAGGTGCGCACTGGGGATGATCGGAGCCAACGCCTGGGTTCCTTCGTTGTGGGAATCGGCGCACGCGCCGGTCACGTGGATGCTAGCAGCGTGATGCAGTGCAGCGCGAGTCGACCGCGAGGCAGCGGGCGGGCCATCGTCGGGTCGTGGCCGGGCAAGGCATAATCGCCCCACCATGCCAGGCAAGTCTCGCCATGAGTGATGTCGAAACGATCGAGCGGCTGCGGCATATCGGCTGGCGCGGCGACAACCTGCCGGTTGACGGCCTGCGCCTGGCGCGGGTGGTGGCGCAGCATCGCGCCGGCTATGAACTGCACGATGGCCACGCGCTGTTCGGCGCGCAGCCGGATGGTCGCTTCCTCAGGCGCGGCATCGACCCCGCCGAGCGGCCGGTGGTGGGCGATTTCGTGGAAGTGGCCGACGGCACGCCCCCGCACATCGTCACCGTGGGCGAGCGCCGCAGCATCTTGTCGCGCGCCGCCGCCGGCGAGCGCTACGAGCGCCAGCTGATCGCCACCAACATCGACTACGTGCTGGTGCTGACCGGGCTGGACGGCGATTTCAACCCCGCCCGCATCGAGCGTTATCTCTTGCTGACCGAGGGTTCTGGCGCGCAGCCGGTGGTACTGCTGAGCAAGCTGGACAAGTGCGAGGATGCGGCGCTGAAAATCGCCGCCCTGCGCGAGCGCCTGCCGCAGGGCACGCCGATCCACGCCATCAACTGCAAGGACCCCGCCAGCACTCAGGAGCTGGCGCGCTACCTGCAGCCGGGCGACAGCGCCGTGCTGGTGGGCTCCTCCGGCGCCGGCAAATCGACGTTGACGAATACCTTGTTCGGCACCGCGACCATGGCCACCGCCGCCGTGCGCAGCCACGACAGCCGCGGTCGCCACACCACCACCCATCGCGCGCTGCTGCAGTTGCCCTCGGGCGGTTGCCTGATCGACACCCCCGGCATGCGCGAGCTGAAGCTCACCGGCGAGGAGCAGCTCGACCTGTTCGCCGATATCGAGGCGCTCGCCGAGCAGTGTCGCTTCGCCGATTGCGGCCACGGCAGCGAGCCGGGCTGCGCGGTGCAGATGGCGCTGGACACCGGCGAACTGAGCGCCGAACGCTGGCGCAACTACCTCAAGCTGCACGACGAACGCGAAGAGCAGGCGGCCACCCTCGAGGCGCGGTTGCGCCGCCAGCGCGGCGGCCGACCGATCGAGGCGCCGCGCGGTCATCGCTCCAAACGCGAGCGGGAGTAGGCGCGCGCGTTGCCTTGCAAAGGCGCAGGGACGCCGCTACCGTCGCGGCCATGTCCGTTCCCGACTCGCGCGCGTCGCGCACCCCGATGAGCACCCTTCTTTCAGGCAAGCAGGCCATGCCGCGGCGGCACGCCGTCGCGCGTCCATGACGCCGCCGACCGCGGGCCAACTGGAGGCGTACTGGCAGCGCGCCCGGCGCTGTCTGGATGCCGGCGACATGCGCGCGGCGACCGTCGAACTCGAGGCCATCGTGACGCTCGATCCGCATCAGCCGATGGCCTGGCTGACCCTGGCGCGCCTGGCCGTCGCGCAGCAGCGTTGCCGGGCGGCCATCGAGCATTTGCGCAACGCCGCTGCGGCGGTGCGCGAGGCGGGCCAGTGGCAGCTGCTGGCCGACGTGGCCCTGCAGCTGGAAGGACTGGGTGAATCGTTGCTGGCGGTGCAACTGATCCAGGCCGCCGGGGCGGAGCATCCACAGGTGCTGGCCGCCGCCGACCGACTCGCCCAGTGCCTGGGCCAGGCCAATGTGCACGACGACGCGCTGCGTTTCCTCGATGCCGCGCTGGCCCGTGGCGAGCCGACGCCGAGGCTGTCCTACATGCGCGCGACCACCTTGCGCCATCTCGGCCGCAAGGCCGAGGCCACGGCCGAGTACCAGCGTTGTCTGCAGCTTGCGCCGGACTCCGCGATGGCGATGCTGATGCTGGCCCAGCACGACCGCGCGGCCGATGCCCCGGCGCAACTGGAACGGATTCGCCACGCCTTGCAGCGCCTGCCGCCGCAGGATCACGTGAACGCGGCCACGCTGTACTACGCCTTGTTCATCCATCTCGATGCGGCCGGGGACACCCGCGGCGCGTGGGAGGCGATGGCCCGGGGGGCGGCGATCAAGCGCCGCAGCCTGCCGTGGCAACCCGCGCGCGAGGAGGAACGGGTGGCCGCGATCCGTGCGCTTTGCCGGCGCGCCTTCCTCGATCCGGTGGCGCCTGCCGCGGACGCCGCCCACGTGCCGATCTTCATCGTGGGCCAGCCGCGCACCGGCACGACGGTGCTCGAGCGCATCCTGGGCAACCACAGCCAGGTTGCCTCGGCCGGCGAGCTCAACGATTTCCACCTGCAGTTGTGCTGGCAGGCCGACAAGCTGGTCGAGCACGTGGATCCGGTGCTGTTGCGTGCGTGCGGGGAGCTCGACTTTGGCGCGATCGGGCGCGGCTACCTGCAGCGTACCGCCTGGCGTGCGCGCGACCGGCGTTTCCTGATCGACAAGCTGCCGGTCAACTTCTGGTATGCCGGCCTGATCCACAAGGCCATGCCGGCGGCGCGCATCGTCTGCCTTGTGCGGGATCCGCTGGACACCTGTTTCTCCAACCTGAAGGAGCTGTTTGCGGGGAACGCCTACCCGTACAGCTACGACCCGCTGGAGGCGGCGGCGCAACACCGGCGTTTCCGGCAGATGCTGCAGTACTGGGACGAGGTGCTGCCCGGCGTGGTGCTGACCGTGCGCTATGAGGACCTGGTGCGCGACCCCGAGCCGGTGGCGCGTCGCGTGATGGAGCATTGCGGCTTGCCGTTCGAGCCCGAGTGCGTGGACCTGCTGCGCAACCGGTCGCCTTCGGCGACGGCCAGCAGCTCGCAGGTGCGCGAGCCGCTGCACGTGCGCGGCATCGGTGCCTGGCGCCGCTACGCGCAACCGCTGGAGGAGGCACGCGCCTGGCTGGCCGCACGACTGCCGCCGGACGCCTTCGTCGACGGGTGAACCCGGCGCCATGCGCCGTCGCTTGCCCGCCCTTGCGGCGGCGTATAGCCTGCTGCCCATGATGTCTCTTCGGCCGACCGGCGGAAGGCCAGCGAGGGCATGGGGTCGATGAAGGCGGGCAAGGGCAACGGGGATGCACCGGTCGCGTGGCGGGCTCGATGCCTGCGCTGCGGGCCGCCGTCGTGAATGTGGCCATCGACCCGGAGCTGCAGCGCTACGCGGCGCTGGACCAGCGCTTGCTGGCGGCCGTGCGTGGCATCCACATCCTGTCGACGGTGGCATGGCCGGCGTCGCTGGAAAACCGCATGATCGAGGCCTACGGCCAGGGCCGTTTCAGCCTGCCCGCGGTGTCCTACCAGGTGCCCGAGCTGGCGGCGGCGCGCGCCGAGCTGGCGGCAATCGAGGCAGCGGCGGTGGAGGTCGGTGCGGGCGATCCGCTGGGCGAGTACCTGCGCCGCACCGCCGAGTCGTGGCAGGTCGCCGCGCAGATGCTCGAGGCGGTGGGTACGGCCGGCGTGACCGCGCCGTCGATCGCGTTGTACGGCAAGCCGGACGATCGCATCCCCGGCAGCCAGCGCAGCAACCTGGATGCGGCGCGCTATTTCGTCGAGTTGTCCGACGAGCTGGGTGCCGATCTGCTCGCAGACGATGGCGGCGGCATCGACGCCGAGGTGCTGCGCGCGGCGCTGGCCGAGACGCTGGATGTCTTCTTCGGCGACGACATGATCCGCGTCGAGGTCGATCCCGAGCTCACCGCCAAGGCCGCGGCCGGCGCCACCCGCATCCGCTTGCGCGGCGGCGTCAGCTTCAGCCAGTACGATCATCACCAGTTGCTGGCGCACGAGGCCTTCGTGCACTCGCTGACCGCGCTGAACGGGCGGCGCCAGCCGCTGCTGGCGTCGCTGGGGCGCACCTCGCCGCGGGTCACCGCCACCCAGGAAGGGCTGGCGGTGTTCGCCGAGCTGATCTCCGGCGCGATCGACATCGCCCGGCTCAAGCGCATCAGCCTGCGCATCGTGGCGATCGACATGGCGCTGGGCGGCGCCGATTTCGTCGAGGTCTACCGCTACTTCCACGCGCGCGGGCAGAGCGTGGCCGACAGCTTCCACTCGGCGCAGCGGGTGTTCCGCGGCGTGCCGCCGGGCGGTGGCGCGGTGTTCGCCAAGGACAACGTCTACCTGTCCGGCCTGCTCACCGTGCACACGTTCTTCCGCTGGGCCTTGCGCCAGCGCCGGCTGGACCTGCTGCGCTACCTGTTCGCCGGCAAGCTGGCGCTGCACGACGTGATCAGCCTGCAGCCGCATTTCGCCTCCGGCGCGATCCTGCCGCCGCGCTGGCTGCCGCCGTGGATGCAGCACGTGCACGGGCTGGCCGGCAAGCTGGCGTTCTCGGTCTTCATCAACGGCATCCACATGGATCGGGTGCGCGAGGACGACCTGCTGCCGGGTGCGTGATGGTGCCGCGCACGGGCCAGCGACGCAGGCCCAGGTGCTAACATTCTCGCCAGCCATCCACGCTCGCGCGATGGCGCCCACTCACTGGAAAAAAGCCCTTCCCATGGCCCTCCCCGAAGAACTGCGCCTTGCCGCGCTGGAGTATCACCGTCACCCGCGGCCGGGCAAGATCAAGATCACCCCGACCACCGCCCTGCTGACCCAGCGCGACCTGTCGCTGGCGTATTCGCCGGGCGTGGCGGCGGCCTGTGACGCGATCGTCGAGGATCCCACCACCGCCGCGGAATACACCGTGCGCTCCAATCTGGTGGCGGTGATCACCAACGGCACCGCCGTGCTGGGCCTGGGCAACATCGGCCCGCTGGCGGCCAAGCCGGTGATGGAGGGCAAGGGCATCCTGTTCCAGAAGTTCGCCGGCATCGACGTGTTCGACATCGAGATCGACGAGCACGACCCGGACAAGCTGGTCGACATCATCGCCAGCCTGGAGCCAACCTTCGGCGGCATCAACCTGGAGGACATCAAGGCGCCGGAGTGCTTCATCGTCGAGCGCAAGCTGCGCGAGCGGATGAAGATCCCGGTGTTCCACGACGACCAGCACGGCACCGCGATCATCGTCGGCGCCGCCCTGGTCAACGCGCTGGAAGTGGTCGGCAAGGACATCGGCGAGATCAGGCTCGCCACCACCGGCGCCGGCGCGGCCGGCATCGCCTGCCTCGACATGCTGGTGGCGCTGGGCGTGCGGCCGGAGAACATCCTCGCGTTCGACCGCGAGGGCGTGATCCATACCGGCCGCACCAATCTGGACCCGGACAAGGCGCGCTACGCGCGCGACACGCCCAAGCGCAGCCTGGCCGAGATCGTGGCCGGTGCCGACGTGTTCCTGGGCCTCTCCGCCGGCGGCATCCTCAAGCCGGAAATGGTCGCCACCATGGCCGATCGACCGGTGATCCTGGCGCTGGCCAACCCGAGCCCGGAGATCACCCCGGAAGACGCCAAGGCGGTGCGGCCGGACTGCATCATTGCCACCGGCCGGTCGGATTACCCGAACCAGGTCAACAACGCGCTGTGCTTCCCGTACATCTTCCGCGGTGCGCTGGACGTGGGCGCCACCGTGATCAACGAGGCGATGAAGACCGCCTGCGTGCGCGCGATCGCCGCGCTGGCACGCATGGAAGCCTCTGACCTGGGCAGTGCCTACGGCGGCGAGATCCCCTGTTTCGGTCCCGAGTACCTGATCCCGCGCCCGTTCGACCGGCGCCTGCTGGTGATGCTGGCGCCCGCGGTGGCGCAGGCGGCAATGGACTCGGGCGTGGCCACCCGGCCGATCCAGGACATGGATGCCTACAAGGAGAAGCTCGGCCAGTTCATCTACCGCACCGGCCTGCTGATGAAGCCGGTGTACGAACGCGCCCGCGCGGACTGCAAGCGCGTGGCCTACGCCGAGGGCGAGGAGGAGATCGTGCTGCGCGCGGTGCAGACGGTGATCGACGAGCGCATCGCGTGGCCGATCCTGATCGGCCGCCCGGAGGTGATCGACACGCGCATCCAGCGGCTCGGCCTGCGCATGCGCGCCGGCGTGGATTTCGAACTGACCAACATCCACGACGATCCGCGCTTCAACGACTACTGGCAGCAATACCACGCGATGACCGAACGGCGCGGCGTCAGCCCCGCCGCGGCGAAGAACCTGCTGCGCTCGCGGCCGACCCTGATCGCCGCGATGATGGTCGAGCGCGGCGAGGCGGACGCGCTGATCTGCGGCATCGTGGGCCGCTACCACAAGAAGCTCGGCTATCTGCGCAGCGTGTTCGGGCTCGACCCGGGCGTGTCGTGCACCTCGGCAATGAGCGGCGTGATCAACGACAAGGGCGCGTGGTTCTTCCTCGATACCCACGTGCAGGTCGACCCCACCGCCGAGCAGATCGCCGAGGCAACGCTGCAGGCCTGCTACCGCCTGAAGAACTTCGGCATCGAGCCCAAGGTGGCGCTGCTCTCGCACTCCAACTACGGCAGCCACGACAACCCCAGCGCGGCCAAGATGCGCAAGGCCTGGCAGATCCTCAAGGCGCGCGCACCCAAGCTGGACATGGACGGCGAGATGCAGGCCGACACCGCCTGGGACGAGGCGCTGCGCCTGCGCATGTTCCCGCACACCACGCTCAGCGGCCGCGCCAATCTCTACGTGATGCCGAACCTGGATGCGGCCAACATCGCCTACAACATCGTGCGGGTGATGACCGACGGCGTCTCGATCGGGCCGATCCTGATGGGCGTGAACCGCTCCGCGCACATCCTCACCCCGGCCTCCACCGTGCGCCGCATCGTCAACATGACGGCGGTGGCGGCGGTCGATGCGCAGATCCGCGCCGCGCAGGGCAGCCGGCGCGGTTGAGCGGCCCCGGCAGCCCATGCGCCGGCGCACGGATCGTCCATTGGCGGCGGCTCGGGCTTAGCGGCTAAACTCACGTGTTGTCGCGCCGCGACCCCGGCGGCGCGAACCTTTTGCAGGCCCGCCCGACGGTGCCGTGGAGAATCTCATGGATCAGCTCGACGAAATCCTGGACCAGGATCCCGACCCCATCGAAACCCGCGAGTGGATCGATTCGCTCGACGCGGTGATCCAGCACGACGGCACCGAACGCGCGCATTACCTGCTGGAAAAGATGGTCGACACCACCCGTCGTTCCGGTGGCTACCTGCCGTTCAACCCCACCACCGAATACGTCAACACGATCCCGCCCGGGATGGAGGCCAAGAGCCCCGGCGACGCGGCGATGGAGTGGCGCATCCGCTGCCTGATCCGCTGGAACGCGATGGCCATGGTGGTGCGCGCCAACCGCAAGCCCGGGTCGCTGGGCGGCCACATCGCCAGCTTCGCCTCCTCGGCCACGCTGTACGACGTGGGCTTCAACCATTTCTGGCGCGCCCCCAGCGCCGACCATCCCGGCGACCTGATCGGTTACCAGGGCCACATCAGCCCCGGCATCTACGCGCGCTCCTTCCTCGAAGGCCGCATCGACGAGGAGCGGCTGGACCTGTTCCGCGCCGACGTGGTCGGCGGCAAGCAGTCGCTCACCTCCTATCCGCACCCGTGGCTGATGCCGGATTACTGGCAGGTGCCCACCGTGTCGATGGGGCTGGGCCCGATCCAGGCGATCTACCAGGCGCAGTTCTTCCGTTACCTCGAGAACCGCGGCCTGATGCCCAGGACCGACCGCAAGGTGTGGTGCTTCCTCGGCGACGGTGAAGTGGACGAGCCGGAGTCGCTGGGTGCGATCTCGCTGGCCGGTCGCGAGGGCCTGGACAACCTGATCTTCGTGATCAACTGCAACCTGCAGCGGCTGGACGGCCCGGTGCGCGGCAACGGCAAGATCATCCAGGAACTGGAGGGCGTGTTCCGCGGCGCCGGCTGGAACGCCATCAAGGTGATCTGGGGCAGCTACTGGGATGCGCTGCTGGCACGCGACAAGGACGGCACGCTGCGCAAGCTGATGATGGAAACCGTGGACGGCGAGTACCAGGCCTGCAAGGCCTTCGGTGGCGCCTACACGCGCGAGCATTTCTTCGGCAAGTACCCGCAGACCCGCGAGATGGTGGCCAACTTCAGCGACGACGACGTCTGGCGCCTCAACCGCGGCGGCCACGACCCGCACAAGGTCTACGCCGCCTACCACGCGGCGGTGAACACCAAGGGCATGCCCACGGTGATCCTGGCCAAGACGGTGAAGGGCTACGGCATGGGCATCGGCTCGGGCGAGGCGGAGAACCCCACCCACCAGCAGAAGAAGATGACCGGCGACGCCGTGCGCACCTTCCGCGACCGCTTCCAGATCCCGGTGCCCGACGACAAGCTCGACAGCGTGCCGTACTACCACCCCGGCCCGAAGTCGCCGGAGGTGGAATACATGCAGGAGCGCCGCCGCGCGCTGGGCGGCTTCCTGCCGCAGCGCCGCCGCCGCACCGACGTGCCGTGCAAGGCGCCGGAACTGTCGGCGTTCGAGCAGATCACCAAGGGCAGCGGCGAGCGCGAGATCTCCAACACCATGGCGCTGGTGCGCGGCATGAACCTCTTGCTGCGCGACAAGCAGCTCGGTCCGCGCGTGGTGCCGATCGTGGCCGACGAGGCGCGCACCTTCGGCATGGAGGGCATGTTCCGCCAGATCGGCATCTACGCACCGTTCGGCCAGAAGTACCGTCCGCAGGACGCCGACCAGCTGCTGTACTACCGCGAGGCGCAGGACGGCCAGGTGCTGCAGGAAGGCATCTCCGAGGCCGGCGGCGTGTCGGCCTGGATCGCGGCGGGCACCAGCTATTCGCTGTCCAACCAGCCGATGCTGCCGTTCTTCATCTACTACTCGTTCTTCGGCTTCCGCCGCATCGGCGATCTGATCTGGGCCGCCGGTGACCAGCGCGCGCGCGGCTTCCTGGTCGGCGCCACCGCCGGCGCCAGTTTCCCCGGCGAAGGCCTGCAGCATTCGGATTGCGCCTCGCACCTGATGGCCGGCACCTTCCCCAACTGCCGCGCCTACGACCCGACCTGGTCGTACGAGGTGGCGGTGCTGCTGCATCACGGCGTCAAGGAGATGTACGAGGACCAGCAGGACGTCTTCTATTACATCACCACCACCAACGAGAACTATGTCCATCCGGACATGCCCGAGGGCTGCTACGACGGCATCGTCAAGGGCATGTATCTGTTCCGCGACGCGGGCGCCACGGGCAAGGGCAAGGGCAAGAACGGCGCGCCGCGCGTGCAGCTGATGGCGGCCGGCGGCTCGCTGATCGAGGCGATCGCGGCGGCCGAGCTGCTGGACGCCGATTTCGGCGTGAAGGCCGACATCTGGTCCTGCCCCAGCTTCAGCGAACTGTCGCGCGACGGTTTCGACTGCGAACGCTGGAACCGCCTGCACCCGGAAGCGGAACAGCGCGTGCCGCACGTCACCGCCAATCTGGCCGGGCGCGACGGCCCGGTGATCGCCGCCAGCGAATACGTGCGCGGCGTGGTCGACCAGGTGCGTGCCTTCATGCCCGAGGGTCGCTCCTTCACCGCGCTGGGCGCGGACGGCTATGGCCGCTCCGATACCCGCGAGCACCTGCGCGAGTTCTTCGAGATCAGCCGCTACTGGATCGCCCACGCCGCGCTGGCCGCGCTGGCGAAGGAGGGCAAGGTCAACGCCAAGGACGTGGCCCGCGCGATCCGCGAGTACAAGCTCGATCCGGACAAGCCGAACCCGCTGACCGTCTGAGTACCCCGCGGTGCGATCCGGAAAGCCGCCCTTCGGGGCGGCTTTTCGCTGCGCGCTATTCCGCCGACAGCGCCTGCTGGATCGCCTCCAGCCCGTGGCCACGCGTCTCGATGCCGCGGCGGGCGAGCATCCAGCCGGCCAGCGCCATCGGCAGCGCGAGCAGCAGCGCCGACAGCATGAAGTGCTCGAACAGGCCGGCCACGCCGATCAGCGCGCCGAGGATGCCGCCGAACTTCGAGCCGCCGGCGATCAGCCCCGCGCCGGTACTGCGCAGGTGCACCGGATAGATCTCCGCCGCGTACGGGATCAACGTGGCGATCACCCCGCTGATGCTCAGCAGCAGCGCCGCCGTGCCGACCACGGTCAGCGTCGTCGAGCGCAGGTCGGCCAGCGCGATGGCGAAGAAGAACAGCAGCGACGCCGCGGTCAGCGCGATGAACAGCACCAGGCTGCGGATGCTGCTCCAGCGCTGGTAGGCCCATACCACCAGGGCGATGCCGGGCAGGGCGATGATCGCCGAGCGCGCCAGCAGCGCGGCGCTGGCCTGCGCGTCGATGCCCAGCGCGACCAGGTTCGCCGGCAGCCACAGCAGGAAGCCGAAGTTCGCCAGGCCCCAGGCCACCGCGCACGTCATCAGGCCCCAGCTGATCGCCGCGTGCCGGCCGCGCAGCAGCTGGCGCAGGCCGATGCGCGCGGTCGCCGGCGCGCGCGCGTGGGCGGCGTCGCCGGCGTGCGCGACGGCCAGCACCGCCGCGCTGCCGGAAAAGCGCTGCAGCACCGCGCGCGCCTGCTCCTCCAGCCCGGCCAGGGCGAGGAAGCGCGGCGACTCGGGGATGTAGCGGTTGAGCAGGATGATCAGCGCGCCGGTGGGCAGGTTCAGCAGCCACAGCGCGCGCCAGCTCCAGGTCGGCTCGAACAGCGCGGCGGCGCCGGAGGCCAGCAGGTAGCCGGCCGAGGTGCCGACCCCGCCCAGCGCCACCAGCAGCCAGCCCCGATGGCGGGTCGGGATGGTTTCGGCCATCAGGGCGAAGGTGATCGGCAGCATGCCGCCGGCGGCCGCGCCCATCATGAAGCACATCACCAGGTTCCAGCCGAAGCTCGGCATCGCGCCGCAGATCGCCGTGCCCATGAACATCAGCGCCGACAGCAGGATCGTGGCGCGGCGGCCGAACAGGTCGCCGAGCCGGCCCCACACGATCGAGCCGACCACGGTGCCGGTCAGCGCCGACAGCGCCAGCCAGCCGGCGGTCGCGCCGCTGATGCCGTACTCGGCCGACAGGCCCGGCATCACGAAGCCGATCGTGGCCGGTTTCATCACGTCCACCGCCAGCGCGACGGTGAGCACGCCGACCAGCTTCCAGTGCTCGCGGTTGAGCGGCACGTGGTCGGCCGCGTGGAACGGCAGCGGCTCACGCGCGGGATGCAGCGTGCGCCGCATCTGCTGCAGCCGCGGCATCAGGCCGTAGCCGGCGAGCAGTACGCCGAGCGGCACCAGCGCCATGCCGGTCAGCATCAGCTTGTCCATCGGCATGCCGGCGAGGCGGAAGTGCATCGGCGCGGCCATCGCCAGCATCGGCAGGTGCGCCAGCACCCCGGCGATCACCGCCGCGCAGCCGAGCCAGAATGCCAGCGGGTGATGGAAGGAGAGGTCTTTCGAACGCATGGATCGGCCGGCCGCGGGCGGTGATCCAGCTTAGCAGCGGCGGCACGGCCGGCGGACGGCCAGGCGGCAAGCCGCCGGTGGCGGGCGCCTGCGGTTTGCCGGCGAAGCGCCGGTGCTCACTCGTCGTCGTCGCTGCGGAAGGCGCGGCGCAGCAGCAGGAAGGCGCCGAGGGTGCCGGCGACGATCGCCGCGGTGGCCAGCGGGTGGCGGTTTACCTGGCGGCGCAGCCGGCGATAGTGGTAGTTCGCCTCGTCGGCAAGATCCTCGGCGGTATGCGACAGCCGGCGGCCGTAGGCATCGCCGCGCTGGCCCCAGCGGGCGCGCAGGTCGCGCGCGCGGTCGTACAGGGTGTGTGCCCGCTCGCTGGCGCCGTCGGTGTAGCGGCGCACCTGCTCGCCGGCGTGTTCGCCGGCGTCGCGAAGCTGGCGTTCGATGTCGTGCTTGCGCATCGGTGTTCTCCTCGACGACCTGGTGGTACAGCGTGCCAATGCCGTCGTGAGCGAGGCGTAAACTGCGCCGCCCGGCGCACCGTCGAGGTCATCCGGCTGCCGCCTCCGCGGCGGGCGACGAAACCGCGTTGCGTCTTGCGCGATGGGCACGGGCGCTGGCGTCGCGCTTTGCTTGCGCAAGGAGGCTGGCGCTGCCCGTGGCGAATCCCGCGGACTTTCGCCGGGACCGCCGATTCAGTAGATCTCGCCGACGCAGCAGCGCAGGCTGCCGCCGGCCTTCTCGATCTCGTCCAGTGCCACCGTCCCGAGCGCGAAGCCGTAGCCGGCCAGCGCCTCGCGCTGCGCGTCGGTCAACGCGGCGGCGGCGCCGGCGCTCATCCACACGCGTTCGTCGGAGAGCGTGATCGCGTTGCCCGCGAATGCCTGCTTCTGTGCCGGCGTCAGCCAGATCGCGCGATCGGCGTACGCAGCCGCGATCGCCTGCGCTGCGGCCGGATCACGGAAACCATCGGCGGCGATGATCGCGGCGCGGCCCGCGAGCAGGGTTAGCAACACGTTGGTGTGGTACTCGGCTTCGGCCAACTCGAAGCAATAGGTCAGCTGCAGCTCGAACGCTTGGTGCATGGCCTGCGCGCCGGCCATGTCGCAGCGTTCGCTGAGGCCGCAGTAGCCGACGCCGCGGGCGCGGTCGATGACCAGCGAGCCGGTCAGTTCGGCGACCAGGCCATCGCAGCCGGACAGGTCGACCTCGTCGTAACCCAACACCTCGCCGAAGAACGCGCGGATGTCGGCGCGTTCGGCCTCGCGCCGGCGCACCGGATGGCGCATGCGGCCGACGATCAGTCGCCCGGGCGCGGTGGCGAACACGTTGTTCGGGAACACGGCGTCGGGCGTGGCCGGATCGCCGGGGAAGGTGATCACCGGCAGGTCCGCGCGCAAGGCTTGCGCCAGGGCGTCGTGCTGGGCCAGCGCCTCGAGCGCGTCGACGCTGGTGTCCATGTCCATGTAGCGGTTGTCGCGTGCCGATTCCGCCGCCAGCGCGAACTCCGCCGGGGCCACCATGAAGGCCGCGCGTGCCGTGGCGGCGGCACCCGGGCGTGGTGCCAGGGCGGCGAAGGCATGCAGGAATTCGCTGGGCGAGGTGGTGATCACCGGCGGCTCCGAAGGTCGGCAGGCTGGCGGGATATCCGTTCCCGGGGTGGCCGCGGTCCGGTACGTTGACGCGCCCTTGCCACGGATGCGGCCAGGATCGGGATCGCACTGATCATCGAGGAGCCGCGCATGGGCCGCAACACACCCTGCGTCTTCGTCGCCGAGGACGCCATCGAACGAATCGAGGCACTCGTGCACCAGCTGCCCGCCAATCGCCACGTGGTGCTGTTGCTGAGCGACGGCAGCAGCTGCGACGGCGTGGTCAGCGTACGGCCGAGCGTGCAGGTATTCCGCGACCCGCAGGGCCGCGAGGGCATCAATGCCGAGGTGCAACTGCAGCGCCCGGATGTGCCGGCGTGGCACCAGCGGGTATGGCTGGATCGGATCCGGCGGGTCGAAAGCGTGGATTCGATCATGCCCGGCGAGAACTGATATCGGCGATGCGGTTGCACGGCGACCGCGGATCGTTCCAAGCTAGCCGCTGCTCTTTGCCTGGTACGCCGTCGATGAATCGCGTCCTGCTCCGTTGTGCCCCGCTGGTTTTCTGTGCCGTGCTGCTCGCCGGCTGTTCGCAAGGCCCGGGCACGCCCGAGCTCACCGCGCAGCAGCAGAAAGCCGCAGTCGATGCCGCCACCGCGGCGCGCAACCTCGACACCTATCGCCAGTTGCTAAAACTGCACAACGACGAGATGGTGGTGACGATGGGCAAGGACATCGTGCAGCGTTTCCCGCACAGCGATGCGGCGAAGGAAGTGATGCAGACGCTGCCGGCGATCGAGAAGCGCTACAAGGAGAACAGCGAGAAGAACCGGCTGGCCGCGCTGTGGACCTACCAGGTCGCGCCGATGGCCGGCGGCACGCAATCGACGGCGAGCATCTACAGCGAGGGCGACGATGGCGAGCCAGTGCGCCTGGTGCTGCGCCGGCACACCAGCTGGGGTCAGAGTGCCTTCCTCTACGGCAGCAAGCCCGGCTTCGTGTGCCGCCGCAACTGCACCATCGCCGGCCGGGCCGACGGCAAGCCGGTGCGGATCAAGGCGTTCGCCCCGGACGGCGGCGAACCTGCGCTGATGATCCGCGACGACAAGGCCTTCATCGCGCTGCTGGAGAAGACCCGCAAGCTGGAGCTGGACGTGACCCTGGTGGATGGCACCAGGGACCGCCGCCTGGTCTACGAAGTCGGCGGTTTCGACCCCGCCAGGTGGCAGCCGGTGGGCAAGGCAGCCAAACGCTGAGCACGACGCGGTACACGCCATCCGTTCTTGCGCGTTGTCGGTGATACCTTGGCTGTCGAGGATCGACCATGTCCATGTTCCGTTCCTGCATCGTTTTCGCGCTGGTCGCCGTGCTGGCGGCCTGCTCCAGCGTGCCCCTGGCGCAGCGCGAACAGCAGCGCCAGGAGGCCTACGCCAGCGCCGCCGGTACGCCCGTGCGCAGTTTCCATTTCTTCACCCTGTGGTCGTGGGAACCGTTGGGTGACAGCCAGGTGGTGGTGTACACCCGGCCGAGCGAAGCGTGGCTGCTGGATCTCGACGGCCCCTGCCAGAACCTGCGGTTCACCCAGGCGATCGGCCTGACTTCCAGTTCCGGCACCGTGTTCACCCGCTTCGACAAGGTGTTGACCGGGCGGTCATACATGCCGTGCATGATCACGCAGATCCGGCCGGTCGACGTCAAGCAATTGCGCGTCACGCAGGAGGCGCAGCGCAAGATCGACGCCGAACCACGCGAAGCGCCGGCGGCGGCCGATCATTGAGAGACTCTCTCAGCGCACGATCGTCACCGGCACGTGCGCGCGCGCCAGCACGTTGCCGGAGACCGAGCCAAGCAGCCAGCGCGCCAGCGCGCCGCGTTCGGTGTGGCCGATCACGATGTGGTCCACGCCGTGCTCGTCGACCTGGCTGAGCAGCACGTCGCCGGGGCTGCCGTGGGTCAGTTCGATGTCCACCAGCTCCGCCGAGTCCGGCA
Organism: Rhodanobacter lindaniclasticus; assembly: GCF_004799035.1. Taxonomy (GTDB): domain Bacteria; phylum Pseudomonadota; class Gammaproteobacteria; order Xanthomonadales; family Rhodanobacteraceae; genus Rhodanobacter; species Rhodanobacter lindaniclasticus. The sequence goes on from NZ_MWIO01000011.1 coordinate 56,129, forward strand.
CGGTCGTGGTCAGCTCGGCCAGCAGCTCCTGCGCGCGCTGGGTGCCGGAGTCGGCCATCATCAGCGCGCAGGCGTCGGCGCCGCCTTCGCTGACCTGCAGCACCCACACCACCCGCACGCGGCCGCCGGTGCAGCGGGCCAGCTCGACCGCGAACCGGAATGCCCGCCGTGACGCGTCCGAGCCGTCGTAACCCACCAGGGAATACTTGATCATCTCGATCTCCTTGCGCTGCGACCTCCACCCTACGGCGAGCGCACGTCGCGAGGCAACCGGCATGCCGCAGCGTGCCGCAGATGAACGGCGGTTCATCACCCTGCACGCGATTGTCACGCGACGATGCACACGCTTTGCACGTCGTTGCCGCAGCGCGACGAGCGGGCGGCCACCGCGGCCAGAGACCGGTGCCGCCTCCCATCCCCCCACATCACTAAGGAGCAAAGCCCATGATCAAGTCCACCTTTGGAATGGCTGCCCTGGTGCTGGCCTGCGCCGGCGCGATGACCGTGCTGCCGGCCGGCAACGCCCATGCCGCCGACGCCAGCGTGAAATGCGACATGGTCTACAACCTGTCCGGCTGGTCGCTGCTGTACAAGCATGCCGAAGGCACCGGCAGCATCACCTGCGACAACGGCCAGCACGCCAACGTCAAGATCGCCGTGGTCGGCGGCGGCCTCACCGCCGGCAAGTACCGCATCAACGGCGGCAAGGGCGAGATCAGCAACGTGCACGGCATCGCCGATGTCTTCGGCGACTACGCCCAGGCCGGCGCCGAGGCCGGCGTGGTGAAGAGCTCGCAGGCGCAGGTGCTGACCAAGGGCACCGTCTCGCTGGCGCTGGCCGGTACCGGCGAGGGCGTCAACCTGGGCGTCTCGGTAGGCAAGTTCACCATCAGTCGCCCCTGATCGTTCCTGCAGCGCGGGCCACGAAGGCGCCCCTCGGGCGCCTTCGTCTTTTCAGCGGCGCTACACTGCCTGGGTCATCCCGTCTTCCATCGTGGAGAAACCGCCATGCGCCGCCTCGCGCGTCTCATCATCCTGTCGCTGTTGTGCGCCTTCGTGGCGCCGGCGTTTGCCGCCAGCCCGCAGGTGGGCCAGACCGCCCCGGCCTTCCGTCTGCAGGACCAGGCTGGCCACTGGCGCAGTCCCGCCGATTACCACGGCCACTGGCTGGTGCTGTATTTCTACCCGAAGGACTTCACCCCCGGCTGCACCACCGAGGTATGCACGTTCCGCGATGACATCGCCAAGCTGCGCCAGGCCGGTGCCGGCGTGGTCGGCGTGAGCCTGGACGACGTCAAGTCCCACGCCGAGTTCGCCGCGAAGTACCGCGTGCCGTTCCCCTTGCTGTCCGATGCCGACCGCAAGGTCTCCACCGCCTATGGCGTGCTCGTCTCTCGCCTGGGCATGCACTACGCCAGGCGGACCACCTTCCTGATCGATCCGCAGGGCCGCGTCGCCAAGGTCTACCCAGACGTCGACCCGGAAAAGAACTCGACCCAGGTGCTGGCGGACCTGGACTCACTCAAGGCGGCGCCCTGATGCCGGTGGCGATGCGTGCGGAGCCGCTGTCGCGCGGTCGCCGCTTCATGCTGTGGCGCGTGCTGGTGTGGTTGCTGCTGTTGTTGGCGGCGTTCGGTTGCGTGCAGTACCTCACCCACGCGCAACTGCTGTGGGGCCAGCGCCACGCCTACGCGCCGGACAGCACCGCCGTGCACACGCTGTATCGCCTGCTGGCCTGGGACCTTGCGTATTTGACAGCCGCATTCGTGCTGATCGTGCTGTGCGCCGGCTGCATCCTGCGCCAGGCCTGGGCGCGCCCGGCCATGCGCGTGGCCGCCGCGGTGCTGGCGCTGTGGATGCTGGCCAGCGGCGGCGCGATGCTGGCGCAATGGCCGCAACTGCTGCAGGCCAGCCGCGACGCCCTGGGCCAGCTGCATGACCAGGCCGCCCTGCAGCAGGCCGTGCTGCACGCACGCCGCAGCTATCTGCTCGCCCTCGTGCTGAAAGGCCTCGCCGTGCCGGTGCTGCTGTGGTTGAGCTGGCGCCTGGGCACGCCGGCGGTGCGCATGCAGTTTCATTCGCGGCGCTAGACTCGGCCAAGGTTTGGCATCAAGGGGACAAACGATGAAGCGCGTTTCGCTGGGTTGGTGTTGTGTGCTCTTGTCCGGTATGGCCATGGCCGCCACGCCGGCTGGAGACCGTCCCCGGGTGGAGGCCAGCTTGCTGGTTACCGGTTGGGTGGAGATCGCACCTACGGGCAAGGTGGAGCAGTACGAACTGGATCAGCCATCCAAGCTGCCGCCTGGTGTGGTCAAGCTCATTGATCAGTCGGTCTCCGGTTGGCAGTTTGAGCTTGCCGAAACGGGTGCAGCCCCGGTGGCGAAGGTCAGGGCAAACATGAGCCTGCGCATGGTCGCCAGCCAGCGGGCAAAGGACCGGTACCAGGTTCGTCTTGCCGCGGCCGAGTTTGATACGCCGGCGTCGCCGGGCGGTTCCAGCGGGGAAACCCTCACCATCAGGCGGCAGCCGCCGCCCGATTATCCGCAGCGCCTTGCCAGGGCACACGTAAGCGGTACGGTCTACCTGCTGCTTCAGGTGAATCGCCAAGGAAAGGTGGAGAAGGCTGCTGCCGAGCAGGTCGATCTGGCCACTTATGCCGACGACTACGATATGAAATGGTGGCGCATCGAACTCGCCAATGCAGCCATTCGCGGCGTGCGGCAATGGACGTTCAATCTTCCGACCACTGGCCCGGATGCTGCCAAGTCTTCATGGCTGGCGCAGGTGCCCATCCAGTTCGAGGTTCTTCCTGGTGGCTCCATGCAACCGTCGAGGGATTATGGCGAATGGCATGCCTATGTGCCGGGACCGCGCAGCGTTCCCGCGTGGGCCGAGTCAGCTGGCGGGGCGGGTGATCCCAGTGCGGTTCCGACGGGCAGCCTTGCCGAGGTCGGCCACGGGCTGCGATTGACGACACCGCTGGCGGGACCGTGAACTGGTGACGCATCGAGCACTGGCACGCTGATGCGAGGCCGTTGCGCTTGACACCTGGCTGACGTGACATCGGCAGGACTCCATCCATGACAGGGAGACGCAACGCATGAAGTACGGAATGCCGGGTTTGTTGTGCATGATGCTGGCGGGGGTTGCGCTGGCTGCAGGGCCGCGTGCCGCAAGCGAGCAGATGCAGGCGAGCATGCTGGTTCGCGGTTCGATCACGGTGGCGGCGGACGGCAGCGTGAAGAGCTATCTCGTGGACCACCCGGAACAGCTGCCGCGAGAAGTCGTGAACCTGATCGCCCGCAACGTGCCCAAGTGGCGGTTCGAGCCGGTCGCTCGCGCTGGCCAGCCGGTGATTGCCCAGGCGGCGATGGATCTGCGTGTGGTGGCGAAGCCGCTGGGCAACGACGAGTTTGCCCTGAGCGTTGCCGGCACCAATTTCGGTCGGCCGTCGTCCCACGCTGCCGCCGACAGCCCGCCGATCAGCTACAAGCGGCGGCCCCCTCCCGCCTACCCGGCACTGGCCGCCAATGCGCGGGCCTGGGGTACGGTTTACCTGTTGCTGGCGATCGATCACGTGGGGCGGGTGCAGCATGTCGACGCCGAACAGGTCAATCTGGGCGTCGTCGGCGGCGACCGCGAGATGGGTCGCTGGCGCCATGCGCTCGCCCAGGCCGCGGTGAGCGCAGCGCGCGACTGGACATTCAACGTGCCGGCTCCGGCGAGTGGCGCCACGTCGCCCCATTGGCTGGTTCGGGTCCCGGTGGCGTTCACTTTCGCGTCGGGAGCGGAGCCGCGGTATGGCGTGTGGCATCGCTATCTCCCAGGGCCGCGCGTCATGCCGGCGTGGGCCGGCAAGCTCGACAGCGGGGACAGCGCCGACGCGGTGGGCGCCGGGAGTATTTCCGCGGTGGGCGAAGGACTGCGCCGAGCCAAGCCGTTTGAAGGCGCCTGAGCGGCACGGCATTTCCTTAGGAGACTTCCCGTCAACCCCGGGCGCATGATGCTTTTGCCCTGAGCTTTCGGGCGACTGCTGGTGATCGGTTTGTCCTGCGTGCTGCGTGGTCAGTTTGATGCGGCGTCGAACGTTGCCAGACTGCATTTCCTTAGACGGTCTTGTTGAGTCGATGGTGCCGACTCGGACCAGGGTATAAACCGCGCCAGTAGACCTCATTCGCTCAGCGTCGTC
>NZ_MWIO01000012.1 GCF_004799035.1 Rhodanobacter lindaniclasticus
CGGCCTGATGCGGGTCAACCACACCGGCGAGGTCTGCGCCCAGGCGCTCTACGTGGGCCAGGCCGCGCTGGCGCGCGACGCCGACAACCGCGAACACCTGCTGCACGCCGCGAGCGAGGAGACCGACCACCTGGCCTGGTGCGCCGAACGCCTGCAGCAACTGCACAGCCGCCCCAGCCTGCTCAATCCCCTGTGGTACGCCGGCAGCTATGCCATCGGTGCCGCCGCCGCACTGGCCGGCGACCCGCTCAGCCTCGGTTTCGTGGTGGAAACCGAACGCCAGGTGGAAACCCACCTGGCCGAACACCTGGAAAAGCTGCCGCCGCAGGATGCGCGCTCGCGCGCGGTGCTGACCACCATGCAGGCCGACGAGATCCGCCACGCCGAAGCCGCGCAGCAGCGTGGCGGCATCGAGCTGCCATTTCCCCTGCCGCAGTTGATGCACGTGAGCTCGATGCTGATGAAGACCGTCGCCTACCGCATCTGAACCCGCATCACGCCCTGATCCAGCGCCACAGCTCGCCCCACGACGGCTTCTTGCCGTACATCAGGATGCCGGTGCGGTAGATCCGCGCGGCCAGCCACACGCAGGCCAGCAGGGCGAGCACCATCAGCGTCAGCGACAACACCAGTTCCATGGGCGGCACCGAGGTCAGCGACCAGCGCACGGGCATCGTGAACGGCGCGAAGAACGGGACGTAGGACATCGTCACGCCAAGCGGACCGGTCGGGTCCTTGATCAGGGCGAACACCGCGAAGAAGCCCACGATGATGAACACGGTGACGAAGATCGCGTACTGCTGGGTCTCCTGGATCGTGTTGCACATCGCGCCGATCGCCGCGTACAGCGCGCCGTAGAGCATGAAACCCAGCGCGAAATACAGCAGGAACACCACCAGCAACCCCGGCGGCATGCTCGGGATCGGGAAGCTCTGCGCCGCATCGGCGCTCATGCCGAACATGCCGGCCAGCGGCAACCGCTGGCTGCTTAGCACCAGCGCGGTGCCGCCCCAGATCCCCATCTGCGCCAGCCCGGCCAGGCCCACGCCGAGCACCTTGCCCAGCAGCATCTGGAACGGGGTCAGCGACGAGGTCAGCACCTCCATGATGCGCGAGGTCTTTTCCTCGATCACCGAGGTCATCGTCTGCTGGCCGTAGATCAGGATCGCGATGTACAGGATGAAGCCCATGAAGTACGCGATCAGGTACGACTCGGTGCCGCTCTGGCCGGTCTGCTTGCCGTCGGTGACCTTGGTGGTGTCCATGTCGGCCGGCTTCATCGCCTCCTTGAGCAGAGCCGTATCCACGCCGGACTTGGCCAGGCGCACGCCGGTCAGCGCACTCGACACCACGCGCTGCAACTTGCTCATAGCTTCCAGCGAACCGACATTGCCGCCGTAGTAGGCAAGCTTGCCGGTGGCCAGCGTCTCGTCGGTGAGCACCAGCACGCCGTTCCAGCCATCCTTCTTCTTGCTGCTGGAAAAACCGGTCTCGGCGATCAGCCCGTCGCGCACCTTGGCAAGATCATCGCCGGTAGCCGGAAACACCTGCACGGTGTAGCGCGACTTGGCGTCGGCTCCCTTGCCGATCTTTTCCGATCCGAGTGCCTGGCTGACGCGCTGGCCGAGATTCGTGGTGGAGGCATCCACCAGCGCCACGCGGCTGGTGCGGTCGCCGCCGCTCATCATCAGCGCGGGCAACAGCACCATCGCCACCATGAACACCGGCAGCAGCACGGTGGAAATCACGAACGCCTTGGTGCGCACGCGTTCGACGAACTCGCGGCGGACAACGGCAATGATCTTCTTCATGCGGCGACTCCGGCGTGGGCGGTGGCGGCTTCGGCGCCGACCTTGGCGATGAAAATGGCATGCAGCGACGGTTCGACCACCTCGAACCGGCGCAGGCCGACGCCTTCGCGCACCAGCGCCGCGAGCAGTTGTTCGGGGTCGGCGCCATCGGCCATCTGCAGCTCGGCGGAGGCACCATAATCGTCGACGCGGGCGATCAGCGCGCGATCGGCCAGGATGTTCGCGGCGCGCGCCTTGTCGTGGGTGAAGCCCAGCGCCACGTGGCGCCCGCCGAAATCCTCCTTGACCTGCGCCACCGTGCCGTTCACCACCATCTCGCCGCGCGCGATGATCGCGATGCGGTCGCACATGCGCTCGGCCTGCTCCATCACGTGGGTGGAGAACAGCACGGTGCGGCCCTCGGCGGCGATCGCCACCACGATGTCCTTCATCACCTGCGCATTGACCGGGTCGAGACCGGAGAACGGTTCGTCAAGGATCACCAGCTCGGGCTCGTGCAGCAGCGCGCCGGCGAACTGCACCTTCTGCTGCATGCCCTTGGAAAGATCCTCGACCTTCTTCTGGGCCCAGTCGCTGACGCCGAGGCGCTCCAGCCAGGCCTGCGCGCGCTTGCGCGCGTCGGCGCGGCCGATGCCCTTGGTCTCGCCGAGGAAGATCAGGTGGTCGAGCACCTTCATCTTCTTGTACAGGCCGCGCTCCTCCGGCAGGTAGCCGATGCGCTGCGACAACGCGCGGCTGTTGCGCGGGGAGTCGAACAGCACGATCTTGCCCTCGTCCGGCTCCAGGATGCCCATGATCAGGCGAATGGTGGTGGACTTGCCCGCACCGTTGGGGCCAAGCAGGCCGAAGATGCCGCCGCCGGGGATTTCCATGGACAGGCGGTTCACCGCCGTATGTCCGGAAAAGCGCTTGGTGACGGACTCGATGCGCACGCAGGCTGCTGTCATGTAGCGGTTCCCTGAAATGCGGGCTCCCCGCCCGAATCGGGAAAACTAGCATGCGGTGCCGGCCGGGCAAAGGTGTCCGATGGCGGTCACCCGTGCGGCCGTGCCACGCCAGGCGCCGGCTCAGTGCGAGTCGCGGCGACCGAAGCGCGGCAGATTCCAGTGCAGGTGCAGCGACAGGAACCGCAGGCCGAAACACACCACGATCGGCAACCAGGTCGCCCACACGGCGGGCCAGTCGAGGTATTCGCCCAGCACGGTCAGCGCCGCGCCGATCAACGCGGCCGACGCGTAGATTTCCCGCTCCAGCACGATCGATACCCGCGCCAGCAACACGTCGCGTGCCATGCCGCCACCGACGGCGGTGACGACGCCGAGCAGGATCGCCACTTCGGCGTTGTTGCCGTAAAGCAGCGCCTTGTGCGCGCCATAAACCGCGAACAGGCCCAGCCCCATCGCATCGAACAGCCGCACCGGATAGGTCAGCCGCTCCACCCACGGATAGGCCACGATGGTCAGCAGCGCGGCGACCACGGCGGTGAACAGGTAGCGCCAGTCCGACAGGCCCGCCGGCGGGATCGCGCCGATGCACAGGTCGCGCACGATGCCGCCGCCGCAGGCGGTAATGAAGGCGATCGCCAGGATGCCGAACAGATCCAGGTTGCTGCGCCTGGCCGCGGTCGCGCCGCTGATCGCGAACGCGAATGTGCCGGCCAGGTCCACCAGATTGAACAACATTTGCTCGTTCACGCGTCCGGCTCTTCGGGTGGGCATGCCGCCGATGCGGCGATGCCCGCCATTGAACCAGTTTCAGCCCAGCTTGCGCGAGATCGCGAAGAACGCCAGGTTGCCCAGGCCCGTCACGCCGGCCAGCACGGCGATCATGCCCGGGGTGACTTCCTGCCAGCCGAACCACTGGATCAGCCCGAAACCCACTGCCAGCGCCAGCAGCACGATGCCCCAGCGCAGCGAGGAATGGCGGCGGCGCAGTTCCTCGTCGCGCAGCACCGAGTCGACCAGATCCGCCGAACCGCCGGCGGCAACCATGCGCTGGCGCACCCGCGCGTCGACCACGACCTTGATGGCATAGGCAATGCAGACGAACAGGCTGATCGGGATCAGGGCTTCGAAATTCATGGGTGACTCCTCGGTGGCGGATGGTGGACCTTCATGAGCTTGGATACGGGCTTTCACCGAACGGTTGCAGCAAGATGGGCGCAACCGTTTCCCGCCCGCACGTATCCATTGCCCCATGGATGACATCCGCAGCAGCCACGACCGCGAGCTGGTCGACGCCGTGCTGGCCAATCGGCCGGGCGCGTTCGAACGCCTCGTGCGCGAGCACCAGGGGCTGTGCTGGCACATCATCCAGCGCATGGTGCGCAACCCGGAGGACGCACGCGACCTGTGCCAGGACACTTTCCTGCGCGTGCACCAGTGCCTGCACCAGTACCGCCACGAGAGCGCGCTGAAGTCCTGGATCGGCCGCGTGGCCTACACCATCGCGCTGCGGCACCTGGAGCACAAACGGATTCCCCTCGTCGACAAGGGCAGCGCCGACGACAGCGCATTGCTGGAAAACGTCGGCGACGGCTTCGACCTGGAAGCCGCCTGCGCCGACGAGGAGACCTGCCGGCACCTGCATGAGGCGATCGAGCAGTTGCCGCCCCTGCAGCGCACCGTGCTGACCCTGTACTACCTCGAAGAGGCCACCATTCCGGAGATCGCCCGGATGACCGGACTGGCCAACGGCACCATCAAGAGCCACCTGTTCCGCTCGCGCCTGCGCCTGCGCGGTGCGCTCGAAACACGGACCGGAGTTGCAGCATGATCCAGCACATCGACGACCACATCCCGCCCTTCGACGACGCCGCGCAGGAGCACGAATGGCTGGCGCAGGAAAACGCCACGCGCCGCGAGCGCCTGCAGCTCGACCCCGCTGGCGACGACGCACGCAGCCGGCGCTACCGCCTGCTCGCGCGCACCCTGCGTGAACCGCTGCCGGACGCGTTGCCCGCGGATTTTGCACGGCAGGTGGCCGCGCGGATCGCACCGGCTCCGACCCGACGGGCGGCTTCCGAGGGCTCGCTCGAATCCATGCTGACGCTGGCGCTGGGCATCGTGCTGGTCGCGGCGGCGACGGCGGTAGCGGCCATCTACGGCAGCACCTGGCTGCCGTCCTTCGTCACGCTGCTGCCGAGCCCGCATTCGGCGGCCACCCGCTGGCTGCTGGCGCTGGCTGGCTGCCTTGGCGCCTCGTGGCTGATCGGCCAATGGCAACTGCACCCGCCGAAGAAGACGGACTGAGCCGCTAGGCCGGGGCCGGCCGCGGTCCCCGGACCATCCCGCGGAAGCGTCAGGCCCCTGCCCGCCGCGTGGATGTCACCGCTTCGTCAGGCGCGAGCCGCTTCGTGCTCCGCGATGAAACGGTTGGCCCGATCGATGGTGTCCTGCAATGCTGGAAGCAACGGCTCGATGAGGTCGGCATGCCGCCGCCACTTTTCCGTATCCGGCGGGGACACCGTATGGCGTGACAGCGGCAACGTGCCGGCAAGTGCGCGATCCCATGCCAGCCCGAGGTCATCGCACAGCTGCCGCATCTGCCCGCCCGGGTCGGCCAGGAACGCGTCGAAGCGCACCACGTGGCGACGTTCGGCGGGCAGGGCGTCGAGGTCGTCCAGCAGGATGCGCGTGGTCCTTTCCCATTGCGCCGCCACGATTTCCGGCAACGGCCGACCGTTCAGCTCGCGCCAGTCGGGTACCAGCAGCAGCGACCACGGCAATCCCTGCCAGCCGGGAAGATCATGGTAGGTGCGGAAGTTTCCGGACTGCCACGCCTCGATCATGCTGCTCAACGTCTGGCGCGGGTCGCGATACAGGTAGACGAAATGCGCCTCGGGAAACACCTGCGCCAGGAACGGCACGCGCAACGCGTTCTTCGGCGTCTTCTCCATCGCCCGGATCGGACGCTGCGCCGGCGGCCGGCCCTCGCGATCGCGCAGCTCGGCCAGCAGTCGCTGGCGCAACTCGCCTGTGACCGCCGGCGTCGCGTCGACGGCCGTGAGGCGATTGGACTCGAAGCCGCGCATGCCGGCATTCAGCGCCGGCATGCCTTCGATCAGCGCATGGCTTTCCCGACCGATGGTGGTCAGGCCCGGCGCCTGCGCCAGCGTCTCGAACAACAAGGTCGAACCCGAGCGCGGCGACGACACCACGAATACCGGGCGATCGAAATCGGGGTCCCTGCCGGGACGCGACGCGGTCGCCTTGGCCGGGCTCGCGCTGGCCGGCGCCCGCGGTTCATAGGCGCCGAGATTCTTGCTGCGGTCGGCCAGGGCCACGTCCATGATCATTGCGCGCGCGCACGCCACGAACTGCGCGCCGTTCTTCAACTGCAACGGCGCGGCGACCCGCCCCAGCAGCTCGTCGAGGCCATCGAGCAGCGCCCGATAGCGGGGCCAGCCTGCCTGGTCGGTGCCGTATTGCGCCCACAACGCGAACCAGGCGGGGAGAAAACGTGCCACGGCCTGCTGCGCCGCCCCCAGTTGCGGGTGCGGCTGCACCTCGCCGAGCAGGAACATCAGGTGTTCGCGCATTTCCCACGGTGTCATCACTTCGGGGACGTTGACCGATTCATAGGCCAGCTCGGCGATGTCGTTCGACGTCGGCAGGAAGGGCTCGGCGCGCCAACCGTCGAACGCACCCTGGCCGGGTGCACGCCCCCGACCCACCATGTCCCAGAACGACTCGCTGCCGACGGTATCGGCCACCAGGTGGATGCGCTCGTCATCCGCGGCATTGATCACCCGATGCGGACGCCAGGTATCGAAGATCCAGCATTCGCCGGCGGCCATGTTGACCTCGCGGTCTCCGCACATGAACCGCACCCCGGGCTTGGTCACGATCGGCACATGCACCCGGGCGCGCTGGCGCCAGTAGTAGCTGATGTCCGCATGCGGGGTCACCTCCGCGCCGCCACTGAGCTTCATCAGCCGGGTGCGCCCCCACACCGCGCCGATGCGATGCAGTACCTGGGTCAGATAGGGGCAACGCTGCAGGTTCGGGGTCGGCCGCATCGGGCCGGCGATCGCGTCGCTGAGCGGATCGCCGCCCACGGAAATCAGCGGCAACGCGAAATTGCCGGGAAATTTCTGCGGGTGCTCCATCCAGCTCGACGGATCCAGTGCGCGCATTTCCTCGAGCAGGCGGCCGTGGTCGAACTGGACGGGCAACTGCACGAACGGAACCGAGAGCTTCATGAAATTCGTTACCGTGGAAAGGATTCAGTGGTCAGGCGGTTTGCGGGGCGATGACGGAAACGGCAAGGGATGACGCGCTTATTTCTTCTTCGGCACGTACAGGTCGGTGATGGTGCCTTCGTAGACTTCCGCCGCCATGCCGACCGACTCGCCCAGGGTCGGATGCGGGTGCACGGTGAGCGCGATGTCGGCCGCCTCGGCGCCCATCTCGATCGCCAGCGCCAGCTCGGAGATCAGGTCGCCGGCGTGCACGCCGACGATGCCGGCGCCGACGATGCGGTGGGTGTCCTCGTCGAAGATCAGCTTGGTGAAACCCTCGGTGCGGTCGATGCCGATGGCGCGGCCCGAGGCGCCCCACGGGAACTTGCCCACGCCGACCCTCAGGCCCTTTTCCTTCGCCTCGCGCTCGGTCACGCCGACCCAGGCGATTTCCGGGTCGGTATAGGCGACCGACGGGATCACCCGCGCGTCGAAGTGGCTCTTCAGCCCCGCCACCGCCTCCGCCGCGACGTGCGCCTCATGGGTGGCCTTGTGCGCCAGCATCGGTTGACCGACCAGGTCGCCGATGGCGTGAATATGCGGCACGTTGGTGCGCATCTGCGTGTCGACGTTGATGAAGCCGCGCTCGGTCACCGCCACGCCAGCCTTGTCCGCGCCGATCTTGTTGCCGTTCGGCGAGCGGCCCACGGCGACCAGCACGCGGTCGAACAGCGTGGTCTCGGGAATGCTGTCGCCTTCGTAGCCGACCTCGATGCCCTTCTTCGTCGCCTTGGCCGTCACCACCTTGGTCTTCAGGTGCACGCCCTTGAGCTTGCCGCCCAGGCGCTTGGCCAGCGGCCTGATCAGGTCGGCGTCCGCGCCGGGAATGAGCTGGTCCATGAACTCGACGACGGTCACCGCGCTGCCCAGCGCGGCATACACCGTGGCCATCTCCAGGCCGATGATGCCGCCGCCGACCACCAGCAAGCTCTTCGGGATGTCCTTCAATTCCAGCGCGCCGGTGGAATCCATCACGCGTTCATCGTCCCACGGGAACATCGGCAGCCGCACCGCCTGCGAACCGGCCGCGATGATCGCATGCTCGAAGCGGAGCAGCTTCGTGCCTTCGGCCGTATGGACTTCCATTTCGTGCGGCGACACGAACATGCCGGTGCCCACGAGCGCGCGCACCTTGCGCTGCTTCGCCATCGTGGCGAGGCCGCCGGTGAGCTGGCCGACCACCTTGGTCTTGAAGCCGCGCAGCTTGTCGAGGTCGATCTTCGGCGCGCCGAACGCGACGCCGTGCGCGGCCATCGCCGCGGCCTCGTCGATCACCGCGGCGGCATGCAGCAGCGCCTTGGACGGAATGCAGCCCACGTTGAGACAGACGCCGCCGAGCGTGCCGTAGCGCTCGACCAGCACGGTGTCGACGCCGAGGTCGGCAGCGCGGAACGCGGCGCTGTAGCCACCGGGGCCGGAGCCGAGCACGACCAGCTTGCATTCGATGTCCGGCTTCTTTCCAGATAAAGCTGCCGCTTGCGGCACCTTCGCCTCCTCTCCCCTCTGGGGAGAGGATTGAGGTGAGGGGCGGGTGCTCGCGGCAGAGTGTGCGTTCTTGTCCGCTTCTTCGCTGAAGCTCCTCCGCGCCCCCGCACCCTCACCCCTGCCCTCTCCCGGAACGGGAGAGGGGGACGATGAGACGGCTGCGCCGTCGGCTTCCTTATGGCCATCGGTTTCCAATATGGCGATCACGGCCCCCTCGGACACCTCGTCGCCCACCTTGAGCCTGAGTTCCCTGATCACGCCGGCAGCACTGGAAGGAATCTCCATGGTGGCCTTGTCCGATTCCAGCGTGACCAGGCTCTGGTCCTTCGAGACCGTGTCGCCGGCCTTCACCAGCACCTCGATCACCGGGACGTTGTCGTGGCCGCCGATGTCGGGAACCTTGATTTCGATGGTGTTGGCCATGGGTATTTCCTCGCGGTTGCGGGCAGCCGGCGCGCGGGGCGCCGGCCGCGGATCAGGGGACAGCGGTATCGGACACAGGTTGGAACAGCCGCACGTCGCGTTGCGGCAGCGGGATGCGGATGCCGCGCGCCAGCAGCGCGTCATGCAGCGCCCAGTTGTACGCGGCAATGGCGGCGCCGGGGCGACGGGTGGCGTCGGCGTTGAGCCACACCACCAGCTCGAACTCCATCGCCCATTCGCCGAACGCCACCAGGCGCACCTGCGGCGCCTTGTCGCCTTCCTGGGTCAGGGTGAAGTCCACCGCGCGCGACGCCTCCAGCGCCGCCTGCTTCACCGCTTCCTTGTCGCTGGCGTAGGCCACGTGGAACGGAACTTTCAGGCGGCGAAAGCCCTCGCGCACGGTCCAGTTGACCACCCGTCCATTCACGAACTCGGAATTCGGCACCACGATGTCGATGTCGTCATTGGTGGTGATGCGGGTGGCGCGGATGCCGATGTCGCGCACGCGGCCATGCACGCCTGATGCGAGGTCGACGAAATCGCCGACCTTCAGGCTGCGGTCGAACAGCAGCACCACGCCGCAGACGAAGTTGTTGAAGATCGCCTGCAGGCCGAAGCCCAGGCCCACGCCCAGCGCGCCGGCGAACACGGTGAACCGCGCCATCGGGATGCCGGTGGCATTCAACGCCAGCAGCGTGCCGATGAGCAGCAGCAGGTAGTGCAGCAGCCGCCCCACCACGTACACCGAAGAGGGATTGACGCTTTCGTAGCGCCGCGCGTAACGCCGCAACAGCCGGCGCAGCAGCACCGACAGCAGCACGCACAGCACGAACAGCAGGACGGCGACGGCGAGCGAACCCACCGTCAGGTTGAAGCCGCCCCCGCGCAGCAGGCTGCTGTCGAGCCACTGCGCCATCGGCAGCACCAGCCACGCCGGCGATGCCAGCGGGAGATCCATCAGGGCCTGCACCGGCGCCACCGGGGAGCCGTTACAGCAGCAGCCGGCGGATGTCCCCCAGCTGGCCGGCCAGGAACGAGGCGAAGCGTGCCGCCAGGGCACCGTCGATGACGCGGTGGTCGTAGGAGAGGGAAAGCGGAAGGATCAGCCGCGGCACGAACTCCTTGCCGTTCCACACCGGCTTGGTCACCGACTTGGAAACACCGAGGATGGCCACTTCCGGCGCGTTGACGATCGGCGTGAAGTAGGTGCCGCCGATGCCGCCGAGCGAGCTGATCGAGAAGCAGCCGCCTGACATCTCGGCCGGACCAAGCTTCTTCTCGCGCGCCTTCTTCGAGATCTCGGCGAGGTCGCGGGCCAGGTCGAGCAGGCCTTTCTTGTCGCAGTCGCGGATCACCGGCACCACCAGGCCGTCGGGCGTGTCCACCGCGATGCCGATGTGGAAGTACTTCTTCAGGATCAGCTTCTCGCCGGATTCGTCGAGCGAGGCGTTGAACTGCGGGAACTGCTTCAGCGCGGCCACCACCGCCTTGATCTGGAACACCAGCGGGCTGATCTTGAGGTCCTTGTTCTCGGCGCCGAGCTGCTTGCGGAACGCCTCCATCTCGGTGATGTCGGCGTCCTCGTGCTGGGTGACGTGCGGGATCATCGCCCAGTTGCGTGCCAGGTTGGCGCCGGAAATCTTCTGGATGCGGGTGAGCGGCTTCTCCTCGATCTCGCCGAACTTGGCGAAGTCGACCTTCGGCCACGGCAGCAGGCTCAAGCCGCCCACCGAGGCCGCACCGGCCGCGGGACGCGCGCCGGAGGCCAGCGCGTGCTTGACGTAGTCGCTGACATCGTCGCGCTGGATACGGCCGCCCCGGCCACTGCCCTTGACCTGGCGGATGTCCACGCCCAGTTCGCGCGCGAAGGCGCGCACGGCGGGACTGGCATACGGCGCGTCGCCGGGCATCACGATGCTGGCATCCATCGGCGGGCGCGCCTGCGGCGACACGTCGCCTTCGGGTGCGTTGTGCGCGCCCTGGACGGCGGCTGGCGCGGGTTTCGGTGCGGCGGGAGCCGGAGCAGGCGCGGGAGCTGGCGGCTTCGCCGCTTCGGGCGCACCCTCACCCCCGCCCTCTCCCGGGGCGGGAGAGGGGGACGCGGAGACGGCTGCGCCGTCGGCTTCCACATCGCCGTCGGTTTCGATAAGGGCGATCACCGCGCCTTCGGAAACCTCGTCGCCCACCTTGAGCTTCATCTCCTTGATGGTGCCGGCAAACGGCGCGGGCACCTCCATCGTGGCCTTGTCCGACTCCAGCGTGACCAGGCTCTGATCCTTCTCGACCTTGTCGCCGGCCTTGACCAGTACTTCGATGACGGGCACGCCATCGTGACCGATGTCGGGGACGCGGGCTTCTTTGAGGTCGGCCATTGATGACTCCTGCAAGGCTTCGGTGCGGCGCTCGGGGATGGCGCGGCGCCAGTCAAGACGTCAATCATAACCAAGGCGCGCGCGGTACGCCCGGTCGGCGCTGCGCCAGGCCATACCAACGGCACCTTCCATTCGCATGCGTATGCATTACCTTGAGCGGGCGCGGCTGACGTGCCCGTGCCCTACCCTGATGCCATAGCCAGCCGCAGCACGCGGCACAGGAACCTTTCATGCTGATCCTTCGTGACCTCTCCAAGACCTACGCCAACGGCGTCCGGGCGCTGCGCGGCGTGTCGCTGGACATCCCCGCCGGCATGTTCGGCCTGCTCGGCCCCAACGGCGCGGGCAAGTCCTCGCTGATGCGTACCATTGCCACGCTGCAGGATCCGGACGAAGGCACGATCACGCTGGATGGCATGGACCTGCTCGCCGACAAGCAGGCCACCCGCCGCCTGCTGGGCTATCTGCCGCAGGAATTCGGCGTGTACCCGAAAGTCTCGGCCGAGGCGATGCTGGAGCACTTCGCCGTGCTCAAGGGCGTCACCGTGAAATCCGAGCGACGCGAGCTGGTGGAGGCGCTGCTGCGCCAGGTCAATCTGTGGGACGTGCGCAAGCGCAAGCTCGGCACCTACTCCGGCGGCATGCGCCAGCGCTTCGGCATCGCCCAGGCGCTGATCGGCGAACCTCGCCTGATCATCGTCGACGAGCCCACCGCGGGCCTCGATCCGGAGGAACGCAACCGCTTCCTCAACCTGCTCGCCGAGCTGGGCGAGCGGATGGTGGTGATCCTGTCCACCCACATCGTGGAGGACGTCACCGACCTGTGCTCGCGCATGGCGATCATCGGCCAGGGCCAGGTGCTGCTGGCCGGCGAGCCGGCCGAGGCGATCCGCTCGCTGGAAGGCCGGGTCTGGCGCCGCACCATCGACAAGGCCGAACTGGACGGTTACCGCGCCCGCATGACGATCCTGTCCACCCGCCTCGCCGGCGGCCGCACCCTGCTGCACGTGCTGGCCGACACGCTGCCCGAAGCGGGTTTCGAAGCCGTGGCGCCGGACCTGGAGGACGTCTACTTCGGCCGTCTGCGCGCCCAGGCCACTGCCCGGGCGGCCTGAGCGCGACCGACCACCCGCCGAACCAGGCCAGCCCAGACAGGGATCCATGATGTTTTCGCAGTCGACCTTTCTTGAAATATTCCGCTTCGAGTTGCGCCAGCAACTGAAGGCGCCGCTGTTCTGGATCGTGGCGCTGGCCTTCGGCGCGATCGCCTTTGCGCTGGCCAGCAGCGACGCGGTGATCCTCGGCGGCGCCAGCGGCAACGTGCTGCGCAACGCGCCGCTGGTGATCGTGCGCCTGCTCACCGTGCTCACCGTGCTGAGCATCTTCCTGGTCACCATCTTCGTCGCCGCCGCCGCCTTGCGCGACTTCGACCAGCGCACCTCGGAACTGCTGTTCGCCACGCCGATGGGCCGCGGCTCCTACCTCGGCGGCCGTTTCGCCGCCGGCTACGCCGCCTCGCTGGCGATCATGCTGGCGTGTGCGCTGGGCATCGCGCTGGGCGGCATGATGCCGTGGGTCGACGCGGCACGGCTGGGGCCGGCGGACTGGCACGGTTACGCCTGGGCGTTCGGCGTGATCGTGCTGCCGGACATGCTGTTCATCGCCGCCCTGCTCTACCTGCTGGCCACCACCACCCGCTCGCTGCTGGCCACCTACATCGGGGTGATCATCTATTTCGTGCTGCAGGGCGTGGTGGCGCAGCTGACCAAGGACGTCAACAACCATTACCTCGCGGCGATGCTCGACCCGTTCGGCGGGCGCACGCTGGCGATCGTCACGCGCTACTGGTCGGCCGACCAGAGCAACCACGCGCTGCCGGCACTGACCGGCGTGCTGCTGTTCAACCGCCTGCTGTGGGTGGGCGTGAGCGTGGCGCTGCTCGGCCTCGCCGCGCTGCTGTTCCGGCCCAACCGCGAAGGCCTGCAGCTGCCGCGACGCAAGAAGCGGGCGGAGCCGCCGATGCTGCGCCCGCAAGCGGTGTCCGCCGCGCTGGCGCTGCCGCGGGTAAGCCTGGCCAACAACCTGCGCGCCCACCTGCTGCAACTGCGCACGCAGTTTGCGTTCGACACGGCCAGCGTGCTGCGCGGCGTACCGTTCCTGGTGATGCTGGCGCTGGGCCTGGCCAACCTGTTCGGCGCCTTCATGCTGTCCGGGCAGATCTACGGCACCGCGACTTACCCGGTGACGCACCAGGTACTGGGCAACATCGAGGGCGGCTTCCAGTGGCTGCTCTACATCATCATCACCTTCTACGCCGGCGAACTGGTCTGGCGCGAGCGCAGCCAGCGCTCGGCCGAGGTCAGCGACGCGTTCCCGGTGCCGGACTGGGTGCCGCTGACCGCAAAGCTGGGCAGCCTGCTGGCGGTGATCGTCTGCTTCCTGCTGATCGGCGCGCTGGTCGGCATCGGCTGGCAGCTGGGCCACGGTTACACCCACCTGGAACCGGGCCTGTACCTGCAGACGCTCGCGCTGCAGGCGATCCCGTTCGTGCTGCTGGCGGTGCTGGCGGTGTTCTTCCAGGTACTGTCGAACAACAAGTTCCTCGGCTACCTGCTGACCATCGTGTGGCTGGTGCTCAGCGCGATCGGCTTCGACCTGCTGCACTGGGAGCAGCACATCTACAACTACGGCACCACTCCCGGTGCGCCGTACTCGGACCTCAACGGCTACGGCCATTTCCTCAAGGGCGTGCTGTGGTTCGATTTCTACTGGGCCTGCTGCGCCGTGGTACTGCTGGTGCTGGCCGCGCTGTTCTGGGTGCGCGGCACCAGCCAGTCCTGGCGCGAACGCTGGCGCGAGGCCCGCGCCCGGCTGCGCGCCCCGGCGGTGGTGACGCTCGCGCTGGCGCTCGCCGCCTTCATCGGCAGCGGCGGCTGGATCTACTACAACACCAACGTCCTCAACCAGTTCAAAAGCAGCACGGCGCAGAAGATCCAGCGCGCCGACTACGAGAAGAAGTACGCAAAGTACAAGGACGCGCCGCAGCCACGGATCACCGCGGTGAAGGCCGATGTCGACATCTACCCGCACCGGCGCAAACTCGACCTGCGCGTCCATTACACCCTGGTCAACAAGCACGCCACGCCGATCAGCGAGCTGTACGTGAACTTCACCGACGACTTCACCGTGAAGTCGCTCGAGTTCGCGCCGCACGACACGGTCAGTGCCGACAAGGATCTGGGCTTCACCATCTACAGGCTGAAGACGCCGCTGGCGCCGGGCGCGTCGATGCCGTTCGACTTCACCCTGGAGTACGCGCCGAAGGGCTTCACCAACGACGCCTCCGGCACCTTCCTGGCCCACAACGGCACCTTCTTCAACAACCGCGTGATGCCGCAGTTCGGCTACCAGAGCCAGGTGCAGCTCACCGACCGCAACGACCGGCGCAAGTACGGCCTGAAAGAGGACGTGCCGCGGATGCCGCCGCTGGGCGACCAGGCCGCGCGCGCCAACACCTACATCAGCAACGACGCCGACTGGATCAGCTTCGACACCACCGTCTCCACCGCCGCCGACCAGATCGCGCTGGCGCCGGGCATGCTGCAGAAGGAATGGACGGCCAACGGCAGGCGCTATTTCCACTACAGGATGGAACAGCCGATGCTGAATTTCTTCGCCTACCTGTCGGCACGCTACGCGGTGAAGAGCGTGCAGCACGACGGCGTGGCGATCTCGGTGTACTACAACCCGGCGCACGCCTGGAACGTGGACCGGATGATCGAGAGCGCCAGCGATTCGCTGGACTACTACGACAGCCATTACACGCCCTACCAGTTCAAGCAGCTGCGCATCGTCGAGTTCCCCGGCTACGCGACTTTCGCGCAGTCGTTCGCCAACACCATTCCGTTCTCCGAGTCGATCGGCTTCATCGCCGACCTGCGCGACAAGTCCAGGCTCGATTACGTCTACGACGTCACCGCGCACGAAGTGGCGCACCAGTGGTGGGCGCACCGGGTGATCGGCGCCAACATGCAGGGCTCGACCATGCTCAGCGAGTCGCTGGCGCAGTATTCCTCGCTGATGGTGATGAAGCACAAGTACGGCGCCAACCAGATGCGCAAGTTCCTCAAGTACGAACTGGACATGTACCTGGCCGGCCGCGCCACCGAGAAGGTCGCCGAGGAGCCGTTGGCCAAGGTGGAGAACCAGGCCTATATCCACTATCGCAAGGGCTCGATGGTGTTCTACGCGCTGCAGGATTACGTCGGCGAGGACAAGCTCGACGCGATGCTGAAGCAGTTCCTGATCGACAAGGGTTTCCAGCAGCAGCCGTACACCACCTCGCGTGAATTCATGGCTGCGCTGTCCGCCGCGCTAGGTCCGAAGTGGCAGCCGATGCTGGACGACTTCTTCTGGAAGATCACCCTGTTCGACAACCGCATGACCGACGCCACCGCGAGGAAACTGCCGGATGGCAAGTACGAGGTGACCATGAAAGTGCACGCCGGCAAGGTCTACGTCGACGGCAAGGGCAAGGAAACCCCCGGCAAGATCGACTTCCCGATCGAGGTCGGGGTGTTCGCCGCAGCCGAAGGTGCCGGCAAGGAAGGCAAGCCGCTGTACCTGGAGAAACGGATGGTCGGCGACGGCGACGGCACCATCACCGTCACCGTCGACGGCAAGCCCGCGCTGGCCGGCATCGACCCGTACAACGAACTGATCGACAAGGTCTCCAGCGACAACCGGCACGCCGTAACGGTGCAGTAGGCTCAGGTGTCGCCGGCGTCCTGCAGGGGCGCCGGCACCGCCTTGTCGCCCACCAGCCGGACATCCAGCGGCGCAGTGGGGATGCTGATCTGGCCGGCGTCGATCTGCCGCTTGATCGCGCGCAGCAGGTCGGTTTGCGTGATCCAGCCGTCGGCGCTCGACGTCCAGCCGCGCACCAACAGGTTCACCGTCTGGCCGGCCAGGCTCTCGATCCACACGCCCGGCGCGGGATCCTTCAGCGCGCGCCCGTCCGCGTCGAGCAGGCGCACGATCCCTGCCATCACCTGGTCGGTGTCGTCGCGGTGGCCGATGCCCAGCTTCAGCTCGAAGCGCCGCGTGCCGCGCCGGTTGAAGTTGACGATGACGTCGCTGCCGATCTTCGCGTTCGGCAGGGTGGCCTCGCGGTTGTCCGGCAGCACCAGCAAGGTGTGCATCAGGTTGATGCTCTGCACCGTGCCTTCGGTGCCGCCGGCGCTGACGTAATCACCCACGCGGAACGGCCGGAACACCACCAGCAGCACGCCCCAGGCAAGATTGCTCAGCGAGCCTTGCAGGGCCAGTCCGATCGCCAGCCCGCCGGCGCCGAGCGCTGCCACCAGCGGTGCCGACGGCACGCCGGCCTTGGTCAGCGCCATCACGATCAGCACCGCCACCAGCACCCCGTAGATCAGGTTGCGCAGGAAGCCGGCCAGGGTGACGTCGACCGCCGCGCGCTGCAGCGCGCGCTGGCTGAAGTTGGCCAGCCGCGCCGCCAGCCAGATCCCGACCAGCAGGATCAGCAGCGCCACCAGCAGGTTCAACCCGGCCTGGATGACGCCCTCGGAAAGCGTGCTGCCCAGCAGTTGCTCCAGAAAATCGTGCATGACATCGACTCGTTGCGACAAGGCCGCGACAGCCTAGCAAATCGGCCACCGGGGAAGCGCTTATGATGCGCAGCGTCAGAGCTTGCGGTCGTCGATGTCGACCACGCGGCCATCCACGATCGTCACCACGGTGATGTGGCCGTCGCGCCGATAGCGCCAGCGCTCGCCACCATCGGTGCGCTCCAGCACCTGCACACTCCGGCGCGAGTGTCGCGCGCGATGCGGGTGCGTTTTCGACGAGGGTCTGCCCAGCAACTCGACCACCCGCTCCTGGCTGTCGCCCGCCACCAGCACCTGGCTGCCCACGCGCAAGGTACTGGACGCCTGCGCGGCGTTGCCGAGGACGAACATGAGGACGACGACGAACATCTTGCGCATGACCTGCTCCCTGGTCGGTGACGGATGCCGCGTGCCCGCGGACCGGTCAGAAGCCGGCGCCCGGTTGCGCCAGATACTCCCGTTCCGCGGCCGTGCTGTCGCGGCCCAGCACGGCGTTGCGATGCGGAAAGCGGCCGAAGCGCGCGATCACTTCGCGATGGCGCCGAGCATAGTCCACGAACTCGGCGAAGCGCGCGCGCTCCGCAGCGGGTGCCTGCGCGTGCAACGCCTCGAACAAGGCCACCGCACGCTGCTGCAAGCCCATGTCTTCGGCGTGCTCCAGCGGCAGGTAGGCGAATACCCGCTGCAGCGGCGGCAACGCCTGATCGAAACCGTCGGCCAGGCCCGTCAAGGCAATGCGCTGTGCCTTGACGTCGGCGGCCCAGGCCCGCGCATCGCCGCGATGGAGATTGCGCGGGAACTGGTCGAGCACGATCAGCAGCGCCAGCCAGTCGGCGGGGTTGCCGGCCCACGTGTCGAAGTGCCCGTGCGCGGCATCGTCGGTGGCCACGGCGAAGCGCTGGCGGATCTGCTCGTCGAACGCGGCGTCTTTTGCAAACCAATGCGCGGCGCGCGCGGGGTCGAACCAGAAATCAAGGACGTCCTGCGGCTGCACGGCCATGCGCACCTCGTTCGAAGCCTGCGATGAAGGACGTCCATCTTCACGTGGCGGCACACCACGGGCAAGCCGATGCGGCGATTCAATCCGACGCTGACGCCGCCGATGCGCCGGAGGTTGCGTCCACGTGCAGCAGGTTCAACGGCTGGCCGTGTGCGTCGCGCAGGCCTTGCTGCAACCGTGCCAGGCGCTGGATCGACGGACACAGCGCCTCGATCTGCGGACGCAGCGCCTGCATGCGCTGTTGCAGGCGCGGCTGCAAGGTAGTGGCCAGCGAACCGGCGCGGTCGCGCAAGTCCGCGGCGGTCTGCATGTCACCGGCCAGCGCCGCGTTGATCGCCTGCTGGCCGAGATCGCCGGCGACCAGCGGCATCAGGTCGGCGCTGACCTGGTTGGCGTATTGCTGGATCAGGTCGCCCTGCCAGTCGTGCGTGCTCTGGCTGCGCGCGATGCGCTGCTTCAGTTCGGTCACGTGCGCGGCCAGCCGGCGGTCGAACTCGACCCGGGTCGCCGCCGCCAGGCCCAGCCCGGCCACTTCCTCGCGCAGCGCCTGCGCCGCCATGTCCACACCGTTCCGCGCCACCTGGCGCACCCGCGGTGCCAGCGCCTGCAGGTCGCGCTCGAACACGCTCAGCCGGTCCTGCTGCGCTGGCGTCAGCGCGACGGCCACGCCATCGGTGCGCAGGCTGTCCTCGTGCAGCTCCACCCGCATCGGTGCCGGCGTGGGGCGATCGAACAGCACGTCTTGCGGGCTGAAGGTCACGTCATAGCTGCTGCTGGCGTGGCAGGTTGCGGCAAGGTCCTGCGCCTGCACGGGTGCGGCCATCAGCGACACGGCAACCATCACGGCGAAAAAGGGAATGCGCATCGGCAACCTTCCTGAAACGACAACCTGCATGGATACCGAGCCACCCGCCAACCCGTGCTGAACGAGTAAAAAGAGACTTCCTCCCCTATCGGCC
Source organism: Rhodanobacter lindaniclasticus (assembly GCF_004799035.1). Lineage (GTDB taxonomy): Bacteria > Pseudomonadota > Gammaproteobacteria > Xanthomonadales > Rhodanobacteraceae > Rhodanobacter > Rhodanobacter lindaniclasticus. Next base: position 18,923 of record NZ_MWIO01000012.1, read on the forward strand.
TCGAGGGCCATGATGGTGTTGCGACACAACCGTCAGCAGAAGAGGAAGTCTCCATGAGCACTATAACCCTGGGTGTGGACTTGGCGAAGAGCGTGTTTTCGGTGTGCGCGATGGATGGCGCCGGGCACGTGCTGGAACGGCGGGAGGTCAAGCGTGAGG
>NZ_MWIO01000013.1 GCF_004799035.1 Rhodanobacter lindaniclasticus
TAGGCACTCTCAGCTGGGTGTAACCGCCATCTACAACACCGCCGCCGTGCCCAGCAACCAGCACAGCAGCGGCGCCAGCAGCAGCTTCCAGCCCAGCCCCCAGGCAGCCGCGCCGAGCTGGCGCTGGCCGGGGTGGAACTTGAACTGCAGGCCGACCGAGAACAGCGCCAGCGGCGTCAAGGTGGCACCGATCGGCGCGAACACCCCGTCGAGCCACCCCGGCCAGCCGCCGAGACGGCCCACCACGATGCCCAGCAACAGGGCGAGGAACGGGGGAAACGAAAACACGCGGCGCAGCATCGGACGCAGCTGCGGCGTACGACCCGCGTACAGCGACGCCACCACGATGCCCGCCGACGCCAGCACCGGAAACGCGCCGAGCTGGTCGGCGACCACCGCCAGCGACAAGCCGGCCTTGCCGTGCAGCGCCTGCACCATCGGATAGCCCATGTAGGCGGTGTTGCCCAGCCCGCACACCAGGATCAGCGACCCGGTGCGCTGCCGCGACCAGCCCAGCCGCGGGCCGAGCAGGCCGAACAGCAGCCACGCGCCGCCGAAGGTGAGCCACATCGCAGCCACCACGAACCACAGGTCGGCGTTGAACTTCAGCTTCGGAATCAGCTCCAGCACCAGCGCCGCCAGCGCCACGTTCAGCACCCACCAGTTGATGCCCTGCACGATGCCCGCCGGCGGCCGCGCGAAACGCGCCACCACGACGCCGAGCAGCAGGCAGACGAACAGCAGCAGCAAGGCACTCATGGGATGCGCACGGACTCGGACAAAGAGCGTCATTAGACGCGAAAAGCGCCGCCGACCGAAAGGCGCGACGGCTGGGCGATAATCGTGCGGATGCCAAAGCCGACCTCCCCTGCAGACACCGATCATCTCGTGCATGGCCTGGCCGGCAGCGACATCGCGCCCGACTGGCCCCCTCTGGTTGTGCCTGAGCTGCGCTCGCTGCTGCACCGCTTTCCGCAAGCTGGCGCCTTGCAGCGTGTCGTCTGGCACAGCCCGCGCCCACTGTCGGCGGCGTGCCTGGTCGACACCGACGCCGGCACGCTGTTCGTCAAGCGCCATCACCGGCAGGTGCGCTCGGCCGCTGCGCTGGCAGAGGAACACCGTTACATCGCGCACCTGCGCCGACACGAACTGCCCCTGGCCGCGGTGCTTTGCGACGGCGAAGGCCACTCCGCCATCGCGATCGGCGACTGGGTCTACGAAGTGCATCGGCGCGCGGCGGGCATCGACCTGTACCGCGAGCTGGTCTCGTGGCAGCCATTGCCGGACCCCAGCCACGCACGCTGCGCCGGCCGCATGCTGGCGCGGCTGCATGACGCCGGCGCCGACTATGCCGCGCCCCAACGCAGCACGCATATCCTGGTCGCGCGCAGCGAACTGATCGCCGCTGCCGATCCGGTCGCGGCACTGGCAGCGCAGTTGCCGCAGCGGCCGGGCCTCGCCGATTACCTGCACGGGCGGCCTTGGCAGCGCGAATTCGCCGACCTGCTCTTGCCATGGCACGAGCGCCTGCAGCCGACGCTGGCGCAGCAGCCGCGGCTGTGGACGCACGGCGACTGGCACGCCTCCAACCTGTGCTGGAGCGGTCGTGGCGACGATGCCGACATCACCGCCGTGCTCGATTTCGGCCTGGCCGCCGCGAACTGCGCGTTGTTCGACCTCGCCACCGCGATCGAACGCAATGCGATCGCGTGGCTGGCGCTGGATACCGGTGCGGCGGCGATCCATCTGCCGATCGCCCGCGCACTGATCGAGGGCTATCGCGAGATCCGCCCCCTTGCCCGCGACGAACTGCAACTGCTGGCCGACCTGCTGCCGCTGGTGCACGTGGATTTCGCCCTGTCCGAAGTGGAGTACTTCCACGCCATCACGCATGCACCCGCGCATGCCGACGTCGCCTGGGGCACCTTCCTGCGTGGGCACGCGGCGTGGTTCGCCACGGCGCCGGGACAGGCGCTGCTGCACGGCATCCGCGCGTTGGCGTGAGGTCCGCCGGTTCGCATGGACCCCGTTCCATGCTTCAATAGCGGTCTTGAAGCGGGGGTGCCCGGCAAAATGCCGGGCTGAGAGAGTCCCTTGGAACCTGATCCGGTTTGTACCGGCGTAGGGAGCTTGCAGAGTCGAATCGTTCTCGCGAACGTGCCGGCTCGCCGTCGCTTCGTCCATCACCCGAAGACGACGACGATGACCCGCACTCCGCTCACGCTTGCCCTGCTTGCCGCCCTTGCCGCCACCAGCGCAGCCGCCACCGGCAGCGCCACCGCGCAACCCGAAACCCCGCAGGCCGTCGACCTGGCCACCGTGCATGTGCGCGGCCACGCACCGGAGCATCCGCGTGACAGCGGCATCGACAGCTACGGCCGCGCCTCCCTGCACGACACGCCGGCCTCGATCACCGTGGTGGCGCGCCAGCAGCTCGACGACCGGCAGATCCGCACGCTCAGCGAGCTGGCCCGCGAGGATGCCGCGCTGGGCGACAACTACGCGCCGGTCGGCTACTACCAGGACATCGCGATTCGCGGCTACGTGCTGGACCCGGCCACCGGCTTTCGCAGCAACGGCCTGACCATCGCCGGCGAGCAGAAGGTGCCGCTGGAAGACGTGCAGCAGGTGCAGATCCTGAAAGGCCTGGCCGGGCTGGAAGCGGGCGTGATGGAGCCCGGCGGCGTGGTCAATTACGTCAGCAAGCGACCGGCCGACGTGCGCAGCATCACCCTGGGCACCGATTCGCACGGCTCGCGCCACGTCGCGGTCGACCTCGGCGGCTGGCTCACGCCGCAGTTCGGCGTGCGCATCAACGCGGCCCACGAGGACATCCATTCGTTCGTGCACCACGCCGACGGCCGGCGCAGCATGCTTGCGCTGGCGGCGGAGTGGAAGATCAGCGAGCGCACCACGCTGGAGCTGGACGGCAACTACCAGACCAGCGGCCAGCGTTCGGTGTCGGGCTACCAGTTGCTCGGCGGCACCACGCTGCCGGCGCACCCGGACGCCACGCGCATGCTCGGCTATCAGCCGTGGCAGCAGCCGGTGGGCATCCAGTCGTCCAACAGCAGCGTGCGCGTCGAACATGCCTTCAATGACGACTGGCGCGTGCGCGTCGCCGGCGGCCACAGCCGCAGCGTGATCGACGACAACGTGGCGTTCGCCTACGGCTGCTTCTATGCCAGCGAATGTGCCGACGGCAGCGTGCCCGGCTGGTTCTTCGCGCCGAACGGCGACTACGACATCTACGATTTCCGCAGCCCCGACGACACCCGCGTCAGCGACGAGGCCCGCGCCGTGCTTGAAGGCCGTTTCGCCACCGGCGCGCTGAGCCACGAACTGAGCCTCGGCGCCAGCGCGTTCCGCCGCACCATCGACCGCCGCGCCTATGTCTACGACTACGTCGGCACCGGCAACATCGACCAGCTCGACCCGCCGGTCTTCGCCCCCTCGCCCAACCAGCCCGGTCCCTCGGAGCGTCGGCTCACCAGTTGGCAGCACTCGCTGTTCGCGCTGGATCGCATGCACCTGGGCGAGCACTGGCAGCTGATCGCCGGCGCCCGCCTCGCACGCCTGCACGAGCGCAGCTACGACGACGGCGGCGCACCCGAGCGCACCACCCGCCTGCGCAAGGCATTGCCGCAGGCCGCCGTGCTGTGGCAGCCGAACGCACCGACCACCGTTTACCTGAGCTACAGCGAAGGCCTGTCGTTGGGCACCGAGGCGCCGTACTGGACCAGCAACGGCGGCACTACGCTGGGGCCGCGCCTGTCGCGCCAGCTCGAAGCCGGCGTGAAGCTGCAGGCCAGCGACGCGCTGGCGCTGAGCGGCGCGCTCTACCGCATCCACCAGCCCTACCAGTTCGCCCGGCCGGACGGCACGCCCGAAGGATTCACTTTCGTGCAGCAGGGCGATGAAGTGCATACCGGCGTCGAGCTGGGTGCGAACGGCCGGATCGGCGACAACCTGCGCGTGATCGCCAGCGCCAGCGTCATCCAGGCCCGCGCCGAAGGCAGTGGCACGCCTTCGTATGAGGGCCACCAGCTGATCAACGTGCCGCGCCTGCGCACGGCCGTGTTCCTCGACTACCGCCTGCCGTTCGCGCCGGCCCTGAGCCTGCTCGGCGGCTGGCGCCACGCCTCGGCCAACGTCGCCACGCCCGAAGGCACCGTGCGCGTGCCGGCCTACGACGTGTTCGATGCCGGCCTGCGCTACACCACGCCATGGCGCGGCCACGCGCTGACCTGGCGGCTGTCGGTGGACAATGTGTTCAACCACTTCTACTGGCGCGACACCGGTTCGGTCGGCGGCGATCGCTACCTGTTCCCGGGCGCGCCGCGGCTGGCGCGGCTCTCCGTCAGCTACGACTTCCAGTGATCTGGATCGAACTCGCCGGTGCGCTGGTCAGCGCCTGGGCCGTCTGGCTCACCGCCAGGCGACGGCCGTGGTGCTGGCCGGTCGGGCTGCTCTCGGTGCTGGTCTACGGCTGGATCTTCATCGACGCCAGGCTGTATTCCGACGCCCTGCTTCAGCTCGCCTTCGCCGGCCTGATCGTTTACGGCTGGCGACGCTGGCTGCAGAACCTGGGGGACGATGGCCGCGTGCAACTTGCACCGCTGCCGGTGACGCAGGCGATCGGCCACGTGGCGATCGGTGCAATCGCCGCCTTGCTGCTCGGCTACGTGATGCATCGCTGGACCGACGCCGCACTGCCCTGGCTGGACGCGGCACTCACCGCCTTCAGCCTGGTCGCGCAGTGGTGGCAGGGCCGCCGCCACATCGCGGCGTGGTGGCTGTGGATCGCGGTCGACGTGATCTATGTCGGCGAGTACATCTACAAGCACCTGCTGATCACCTCGGTGCTCTACGCCGGCTTCGTGGTGCTGGCGGCGATCGGCTTGCGCGCGTGGCGGCAGGTCGGGCGCGCCGCTGCGGCCTGATTTCACGGCACGCTGCGCCCGTCGGGGCACAATGGGCGAATCCGCAACCAGGACGAAACACCATGCCCGATCTGTCCCGTTTCCCGATCACCGCGCGCTGGCCAGCGCGGTACCCCGAACGCATCCAGCTGTATTCGCTCAACACGCCCAACGGCGTGAAGGCGTCGATCATGCTGGAGGAAACCGGGTTGCCGTACGAGCCGCACCTGGTCGACATCACCAACGACGAAAGCCACACGCCGGAGTTCCTGTCGCTCAACCCCAACGGCAAGATTCCCGCGATCATCGACCCCGACGGCCCCGGCGGCGAGCCGCTGGCGCTGTTCGAGTCCGGCGCCATTCTGCTGTATCTGGCCGACAAGACCGGCCGCTTCATTCCCGCCGAACCCGCGCGGCACTGGGAGTGCATCCAGTGGGTGTTTTTCCAGATGGCTTCGATCGGCCCGATGTTCGGCCAGGTCGGCTATTTCAACAAATTCGCCGGCAGGGAGATCGCCGACAAGCGTCCGCTGGAGCGCTACGTCAACGAATCGAAACGGCTGCTCGCCGTGCTCGAAGACCGCCTCGCAGGCCGCGACTGGATCATGGGCGACGACTACACCATCGCCGACGTCGCCACGCTGGGCTGGGTGAACAACCTGATCACCTTCTACGAGGCGCGCGAGCTGGTCGACTACGACCGCCTCGTGCACGTGCCCACCTGGCTGGAGCGCGGCATGGCGCGGCCGGCGGTGGCGCGCGGCCTGCAGATCCCGCGGCGCGGCTGAACCGGGCGCCTGTCGGCTGGACGAAGGCGCGCGCCCGGGGCAAGCTTCCAGTCACGCGGCATCCAGCCGCGTTGCCGCACAGTGGCCATCACCATGAACGACTCGATCGCCTCATCGTTGCTGCCCGGCCTGGCGCTGGCGTTGTGGCTGCTGGCCCCGGCGGCCGGCGCCCAGGACATCTACAAGTGCCCGCAGGCCGGCGGCGGCGTGGCCTATACCGATCGCCCCTGCACCGACGGCAAGGGCCAGCTGCTGCACCAGGCGGACGACAGCGAGGTGATCGACCGCTACCTGCGCCTGGGCCAGGACGACCTTGCCAGGAAATATGCCCACGCCCGCCATCTCGACGCGCTGTACGAGGAGCGCGTGGCCGCCTATCGGCAGGCACAGGAGGACGCGGCGCAACGCCGCTACGACGAGGCACTCGCCGCGCAGCAGCGCGAGGACGCCGCACACCAGCAGGCGCAGCTCGACCAGGATGCCGAGCGCGGCCAGTTGCAGGCCGAGAACGAGGCCTTGCGCCAACAGAACGACCAGTACCGCGAAGCGCTCTCGCAACCCGTGGACGACTACGCGCCGCTGTACTGGGGCGCGCCGGCACCGCCGTACCGGGATCATCCGCGCCACGACGGCGATCGCGGCCATCGCTGGACACCGCCCAGGCCGCCGACCTACCAGCCGTGCACGCAGCTTGCGGGTGGCCGGGTGCAGTGCTGAACCCTCGCGACTGAGCCGCGCAGGCGCTCGATTCAGCGTGCCGCTTGCGGTATGTCGGCGCCCTGGCGGCGAACCAGGGGGTCATCCAGGTGCTCGGCCTTCCACACCATCGCGCGGTGGATGCGCTGCCAGCCGCTGGGGTGATCGAAGAACAGGAACTCCTCGACCGGGCCGGGATGCATCTTGCGGTATTCGGACAACTGCACCGCCGCCTGGGCGAAGCCGTCCGGCTGGCGCGCCGCGTTCAGCCCGAACGCGTCGGCCTCGGCCTCCATGCTGCGGGTGATGGTGTTGTTCACCGGCGTCATGAAGAACATGAAGATCGCGAACAGCGCCGCGAGCAGCGGCAAGCCCGCCACGTCGCCCACGTCGCGCAACTGCCAGCGTTCGCCCCAGCGCCGCTGCGCCCAGCCGAAGCCCCAGCGCACGAAGGCAAAGCCGAGCACGATGATGATGCCGAAGAACACGATGCCCTTGTAGATGTGATTGAGCACGTAGTGGCCCATCTCGTGCCCCAGCACGGCCTTGACCTCTTCGGGCGTGCTGCGCTTGAGCAGGTTGTCGTTGAGGCTGATGCGGGTGGTGCCGAACATGCCGCTGACGTTGGCGCTGATGCGCTTGCTTTGCCGCGAGGCGTCGAACCAGTACACGTCCGAGGCGGGGATGCCGTTGGCGCGCGCCATCGACAGCACCTGCTCCTTCAGCGGGCTCTCCGGCAGCGACTTGTAGGTGTTGAACAGCGGCGAGATGTACACCGGTGCGATGGTGGCCATGAACATCACGAACACGATGGCCACGCCGGCGCCCCACACCCACCAGGTGCGCGTGGCCCGGCGGATCACCGCGTAGATCAGCACCAGCGCCAGCGTGCCGAAGATCAGGCCCACCGCCAGCCCCTTGGCCTGCTCGCCGAGCCAGCCGCCGAGGCTCAGATTCGACAATCCGTATTGGTGCTCACGGAAATAGCCTTCGTACAGCGCCCACGGCAGGGTCAGCACGGTCGTCAGCACGATGTATTGCACCGCGTAGATCGCCGTCTGCAGCCAGCGCCAGCGGGTGAGTCGCTCGGCGAAGTTGCGCATGCGCGCGGAGAGCCGCGTACCGAGCAGCAGCCACGCCACGCCCAGCGCGACCAGCAGGTCCCAACCGGTCAGCCAGTAACCGCCCTCGAAGTAGGCATCGGAACTGGCCCGCTGCGCCGGCGTCAGCTCGTCCATGTAGGCCTGCGTGGCGGCGTCCACGTCGAACGCCGCGACAGCGGAAACCGCCCGCGCCGGGGCCGGTGCGGTGGACGACGGCACCGTCTGCGCGTGGATCGCGCCGACGACGAACCAGGCAAGCAACAGCACGCCGAGCAGCTTCTTCATGATGCCCCCATCCCCATGTGGAGCCCGCACGCTAACCCAAGCGGCGTGCCGTCGCCACCCCCTGCCGGAAAGAAAAGAAAAGCGGGCAGCGTGACGCTGCCCGCCTTCGAGGCCGCTGTCGCGGATCAGCGGCTGAGCTGCTCCACGGTGGCGCCATCCAGTTCGCCGGTGGCAGGTATCTGCCGCGACATCTGGAACTTCTTCAGCTCCGCGCGCGTATGCGGACCAAGCTTGCCGTCGGGCTGGCCCACATCGAAGCCCAGCCGGTTGAGCTTCTCCTGCGCCTGGTACAGCGACATGCCGTTGCCCGTCGGCGCCGCGGCCTGGGCGCTGCCCTGCACCGCCATGTTGCCGCCGGTACCGAGACCGCCAGCGACGTGCTGAGCCTTGTAGTTGCGCACCGCCCTGACCACGTTGTTGTAGGAGTCGACGAACGCGGCAACGATCACCTTGCCTTCGGCCGTGTTCGCGTAGCCGCCACCGATGCCGCCGGCCGCGCCGCCGAACACGCCGCCCAGCCCGCCGAAGTCCCAGTTCTTGGCGCTGCCCTCGGCGATCGCCAGCTGCACGCCGGAACGGTTGTCATCAAGGGTGAGCAGGGTGCTCGCCTCCTTCGAATGCATGCTGCCGCCCACCAGCGCACCGACCGGCCCGAGCAGGCCGCCGACCAGCGCTCCGGCGCCGCCGGCATCGTTGTTGGAGAAGGTGATCGACGGCGTCAACGAATAATCGGCCGAGACCAGCTGGCCCTTGCCGAAGTTGGAGCTGCCGCGCAGCTCGCCGGATTGCGCCAGCGCCCGCTCGCCCATCATGTTGTTCATGGCCCGGCCGCGATCGACCACCACGAAGCAGTTCGACTGCTGGATGATGAGCTTCAGCACCGGCGTGGTCGGCCCGAGCTTGTACTGGTTCGCCAGGATGTTGTACCAGGGCGAGGCCGTGTCCTCAGTCACCGCGATGGTGCCCAGCGGTGCATCGCAGTGGGCAAGTTCCTTGTTGGCATCGTGGCTGTTGGCGCCACCGGCCGAACCGCTGGCGGCCGTCTTGGCCGAGCGCGAGCCGATCTGCATGGTGGAACAGCCGGACACGGCAAAAATCGCTGCCGCAACGGCAAGCGGCAGCAAGGCTGCTTTCATCTTCATTGATTGAACCCCTCTGGCGATGGCGCGGGCAAGCCGCCCATCCATTACCGACACCCGCGTCCCTGCGTAACTGGTTTTCAGAGGCGGGGGTGTCGATGACCTCGACATTGCCCTGGACCGTCGACTTTCCTGATCGACGGCACAGGACTCCCTGTGACCGTGTGGTCGCTCGAAACGCCGGGCGCTTTCGATCCTCTTGAAAGCGATGCCGGCGAGAGCGCGACGAGGCTAACCGATGTGGCAGACCGCGCTCAAGGACGCAACAAGGCAGCGATCACGCTTTGGGCCACGCAGCGGCGTGCGCCGTGCGGATGCGCGGCGAACGCCTGCCTGTCGTCACGCCGGTCGCCTACAATGGGGGCACGACCCGCCGGATCGATCCATGCCCCCGCTCCGCCTCAAACGCTATCTGCTGACCGGCCTGCTGACCTTCATCCCGCTGTGGGTGACTTGGCTGGTATTCAATTTCGTGCTGGGCGTGCTGGCCGGGATCGGCGCGCCGATGGTGGAGGCCCTGCTCGGCACGCTGGCGCTGGTGGCCCCGCATGCCGCCGAGTCGCTGAAGATGGAGTGGCTGACCTACATCGCCGCCCTGCTGATCACGCTGGGCTCGCTGTACCTGCTCGGCTTCGTGGCGAACCGGGTGATCGGCCAGCGCTTCCTCAACGCCTTCGACAACCTGCTCGCGCGCATCCCGCTGGTGCAGACCATCTACGGCGGCACCAAGAAGCTGATGGCGGTGCTGCAGAACAAGCCCAGCGGCATGCAGCGGGTGGTGCTGGTGGACTTCCCCCGCCCCGGCCTCAAGGTGGTGGGTTTCGTGACCCGGGTGATGATCGAGGAAGGCAGCGGCCGGGAGATCGCCGCGGTGTACATCCCGACCACGCCCAACCCCACCGGCGGCTACCTGGAGCTGGTGCCGGTGGACGAACTCGTCCCCACCGACTGGACCATGGACCAGGCCATGGCTTTCATCATTTCCGGCGGTGCGGTGGCGCCGGACAGTCTGCCGGCCGCGCCACCCCCACCTGCTCTTGCCCCCTGACCTTTGACACTGTCTGCCCCCTGTCGATTGGCCTAGCGTGAACGGCTGGGTCCGTGCGCCGGGGGAGCCTTCAAGCGCGCGGCCATGCCCGCAACCTCAACCGCCCAGTTCCACCCATCGAGGGATATCCATGACCAAGCAGTACCTGAAGCCCCTGGCCCTTGCGGTCAGCCTGGCCCTGACCGTGAGCGCCTGCGGCAAGCAGGACGCGACGCCGGCCGATACGCCGGCGCCGACCGCCAGCACCGCACCAGCCGCCGCCGGCAGCACCGCGGCCGTCGACAGCAAGAGCATCTTCGACGTCAGCGAGCTGGGCGCACCGGCCGAGGCGTGCACGGACTTCAACCAGTTCGTCAATGCCAAGTGGGTCGCGGCCAACCCGATTCCGAACGACCGCACCCGCTGGGGCGCGTTCGACAAGCTGGCCGAGGACAGCCTCAATACCCAGCACACCATCGTCGAGAACGCCGCCAAGGGCGCCGACCAGGCGGCCGCCGGCTCGATCGAGCAGAAGATCGGCAACCTGTACAAGTCCGGCATGGACGAGGCCGCCATCGACAAGGCCGGCTTCGATCCGATCAAGCCCAAGCTGGCCGAGATCGACCAGCTGAAAAACGGCAGCGACGTGGCGGCCTTCCTCGACAAGAGCTTCGCCCAGGGCGACATGCTGGTGTTCCAGTTCGGCGCCGGCGCCGACTTCAAGCACGCCGAAACGCAGATCGGCTACACCTTCCAGGACGGCCTGGGCCTGCCGACCAAGGATTACTACACCGATCCGAAGCACGCCGACCTGCGCAAGGCCTACCTCGACTACATCGCCAAGACGCTGGAGCTGACCGGCGTGTCCGCCGCCGACGCCAAGAAGCAGGCCGATGAAGTGATGGCGTTCGAGACCAGGCTGGCCGCCGCCTCGCTGGCGCCGGTCGAACTGCGCACCCCGGAAAACCAGTACCACTTCGTGAGCGTGGCCGAAGCGGACAAGATCACCCCGCACTTCAGCTGGGAGAACTTCTTCAAGGCCCAGGGCGTGACCATCGACAAGGGCTTCTCGCTGTCGCAGCCGAAGTTCTTCGCCGAGTTCGACAAGCTGCTGGCCGGCGCGCCGGCCAGCCAGTGGCAGGCCTACCTGCGCTTCCACACCATCGACGGTGCGTCCGACGCGCTGAGCAAGCCGTTCCGCGACAACAAGTTCGCCTTCTACGGCAAGACCCTCTCCGGCCAGCCGGAACAGAAGCCGCGCTGGAAGCAGGTGCTGAACGCGGTCAACGGTTCGATGGGCATGGCGCTGGGCGAGCTGTACGTCAAGCAGGAGTTCACTCCCGAAGCCAAGCAGCGCGCCGAGGAGCTGGTCACCAACGTGCGCAACGCGCTGAAGGCACGCATCCAGAATCTCGACTGGATGAGCGACGAGACCAAGGCCAAGGCGATCGCCAAGTGGGATACCTTCCTGCCCAAGATCGGCTATCCGGACAAGTTCCGCAGCTGGGACGGCCTGACCATCGTGCCGGACAACTACTACGCCAACCTGGAAGCGGCGCAGAAGTTCAACTACGACTACGACCTCGCCAAGATCGGCAAGCCGACCGACCGCAAGGAATGGGGCATGACCCCGCAGACGGTCAACGCGTACTACAACCCGACCGACAACACGATCAACTTCCCGGCCGCGATCCTGCAGCCGCCGTTCTTCGACGCCAAGGCGGACGACGCGATCAACTACGGCGGCATCGGTGCGGTGATCGGCCACGAGGCCAGCCACGGCTTCGACGACGAGGGCAGCCAGTTCGACGGTGCCGGCAACAACCTCAACTGGTGGAGCAAGGCCGACCGCGCCAAGTTCGACGCGCGCACGGCCAAGCTGGTGCAGCAGTTCAACGACTACACGCCGATCAAGGACAAGCCGGACGCACACGTCAACGGCAAGCTGACCCTGGGCGAGAACATCGCCGACCTGGGCGGCCTCAACGTCGCCTACGACGCCCTGCAGGTCGCGCTGAAGCAGCACCCGGCCGAAGCCAGCCAGACGATCGACGGCTATACCCCGGACCAGCGCTTCTTCCTCAACTGGGCGCGCGTGTGGCGCGGCAACATCCGCGAGCAGCAGGCGCTGCTGCGGCTGAACACCGACCCGCACGCACCGGCCTCGCTGCGTGCGATCGGCGCACCGTCCAACATGCCGGCGTTCGCCACGGCGTTCCAGTGCAAGCCGGGCGACGCGATGGTGCGTCCGGCCGACAAGCAAGTGAAGATCTGGTAACCGCGCTCGCCGCAACCGTTCGCCAACCCGGGCCCCGCATGCGAATGCGGGGCCTTTTTTTCATGCCGGCGCCGGCCCTCTGCCCCTGACCTTTGACACTGTTTGACCCATGACGTTTGGCCTAGCGTGGATCGGCATGGCCACGGCCCTGCCGGCCGTCGAACACCGGCCATTCCGGACACCCAAGCAACGCCTGCGGGCGAACCACCCATGGAGGCAATCCGCATGACCAAGACCCTTCTGAAACCGCTCGCGTTGGCCGTCAGCGCTGCGCTGGCGCTTGCCGCGTGCGGCAAGCAGGAACCCGCCAGCACGTCCGCGGCCCCGGCCGGTACGGCCAGCGCGGCCCCCGCCTCCAGCAGTGCCGCCACGGCGGCAGCACCCAACGTGTTCGACGTCAGCGAGTTGGGCCAGGCCGCCGAGGCCTGCACCGACTTCAACCAGTTCGTCAACGCCAAGTGGGTCGCCGCCAACCCGATCCCGGCCGACCAGACCGTGTGGGGCTCGTTCAACCTGCTGCGCGAGAAGAGCCTGTCCGACCAGCACGCCCTGGTCGACGCGGCCGACAAGAATGCCGACAGCGCCGCGGCCGGTTCGATCGAGCAGAAGATCGGCTGGCTGTACCGCTCCAGCATGAACATGGACGCGCGCAACAAGGCCGGCTTCGAGCCGCTCAAGCCGTATCTGGCGAAAATCGATGCGCTGAAGTCGAACAAGGACATCCCGGCCTGGCTCAACCAGTCCTTCGCCAAGGGCGACAACGCGGTGTTCCGCTTCGGCGCGCGCGCGGATTACAAGAACGCCAAGATGCAGATCGCCTACGCGGTGCAGGGCGGCCTGGGCCTGCCCACGCCGGATTACTACACCGACGCCAAGTACAAGGACGTGCGCGCCGAGTACGTGAAATACCTGGCCAAGCTGTTCGAACTCACCGGCACGCCGGCCAGGGACGCGGCCACCCAGGCCGACCTGGCCATGAAGTTCGAGACCGAGCTGGCCAAACACTCCATCCCGCGGGTGGAGATGCGCAAGCCGGAGAACCAGTACCACTTCGTCACCGTGGCCGAAGCGAACAAGGTCACCCCGCACTTCGACTGGAACAACTTCTTCAAGGCCCAGGGCGTGACCATCGACAAGGGCTTCTCGCTGTCGCAGCCGAAGTTCTTCGCCGAGATGGACAAGCTGCTGGCCAGCGCGCCGCTGGCGCAGTGGAAGGCCTACCTGACCGCACACACGATCTCCGGCGCGGCCGACGTGCTGTCCGAGCCGTTCGTCGACGCGCGCTTCGATTTCTACGACAAGACCCTGCGCGGCCAGCCCGAGCAGAAACCGCAGTGGAAGCGCTCGCTGAGCGCGGTCGACGACGCCATGGGCCAGGCACTGGGCCAGCTCTACGTGGCCAAGTATTTCCCGCCGGAAGCCAAGCAGCGCGCCGAGGAGCTGGTCACCAACGTGCGCAACGCGCTCAAGGCGCGCATCGAGAACCTCGACTGGATGAGCGCCGAGACCAAGACCAAAGCGATCGCCAAGTGGGAGACCTTCCTGCCCAAGATCGGCTACCCCGACAAGTGGCGCAGCTGGGACGGCCTGAAGATCACCGCGGACAACTACTTCGCCAACATGGAGGCGGCGCAGAAGTTCGACTACGACTACAACATCGCCAAGATCGGCCAGCCGACCGACCGCCACGAATGGTTCATGACGCCGCAGACGGTCAACGCGTACTACAACCCGACCGACAACACGATCAACTTCCCGGCCGCGATCCTGCAGCCGCCGTTCTTCTATGCCAAGGGCGACGACGCGATCAACTACGGCGGCATCGGCGCGGTGATCGGCCACGAAGCCAGCCACGGCTTCGACGACCAGGGCAGCCAGTTCGACGGCGGCGGCAACCTGGACAACTGGTGGACGGACGCCGACAAGAAGCAGTTCGACGAACGCGCGCAGAAGCTGGTCGACCAGTTCGACAACTACGCGCCGCTGCCCGACCACCCGGACCTGCACGTCAACGGCAAGCTGACCCTGGGCGAGAACATCGCCGACCTGGGCGGCCTCAACATCGCCTACGACGCGCTGCAGACCGCGCTGAAGAATCATCCGGCCGAAGCCACGCAGAAGATCGACGGCTACACCGAGGATCAGCGCTTCTTCCTCAACTGGGCGCGCGTGTGGCGCGGCAACATCCGCGACAAGGCGCAGATGGTCTACCTCAACGCCGATCCGCATTCGCCGATGAAGTTCCGCGCGATCGGCGCACCGTCCAACATGCCGGCGTTCGCCCAGGCGTTCCAGTGCAAGGCGGGCGATGCCATGGTTCGTCCGGCCGACAAGCAGGTGAAGATCTGGTAACCGCCGCTGCGATGGCAGGCGCAACGCCTCGCCGTCGCGACTGAGGCACCGGCAAGCTGAAACAGGAGGCCCCGCAGGTTGCTGCGGGGCCTCCTGCCATGCGGTGTCCGTTGCCCGCGTGCGGGGTATGGCCGCCTCGTGTAGTTATTGCAAATCATTCTCATTGACAATATCGTGTGCGCCTTTACGGCTGACGCCGTCACTGCATTCGATCGACGGCGATGGCTGTCGCGCGGGCGGGACGAGGACCGGCCAGATCCCGCATGACGCACAGGACCCGCATGAGCCCGATCAAGAGCAGGAAACACCTCGTCCGCCCCACCTTCCCCGCCATGGCGCCCGGACTGCTGACCACCGCCCTGCTCGGCAGCCTGACACTCGTGCCGGCGCATGCCGCCACATCCGCAAACACGTCCTCCGCCGATGCCGCCCTGATCGCGCAGGCGCGCAACCTGCCGCACGTGCAGGTACACGGCAGCGCCGGCGTCGACTACCGCATCGACGAGCTGTCCTCGCACAAGTTCACCCAGCCGCTGCTGGACACTACCCAGACCATCGACATCATCGGCCGCGACCTGATCCAGCAGCAAGGCGCCACCACGCTTTCCGAGGCGCTGCGCAACAGCCCCGGCGTGGGCACCTTCTACGCCGGCGAAAACGGCGCCACCAGCACCGGCGACACGATGTACATGCGCGGCTTCGACAGCTCCGGCAGCATCTTCGTCGACGGTGTGCGTGACCTGGGCTCGGTCTCGCGCGACGTGTTCAACATCGAGCAGATCGAGGTCTCCAAGGGCCCGGACGGCACCGAGTACGGCCGCACCGCGCCGACCGGCGCGATCAACATGGTCAGCAAGCGTCCGCAGCCGGACAGCGCCATCTCCGGCTCACTGGGTTACGGCAGCGCCAGCCAGCGGCGCGCCACCGCGGACTGGAACCAGGCGATCGGCGAAGACGCCGCCTTCCGCCTCAACGTGATGGGCCAGGACAGCGGCGTGCCGGGTCGCGACCGGGTGCGGAACAATCGCTGGGGCGTGGCGCCCTCGCTGGGCTTCGGACTGGGCACTGCCACCCGGGTCTATCTCGACTACCTGCACGTGAAGCACGACAACGTGCCCGATGGCGGCGTCTCCACCATCGGCCTGCCCGGCTATGCCAGTCCCGATCCGACGCGGCCGTTCCTGTCCGACGCCGCGCCGGTCGACCCGCACAACTTCTACGGCACGCGGCAGGACCACGACGACGTGCAGGCCGACATGTTCACCGCGATCATCGAGCACGATTTCTCCGACGACCTCGCCGTGCACGACACCTTGCGCTGGGGCCGCACGCGCCAGGATTACCTGCTCACCTCGTTCACGGCCACCGCGGCGAACTTGTCGACGCCGGACCCGGATGATCCCTCGACCTGGACGCTGGCGCGCAGCAACCCGACCTTCAAGCACCAGACCAACCGCATCCTCACCAATCAGACCAACCTCACCGCCAGCTTCAGCACCGGCGCGGTCCGCCACGACCTCAGCGCCGGCATCGAACTGAGCCGCGAAGAAGCCGCGACCCAGGGCATCGCCCCGCTCCCCGGCAGCACCTGGCCCCCGGCGAACCTGTACCGGCCGGACTCCGACCAGGGCGGCCTGGCCTACGCCCGCAACGGCGCCCACGGCCACGGCAAGACCGACACCGTCGCGGCCTACCTGTTCGACACGCTCAAGTTCGGCGAGCGCTGGCAACTCAACGCCGGCGCGCGGCTGGACCACTACCGCACCCGCTTCGTCAGCACCGACGTCTGCGGCGGCCGGCGCGGCCCGGCCTGCGGCAGCCACCCGGTCGGCACGGTGCTGCCCAGCGTGGATGCGCGCCTCTCCGGCGACCTGCCCAACTACAAGCTCGGCGTGCTGTTCAAGCCCGTCGCCGCAGGCAGCATCTACGCCAACTTCGCCATCTCGCAGGAGCCGCCCGGCGGCAACACGCTCACCCTCAGCAACGCGTCGAACAGTGCCGACAACCCCGACCTCGCCCCCCAGCGCGCGCGCGCCGTCGAGCTGGGCACGAAGTGGAGCGTGCTGGGCGACAAGCTGCTGCTGACCGGCGCGCTGTACCGCACCACGGTCAGCAACGACCTGGTGCAGGACCCGACCGACGGCCTGTACTACCAGGTCGGCAGGAAGCGCGTGCAAGGCGTGGAGATCGGCGCGGTCGGCAGGATCACCGAGCGCTGGGCGGTGAGCGCCGGCTATACCCGCATGGACGCGAAAGTCATCCACGGCAGCGCGGTGACCAGCGACGGCTCCGCCGACCTGCCGTACACGCCGACCAGCGCGTTCACCACGTGGGCCACATATCGGCTGCCGTTCAACCTCACCCTCGGCGGCGGCGCGCGTCACGCCGGCGGGATGAAGCGCGGCAGCGACGGCGCGATCGGCACGCCGGCCTTCACCCGTGGTTACTGGGTGTTCGACGCGATGGCCAGCCTCGAGGTGAACGCGCACGTCGACCTGCAGCTCAATGTCAACAATGTCTTCGACGAACACTACGTCGCGGCGATCAACAAGAGCGGCTACCGCTACACGCCGGCCATGCCACGCTCGGCCATGCTTACCGCGCAGTTGCGCTTCTGACCTGCCGACCCACGCCACCACTTCCCGCGGGTGACCCATGCTGCTGCACATTCCCGGCGTACTGAGCGCAGAACAAATCAGGCGAATGCGCGAGTCGCTCGACGCGGCGCCGTGGGTCGACGGCCGCGAAACGGTGGGTGCGCAGGGCGCGCGGGTCAAGCGCAACCAGCAACTGCCTGACGCCTCGCCGCTGCGCCGGCAACTGGGCGAAACGGTGCTGGCGGCGCTGGCCGCGCAACCGCTGTTCCACGCCGCCACGCTGCCGCTGCGCATCCTGCCGCCACGCTTCAACCGCTATGCGGACGGCGGCCAGTACGGTTTCCACGTCGACGGCGCGGTGATGGCCCTGCCCGATGGCGCCGGGCAACTGCGCAGCGACGTCTCGTGCACGCTGTTCCTCGGCGAACCGGACGAGTACGAAGGCGGCGAACTGATCGTCAGCGACACCTACGGCGAGCACGAAGTGAAACTGCCGGCCGGCGACCTGATCGTCTACCCGTCCAGCAGTCTGCACCGGGTGGCGCCGGTGACCCGCGGCATGCGGGTGGCCTCCTTCTTCTGGGTGCAAAGCCTGGTACGCGACGACAGCCGGCGCCGGCTGCTGTTCGAGCTGGACACGTCGATCCAGGCGCTGACCCGCACCGGCGCCGACCACGCCGCCGTACTGCAATTGACTGGCGTCTACCACAATCTGCTGCGGCAATGGTCGGCGACCTGATCGCCGCGACGGTTCCCTCGACGCGGCGCACGGCGGATAATCGTCGACCCCCGACGCTGATGGCTGCACCATGTTCGTACCCGGTCAACGCTGGATCTCCTCCGCCGAACCCGAGCTTGGCCTCGGCACCGTGTTGCGCGTCGAAGGACGCGGCGTGCAGGTGCTGTTCGCCAAAGCCGGCGTGCTGCGCCCCTACGCGATCGATTCGGCGCCGCTGATCCGCGCCGAGTTCCGCGCCGGCCAGCGCGTGGCGGGCAAGGGCATCGCGTTCCTGGTCGAACGGGTCGAGGCGAGGAACGACCTGCTGGTCTACCGCGGCGAAGGGCGCGAACTGGAGGAGGGCCAGCTCGACGACGAGCAGAGCGTGAGCCAGGCCGACGACCGCCTGATCGGCGGGCGCACCGACAGCGTGGCGCAGTTCGAGCTGCGCCTGGAAGGTCTCAAGCGGCGTGCCGAGGCACGCCGCTCGCCGATGTGGGGCCTGGGCGCGGCACGTATCGGACTGGTACCGCACCAGTTGCGCGTGGCCGGCATCGCCTCGGCACGCCGCCCGCCGCGCGTGCTGCTGGCCGACGAAGTGGGTCTGGGCAAGACCATCGAGGCGGGCATGATCGTGGCACGCCAGCTAGCCACCGGCCGCGCCTCGCGCGTGCTGCTGCTGTTGCCGGATACCCTGGTCTACCAGTGGTTCGTGGAGATGCTGCGCCGCTTCAACCTCAGCTTCGCGATCTACGACGAGGAACGCTGCGAGGCACTGGAACAGTCCGGCGACGCCGGCAATCCGTTCGAGGACGAGCAACTGGTGATCGCCGACTTCGGCTTCCTGGAAAGCTCGCCGAAGTACGCGCAGCAGTTGCTGGACGCACCGTGGGACCTGCTGGTGGTGGACGAAGCCCATCACCTGGCCTGGTCACCGGAAGCGGCCAGCCCACGCTACACGATGGTGGAAAAACTGGCCGCAGCGATTCCCGGCGTGATCCTGCTCACCGCCACGCCCGAGCAGCTCGGCCGCAGCGGCCATTTCGCCCGCCTGCGCCTGCTCGACCCGCAGCGCTACCACGATCTGGACGGCTATCTGGCGGAGGCCGATTCCTACCGGGCGCTGTCGAAAATCGCCGACCGCCTGCTCGATGGCCAGCCGCTCGATGCCGACCAGCACGCCGCCCTGACCGAGGCCTTCCACGGCGACGCAGCGCTCACCGCGCTGCTGGCCGATTCCACCAAGCCGGCCAACGCGCGTGAGCTGCTGGCTGCGCTGATCGACCGCCACGGCACCGGCCGCGTGATGTTCCGCAACAACCGCGTCGGCGTCGGCGGCTTTCCGAAACGCCAGCCGGAGTGGCATCTGCTCGACGCCGACGCGGTCGACGACAGCACGCGGCAGGCGCTGCTGGCCGAGTTCCACGCCGACATCCAGCAGCCGCCGGCGCTGATCGAGGTCGACTACGCCGCCGATCCGCGCATCGACACCCTGATCGCCCTGCTCGAAAAACACCCGCAGGACAAGTTCCTGCTGATCTGCCGCAGCCAGGCCAAGGTGCTGGCGCTGGAAGAAGCGCTGCGCACGAAGAGCGGCGTCGGCGTGGCGCGTTTCCACGAAGGCCTCAGCATCGTGCAGCGCGATCGCAACGCTGCCTATTTCGCGCAGCCCGACGGCGCGCGCCTGCTGCTGTGCTCGGAGATCGGTTCGGAAGGACGCAACTTCCAGTTCGCGCACCGGCTGATTTTGTGGGACCTGCCGCTGGACCCGGACCTGCTCGAACAGCGCATCGGCCGGCTCGACCGCATCGGCCAGAAGCACGACATCGCCATCCACGTCCTGGCCGTGGCCGACAGCGCCCAGCACGCGCTGGCGCGCTGGTACGACGAAGGCGTCGACGCCTTCCGCGCAAGTCCGGCCGACGGCCGCGAACTGCTGCGCTGCTACGGCGAACCGCTGGCACGACTGGCCGACGAACACGCCCGCGGCGACGACAACCGCGATCAGGAACTCGACGCCCTGCTCGCCGAAACCCGTGCCAGCCACGAGCAAATGGCGGCACTCATCCGCGGCGGCCGCGATCACCTGCTGGAACTGGCCTCCAGCCGCGATCCGCACGCCGACGAACTGCAGCAGGCCTTCCGCCGCGACGACCACGACCCCAGCCGCGACGCCTTCGTGCAGCGCCTGCTGGAGGCGTTCGGCATCCATGCCGAGGAACTCGGTGCGCAGGTACTGCTGCTCGACCCGCAATACCTCTCCACCGACGCCCTGCCCGGCTTCGCCGAGGGTCCGCAATCAGTCACTTTCTCGCGCGAGGTGGCGCTGTCGCGCGAAGAGCTGCCGTTGCTGCGGCTGGACCACCCGCTGGTGGCCGGTGCGCTGGACCTGGCGCTGTCCGGCGAGCAGGGCAATGCCGCCTTCATGGTCGACGACGTGCTGGCCCCGCGCACCGCGCTGCTGCAGGCGGTGTACGTGCTCGAATGCGTGGCCGACCGCCGGTTGGATGCCGAGCGCTTCCTGCCGCCGTCGCCGCTGGTGGTCACCGTGGACACCCGGCTGGTCGAGCGCGCCGACTTCACGCCCAGCGAGACGGCGTTGCGCAAGGCCAGCGACCGGCACATCGAGGTGGCGCGCTACCGCAAGTTTCTCGGCAAGCTGGTGCCACCTATGCTCGAGCGCACCGAAACGCTTGCCGGCACGCGCGCCCAGGCGCACATCGACGCGGCCGTGGCCGCCGCCACCGCATCGCTGGACAGCGAGCTGTCGCGGCTATTGGCCCTGCGCGCGGTGAACCCGTCGATCAGCGACGCCGAGATCGCCGCCGTCACCGACGAACGCCACGCCCTGCTCGACGCACTCCCGCAGGCACGCCTGCGGCTCGATGCCGTGCGTTTCGTCGTCAGCGCCGACTTCCTCGCCCTGCGCTGACCCGTCCGCGGCACAGGGCGGACGGTGCCCGCCCTGCGAATTCCGAATCCCGGCTCTACCGCATCAGCCGCCGCTTCGGCTTGATCGGCAGCCGGCCGCGCCAGTACTGGATCAGCACGATGCCGCCGACCATGCCGCCGAGGTGGGCGAAGTGGGCCACGCCGGCCTGGGTTCCGGTCACGCCCAGCACCAGTTCCACCGCTGCGTAGCCGATCACGAAGATCCATGCGGGAATCGGCACCGGCAGGAAGATCAGCATCATCTTCTCGTGCGGGTACAGCATGCCGAAGGCCAGCAGCAGACCGAAGATCGCACCCGAGGCGCCCAGTGTGGGGAAGAACTTCTCCGGCGAGAAGTAGTGCAGCACCAGCAGCTGGGCGATCGCCGCCACGATGGCGCAGACGAAGTAGTAGACGATGAAATTGCGCGCGCCGAAGGTGCGCTCGATGGTGCCGCCGAACATGAACAGCGCGAACATGTTGAACGCGATGTGGGGCAGGCCACCGTGCATGAAGGCGTAGGTCACCAGTTGCCACGGACGGAAGCCGATCGAGGCCAGGCCCTGTGCGGTCTGGTACACCTGATCGGGCCCCCACGGCCACAGCGCGAAATACTGCAGGAAGACTTCGCCGAAGAACTGTTGCAGCAGGTAGACGACGACGTTGGCGATCAGCAGGTTGCGCGTGACCGGCGGCAGATCCAGAGGCATCAGGCAGTTCCGGGGAAGGGGCTCAACCCCAAGCGTAACGGCGCGCGCGCCCGGCCGCCATGCAGGCGATGTCGCGCGGCTCCGATCAGCTCATGGTGCCGACCACAAAAAAGCCGCCTTGCGGCGGCTGCGGAACGCACCCTTGCAGGTACTCAACCCTTGCTGGCGGCCAGCGCCATCGCCTCCGGCCGCTTGGCGCCGGCGAAACGCTTGGCCCAATAGCCATCGTCCAGGCTGGAGATCTCCACCGACTTGCCGGCGCTCGGCGAATGGATGAAGCGTCCGCCGGAAATGTAGATGCCCACGTGCGAGATGCGGTGCCGGCCGTGGGTGCGGAAGAACACCAGGTCGCCGGGCTTGATGTCGGCGCGCTTGATCTTGACCCCGGCCAGGAACTGGCTGGCGGAGGTGTTCGGCAACTGCAAGCCGATGGCATGGGAGAACACGTAGCGCACGAAGCCGCTGCAATCGAAACCCGTGGCCGGATTGCGGCCGCCGCGCACGTAGCGGATGTCGCGCAGGCCCATCGCCGCGGCCAGCAGCGCCTTGCGCAGATCGGTGATGTTCTGGGTGGCGACTCGGGCTTCCGGGGTCTGCGCCGCCGCAACGGTGGCCGCCGGCCTGGCTGCATCCACCGGTGCGTTCACCACCGCGGGAAGCAGGTCACTGCCGTGGCTCGGCAGCACCGACTCGCTCAGGCGGGTCGCCGGGCTGAAGGCAGGCAGCGGCTGGAGCAGCGGCGCGGCCACCCGGGCCGCAGCGGGCGCGCTGAAGGCGGCATCGAATTGGGTGGCGTGAAGGACTCCGGAAAACAGCAGCGCAGGCACAAGCGCAGCAAACACAATCAATCGCTGGGTGGGCATGCTGGAAAATCCCGGGTATTCACGGAGTTGGCCGTCGTCGGAACGCGATGACGGCATAACAGGGCTGTGAAAATACCAAGCCACCACCCTTCGGATGTTGGATTGAGGTTAAGTGAACCCTGCCGTTTCGGGATTTCGGGATGTTGCGCACATTCCCATCAAGCCACTGATTTCAATGGAATTCACGAGCTTCCCGGCGATTCGGGCCAATAGTACGAGTCCGGGTACGGCCGCTTGCCGAAGATCGCCGTGCCGATACGCAACTCGGTCGCCCCCTCGGCGATGGCGAGCGGAAAATCGCCACTCATGCCCATGGAAAGCCTTGTCAAATCATACCCTTGTGCAACCGCCTGGTCACGCAACTCACGCAGCAGACGGAAGCAGCCACGGACCTCGACCGGTTCGCTCGAGTGGATCGCGAGAGTCATCAGGCCACGCACGCGCAGACTGTCGTAACGACGCAAGCTGTTCAGGAAGCCGGCCAGTTGTTCAGGTGGCAGACCGTATTTGCTGGGCTCGGGGGAGGTCTTGACCTGCACCAGCACGTCGAGCGCGCGGCCTTCGTGCTGCAGGCGCCGGTCCAGTGCCTCGGCCAGTTCCAACCGGTCCAGCGACTGCACCTCGCTGACCAGCCGGGCCACGTCCTTCGCCTTGTTGGTCTGCAGGTGGCCGATCATCACCCAGTCGATGCCGCAGTCCGCCAGCAGCGGCGCCTTGTCGCGGATCTCCTGCACCTTGTTCTCGCCGAGCCGCCTCATGCCCAGCGCCACCCCGGCCCGGATCAACTCCGGGCCGAAGGTCTTGCTGACCGGCAGGATGTCGACCTCGGACGGATCGCGCCCAACCTCCCGGCACGCCGCATCGACGCGCTGGCGGAGCCGCGCCCAGTTATCGGCCAGCCAGGAAGTGTCCGTGTCCATGCGCCGCGATCGCGCTCAGGCCTTGTCGCCCTGCTGGTGATGCCGCGCGACCACCTCGGCCACCACCATGCTGACCTTCTTGCCGGTGGGAATATGCAGGAACTCATTCGGGCCGTGCGCGTTGGAATGCGGGCCGAGCACGCCGGTGATCAGGAACTGCGCCTTGGGGAATTTCTCGCCCAGCATGCCCATGAACGGGATGCTGCCGCCCTCGCCCATGTAGGTGGCCGGGGCGCCGAAGTAATTCTGCGAGGCCTCGCTGACCGCCTGCTCCAGCCACGGCGACAGCGCAGGCGCGTTCCAGCCCGAGCCATCCTTCTCCAGGGTGAAGCTGACCTTGGCGCCGTACGGCGGGTTCTTCTCCAGCAGCTGCTTGACGAACTCGCCGGCCTTGGCGCCGTTCAGCGTAGGCGGCACGCGCAGGCTCAGCTTCACCGCCGTGAACGGGCGCAACACATTGCCGGCGCTTTCCAGCGGCGGGATGCCGCCGATGCCGGTGACCGCCAGCTGCGGGCGCCAGGTGCGGTTGAGCACCAGTTCGGCCAGGTCCTTGCTCACCGGCTGCATGCCGTCCACCCAGGGGAACTTGTCGTAGATGTCCTCGCCGAGTACCTCGGCCGAGAGATTGGCCTGGTCGATGCGCTGCTGCGGGATGTCGACGTACAGCTCCTTCGGCTTGATCGTGCCGGTTTCCGGATCCTCCAGCCGCGACAGCAGCTCGCGCAGGATGCGGAAGCTGGACGGCACCACACCGGAGGCGTCGCCCGAATGCACGCCCTCTTCCAGCACCTGCACGCCGAGGTTGCCGCCGGTCATGCCGCGCAGCGAGGTGGTCAGCCACAGCTGGTCGTAGTTGCCGCAGCCCGAATCCAGGCACACCACCAGCGAGGGACTGCCGATACGCTCGGCCAGGTGATCGACATAGAACGGCAGGTCGTAACTGCCCGATTCCTCGCAGGCTTCGATCATCACCACGCAACGCGCGTGCGGGATGCCCTGCTCGTGCAGCGCCAGCAGCGCGGCCAGCGAACCGAAGATCGCGTAACCGTCATCGGCACCGCCGCGGCCGTACAGCTTGTCGCCCTTGAGCACCGGCGTCCACGGCCCGAGGCCTTCGGCCCAGCCGGTCATCTCCGGCTGCTTGTCGAGGTGGCCGTAAAGCATCACGGTGTCGTCGCCCTGGCCCGGCACCTCGATGTAGATGAGCGGCGTGCGCCCTTCCAGCCGTACCACTTCCAGCGTGGCGCCGGGCAGCTGACTCAGCTTGGAGCGCGCCCAGGTTTCCATCAGCTTCACCGCCGCATCCATGTAGCCGTGCGCCACCCAGTCCTTGTCGAACATCGGCGACTTGTTGGGAATACGAATGTATTCAACCAGCTGCGGCACGATCTCCGCATCCCACAAATCGCTGACGAAACGGGACAGACGGCCGGTATCCATGAGGCAACTCCAACGTGGCGAACAATCGCGCATTGTAGCAGCGCCCCGTCGCGGCACCGACGGCGCCGGCGGCGAACGCCTACGACGACGGGCGCGCAAGGCGCACGCCAGGCAACCCCGGGGTCCGGCAGCGCGGCCGTGCGGCGACGCTCATGGTGGGGGCGCGGCGTCGACCGCCGCTATCCGCCCGCAAGCCGACCATTTCACGGAGGAAAAACCATGTTCCACAAGCTCGCCGCCATCGCCCTCATGCTCGGACTCGCCGCCCCGGGGCTGCTGTTCGCCGCCACGCCGGTCAACATCAACAAGGCCGACGCCAAGGCCATCGCCAAGTCGCTCGACGGGATCGGCGCGACGCGAGCCGAAGCCATCGTGGCCTGGCGCGAGGCGCACGGCCCGTTCAAGAAGGCCGACGACCTGAAGCACGTCAAGGGCATCGGCAAGGCCACGATCGAACGCAACCGCGGCGCGATCCTGTTTGCCGACGACGGCACCGCCGACAGCGACACCGCCACCGCACCCAAGCCGCGACGCAGCAAGGCGGCCGCCAGCGAGTAATCCCGGCACCGACCGGCGCAAGCGGTGCACACCCCCGCACCGCTTGCGCTACACTCGCGCGCCGCTTCCGCCGCTCCGCGCCAACATGATCCTCCCGCGTTACCACATCGCCGCCTCCGCCATCGCCGGTGCCGGCAAGGGTCTGTTCCTCGACGAGGCAGTGACCGCGGGCAGCATCCTCACCGCGCCCGACGGCATCGAGCAGACCTACCGACAGGCCGACATCGAGGCATCCGAGTCGTTGCGCGCCTTGTGGCATGCCAGCGCACGCTGGTTCGAGGATCGCTACACGCTGTCGCCCGAATGGCCCGACGAGTGCTATATCAATCACAGCTTCACGCCCAACGGGTTGTGGCACCTGGGTTTCGTGTTCGCCCTGGCCGACCTGCCCGCCGGCAGCGAGATCACCGTGGATTACCGCCACCTGCTGCCCCCGGGGCAGGTCGAGGACTTTGTCGATTCGGCCACCGGTGAGACAATCGCGGGGTTGTCCTGGCGAGAGAGCCTCGCCAGCAGTACCCGTGCCCTGGCCGAGCTGCTGGCATCCCCTCGAACCGGGTCGTGATGGCTGATGGTGATGGTTGAGATTCCTGTCCTCGAGACGCCGCGGTTGTGCCTGACCGCATTGAGCGAACGACACTTCGACGATTACGCCGCGATGCTGGCCGACCCGGACAGCACCCGCTGGGTCGGCGACGGCCAGCCGCTGGATCGCACCAACGCGTGGCGCTCGCTGGCCATGCTGCTGGGCCATTGGCAGTTGCGCGGTTTCGGCATGTGGGCGCTGGAGCTGAAGGAGACCGGCGAGTTCGTCGGTCGCGCCGGCCTGATGTATCCGGAGGGCTGGCCTGACCTGGAGCTGGGCTGGATGCTCAAGCCGACCCACCGCCACCGCGGCTATGCCACCGAGGCAGGCAACGCGACGCTGGATTTCGCCTGGACCCAACTGCGCGTGCCGCGCGTGATCAGCCTGGTGCGCATCGGCAACGAGGCCTCCGACCGCCTGGCCGAGCGGCTCGGCGGCGAACACATCGAGAACATCGACTTCTACGGCAACAACAGCCACGTGTTCGCCTACTACCCGCCGCACCGCGAACGCCGGCGCGCCTACGCCTGAACCGGCGTCAGTAGACGTCGCGTCGATAGCGCCCCTGTTCGCGCAACTGCGCGACCCGCGCGGCACCCAGCACCTCGCACAGCACCGCATCGACGCCGGGCGCCAGTCCGTCGAGGCTGCCGCAGACATAGATCGCTGCACCTTCGTCGACCCAGTGCCGCAGCTCGTCACCGGCTTCGCGCAGGCGTTGCTGCACGTGGATGCGCTCGCCCTGGTCGCGCGACCAGGCAAAATCGGCGCGCGCGATGGCGCCTTCGGCGATCCAGCGTTCGATATCCTCGCGATGAAGGAAATCGTGTGCGCGGTGGCGCTCGCCGAACAGCAGCCAGTTGCGCGTGCGACCGGCGGCGATGCGTTGCTTGAGCAAGGCGCGCAAGGCGGCCAGGCCAGTACCGTTGCCGATCAGCACCAGCGGGCGTGCATCGCCAGGCACATGGAAGTTGACGTTGCTGCGCACGCGCAGCGCAATCTCCGCGCCGATCGGTGCGTGCTCGGTGAGCCAACCCGAGCCCAACCCGGGATAGCCACCACGCGCGCGCATCCGGCGCACGATCAACTGCAGCGTGCCGTCCTGCGGCAGCGAGGCGATCGAGTACGCGCGATGCGGCAGCAACTGCAACATCGCGGCGACGCCCTCCTCGTCCAAGTCTTCGATCTCGTCTGGCTCGGGCAGGCGACAGCGCGCCAGCAAGGTCGCCAACGGCAGCCGCTCCCGGTACCCGAACGGCACCACGACGCGGCCATCCAGCCCGCGCGCCGCCAGCCATGTAGCCACCGCTTCGGCGGCATGGCGGGGACCGATCTCGGCCAGGTCGCCAGCCTGCCAATCCGCGTGACCCTCCAGCGGCTTGAGTGCCAGATGGAAACAGGGCTCGCCCACGCTGCCCGGGTTGAGCAAGCGGCGCTCGACCAGTTGCCAGCGCCGGTACTTCGGCGGCTGCCAATCCGGCAGATCGGGCGCGCCGCCGAGCACGGCCAGGTGATGCTGCCAGCGGCGCTGACTGGCGTCGTCCTCGCTGTCCACCTCCACCGGATCGAACAACGCGTGTGCGCCGCTGGCCTGCAGCCAGCGATGGAGCTGGCGGCCGAAGCCGCAAAAGTCCTCGTAGTCGCTGTCGCCCAGAGCCAGCAGGCCGTAATGCAGACCGGTCAGTGACGCGGGCTGCCGCATCAGTTGCCGGGTGAAGGCCAGCGCCATGTCAGGCGGCTCGCCATCGCCGGTAGTGCTGACCACGAACAGCACGCGACCCGCCTCGCGCAGATCGTCCAGCGCCACCTCGTCGATACCGATCACGCGAGTGGGCAGACCGGCCAGCTGCAGGCTCTGCGAAGTCTGACGGGCCAGTTGTTCGGCGAAACCGGTCTGGCTGGCGTACACCACGCGCAGCGCCGCATTTGCGGACCGCGCCTGGGCAGCGGGGACGTCGCCAGCTTCAAGCGTGGCCCGCTGCCCGGTCGCCACGTCCTTCACGGCAACCGGCTGGCTTGGCGCAGCGCCGAGCCGGAAGCGCGACAGACCAAACAGATCCCGCGCCAAACTGATCCAGTGCCACTGATGCAGCTGGCACATCCAGGATGCGCGACGCGGCAGATCCGTGTTTTCAGCAAGAGAGGCTGGTTGACCCATGGCGATCCGTGTTCGGCGCACCGGACCTTCCCGCGGCACCTCGCGAGGGCGCGAAAGACGGAACCGGCGCGGCGCCGGACGAAAGATCCGGCCGAGCCATTAAATCGCAAACAAGAATCACTCGCAATAGCGCGCGGCAAATGACCACGGGATTTTGGCGGGAACTCGTCTGCCGAACGGCCGCCGAGAAAGAACCGCCTCACGAGCACAGTACTGCGCGAGCGGCGGCATTCGCCCCGGCATCCGGCGACGTGCAGGCGGCTCCCGGTTTCCTTGCAGCGGCCCCCCCGATCGGCGGAGCCAGCTCGGGCAACGCCGGGGGTCAGCTCAACCCGATCTGCTTCATCGCCTTGCTCTTGATCCCGGCGAAGAAGCCCTTCTTCGCATGCGTTCCCTTGTCGCTGCTGAGCCCTTCCAGTTGCAGGCGGGAGCCCATGATGTTCTTGTTGGCGATCTTCAGCAGCGGGTCCATCTGCTTCTTCTTCATCAGCTCGACCTTGTCCATCCAGCCCGGCAGGCCGATGTCGGCGACGAACATGTTGGCGACCGCCGAGGTGTCGGCGCAGGTGAGCAGATAACAGCCGAGGATCGGACACTCGTTGAACACGGTGAGATCCAGCGTGTTGGGCGCCGCCAGCCGCTTGTTGCCGGCGCGCATATCCTTGATGTCCAGACCCAGCGAAAACAGCAGCAGACCCAGGCTGGCCAGCGTGTTGGCCACGCCGATCGCGGCGGTGGTGGCCGTACCGAAGTCGGCGAACAGGCCGCCGATCTTCGCTCCCGTCGCCACCGTCTGCTGGCCCAGCTTCACCGAATGCTGGGCCAGGTCGCGCTTGATGATCGCCTGGATCGCCTCGGCCGCCGCACTCGGGTCGCCCATGCGGAAACCGTTCTTGTACTCGTCGCTCTTGTAGAGGTTGTAGCCATCCTGCGCCACTGCCTTGCCCGCCTTGGCCAGCTTCACCGTGCTGGTGACCACGCCGAGGTAAGGCGTTACCTCCGACACCAGTTCGTGCAGCACCTCGCCGCCGATCGCCTCGATCACGTCGTGGATGTTCTCCACGTCGGCGCACTCGACCATGAAGTTCTCGAACGCTTCCTTCATGCCCGGCACGCTGGCGACCTTGGTCGCCGTGCTGCCGCCCTTGGCCAGCTTGCTGACGTCGGATTTCAGCGACTTGCCGGAGGACAGCAGCGACTTCCCCGTCGACAGCGTGCTGGCACTGCCGAACTTGAGCCTGGTGCCTCCGAACATGTTGACGACGAGCTGCCGGCGTGCCTTGGCAAGCTCGCCCATGGCGATGAATTCGGCGCGGCTCAAAGGTGTGGAAGGCATGATCGCTGTCCCCTCAAGTGATGTCTCATGACTCGTGGCGCCCCGTGCTTCTCCGTGCTCATCGAACAGGCGGAGATGCCACCGGCATTAGAAAAGCGTGAACCCGACCCCGCCCTTGCTTATTCAGCAAGGCGAACCTGATCCCGTTACTGACCACAGAACCAAACTAGATCAACCCTCCACGATAAAGCTCCGCATTCACCGCCACGCCACCCGTGGCCCCATACCGATTCGTGATGACTAGTTGAGACCCGCTGAAGTCGTAAATGAGCTTTCCATAATTGGACGTCTGATTTCTGTCGGGAAACAGATTCATCATCCATTGCGCGCGTACCGGTGAATATGGAATATAACGAAGCGCAAAACGTTCCACCTCGTTGGTGGGAGCGGCATTGGGATTGTTTGCAAACTTCATCATTACGTTGTTTCCAAAGTCCGCGTTGCTCATTTTCAGTCTCTGGAGCAGCGCCGCCTTTTCAATCTCAATCTGCTGCTTTTGCGGGCTGTTCTGCAACGCTGCCACCTCCTGCTTCTTGTCGACGTACAGCACTTGATCCTCGTTTTCGCATGTGTGCTTGAGGTCGCCATCGTTGGAAACCGCCCCGGTCCAAGCCACCATCCGAATGTTTCTTGCGCCACACAATTCGCGGAAGAACTTGTAAGCAAAACTGCTGGCCAACTCGCCGGAGGGAATCATGCCTTCATGGTTCAGACGGACGTTCCTGCAACGCGCGCCGTAGCACATCACGAGGCTGATTCTGTATTTCTCGTCTCGTATTGGCATGAGAAGCTTGGCCAGGCGCCCGAGTTGCTTGAACGTACAGACAGAACCCCCGCTTGTGGAAAATCCTTCATCGGTGTCATCCGGCTTGCCGTGCAACACGAAAACGACCGTCCGCGACTTCTCGATATGCTTGCGGATGTCCTTGACGTCATCCTTGGACAAGGTGCCAGCCGCGTCCCTTGCAATGAGTTCCTGGCATGGGTAGAAGACCATCCTTGCTCGCCCTTTTGTAACCTCTCGCTTGGCATAGACCTGCGCCGTGCCCGCGGCAGCCGCACCTGCGCCAAACTTGGAAGGATCTCGCCCCCCTTTCACCTTGCCAGTCGCCACTCGTGGACTGCTGTCTTCGAAATTGAGAATCGTGTAGTAATTCATGCTGGCTGAATCCCTCTAAACATTGGCTGCCTTCCGCAAGTCGAGGGGTGGGGCGCAGGCCGGTCTCATGCAGATGTTCGATCAGTGCAAGCGAGATGATTTCTGGCCAGTCGGGCGCTTTTACCCAAACCCGTAAGAGAACTCCCCATCCGTCACGCCGACCTGCACTTTCGCCACCTCCTCGCCCGCAATCATCCTGGTGAGGAACGCGCGAGAGATATCCGGCAACATGGAGTTGGTCAGGATCGCGTCGATCATGCGGCCACCCGACTCGGTCTCGGTGCAACGCTCCACCACCAGCTTCACCACGTCCTCGCTGTATTCGAACGGGATCTTGTAGCGGGCCTCGACGCGCTTCTTGATGCGGTTGATCTGAAGCTTGACGATCTTGCCCAGCATCTCCGGGCTGAGCGGGTAGTACGGGATCGTCACCAGGCGACCGAGCAGCGCGGGCGGGAAGATCTTCAGCAGCGGCTCGCGCAGCGCCTTGGCCATGCCCTCGTGATCGGGCATCAGCTCCGGGTCCTTGCACAGGCCGGCGATCATGTCGGTGCCGGCATTGGTGGTGAGCAGAATCAGGGTGTTCTTGAAGTCGATCTGGCGGCCTTCGCCATCCTCCATCACGCCCTTGTCGAACACCTGGAAGAAGATCTCGTGGACGTCCGGATGGGCTTTCTCCACCTCGTCCAGCAGTACTACCGAATACGGCTTGCGGCGCACCGCTTCGGTGAGCACGCCGCCCTCGCCGTAGCCGACGTAACCCGGAGGCGCACCCTTGAGCGTGGAGACGGTGTGCGCCTCCTGGAACTCGCTCATGTTGATGGTGATGATGTTCTGCTCGCCGCCGTACAGCGCCTCGGCCAGTGCCAGCGCAGTTTCCGTCTTGCCGACGCCGGAGGTGCCGGCCAGCATGAACACGCCGATCGGCTTGTTCGGATCGACCAGGCCGGCGCGCGAGGTCTGGATGCGCTTGGCGATCATCTCCATCGCGTGATCCTGTCCGATGACGCGAGCGCCCATCAGCTTGGCCAGGTTCATCACGGTCTCGACTTCGCTCTTGACCATGCGACCGACCGGGATGCCGGTCCAGTCCGACACCACCGAACCCACCGCCTGCTGATCGACCGAGGCCAGGATCAGCGGATGCTCACCCTGCAGCTCGGCCAGCTGGCCCTGCAGCTCCTGCAGCTCCTTCAGCGCGGCGGCACGATCGTCGCCCGCGAGGGCAGCTTCACCCGTTGCCGGAGCTTCCTTGGCTTCGGCAACCTGATTGGCCGATTCTTCCAGGGCGCTGCCGGTGCCTTCGACCGGTGCGCTGGATCCACGCAGCTTCGCGCGGATATCCAGGATCTTGTCGACCAGATCCTTCTCCTTGATCCAGTTTGCTTCCAGCGTTTCCAGCCGCGCCTTCTGCGTGACCAGCTTCTCGTTGGCGGCTTCTTCGCGGGCGGTGACATTCACGCCGACGTTCTTCTCGCGGGCGATGATGCCCAGCTCGGTCTCCAGCGCCTGGATGCGCTTGCGGGTGTCGTCCACTTCGGCCGGCACCGCGTGCTGGCTGATCGCCACGCGCGCGCAGGCGGTATCGAGCAGGCTGACCGACTTGTCCGGCAGCTGCCGCGCGGGAATGTAGCGGTGCGAGAGCTTCACCGCCGCCTCCAGCGCCTCGTCGAGGATCTGCACCTTGTGGTGCTTCTCCATCACGCTGGCGACGCCGCGCATCATCAGGATCGCCTTCTCCTCGCTGGGCTCGTCGATCTGCACGGTCTGGAAGCGGCGGGTCAGCGCCGGGTCCTTCTCGATGTGCTTCTTGTATTCGGCCCAGGTGGTGGCGCCGATCGTGCGCAGGTTGCCGCGCGCCAGCGCCGGCTTGAGCAGATTCGCCGCGTCGCCGGTGCCGGCCGCGCCGCCGGCGCCGACCAGGGTGTGTGCCTCGTCGATGAACAGGATGATCGGCTTGGTCGAGGACTGCACCTCCTCGATCACCTGCTTCAGGCGGTTCTCGAACTCGCCCTTCATGCTGGCGCCGGCCTGCAGCAGGCCCACGTCGAGCACGCGCAACTGCACGTCCTTCAGCGGTGGCGGCACGTCGCCGATGGCGATGCGCATGGCGAAACCCTCGATCACCGCCGTCTTGCCCACACCGGCCTCGCCGACCAGCATCGGGTTGTTCTGGCGGCGGCGCATGAGGATGTCGACCAGCTGGCGGATCTCGTCGTCACGACCGACGATCGGGTCCATCTTGCCGTCGCGCGCCTGTGCGGTGAGGTCGATGGTGAATTGCGCCAGTGCCTCCTGCTTGCCCATCTGTGCGGGCGACATCGCGCCGCTGGCCTCGCCGGGCGCGCTGCCGCCGCCCATCCTGAAGCCGTCGTTGGCGCTCTGCCCGTCCTCGGGCGAGCCGCCGACCACCTCGGCGAACTTCTCCACCAATGCTTCGGGCTTGATCTTGTCGAACTCGGCGGAAATGTTGACCAGCGCGTTGCGCAGGTTGCGCGTGCGCAGGCAACCGACGATCAGGTAACCGGTGCGCACCTGTGCCTCGCCGAACATCAGCGTGGCGAACACCCAGCCGCGCTCGACCGCCTCTTCGACGTTGCTGGACAGATCGGAAATGGACGAGGAGCCGCGCGGCAGCCGGTCCAGCGCATCGGTGATGTCGCGCGCCAGGTTCGACGGGTTGAGGTTGAACTGCTTGACGATGCGGTGCAGGTCCGAATCCTGCAGCTGCAGGATCTGGTGGATCCAGTGCACCAGCTCCACGTACGGATTGCCGCGCAGTTTGCAGAACACGGTGGCGCTTTCGATGCACCGGAAAGCGAGCTTGTTGAGTTTCCCGAACAGCGCGCCGCGACTGATCTCGGCCATGTCATTGATCCTCTGTGTTGATTGCCAATCCCATCATGTCTGCTGCCACGTCGATCCGGCCGCCGGCGGCTATCCCACCGGCTGCAGCACGACCTCATCGACGTCAGCGGCGTGCCGGGGCGACCCCAGCCACGTCGTCAGCCCCATCCTTCCGTCGCGCCCCAGGCGCGTCACCGGCACGTCAGCCCTTTTCAGGACCAGCTGCACGTCCCAGGCTTTTTCCTCGCCGAGATAGGTCTTCACGGCGGCGACCAGCTGCCGGAGCGCGTCGCCGCCCGGCAGGAAATTGTTGAACTGGGCGCGGCTGAGCGGCCCCAGGCGCAGGCGGAAACGCTGCTGGCTGCCGCGCACGTACTGCCCGGTGACCGTGGTCAGGCCCAATGCAGCCACGTCACTCGAGCTGCCCAGGCGCAGCAGCGAATCGGACGGCAGCCGCATCCACTCAGCAATGAACTCGACGATATCCACCGGCACGCGGAAAAATCGCTCCAGCATGCCCTGCAGACCCTCGGCGTTGCGTGCCTGTTGCAACAGGCGCCCCGCGAAGAACCGCTTGAACTGGTCCGGCAGCGCGTCGCGATCGTCCAGATCCGGCGTGGCCAGGCCTACCAGGGCGCCCATGTACAACCGGAAACGGTCCTCCTCGGGACGATCCATCTGCACCGTGGGCTGGGCATCGGCCCAGCTGCGGTAGAACAGGCTCATCATGCGGTGGTGGAAGATGTCGGCGAATGCACGGAACGTGCTGTCGCGGGAATTCATCTCGCGGTCCATCGCATATTCGGTCAGGTGCAGCGGCAGTGGCCCGTTGGGGCCGAACAAGCCGAAGAACAAGCCGTGCATGCGCGCCGGCCTGCCGCCACCGCCGGGCTGGTAGCTGTCCACGGTTCTCGGCGCGAACGCCAGCGACGGCGTCTGGCCGAGCCTCACGAAGTCGTCGCTGGCCTTGGTCGACTGGCCCAGCCGCGGACGCTCCGGGAACGCGCACTCCAACCGCCGGATCGCTTCGAAGAACTCGAAGGACTCGGGGTGGTCGCGCAGCGCATTCTCCAGCGCTACAGCGTCTGCCGTGTTCCCAACCGGGCGGGCCATCGGGCGACCTCGTTGCGTTCCAGCGTGCGCAGAACGGTTTCAGTGAAGGAGTTGATCGATACGTATCGGGCAAAGAACTGCTGCATCACGGCGCCCAGCAGGAACGCGCCGGTGCCTTCGAAGGCACCGTCGTCGCAGGTGAGGGTGATCTCCAGGCCACGGCCAAAAGTGATCGGGCCCGGCAACGGGATACGCCGCACGATGGATTGCGAGCTGACCGCCTTGAGTCCCTCGATCTGGCGCCGCGCACCGGAATCGAATTCGTCGCAGTAGAGGGTCAGCATCTCGCGCAGCGCTGCGGCGCCTTCGCCTGCGTTGTTCTCCAGCAGGGAGACATAGTTGAGTTGCAGGTGACTGAGCAGGCGCCATGCGGTCTCGCCGGTAGCCACCGAGGCGCGTGGCTTGGTCGGACCGGCGACGCAGCGGATCGACTCCACCGGCGCGCCGGTCTCCAGGGTGAAATCGGTATGCGATTTGCCGACCGGCATCTGCAGCGGCAGATCGCGGTTGGTGCACATCAGCTGCATGCCGATCTGGCGCAGCTCGGTCGAGTACGGCGCCTCGCTGGAGTCGACCAGCGAGATGTACATCTCGTTGCCGATGTAACTGGAACGCGCACCCTGGCGCTTCTGCCTGGAGGAAAGCAGCCGCGGTTCGCGCCGGATCGTGTAGTAGGCCGAGTGCCGGGCGTGCCAGCTGCGCTCATCGCAGCCGTAGAACGGCAGGAAGCGCTGTTCCGGCTCCTGCCGGTCGCCGAAACCCTCGACGTTGCCGATGCTGTGGATCTCGAAATCCATCGGCCGGGTGCGATCGGCAAGGATGTGGTACTCGCTGGTGCCCTGCTTGAGGTGGATGCGATCGGCCCGCCGCGGGAACAGGTTGATCGCCGGGGTGCAGAACAGCCGGAAATTGCTCACGTCGACGGCGTTGTGCAGGCTGGCCACGCTGCGATCAAACAGCACCACGATCTCGAACTCGCTGCCCTTGGCGCGGGCCAGCAGCGGCTGCAGGCCGGTGAACTCGGCGAACAGGAAGCGCTCCGGGCAGGCGAAGTATTCCTGCAGCAACCGGTAGCCGCTGAACGAACGACCGGAATACGGAATGAGCGCTTCGTCGTCATCGAAGCCGCGCCGCTGGATGCGGTTGGCGTCGTGGCTCTCGCTGATCGTTCCGGATGCGCCTTGCGCCCGCACCTGGTAGCCGACCGCGTTGCCCAGCAGTTGCTCGTACAGGCGCTTGGGCAGCTCGTCGGTGCCGGCAACGAATACCGGCAACCGATCCAACGCCAGCATGTTGGCCTGGGCACCGGCGGTGACACGAAACTTCAGACGCAGTCCGGCACGCACGGTCTTGCCCGCCGGCAGTACCACCCCGGCGGCGGCAATCGCGGCGGGCGTCTCGAAGTACTTCGCCTCGGTCAGCTCCAGCGGCCACAGGGTGACCTCGTGGGCGGTGCGGTATTCGCAGGCGGTGCGGTCATCCTTGCCGATCAAGCTGCGCAAGGCCGTGTGCCGGGCCACCTTGTGGCCAGCCAGCAGCCCGCTCTCCTTCAGATCCGGGTACATCTGCACCACGGTCATCGACGGTACCGGTGCCAGGTAATGCGGGTAGATCATCTCCAGCAGGTGCTGGGTGAACACCGGATACTGCGCGTCGAGCTTGAGCTGCACGCGCGCGGCCAGGAAGGCAAAGCCTTCCAGCAGGCGTTCCACGTAAGGATCGGCGCACTCGAAGCCTTCCAGGCCGAGTCGACCGGCGATCTTGGGATATTCGCGGGCGAACTCGCCGCCCATTTCGCGAACGTGTTGCAGCTCCCGGTTGTAGTAGCGCAGCAGTCTGGGGTCCATGGGTGATCAGCCGAAGCCCTCCGACACCTTGAAGTTGCCCGTCTCGAGGTCGACCTCGGTCTTCAGGTACAGATTCAACGGGATCGGCTGCGCCCACATTTCCGATTCGATGTTGAAGATCAGCGCCTGGCGATCCATGCGCTTGCCGAGCGCGTTGACGCTGACGCGCAAGGTATTGGCGGTCAGCCGCGGCTCGTAGGCAACGATGGCGTCGCGCACACGACGCTGCAGCGCTTCCGCGTTGATGCCGGACAGCGCCACACCGGTGAGATCCGGAATGCCGAAGTTCAGCACCGAGCGGGAAACCTCGGAATACTCCTCGAGCTCGACGCTCGCCTCCAGGCTCACGCAATTCAACAGCCAGGAAATGTCGCGGGTGACGCATTCGCGCAACCGCGATACGGAGAGCACGCGCTTCTCGCGGCTTTCCTCCAGCTTGCCCGGCTCATCGTCGGTCAGGCGATCTAGCAGCGAAGGCTGAAGTCGTTCCTGGGTGGTGAGTTCAGCCATGGAAGGTCAGTGCTCCCGCTCAGGCGACATCGAACGTGATCAGTCGCACGTCGAGCAGCGGATAGTCGGCCACGTCGGTGGCCAGCATGCGCTGGCCCAGGCCGATCTGGTCGCTGTCCTGCTCCGCCCAGTCGGTCTTGCGCGCGAGCACGATGTCGTGGTCGTCGGACCGTTCGCTGCCGGCATAGCGCCCGGGAATGAAGCCGATCGCCTGCCCGCCGTTGGTCCAGGTCACCTGGGTCGGCACCCAGATCTTGTCGCGCAGATCGCTGGGGGCCTCGAACTTGAGTTCACGCAGCCGCGAGAACGGTACCCAGGAGTAGCCGCCGTTGACGATGATCTCCAGGCACGGCCCGATGCGGGGGTCGGCATCGGCGATCCACTCGAACGCGGTGCCGTCGATGTTGCCCGCCACTGCCGGAGCCTGTTCCAGTGCCTGCTCGCGCAGCGCCGCGGCCTGCTCGTGCTTGCCTTCAGCACCGAGCTTGAGCGACTGCAGCAGCAGCGCCAACCACTGCTCCGGTTCGCCGATGATCACCGGCATGCGTTTGCCGGCGAAGACGTCGGCGCGCACCAGTTCGCCCTTCAGCGCCTCCGAATAGGCGCCGACCATCATGGCGTTGAGCGGGTCGAGTTCGCCGCAGACGTTGAGCTGGTTCTGCGCCCGTTCCCATTGTCCGAGCAGCGCCAGCAACTGGAATAAAAAAACCCGGCGTTTGGCGTCTGCCGGGTTGTTGCGTACTTCCGCCGTGAGCAGTTGCAGCGCCTCGTCCGGCCGGCCTTCTTTGAGCTTGCTTTCGGGTGTCATGTCGTCTCTCGATGCCGGCGACCCCGTCGGCAACGGGGTGGCGGGCGCGGGAAGGTCGCCGTCGCCCCAACCGGCGATCCCGGGTGCAGGCGGACAAATGCCGCCCACCGCACCCGGAACGCCATGGCGCAACAGGCCGTCGCATCCATCCCCTGGACCTGGATCGCCGGATTGCAGCGTCCGGCGAAACCTGGTCAGGCGCCGACTCAGCTCGCCGCGACTTCCTCGACGCTGTACCCCACCGTGCCGGCCGAAGCCACCACGCCCTTGTCGTTCTGGGCGAAATACTCGACATCGAACTTGGCGAAGCTGATCGAGATGTTCTCCGTCAGCATGTCCTCGCCACCCGAGCCACCGGTGGAATAACTGGTGATCATCGCGCTGGTCAGCTTGATGGTGAAGTAGTCCTCCTGCTTGCCGCCTGCCTTGGATATGAACAGGGTCGCGGTGTCGACGTGCGCGCCGGTGACCAGCGCCTTGATGAAGGACGTGGTGCTCTTGTCGATGTACTTGGTGAAGCTGATGTCCTGCACGTTGGCCTTGCCGGCGCCGCCGCCGGTGCCATGGCCGAAGGAACCGCTCTGCGACATCCCCCAGGACCAGGCCAGCAGCTGGATCTGGTCTTTGTGCTTGGCATGCTTGGACTCGCCGGTGAAGGTGACGTCGCCGCCCTCCAGCTTCAGGTGCATGTCTAGTGCCATGAGAATTCTCCTTGTCTGTTGAGATCAGGTGAACCGGACAGTTCTCGCTCGGAGGAAGCTGCTCGGCGATTGACTGGTACTGCCAGTTGAAACCGTGGAACGAACCTGCGGGAAACTTCCGGGTCAGCCCTTGGCCGCCGAAGGAAGACGGGACACCAGCCTCAAGGAAACAGTCAGGCCCTCCAACTGATAATGCGGCTTGAGGAAAAACTTCGACGTGTAATACCCGGGCGCGCCTTCCACCTCTTCCACCACCACTTCCGCGGCCGACAAGGGTTTGCGGGCCTTGGTTTCTTCGCTGGAGTTGGCCGGGTCGCCATCGACGTACTGGTTGATCCAGGACCCCAGCCAGCGCTCCATCGCCGTGCGATCCTTGAAGGAGCCGATCTTGTCGCGCACGATGCACTTCAGGTAATGCGCGAAGCGGCAGCAGGCGAACATGTACGGCAAGCGCGCGCCCAGCGCCGCGTTGGCGGTGGCGTCCGGATCGTCGTACTCCTCCGGCTTGCTCAGCGACTGGGCACTGATGAACGCGGCCATGTCCGAGTTCTTGCGATGCACCAGCGGCATCATGCCCATCTTGTCCAGCTCGGCCGAGCGGCGATCGGTGATCGCGATCTCGGTCGGGCACTTCATGTCCACGCCGCCATCGTCGGTCGGGAAGGTGTGCGCGGGCAGGCCTTCCACTGCGCCGCCGGACTCGATGCCGCGGATGCGCGAGCACCAGCCATATTCCTTGAACGAGCGGTTGATGTTCACCGCCATCGCGTAAGCCGCGTTCTGCCACGTGTACTTGGACGAATCGGCGCCGGCGGTGTCCTCCTCGAAGTTGAACTCTTCCACCGGGTCGGTCTTGGCGCCGTACGGCAGGCGGGCCAGCGTACGCGGCATGGTCAGGCCGATGTACTTGGCGTCATCCGATTCGCGCAGCGAACGCCACGCGGCATAGTCCGGCGTGGAGAACACCTTGGCCAGGTCGCGCGGGTTGGCCAGCTCGTTCCAGCTGTCCATGCCCATCAGGGTGGATGCGGCGGCCGAGATGAACGGCGCGTGCGCCGCCGCGGCGACCTGCGCGATGCCCGAGAGCAGTTCGACATCCGGCGGGCTGTGGTCGAAGTAGTAGTCGCCGACCAGGCAGCCGTAGGGTTCGCCGCCGAGCTGGCCGTACTCTTCCTCATACAGTTTCTTGAAGATGGGGCTCTGGTCCCAGGCCGTGCCCTTGTAGCGCTTCAGGGTCTTGCCCAACTCCTTCTTGGAGATGTTCATCACGCGGATCTTCAGCAGCTGATCCGTCTCGGTGTTGTTGACCAGGTGATGCAGGCCGCGCCACGCGCTTTCCAGCTTCTGGAAATCGGCGTGGTGCATGATCAGGTTGATCTGCTCGCTGAGCTTGCGATCGATCTCGGCGATGTAGGCGTTGATGGTCTGGGCTACGTCATCGGAAACGATGTCGGCCTTGTTCAACACCTGCTCGGCCAGCGTGCGCACGGCCGATTCGACCTCTTCCTTGGCGCGATCGCTCTTGGGCTTGAATTCCTTGTTCAGCAGCGCAGCGAAATCGCCGGCGTCGAGAGTCTGTACGGCGCCTTCCTGGTCGGCTAGTTTTTCGGTGGCCATGCGTGCTTACTCCCCGTCTTTGTTGGTGTCGTCGGCGGGCTTGGGCGCCGAGACCAGCGACTGCAGCAGCGCCGGATCCTTGAGCGCCTGGGCAATCAGGTTTTCGGCGCCCGCCTTGCCGTCCATGTAGGTATCCAGGTTGGCGAGCTGGGTGCGCGCCTCGAGCAGTTTCGCGACCGCACCGACCTTGCGGGCCACCGCCGCCGGCGAAAAGTCGTCCATGCTCTCGAAGGTGATGTCCACGGCCAGGTTGCCTTCGCCGGTGAGCGTGTTCGGCACCGCGAAGGTCACCCGCGGCTTCATCGAGTTCAGGCGGCTGTCGAAATTGTCGACGTCGATTTCCAGCGCCTTGCGATCCTCGATCGGCGGCAACTCGCCCGCATTGGCGCCGGACAGATCCGACATCACGCCCATCACGAACGGGACCTGTACCTTCTTCTGGGCGCCATAGACCTCGACGTCGTACTCGATCTGCACGCGGGGCGCACGGTTGCGCGCGATGAACTTCTGACTACTCTGCTTGGCCATGCGATTCTCCCGGTGGGCATGCGTGGGTTTTCGAAATGCAGCTTCCATCCGTTTCGGCGCGGCCCGGACCTGCCAGGCGGCGGCGAAACGAAAAGTCATTCGGGGTAGGGGCTGAAGCGCAGCGGTCGCGACGACGGATGGTCGTGACGCAGGTGCTGGCGGCGTGTGCCCGGTGCTCGGGGTGGATCAGGGGGGAGCGTGGAAAGGCAGCGCGCCAGCACAAACCGTGTCGACGCGCGGGAGCGTGGCCCGATTCCGGTGGCGAGTGTATGCGCAAGCGTACGTTCCCCTTCGTTCCGCGCGGCAAGTCGGCTTGGCGACGCGATGTTCCCCGGTGGCATACGCAACGCCCCGGACCCCGCCCGACTCCAGTGATGCACCACACCCCGCCACAGCGCGTCGAACCGATGTTCACCCCACCTCGACGCGGAATTCCGGAGTGGCTGAGTGCCCGATCTCCTCAGATCACCTCACGGCCCGCCGGGACCCGAGTCGCCAGCAGCCGGAGTACGATCGACCGTCTGAACAATCTACATCCGTGAATGGATTGCTGCAAGCTGAATCGACCGGGATCGGCCCATCTCCGGAGAGCAACGAAGCTTCGCGGATTCACGCCGGCAGATGCGGTGACGGCATCGGGTGGAGCCGCGTCCACCGAGGCGGCAATCCGCTCGCGAAGGCCATCGGAGTCGGGAGCGCAGCATGGTGCCGCCCGACGAAAAAGGGGAACCCCTCAGGATTCCCCTCTCGGCTCCACTCGATCGGTGGATCATGGAATTGGTGGGCGGTACAAGGATCGAACTTGTGACCCCTACCATGTCAAGGTAGTGCTCTACCGCTGAGCTAACCGCCCGTCGCCGCGGCCAGGCCGTGCGAGCCGCGCAGTATACGGGAGCCGGCGGCGGTCGACAATATCCCGCCCCGGCTCAGCGCAGCGTCTGTTCGCGCAACTGGTGGATCTGGTCCCGCAGCCGCGCGGCGTCCTCGAACTCCAGGTTCTGCGCGTGCTTGTACATCTGCGCCTCCAGCTTCTTCAGCAGGGCGGCTGCCTGGGGCGCGCCGAGACTGGCGTAATCGGCCACCTGTTCGGCCACCGCCCGATCATGGCCCCGGGTCTTGCCGCCGCGCCGGTTGCCGGCCTCGCTGCGCGCGCCTTCCATGATGTCGGCGATGCGCCGC
This sequence comes from Rhodanobacter lindaniclasticus, assembly GCF_004799035.1. Lineage (GTDB taxonomy): Bacteria > Pseudomonadota > Gammaproteobacteria > Xanthomonadales > Rhodanobacteraceae > Rhodanobacter > Rhodanobacter lindaniclasticus. The sequence goes on from NZ_MWIO01000013.1 coordinate 41,717, forward strand.
ACCACGGTTTTCGGGGTAATGCCGTGCGCCTCGTTGAAAGCGACCTGCTTCTCCCGGCGACGCGCGGTCTCGTCCATCGCCGCCTGCATCGAGCGGGTGACAGTGTCGGCATACAGGATCGCCTTGCCGCGCACGTTGCGGGCGGCGCGGCCGATGGTCTGGATCAGCGAGCCGGTGGAGCGCAGGAAGCCTTCCTTGTCGGCGTCGAGCACCGCCACCAGCGACACCTCGGGCATGTCCAGGCCTTCGCGCAGCAGGTTGATGCCGACCAGCACGTCGAACTCGCCCAGGCGCAGGTCGCGGATGATCTCGCTGCGCTCGACCGTCTCGATGTCCGAGTGCAGGTAGCGCACCTTCACGTCGTGCTCGGCCAGGTATTCGGTGAGGTTCTCGGCCATGCGCTTGGTCAGCGTGGTCACCAGCACGCGATCACCCAAGGCGATGCGCTTGTGCGCCTCGCTGAGCAGATCGTCGATCTGGGTGCGCACCGGGCGCACTTCCACTTCCGGGTCGACCAGCCCGGTCGGGCGCACCACCAGCTCGGTCACCGCCTCGCCGGATTTCTGCAGCTCGTAGTCGCGCGGCGTGGCGGAGACGTAGATCGCGCGCGGCACGCGTGCCTCCCACTCCTCGAAACGCAGCGGCCGGTTGTCCATCGCCGACGGCAGGCGGAAGCCGAACTCGACCAGGGTTTCCTTGCGCGAGCGGTCGCCCTTGTACATGGCGCCCAGCTGCGGCACGGTGACGTGCGACTCGTCCACCACCAGCAGGCCGTCGGCCGGCAGGTAGTCGAACAGCGTGGGCGGCGGCTCGCCCGGTTCGCGCCGGGTCAGGTGGCGCGAGTAGTTCTCGATGCCCTGGCAGTAGCCCACCTCGGCCATCATCTCCAGGTCGAAGCGGGTACGCTGTTCCAGCCGCTGCGCCTCGACCAGCTTGTTCTCCTTGTAGAGGTATTCCAGCCGGTCTTTCAGCTCGAGCTTGATCGTCTCGATCGCGTTGAGCACGCTCTCGCGCGTGCTGGCGTAGTGCGTGCGCGGGTAGACCGTGTAGCGCTGCACCTTGCGGATGGTCTCGCCGGTGAGCGGGTCGAACAGCGCCATCTTCTCCACTTCGCCGTCGAACAGCTCGATGCGCAGCGCCTCGGTTTCCGATTCGGCCGGGAACACGTCGATGATCTCGCCACGCACGCGGTAGGTGCCGCGGCGCAACTCCATTTCGTTGCGGGTGTACTGCAATTCGGTCAACTGGTGGATCAGCTTGCGTTGGTCGATGCGTTCGCCGGTGGCCAGGATCAGGCGCAAGGACAGGTAGTCCTCCGGATTGCCCAGGCCGTAGATCGCCGACACGGTGGCCACGATGATCGAGTCGCGCCGCGACAGCAGCGCCTTGGTCGCCGACAGCCGCATCTGCTCGATGTGCTCGTTGATCGAGGAATCCTTCTCGATGAAGGTGTCCGACGCCACCACATAGGCTTCCGGCTGGTAGTAGTCGTAATAGCTGACGAAGTACTCCACCGCGTTGTGCGGAAAGAATTCCCTGAACTCGCCGTACAACTGCGCCGCCAACGTCTTGTTCGGCGCCATCACGATGGTCGGGCGCTGCACCCGCTCGATCACGTTGGCGATGGTGTAGGTCTTGCCCGAACCGGTGACGCCGAGCAGGGTCTGCGCGGCCAGACCGGCCTCGAAACCCTCGGCCAGGCGCGCGATCGCCTGCGGCTGATCGCCGGCAGGCTGGTAGGGGGCGGCGAGCTGGAAGCGATCGGTCATCGGTTGCAGATGTGGGCGGGACGACACATTTTAAATCCATGCTGCTGACAAGCCGCGTCAGCAGAGTCCGACGCTGCGGGCGGCATCGGGCTGCTGGCTGGCCCGGGCCATCGCCCTAGCATGCAGGTTCCGGCACAGCGCAAGGATGCGAGATGACGACGACGGCACGGAAAGCCAGCCGCGGCTTCAGCCTGATCGAACAAGTCATGGTACTGGCCATCGCCGGCATCCTGACCGGCATCGCGTTGCCACCGCTGCACCATCTGCTGAGCCGCAATCGGCTGCAGGCGGCGCAAAACGACTTCATGGCCGCCTTGCAGCACACACGCAGCACCGCGGCGATCACCGGCAAGCGCACGCTGTTCTGCCCCAGCGCGGACGGCAACCGATGCAGCGACGACAACCGCTGGGAACATGGCTGGCTGCTCGGGCAGGACATCGACGGCGATCACCAGCCCGATGGCCAGCCTGCCCGCACCGGCGCGGCCTACGGCGCGGGTCTGCGCATCACCAGCAGCAACGGTCGCCACGAGGTGCGTTTCCAGCCCGACGGCAGTGCCGGCGGCAGCAACCTGACCTTGCTGTTCTGCGAGCCGGGGCGCGACAGCCAGGCGCTCAGCGTGGTGGTGTCCAATGCCGGTCGGGTGCGCGGCGCGCTGGCGACGACCGCGCAGGCGGCGCGCTGCCAGCAAGGCCACTGACGGGCGGGATCAGCGGTCGTCGCGCGTCCAGATCGCGCCGTCTTCCTCGATCACCGGAAAGCTGGCGATCGGGACATACGCCGGCGGCTTGGTCACCGCGCCGGTGCGCAGGTCGAAGCGCGCGCCGTGGCGTGGGCATTCCACCTCGAAACCGAACACTTCGCCGCCGGCCAGCTCGCCGCCGTCGTGGGTGCAGGTGTCCTCGACCGCATACAGCGCGCCGTCGATGTTGTACACGGCGATCGACGTATCGCCATCCCACACCACCTTGTATTCGCCGGGCAGGAACTCGCTGCGCGTGCCGACCCTGGTCCATCCGTTCATGCAAGCACCTCCGCGAACTCCTTGAGCAGTACTTCGAAACACAGATCGGCGCGACGCGGAATGCCGAAGCGCTCGTTGCCATACGGGAACGGCTGCCGTTCGCCGGTGCGCCGGTAGCCGCGCCGGCCGTACCAGGCGATCAGCTCCTCGCGTTGCACGATCACCGTCATGCGCATGGCGCCGCAATGCCACTGTTCGCGCGCGATGCGCTCGGCCTCGGCCAGCACCTGCTTGCCCAGGCCGTGGCCCTGCTCCATCGGAGCGACGGCGAACATGCCGAAATAGCCGGCCGTGCCCTGCCGCTCGACGTGGCAACTCGCCACCAGCGCACCGTCGCGGAACGCCAGCAGCACGCAGCTGTCCGGCCGCGCGATCAATGCACCGACGTCGGCCGCGTCGGTGCGCTGGCCATCGAGCAGGTGGGATTCGGTAGTCCAGCCACGCAGGCCAGATTCACCGCGATAAGCCGATTCGACCAGCGCGACGATGGCGGGGACGTCCGCGGCAGCGGCGGTGCGGAATGCGATGGAGGCGCGTGGCTCGGTCATCCATGCATGGTAGTGCGCGGCGTGCCGGCCAGCCATGATCTGCAGCAAGCGCGCACGCCGGATCGCCTCATGCCGACGCGGTGGCCAGCCGACGGGTCTCGTAGACCTTGAGGTGCGCCTGAACGAGTTCCAGCATCGTGGCCGGCAACTGCGCCTGCCGCGCACGCGCAAGCATGTCGCCCACCACGTGGTCGGCCTCGATCGGATGGCCCTGGCGCAAGTCGCGCAGCATGGAGGCTTCGAGGCTCGAACCCGGGTCGGTCAGCAAGCCGCGCGCGCGCTCCAGCACGCGCTCGCCCGGCGCGTAGCCGCTGGCCGCCGCGGTCGCGCGGCACTCCTCCAGCAACGCGAGCGCGGCGGTCGCACCGTGGGGCGCCGACGCGATCTCGCCGATCGAACCGCGCATCAGGCAGGTGATGCCAGCCAGCGTGGCGAGGAAGAGCCACTTGTCCCACATTTCCTGCACGATCGTGTCGCTGGGTCGCGCGTCGAAGCCTGCCTCGGACAGCTGGGCAGTGATCTGCCGCATCCGCTCGGAGCGGGCGCCGTCGCGTTCGCCGAAGGTGATGCTGTGCATGCGGTTGAGGTGCCGCACGACGCCGTCGTCGTCCAGCGTGGAGGAAATCACGCACTGGCCGCCCAGCACGTGCTGCGCGCCGAACTTCTCGTCCAGCCGCTCCAGTTGCCGCATGCCGTTGAGCACCGGCAGGATCGTGGTGTCAGCGCCCACGGCCGGTGCGATGTCCTCCAGCGCCTGGTCCAGCGCATAGGCCTTGCAGCTGAGCACGATCAAGTCGAACGGTTCGGCCAGTTCGCTCGCCAACAGCGTCGGCGGCGCGGAAATGTCCGCGTCGCCGGTGGCGCTGCGGATCACCAGCCCGTGTTCGGCCAGTTGCCGTGCGCGCCTGGCCCGCACCAGGAAGGTCACGTCCCGCCCATGCTGCAGCAGGCGTCCGCCGAAATAGCCGCCGGTGGCCCCGGCTCCCACGATCAGGATGCGCATGTCATTCTCCAGTCGGGTCGCCAGCAGGCGCCAGTTGCATGCGGGCGGCCTGGGCGTCCTTCTCGTGCCACAACTCGTTCATCCATGCCTTGACCCGGCCGCGGAACGCCGCGTCCTCGTCGTAGCTGCCGATGAGCTCGTGACCGATCGGACGCTCGCGCACGTGCACGCGAACCTCGCGCACGCGGCCGGCGATCAGGTCAGCGATGGTGCACGGGCCATGCGGATAGACGATGGTGACGTCGAGGATCGCATGCAGCGCCTCGCCCATCGCGTCGAGCACGAAGGCCACGCCGCCGGCTTTCGGCCGCAGCAGGTAGCGGAACGGCGAATGCTGCGCATCGTGCTTGGCCGGCGTGAAGCGCGTGCCTTCGGCGAAGTTCATCACCGACACCGGCATGTGGCGGAACTTCTCGCAGGCGCGGCGGGTTGCCTCGCGATCCTTGCCCTGCAGTTCGGGATGGCGCAGCAGGGTCTGCGGCGAATAGCGCTTCATGAAGGGGAAATCCAGCGCCCACCACGCCAGGCCGAGCAGGGGCACCCAGATCAATTCCTGCTTGAGGAAAAAGCGCAGGAACGGGATGCGTCGGTTGAACACCTTCTGCAGCACCGGGATGTCCACCCAGCTCTGGTGGTTGCACAGCACCAGGTAATTGCCGTCGCGGCGCAGCCCCTCCAGCCCCTGCACCTGCCAGCGCACGCGGGCGAACACGCCGAACAGGACGTTGTTGACGCCGATCCAGCTTTCCGCGATCGCCACCAGCGCGCGCGAGCACGCCTGCCGGATCGCATGCACCGGCAGCAGCAGCTTGAACAGGGTGAACGCGAAGATGAAGACCACGTGCAGCAGGATGTTGAGCGCGAGCGCAAGCAGCGCCAGCGGCACGCGGATGAACGATGGCAGCGAGGCAAGCATGGGGATGATCGATGGGGGGTTCCACCGCGCATGATGCCCGACCGTGGCGGCGGCAGGAAAGCCGCCGCCGGTTCAGCGCAGCAGGCGGCGCACCTTGAGCAGGGCGGCGACGAAGCTGTCGATCTCCTCGCGCGTGTTGTAGAACGCCAGTGACGCGCGCAACGTGGCGGGAACGCCGAAGAACTGCATCAGCGGATGGGCGCAGTGGTGGCCGGAGCGCACGGCGACGCCTTCGAGGTCGAGCAGAGTCGCCAGATCGGTGGCCTGCGCGCCTTCCAGCAGGAACGAGATCACCGGTTCCTTCTCGGCCGCCTCGCCGATGATGCGCAGGCCGGGAATCTCGCGCAGGCGTTCGGTGGCGTAATGCAGCAGCTGCTGTTCCCACGCCTCGATCGCGGTGAAGCCGACCGACTCGTAGTAGTCGATCGCTGCCGCCAGGCCGACGAAGCCGGCGATGTTCGGCGTGCCGGCCTCGAACTTGTGCGGTGGCGCGGCGAAGGTGGTGCCGGAGAACTTCACCTCGCGGATCATCTCGCCGCCGCCGAAGAACGGCGGCATCGCCTCCAGGTGTTCGCGCTTCGCCCACAGTGCGCCGGTGCCGGTGGGGCCGAGCATCTTGTGCCCGGTCAGCGCGTAGAAATCGCAGCCCAGCGCCTGCACGTCGACGCGCCTGTGCGGCACCGCCTGCGAGCCGTCGACCAGCAGCGGGATGCCGCGCTTGCGACATTCGCGCGCGATCTCGCGCACCGGGTTCACCGTGCCCAGCACGTTGGAAACGTGAGTGACGCAGGCCAGCTTCACCTCCGGCGTCAGCAGCTCGACGTACTTCTCCACGATCAGTTCGCCACGCTCGTCGATCGGCGCGGCCTTCACCGTGGCGCCGCTGCGCGCGGCCACCAGCTGCCACGGCACGATGTTGGCGTGGTGCTCCATCACCGTGGTCAGGATGCTGTCGCCCGCCTTCAGTTGCGGCAGCACATGGCTGTAGGCGACCAGGTTGGTCGCCTGGGTGGTGCCGGAGGTGAGGACGACCTCGTCACGCGAGCCGGCATGGATGAACCGAGCCAGCTTGTCGCGCGCGCCTTCGTACGCCGCCGTGGCCTCCTCGCCCAGCTGATGCACCGCGCGCGACACGTTGGCGTTGTGCTCGCGATAGTGGGTATCCACCGCTGCGATCACCGACTCCGGCTTCTGGCTGGTGTTGGCGCTGTCGAAGTACACCAGCGGCTTGCCATGCACCGTGCGCGACAGCAACGGGAAGTCCGCACGGATGCGCTGGACGTCGAAGGCGGCGGACGGGCTGGCTTGTGCGTTCATTCGGAGAATCCGGTGGGAGCTCCCTCCCCTGCTCGCGGGGGGAGGAGACAAAGGTGTCAGGTCGGCAACTGCGCGACCAGCAAACCGGACAAGTGCTCGCGCAGCGCGGCGTTTGGCAGGTCGTCCAGCACCGCGCGGCAGAATGCGGCAGTCAGCAGCGCGCGCGCCTCGGCCAGCGGGATGCCGCGCGAACGCAGGTAGAACAGCGAGCGTTCGTCGAGCTGGCCGACCGTGGCTCCGTGCGCGGCCTGCACTTCGTCGGCGTAGATCTCGAGCTCGGGCTTGGTGTCGATCTCGGCGCTCGGCGACAGCAGCAGGTTCTTGTTGCTGAGGTTGGCATCGCTGCCGTCGGCACCGGGCGCCACCACGATGGCGCCGCGGAACACGCCGCGCGCACGGTCGTTGGCGACGCCGCGCCAGTGCGAGGTGGATGTGGTGTTCAACGCCTGGTGGCGAATCGCCAGCTGGGTGTCGATGTGCTGACGCCCGTGCGGCATGAACACCCCGCGGGTATGCAACTGCGCGTCGTCGCCGATCAGCTCGGCGCGCAGGTCATGGCGCACCAGCGCGCCGCCGAGCTCCAGCACATGCAGGGTGGCCTGCGCGCGCGCGTGCAGGTGCAGGCTGCTGCGTCGAATCAGGTTGGTACCGATCGCGGCATCCTGCAGCACCACGTGATGCAGTTGCGCGCCGTCGCGCAACTCGATGTCGCTGACCAGGGTGGCCAACTGGGCGGCGTCGCCACGGCTGGCATAGTGTTCGACCAGGGACAGCTCGGCGCCCTCGCCCAGCTCGATCACGTTGCGCGCATGCCAGGCCAGCTCCGCCTCCGCGCCAGCAAACACCAGTTGGACCGGCTGCTCGATTCTTGCGTGGGCGGCTACCCGCAGCACCACCCCATCACTGGCAATGGCGGCATTGACCTGCGCGAATGCGTCGCCAGCGTCGCGGTAATGCCGCGACAACGCGAAGCGCAGCGGCTCGGCGTCGCCCTGCAAGGCCAGCGACAACGGCTGCAGCGAAAGCCCGTCCGGCAATGCATCCAGCGTCGACAGGTCGGCACGGAACGCGCCATTGACGAAGACCAGCCGCACGCCAGCCACGCCGGGCAGCGCCAGTGCGGACGCATCCACCGCGCGTGTTTGTGCGTCGGCGTCGCCATTGGCAAAACTGCGCTGGCCGAGGCCGCGCAGCGCGGTGTATTTCCACGCCTCCACCTTGGTATCCGGCAGACCGGCGGCGGCAAACGCCGCGCGATTTTCCTGCCGCGCCGTGTCCAGCCAGGCGATGCCGCTGGGCGGCAGCGGAGCGTCCAGCAACGAGGCGACCAACGGCAGCGGTGCCGGCTGGTTCATGCCTGCGCTCCCGCCCGGTGCGGAGCCGCCGCATGGCCTGCGCCGATGCCGGCGTAACCGTGGGCCTCCAGCTTCAGCGCCAGCGACTTGTCGCCGCTCTCGACGATGCGGCCATCGGCCAGCACGTGCACGAAATCCGGCACCACGTAGTCGAGCAGGCGCTGGTAATGGGTGATCATCAGGAACGCGCGCTCGGGCGAGCGCAACGTGTTGACGCCCTGCGCCACCTGCTTCAGCGCGTCGATGTCCAGGCCCGAATCGGTCTCGTCGAGGATCGCCAGCTGCGGCTCCAGCACCGCCATCTGGAAGATCTCGTTGCGCTTCTTCTCGCCACCGGAGAAGCCCTCGTTGACGGCGCGGTGCAGCAGCTCGTCGGAAATCTGCATCACCTTCAGCTTCTCGCGCACCAGCTTGAGGAACTGCATCGAATCCAGTTCCTTCTCGCCGCGCACCTTGCGCTGGGCATTCAGCGCCGCACGCAGGAAATAGGTGTTGTTGACGCCGGGAATTTCCACCGGGTACTGGAACGCCAGGAACACGCCAGCCGCCGCCCGCGCTTCCGGCGCCAGGGTCAGCAGGTCGACGCCGTTGTAGGCGACCGTGCCGGCGGTCACTTCATAGCCGTCGCGGCCGGACAGCACGTTGCCCAGCGTCGACTTGCCGGCGCCGTTCGGCCCCATGATCGCGTGCACCTCGCCCGCGTTCACCTCGAGGCTGAGCCCCTTGAGGATTTCCCTGCCCGCGACGCGGGCGTGCAGGTTCTCGATTTTCAGCATGGTTTCGACTCGACACAAATTGTAGGAGCGCACCCTGTGCGCGATTGGGTTGCCGGGGAGTTCGATCGCGCACAAGGTGCGCTCCTACCCGTCAACCGACAGCACCTTCCAGGCTCACCTCAAGCAACTTCTTCGCCTCCACCGCGAATTCCATCGGCAGTTCGCGGAAGACCTGCTTGCAGAAGCCGTCGACGATCATCGACACGGCGTCTTCTTCCGGGATGCCGCGGGCGCGGCAGTAGAACATCTGGTCGTCGGAAATTTTCGAGGTGGTCGCCTCGTGCTCGACGATCGCGGTGGGGTTTTTCACTTCCATGTACGGGAAGGTGTGGGCGCCGCACTTCTTGCCGATCAGCAGGCTGTCGCACTGGGTGTAGTTGCGTGCGCCTTCGGCACCCTTCTCCATCTTCACCAGCCCGCGATAGCTGTTGGAGCTGCGCCCAGCGCTGATGCCCTTGGAGACGATCTTCGACTTGGTGTGCTTGCCGAGGTGGATCATCTTGGTGCCGGTGTCGGCCTGCTGGAAGTGGTGGGTCAGCGCCACCGAGTAGAACTCGCCCACCGAGCGGTCGCCGCGCAGCACCACGGAAGGGTATTTCCAGGTGATCGCCGAGCCGGTCTCGACCTGGGTCCAGCAGATCTTCGAGTCGTCGCCGCGGCAGTCGCCGCGCTTGGTCACGAAGTTGTAGATGCCGCCCACGCCGTTCTCGTCGCCGGGGTACCAGTTCTGCACGGTGGAGTACTTGATCTGCGCCTTTTCCAGCGCGACCAGCTCGACCACCGCCGCGTGCAGCTGGTTCTCGTCGCGCTTGGGCGCGGTGCAGCCTTCGAGGTAGGACACGTGCGCGCCTTCCTCGGCCACGATCAGGGTGCGCTCGAACTGGCCGGTGTTCTGCGCGTTGATGCGGAAATACGTGCTCAGCTCCATCGGGCAGCGCACGCCTTTCGGGATGAACACGAAACTGCCGTCGGAGAACACCGCCGAGTTCAGCGCGGCGAAGAAGTTGTCGCCGGTCGGCACCACGCTGCCCAGGTACTTCTGCACGATTTCCGGGTATTCGCGGATCGCCTCGCTCATCGAGCAGAACAGCACGCCGGCGTCGGCCAGCTGCTTGCGGAAGGTGGTGCCGACCGAGACCGAGTCGAACACCGCGTCCACCGCCACGCCGGCCAGCGCGGCGCGCTCGTGCAGCGGCACGCCGAGTTTCTCGTAGGTTTCCAGCAGCGCCGGGTCGACTTCGTCCAGCGACTTGGGCTGCTTCTTGGGCGCGGCGTAGTAGCTGATCGCCTGGTAGTCGATCGGGTCGATGTTGAGCTTGGCCCAGTCGGGCTTGGGCATGGTCAGCCAGTGGCGATAGGCCTCCAGCCGCCACTCGGTCATCCATTCCGGCTCGTGCTTGACCGCGGAAAGCGCGCGGATGGTGCCCTCGTCCAGGCCCGGCGGCAGGCCGGTCATCTCGATCTCGGTGATGAAACCGGCCGAGTAGGTGCGGCCGAGCGCCTCGGCGACGTCGGCGTTGTCGCGCAAGGCGGTGGCGCTGCTGCTGTCGTTGATCATGCTGTTCATTCGGTGATGGCCTCGCCGGTTTTCACGGTGACGGCGATTTTTCGTTTCGCGGGCGGCGGCTTGAGCATGTCCTCCAGGCTGACCGCACGCAGGGCCTGGTCCAGCACGCTGTTGATTCGCTGCCAGCTGCCACGCACGCCGCACTGCGCTTCGCGCTCGCACTGGCCTTCGCCGATACCGCACTCGGTCATGCCGATCGGACCTTCCAGCGCCTCGACGATTTCCGCCAGCGATATCTCGGTGGCCGGGCGGGCCAGCCGGTAGCCACCGTTGACGCCGCGAAAGGATTCGACCAGCTCGGCATGGCCCAGCGCCTTGAGCAGCTTGCTGACCGTGGGCAGTTCGAGCCGCGTCTCGTCGGCGATCTGCGCGGTACTCAGCACGTCCGCCGGGTGCGCGGCGATGCAGGTCATCACCACGGTGGCGTAATCGGTGAGGCGGCTGACGCGAAGCATGGCGAGCGGATTCGGCCGGGCTTGAATCGGGACCAAAATGGTACTGATTAAGCCTGCGTTGGTCAATGTGACCGCGCACCCGGGCTGTCTCGCCATGCCCCGGAGGCCTCGCTAAGCTGGCGGCCATGACTTCGCACGATCGCGCCGCCGCCCGCCTCGCCTGGGCCCGCCAAACCCTGAACGACCCCACGCTGACGCTGGACAGCGCCTCCGCCGATGCCAGCTTTCGCAGCTACTGGCGTACCGGGCACGGCGGGCAAAGCTGGATCGTGATGGATTCGCCGCCCGAGCGCGAAGACCCGCGCCCGTGGCTGGCCATCGGCGAGCGCCTGGCTGCCGCCGGGTTGCACGTGCCGAAGGTGCAGGCGCGCGACCTCGACCAGGGCTTCCTGCTGATCGAGGACCTGGGCTCGCGGCTGTACCTCGATGTGCTGGACGACACCAGCGCCGTCCGGCTCTATGGCGACGCGATGGACGCCCTGCTGGCGATGCAGACGCGGGTGGCCGCCGATGACCTGCCGCCGTTCGACCACCAGGTGCTGGTCAGCGGACTGGAGGTGATGCCCGAATGGTTCCTGCAGCGCCACCTCGGCCACACGCCGGACTGCGGGGAATGGGACGTGCTGGAAGCGGCGTTCGACCTGATCGTGCGCAACGCGCTGGCACAGCCGCGCTGTTTCGTGCACCGCGACTTCCACAGCCGCAACCTGCTGCTGACCGAGGCGAACAACCCGGGCATCGTCGATTTCCAGGGCGCGCTGCACGGCCCGGTCACCTATGACCTCGCCTCGCTGCTGCGCGATGCCTACATCGCGTGGCCGGTTGCGCGCGTGGAGGCCTGGGTGGAGTCGTACCGCCAGCGGCTGCTGCGCGCGGGCGTGATCGACGCGGCAGTGGACGCCACGCGTTTCCTGCGCTGGTTCGACCTCACCGGCTTGCATCGCCACGTGCGCGTGCTGGGCCAGTTCTATCGGCTGTGGTATCGCGACGGCAAACCCGGCTATCTCAAGGACGTGCCGCAGGTGTACCGCTACGTGATCGAGGTGGCGCGCCGCTATCCCGAGCTGGCCGATTTTGCCGACCTGCTGGAGCGCCACGCGCAGGGCCGCGACCTGACCCGGGTGGCCGCATGAGGCACGCACTGATCTTCGCCGCCGGTCGCGGCGAGCGCATGCGCCCGCTGACCGACCGCACGCCCAAGCCGCTGCTTTGCGTGGGTGGCAAGCCGCTGATCGTCTGGCACCTGGAGCGCCTCGCCGCGGCCGACGTGCATTACGTGGTGATCAACACCTCGCACCTGGCCGAGCAGTTTCCGGCGACACTGGGCGACGGCTCGCGCTGGGGCCTGCGCATCCGCTACGCCTACGAAGGCCCGACGCCGCTGGAAACCGGCGGCGGCATGTTGAACGCGCTGCCGCTGCTCGGCACCGAGCCGTTCCTCGCCATCAGCGGCGACGTCTGGTGCGACGCCGATTTCGCCACGTTGCCCGTCCAGCCGGCGGGGCTGGCGCACCTGCTGCTGGTCGACAACCCGCCGCACCACCCCGAAGGCGATTTCGCGCTGGACGGGCAAGGCCTGGTGCAGGCGAGCGGCGAGCCGCGGCTCACCTTCAGCGGCATCGGCGTGTTCCGCCGGGAGCTGCTGGACGGCTGGCGGGAACTTGCCGGCACGGTCGCCGACGAAGGCGCTGCGCCCACCTTCAAGCTGCGCCAGTTGCTGATGGGCGCGATGGATCGGCAAGCCGTCAGTGGCACCCGTCACCACGGCGTGTGGACGGACGTGGGTACGCCCGGGCGCCTCGCACAGCTCGACGCCGAACGCGGCGGTGCAGCGATGCCACATCGCGATCAGCGCGACGCGGGTTTCGCCGAGAACTGAGTCGCGCCCGCCCCCATCGCCGCCGCGCTGTCGGGGTGGACGATCGCCGGCGGCACCGGCAGGCGCTTCGGCGCGGGCGTCGTGGCGACGAGCGGAGCGGCCGGTGCCGCCGGGGTTGGCGCCGGTATCGCCGATGGCTGCGTCGCGCCGCCATCGGCCACTTCCATCGAACGCGCCGCCTTAGCGGCCTGATCGGTCATCACGATGATGCTGATGCGGCGGTTGACCGGATCGGCGGGGTTCTGCTTGTCGAACGGCACCGATGCGGCCAGGCCAACCACGCGCGAGATCTTGTCCGCCTCCAGCCCGCCGGCGATCAGCGCGCGGCGTGCGGCGTTGCCGCGATCGGCGGACAGTTCCCAGTTGCCGTAGTCGTGCTGGCTGTTGTACGGCGCATCGTCGGTATGGCCGGAGATGCTGATCTGGTTTGGCACGTCGTCGATCGAGCGGCCCAGTTCGTGCAGGATCTGCACCGTGTATGGCTTGAGCCGCGCGCTGCCGGTGTCGAACATCGGCCGGTTGAGCTTGTCGACGATCTGGATGCGCAGGCCTTCGGAGGTAATGTCCAGCAGCAGCTGATCCTTGAACGGCGCCAGCGCCTGGCTGCTCTGGATCGAGGCACTCAGCTGCTTCATCAGTTCCTCCAGGCGCGCCTTGTCGGTCTGGCGCGCCAGCTTGATCGCGTCCTCGACGTTGTGCTCGACCTGCGGCGCGCCGCGCTTTTCCGCACCCGGGCCGCGCGGCAGGTCCATCGTCCCGCCCAGCTTGATCATGCTGTCGCTGGCGCCGCCCGGGCCGGCCCGGCCCGGTGGCGCGATCGTGGCGGTGCCCGGAGTCATACTCGGGTTCTTGAAGTACTCCGAGATCGCCGCCTTCTGTTCGCGGGTGCCCACGCCGATCAGCCACATCACCAGGAAGAACGCCATCATCGCGGTGACGAAATCGGCGTACGCGACTTTCCACGCACCGCCATGATGGCCGTGCTTCCGGCGCTGCACGCGACGGATGATGATCGGCTGGTCGAACTCCTCGCTCACGCGCCGGCTCCGGCGCGCGCGCCCTTGAGGTGGCCCTCCAGCTCCATGAAGCTGGGCCGCGCCTGCCCGGCCAGCGACTTGCGCGCGAACTCCACCGACACCATCGGGTTGTAGCCGCGCAGGTTCGCCATCAGCGCCACTTTCACGCACTCGAAGGCCTTGCCGTCCTCCTGCGCGCGGTTTTCCATCGCCGAGGCCAGCGGCCCGGCGAAGCCGTAGCACAGCAGGATGCCGAGAAAGGTGCCGACCAGCGCGCCGGCAATGTGTTCGCCGATGCGCGAGGTATCTCCGCTGAGCTGCGACATCGTGGTGACGATGCCGAGCACCGCCGCCACGATGCCGAAGCCGGGCAACGCGTCGGCGGATTTCATCAGGGCCATCGCCGGCGCCTCGGCTTCCTGGTGATGGACCTCCAGCTCCACCTCCAGCAGTTGTTCCAACTCGTGCGGGTTCATGCTGCCGCCCACGATCAGGCGCAGGCAGTCGGTGATGAACTCGATCAGGTGGTGCTCGGCGAGCAGGCGCGGATAGGCCGAGAACACGCTGCTGGAAGCCGGCTCCTCGATGTGCGATTCGAGGCTGAGCAGCCCGTTCTTGCGCATCAGGCTGAAGACGTCGTACAGCAGCGAAAGCAGGTCGAGATAATCCTGGCGGCGGTATTTCGGGCCTTTCAGCAGGCCCGCGATGTCGCGGAAGGTGGCCTTGACGATCTTGGTCGGATTGGCGGTCAGGAAGGACCCCGCGGCACCGCCGCCGATGATCAGCAGCTCATAAGGTTGCCACAGCGCCAGCAGCTGTCCGTGAGACAGCAGATAGCCGCCCACGACGCTGACGAGCACAACCAGGGTTCCGACCAGGACAAGCATGCAGGTTCCAGCGCGCGGTTCGACAACGAGTTATCGGCCAGCCGCAGGAAAGATGTAGCCCGGATTTGCCGCATGGCCGCATGCTCCGCCAACGGCAGGAGTGCCGGACAAGCGAAAGGCCCGGCATGGCCGGGCCTTTCGCTTGACTCGTGCCACGCGCGATTGCTCAGGGACGGCGCGCCAGCTCCGGGTTGTCGCGGGTGACCGGCATCAGGTCCTTCTTCGACACGCCCAGCCACAGCAGGATCGGGCTGGCCACGAAGATCGAGGACAGCGTGCCGACCACGATGCCGATCAGCATGGTGATGGCGAAGCCGTGCACGGCCGGGCCGCCCAGCAGCCACATCGCGCCCATGGTGATGCCGGTGAACAGCGAGGTGATGATGGTTCGCGACAGGGTGTTGTTGATCGATCGGTTGAGGATCTCCTCCGGCTCGGCCTTGCGCGCGAGGCGGAACAGCTCGCGGATGCGGTCGAACACCACCACCTTGTCGTTGATCGAGTAGCCGATCACGGCCAGCACCGAGGCCAGCACGGTCATGTCGAACTCGCGCTGCACCAGCGCGATGACGCCCAGGGTGACCAGCGTGTCATGGATCTCGGTGGCCACGGCGGCGATCGCGAAGCGGCGCTCGAAGCGGATCCACAGGTAGGCCATGATGCCCAGGATGACCAGCAAGGCTGCCCAGGTGCCGTCCGATTTCAGCTCCGCGCCGACCTGCGCGCTGACGAAGTCGCGGCTCTTCAGCTTGGCGTCCGGACGCGCCGCGTGGAGCTTCGCCATCACGTCGGCGGAAACGCGATCGAGGTTGACCGTGCCGTTGGCCTGGATTGCCTCCGGGTCATCCTTGGCCTGGAACCGGATCGACACCTCGCGGGTGCCGCCCAGGCTCTGCACCACGGCGCCTTCGAAGCCGCCCTTGGCCAGCGCGCCGCGCACGTCGGCGATCTCCACCGGCTGCTCGTAGTTGACCAGCATCGACACGCCGCCGGTGAAATCCAGCCCGTAGTTGAGCCCGCGGGTGGCGATCAGCGCGATCGAGCCGATCATCAGCAGGATCGCCAGGCCGACCGTGTACTTGCGCATCCCCAGGAAGTGGATGTTGCTGTCGTGATTGAAGATTTCCATCGCAATTCTCTGTGTGGACGTTCCGTTCCGGTCAGGCGGCCCTCATGGCCGCACGATCAATTCAGGGAAATCCCGTTCCGGCGAAAGCGGCCGTCCAGGGCCGCATGGTTCGGCCCCCTAGACCGACAGCGTCTTGAGCTTGCGGTGGCCGTGAATCGCCGCGGTGAAGGCATGGGTCAGCGTCACCGAGGTGAACAGCGAGGTCAGGATGCCGATCATCAGCGTGATGCCGAAGCCCTTGATCGCACCGGTACCCATCGTGGTCAGCGCCAGTGCCGCGATCAGGTGGGTGACGTTGGCGTCCAGAATGGTCGACCAGGCCTTCTCGTAGCCGGCGTAGATCGCCGCGTGCGGGGTGGAGCCGTTGCGCAGTTCCTCGCGCACGCGTTCGCAGATCAGCACGTTGGCGTCGATCGCCATGCCCAGGGTGAGCACGATGCCGGCGATGCCGGGCATGGTCAGGGTTACCCCGATCAGCGACATCACCGCCACCAGGATCACCAGGTTGAAGAACAGCGCGATGTCCGCGACCAGGCCGAACAGCTTGTAATAGATCGCCGCGGCCAGCAGCACCAGGGCCAGGCCCAGCATCACCGACTTGAAGCCCTTGTCGATGTTGTCCGCGCCCATGCTGGAGCCGATCACGCCTTCCTCGATGATGTCCACCGGTGCGGCGAACGCACCGCCCTTGAGCAGCAGGGCGAGGTCGGAGGCTTCCTTCGGGCTGCCCAGACCGGTGGTCTGGAACTGCCGGCTGAACGGGCTGGCGATGTTGGCGTCATTGATCACCGACTCGGTGACCTTGGGGACGCGCACTTCCTTGCCGTCGACCATCTTGGTTTCGGTCACGCGCTCGACGTAGACCACCGCCATCGGCTTGCCGACATTGGCGTTGGTGAAATCGCTCATCTTGCGCGCGCCGGCGGCGTTGAGCGTGACGTCCACCTTGGGCGTGCCGCTCTGCTGGTCGATGCCGGAGGAGGCGTCGACCAGCTCCTTGCCGGTCACGATCACCTTCTTGCTGACCAGCACCGGCAGGCCGGTACCGCGCATGTGATAGAGGTTGGCGTCCGGCGGAATGTTGCCGGTCTTCTCCGCCTCGCGCGCCTGCGGATCGCCGGGATGACCGATGCCGGGGCGGTATTCCAGGGTGGCCACGGTGCCGATCAGCTTCTTCGCCTCGGCCGGGTCCTGCACGCCGGCGAGGTCGACCACGATGTGGTTCTCGCCCTGCTGCTGGATCAACGGCTCGGACACGCCCAGCGCGTTGATGCGGTTGCGCAGCGTCTGCAGGTTCTGGGTGATCGCGCCGCGGCCGATGTCGCGCAGCTTGTCGGGTTTGATCACCGCGTTGAGCACGAAACGGTCGCCCGTGCTGGGGCCGTTGGACACCAGCAGGTCGGTGTACTCGTTGGCGATCGCGTCGGCGGCCTTGGCGCGGTCATCCTCCGAGCGCAGCACCACGGCGACGCCCTTGCCGCGCACCGAGTTGCGCGCCACCGACTCATAGCGGATCTTCTTGTCGCGCAGCAGGC
The DNA here is from genome assembly GCF_004799035.1 of Rhodanobacter lindaniclasticus. Lineage (GTDB taxonomy): Bacteria > Pseudomonadota > Gammaproteobacteria > Xanthomonadales > Rhodanobacteraceae > Rhodanobacter > Rhodanobacter lindaniclasticus. The sequence goes on from NZ_MWIO01000013.1 coordinate 58,894, forward strand.
TGCGGATGTCGTCCGCGTAGCTGCTTTCCTGCTTGTCGATGACGTCGTTCTGGTCGACCTGCATCAGGAAGTGCACGCCACCCTGCAGGTCCAGGCCCAGCGGCATGGAACGGGCACCGATCATGCCCAGCCATTCCGGCACGGTGGACTGCAGCTTGAACGCCACCGTGTACTGGTCGCCGAGCAGCGCCTTGATCGCGTCCGAGCCGCTCTTCTGCACGTCGGTGTCGGCGAAGGTGGCCAGCAGGTTGTCGCCTTCCACCACGACCTTGCCGAAGGCGATGCGCTTCTGGGTCAGCGTGTCGATGACCTTCTGGCGCACGGCCTGGTCGATCGCCGGCGCGCCGCGGTTGGCGCTTACTTGCACCGCCGGCACCGGCACAAAGGCGTTCGGCAGCGCGTAGATCACGCCAAACACCATCACCAGCGCGACCAGCGCGTATTTCCAGCGTGGAAAATCAGTCATGCCCTGAACCCGTCAAGGCCGCGGCAACAGGCCGCGGCGTTCACCACCATCGAGGAAAGTGGAGGCGCCCGCTGCCATCGCCGGCAGACCAGGCCGCGCCCCCGCCGCCGTCATGCGGACTTAAGCGAGCCCTTGGGCAGCACCTGCTGCACGGCGCCCTTCTGCAGCTTCACCTTCACGTTCGGCGCGATCTCGACCGTGACGAAGGTGTCGCCCACCTCTTCCACGCGCCCGGCCAGACCACCGTTGGTGACCACTTCGTCGCCCTTGGCCAGGGCGGCGATCAGGGCGCGATGCTCCTTCTGCCGCTTCATCTGCGGCCGGATCATCATGAAATACATCAGGCCGAACAGGACCACCATCATGATGATCATGGACATGCCACCGCCTTGCGGCGGGGCGGCCTGGGCAATCACGGGGGAAAGCGGAAAACTCATCTTCGCGTCTCGCAAGTTATGGCGCCATCAGCGATTTCCGCTGAACGCCCGATAAAAGATTCTCGATTATGCCTTGCGGGAGGGGTCAGCGTCACCTGCGGCCGGCGAAAGCTGCCCCTGGCGACGGTCCGGCCCCCATTCCACGCCGCGCCGGGCATAGAACTCCGCGATGAAGCCATCCAGCCGGTGCCCGGCGATCGCCTCGCGCAGGCCTCCCATCAGCCGCTGGTAATAGCGCAGGTTGTGCATGGTGGCGAGCTGGCTGCCGAGGATCTCGTTGCAGCGGTCGAGATGGCGCAGGTAGGCGCGGCTGAAGCCGTGGCTGCAGGCGTAACAGTCGCAGCCCTCCTCGATCACGCCGGTATCGGCGGCGTACTTCGCGTTGCGGATGCGCAGCGTGCCCGCGGCGGTGAACAGGAAACCGTTGCGCGCGTTGCGCGTCGGCATCACGCAATCGAACATGTCGATGCCGCGACGCACCGCCTCGACGATGTCCTCCGGCCGGCCCACGCCCATCAGGTAGCGCGGCTTGTCCCCCGGCAGCAGGGGCACGGTGAAATCCAGCGCGTGGTTGCGCTCGGCCTCCGGCTCGCCTACCGCCAGGCCGCCGATCGCGTAACCGTCGAAGCCGATGCTCACCAGGCCTTCGGCCGAGCGTCGGCGCAGGTTTTCGTAGACGCTGCCCTGCACGATGCCGAACAGCGAATTGGGATTCTTCAGGTCGTCGAAGGCGCGGCGCGAGCGCTCGGCCCAGCGCAGGCTGAGTTCCATCGAATCGGCCGCCACCTTCTCCGTCGCCGGGTACGGGGTGCACTCGTCGAAGATCATCGCGATGTCCGAATCCAGCGTCTGCTGGATCTGCATCGACACTTCCGGCGACAGGAACACCTTCGAGCCGTCCACCGGCGAGGCAAACGTCGCGCCTTCCTCGGTGATCTTGCGCTTGTGCGCCAGCGAGAACACCTGGAAGCCGCCCGAGTCGGTGAGGATGGGTTTGTCCCAGCCGATGAACCGGTGCAGGCCGCCGAACTTCTCCACGATCTCCAGCCCGGGTCGCAGGAACAGGTGGAAGGTGTTTCCCAGGATGATTTCCGCGCCGGTGTCGGCGACGTCGCGCGGCGTCATCGCCTTGACCGAGCCATAGGTGCCCACCGGCATGAAGGCCGGCGTCTCGATCGTGCCGCGGGCAAACGTCAGGCGCCCGCGGCGGGCCGCGCCGTCGGTGGCGTGGAGGTCGAACTGCATGGAAGTCATCGGCCCATTATCGCGGGTTTGGCCCATTCCGCCCATCGCCACATCGTGTGTTCAGGAGCCCGCTTGCGGGAGATGCTCTTTGAGCCGGGATCGGAGATCGCAAGAGCATCGCCCGCAAGCGGGCTCCTACAACAATGCAGCATGTCGCTCAGGCCCCGTGCGGCAGGATCAGCATGGCATCGCCGTAGGAGAAGAACCGGTAGCGCTGTTCGACTGCGTGGCGATACGCGTCCAGCATGAACTCGCGTCCGGCCAGCGCCGACACCAGCATCAGCAGGGTCGACTGCGGCAGGTGGAAGTTGGTGAGCAGGCCGTCGATGCTGCTGAAACGGTAGCCCGGGAAGATGAAGATCTGCGTCTCGCCGGCAAACGGATGCACCAGGCCGTCCTTGCTGGCGCTTTCCAGCGCGCGCACCACCGTGGTGCCGACCGCGATCACTCGCCCGCCGTTCGCACGGGTGCGCCGGATCTGCTCGACCAGGTGCGCACCGACATTGAGCCATTCGGTATGCATGTGGTGGTCTTCGAGATTGACCGCGCGCACGGGCTGGAACGTGCCCGCGCCGACATGCAGGGTGACGTAGCCGAACTCGACGCCGCGTTCGCGCAGCTGGTCCAGGATCGCCTCGTCGAAATGCAGGCCGGCGGTCGGTGCGGCCACCGCGCCGGGCTCGCGCGCGAACACGGTCTGGTAGCGCTCCATGTCGCTGGCGTCCGCGTGGCGCTCGATGTATGGCGGCAGCGGCATCTCGCCCAGCTTCAGCAGCAGTTTTTCCAGCGGCTCCGGCGCCTCGAAACGCAGCCGGAAGAAACCCTCGTCGCGACCCAGCACCACCGCATGGCTGCCATCGGCCAGTTCGATCCGGCCGCCCTCCTTCGGCTTCTTGCTGACGCCGAGCTGCACGGTGGCCTCGTGCGCGCCGGTGACCCGCTCGATCAGGATCTCCACCGCACCGCCGCTCTCCTTGCGCCCGTACAGCCGCGCCGGCAGCACGCGGGTGTCGTTGAACACCAGCAGGTCGCCCGGGCGCAGGAAGTCGGGCAGCTCGCGAAACATGCGGTCCTGCCGCGACCGCGCGGCCACGTCGAGCAGCAGCATGCGGCTGGCCGAACGCTCCGGCAACGGCGCCTGCGCGATCAGCTCGTGCGGCAGGTCAAAATCGAAATCGGACTTCTTCAAGGGTACGGCCGGCATCGGAAAACGGGACATTATCCCGCAGCATGGACGCCCCCGTCGCCTGTCGCCGCCTTACAACCAGCCTTTTTGCCGCGCCAGCCGATACGCCTCGATGCGGTTGCCGACGCCGAGTTTGCCGATTGCCTCGGACAGATAATTGCGCACGGTACCGTGCGACAGGTTGAGTCTCGCGGCGATGTCGCCGGCGGACTGGCCCTCGCCGGCGAGGCGCAGCACCTGGCGTTCGCGATCGTTCAGCGGGTCGGCTTCGGACCAGGCTTCCAGCGCCAGCTGCGGGTCGATCGCGCGGCCGCCGCGATGCACGGTGCGCAGCGCCTCGGCCAGGTTCTCGGCGGGAGCATCCTTCAACAGGTAACCGGACACGCCGGCATCCAGCGCGCGGCGCAGGAAGCCGGGACGCGCAAACGTGGTGACGATGATGACCTTCACCGGCAGCTCGTCGTGACGCTGGATGCGTTGCGCCAGTTCCAGCCCGGTGAGGCCGGGCATTTCGATGTCGGTGACCAGCACATCGGGCTTCAGGCGCTGCACCTCGCGCCACGCCGCCTCGCCGTCCGGTGCCGAACCGAGCACCTCCATGTCCGACTCCATGCCCAGCAACGCCGACAGTGCGCCACGCACCATCGCCTGGTCCTCGGCCAGCAGCACGCGGATCATGCGGCACCTCGCGGCGATTGCTTCAGCGACATTGCAACGGCTCCATCGTGATGACTTCGATCGTCAGGCGGCCGAATGCCCGCCCTGCGCCGCGGCCGCCACGCCGTCGATGCCCTGGGGTGAGGTGGCGACCAATCGCAACACCGGCAGCGGCGCCACCACCAGCAGCGTCGTGCCGCCGCGCAAGGGCGAACTGATCTCCAGCGTGCCGCCCAGCGAGCGCACGCGTTCGCGCATGCCGCGCAGACCGTTGCCGTCGCCGCCGATGCCGCCGCGGCCGTTGTCATGGATGCGCATGCGCACGCTGGCGGGTTCGCGCACAAAATCGACTTTCGCGCAGCTGGCTGCGGCGTGGCGCGCGACATTGGTTGCCGCCTCGCGCAGGACCAGCGAGAGGCCACGTTCGGTATCTTCCGGCAGGTCGCTCGGCGGCGGCTCGTACTCCATGCACACGCCGGAAGACTCCAGCAGCAGCCGCGCCGAGGCCAGTTCAGCGGCCAGGTCGGTGGCATGGATGCCGCTGACCGCGCTGCGCACTTCGGCGAGGGCGTGGCGCGCCACTTTCTCCGCCTCCTCCACTTCGCGCCTGGCCGCCGCATGATCGCGGTCGAACAACTTGCGCGACAGCTCCAGCTTCAGCGTGATCAGCGAAAGGGTATGGCCGAGCAGATCATGCAGGTCGCGGCCGATGCGTTCGCGCTCGGCGGTGGCGGCCAGCCGACGCACTTCTTCGTGCGAGAGCCGCAGCTGCGCGTCCTTCTCCTCGCTGGCATGCTCGGCCTTGATGATGATGCCGATGATGAACGAGGTCAGCGGGATGGAGAACACGGCCTGCCACGGGTAGCCGAGCAGCGAGGTCTCGGCCAGCAACACCACATTGAGTCCGGCCAGCCAGCCGAGATAGGTGCGGAAACGACCCGCGCTGGTGCAGAGCATCACGCAGCCATAGATGAAATAGGTCAGCCCGCTGGGGTACCAGGGCAACAACGACATGCTCAGCAGCACCAACGCCAGCGCGCCGGCGCGGACCTGCGCCCGCGGCCCCGTGATGCACCGGTAATACAGCATCAGGAACAGCGGATAGCTCACCAGCGTGGTGACGACCCAGCGCGTGCTCCAGCCGTCGTCGTTCCACACCGGCACGACGAAGACCCACGCCGACCACAACAGGTGCACCGCGTCGGTCCACGGCGACTTGCCCCGTTGCATGGCGCGCGCCGCCGCGGAGTCCGGCGCCGGGGTCAGAAACTGGACGATGCGCTGGTGCATGGCGCCAGGCTCCCGCAGATTGGGCATGAGGGACATCCTACTTCAACCATTCCGGCGCAAGCGCCGCGCCGCCAGCCACAGGAAAACCGCAGCGAAACCGGCCAGCGCCAGCACGTGGCCCAGCAGTGGGTCATGGTTCAGACCCACTGCCGCCTGGGTCAACTGGTTGAGGTGATAGCTTGGCCACACCGGCGCGATCCGCTGCAGCGCACGCGGCAGCATCGACAGCGGCAGCCACAGCCCGGACAGGAACGCCATCGGCAGGTAGACCAGGTTGAGCAGCCCCGGCGCGCCCTGCCCCTTGAGCAAGGTGCCCACGAACATGCCCAGCGCGCAGAACGGCAGCACGCCGAACGCACCGGTCGCCAGCAGCGCCAGCATCTGGCCGGGCGACAAGCTGACGTGCGCCAGCAGGATGCCGATCGCCAGCAGCAGCGCGACCACCACGCTCGCGGCAATCATCGCCATCACCATCTTGCCCAGCAGGTAAGCACCCGGTGGCATCGGCAAGGCGCGCTTGAGCGTGAGCAGACCGCCGTCGCGCTCGATCGCCAGCGAGACGCCGAAGCCGAACAGGCCCGGCCCGATGATGCCGAACGCGCCATAGCTGGCCAGCAGGTAGCGCGACGCCTCGCCGTGATTGAGCAACACGCCGAACATCAGATAGAACACCGTCGAGAACAGCGTCATCGGCAGGATGAAACCCGGCGCACGCAGGTAGCGCAGGCATTCGCTGCGCATCTCGGCCAGGTAGGCGCCCAGCATGCGCCGGCGCGACATCGTGGCAGCGGCGGGCAACGGAATCGGCATGGCATGTTCCATCTCAGGCAACCTCGCGTCGTGTTTCGGGCAAGCCCTGTTCGGACTCGCGGGTGAGTTCGGTGAAGGCTTCGGCCAGGCCGGCGCGCTGCACTTCCAGTTCGCTCAGCTGCGGGTCGGCGTCGAGCAGGCGGCGCACCACGGCTTCGGCCGCCTCGGTGGTCACGTGCAGGCGGCCCTGGCGCCGTTCCGCCGCAGTGACCGCAGGCCAGCTGCAGACCACGCCGGCATCCACCGCGCTGAGGCAGCGGATGCGCCGGGTCGCGACCCGTGCGCGCAACGCTTCGACCGTCCCTTCGTGGATCACCCGCCCGCGCGCCATCACGCAGACCCGGTCGGCCAGTGCCTCGGCTTCCTCCAGGTAATGCGTGGTCAGCAACACCGAGCAACCCTCGGCCAGCAATTGGCGGATCGCCGCCCACAGCCTCTGCCGGGTCTCGATGTCCATGCCCACGGTCGGCTCGTCCAGGAACAGCAACTCGGGCCGGCCGCACAGCGCCAGTGCGAACTGCACGCGCCGCTGCTGGCCGCCGGACAGCTTCGCGTAGGGGCGCGTCAGCAGGTCGTCGACGCCCGCCATGCGGGCGCTCTCCGCCACGCTGCGGGGAGCCGGGTAGTAGCTCGCGGTCAGGCGCAGCAGCTCGCCCACCCGCAGCGTGCCGGGCAGTTCGGCGTGCTGCAGCATCACGCCGATGCGCTGGCGCGCGCGAACATCCTGGGGGTCGCGCCCGAACAGCTCGACCGTGCCGGCATCGGCGCGCAGCAGGCCCAGCAACAGGCTGATCGCCGTGGTCTTGCCGGCGCCGTTGGGGCCGAGCAGGGCCAGCAGTTCGCCGCGGCGCAGTTGCAGACCCGTGTTTTCCAGCGCAACCAGGCGCCCGTAGCGCTTCTCCACCCCCGCCAGTCGGGCTACCACCTGCTCGGAAACATTCATCGGCACGCTCCTCCTCGATGCCTGCAGCTTGGGCATTCCCGGGCCGATTGCCCATGCGCCGGCGTCAGTCATCGGGGGTGACAGCCGTCATGCCGGGGGTACCGGAGACCCGGCCCGTCGCGTTATGCTGGGCCACTGATCTTGCGCGACCGGCCACGTCCGGGCGCCCCGAAGGGGGCTCGCCACGCTGGAATTTGCGCTACGCAAGAATTTCCGGCCCACGACGCCCACGCGCGGATCGAGCGGCCTGCTTCGCGCCGGGTGCGAGGCGCCGACGTCTACGAGGAGAATGTCATGGGTGTGATCAACCAGCTGCGCGAACTGCGCGAATTCGGCGGCAAGCCCCGCACCACCGGTCTGGACGACGCCAGCATCGAGCGCATGGCGGCGAACGATCCGCTGCTGGGCCAGGCGATCGCCGAGGCCGTCGCACGTCATCGCGAACTGCGCGACGAGCTGGGGGATTTCCTCAAGCTCGACGAAGCCGAGCAACTGGCCAAGGCGCAGGCGGGTTTCGTCAACTTCTACCCGGACGACGCGATCAATCCGTACCTGCCCGCCGCCGCACGCGGCCCGTGGATCGTCACGCTGAAGGGCGCGGTGGTGCACGACAACGGCGGCTACGGCATGCTCGGTTTCGGCCACAACGACGCGGCCATCCTGGCGGCGCTGTCGCGTCCGCAGGTGATGGCCAACGTGATGTCGCCCAGCGTGGCGCAGATGCGTTTTACCGCCGCGCTCGACAAGGAGCTCGGCCGCAGCCGCGGCAAGAATCCATACGAACATTACCTGTGCCTCAACTCCGGCTCCGAGTCGGTGTCGCTGGCCTGCCGCATCGCGGACGTCAACGCCAAGGCGATGACCGATGCCGGCGCGCGCCATGCGGGCCGCACGATCAAGCGGCTGGCGGTGAAGGGCGCCTTCCACGGCCGCACCGAGGCGCCGGCGCTGTATTCGGACTCCTCGCGCAAGACCTACCAGCAGAACCTGGCCAGCTACCGCCACGAGGAGAGCGTGATCACGGTGGCGCCGTATGACGTGGCGCAACTGAAGGCCGCGTTCGCCGATGCCGACAAGCACGGCTGGTTCATCGAGGCCATGTTCCTGGAACCGGTGATGGGCGAAGGCGACCCGGGACGGGCGGTGACGCCCGAGTTCTACAGTGCCGCCCGCGAGCTGACCGAGGCGCACGGCACCCTGCTGCTGGTCGATTCCATCCAGGCCGGCCTGCGCGCGCACGGCGTGCTGTCGATCACCGACTACCCCGGTTTCGAGAAACTGCCGGCGCCGGACATGGAAACCTTCTCCAAGGCGCTCAACGCCGGCCAGTACCCGCTGTCGGTGCTGGCGGTGGGCGACCGCGCCGCCGGGTTGTACCGCAAGGGCATCTACGGCAACACCATGACTGCCAACCCGCGCGCACTCGACGTGGCGCTGGCCACGCTGGGCGAATTGACCGACGAGGTGCGGCAGAACATCCGCGAGCGCGGCAAGGAGTTCGTCGACAAACTCGGTGCGCTCAAGCACGAGCTGGGCGGCCTGATCACCAAGGTGCAGGGTACCGGCCTGCTGTTCTCCTGCGAGCTGGCCCCGGAATACAAGTGCTACGGCGCCGATTCGACCGAGGAATACATGCGCGAGCATGGCATCGGCGTGATCCACGGCGGCGTCAACTCATTGCGCTTCACCCCGCATTTCAAGGTCACCAGCGCCGAGGTCGACCTGATCGTCGCCCACGTGCGCAAGGCCTTGCTGGAAGGTCCGCGCAAGGCCAAGGCCGAAGCGGCCTGAGCTGCGCGGTCACCCACACCAGCTGCGGCGAAACACGACATTTCGCCGCAGCTGAATACTTCATGCACGTAAGAACTTGCCGACTGCCTTGACAGTGTCCCCCTGCCTAGACTGATCCGGCCGGCAGCTGCCGGTCACCCAGGGAGGATTCACCATGTCACTGTCACTGCGCCTGCTCGCCGTCAGCGCCGCCTTCGCCTTTGCCGGTACCGCCTTCGCGGCCAGCCCGGCGACGCCTGCAGCCACCAAGCCGCATACTGCCCAGCAACAGCGGATGATCGACTGCAATCACCAGGCCACCGGCAAGAAGGGCGCCGAGCGCAAGGCGTTCATGAGTTCGTGCCTGAAGGGCCACGCCTCGGCATCTGCGGCGACCGGCACGACCCAGCGCACGAAGATGAAGAGCTGCAATGCGGACGCCACGAGCAAGGCGCTCAAGGGCGCCGACCGCAAGGCGTTCATGAGCTCCTGCCTGAAAGGCGAAGCGACCGCGCACTGAGCACGCCCCGACACGCTGCCCGCGCCCGCGTGCGTGGGCAGCGTTGCTTCGCTAAGCTCTTCGGACTGTCGCGCCCGGCGCCGCTACCAGACCGTCCACCAATGAAGATCGTCGAAGTCCGCCACCCCCTGATCCAGCACAAGCTGGGTCTGATGCGTCGCGCCGGCATCAGCACCAAGGAGTTTCGCGAGCTCGCTTCCGAAGTCGCCGCCCTGCTCACCTACGAGGCCACCAAGGATCTGGAGACGGTCGAGGAGGAGATCGAGGGTTGGGCCGGTCCGCTGCGCGTGCACCGGATCAAGGGCCGCAAGATCACCATCGTGCCCATCCTGCGCGCCGGTCTGGGCATGCTGCCAGGCGTGCTCGACATGATTCCGGCGGCCAAGGTCAGCGTGGTCGGCCTGCAACGCGACGAGCACACGCTCAAGCCCGTCACCTACTACGAGAAACTCACCGGTCGCATGGACGAACGCATCGCGCTGATCGTCGACCCCATGCTGGCCACCGCCGGCACCCTGGTCGCCACCGTCGACATGCTCAAGGCGGCCGGCTGCAAGCGCATCAAGGGGCTGTTCCTGGTCGCCGCACCGGAAGGGCTCGAACGCATCACCGCGACGCACCCCGACATCGAGATCTACACCGCCTCGATCGACCAGCGGCTCAACGAGAACGGCTACATCCTGCCCGGCCTGGGCGACGCCGGCGACAAGATCTTCGGCACCAAGCAGCTGCCCTCCGGCTGACAACACGGCCCCGACAGGCACGCCGCGTCGCTTTCACGGCATGGTCACGTGGCGCCAATAAACTCGGCGCGTTCCGGCTGACCGGACTTCATCGGGGGGAGACACCATGTTCGCAAAGCTCGCGCAACGCGGCCTGTGGCTGTTGCTGGCCGGCGTCGCCTCGACGTTCGCCGCACAGGCTGCCGACGTCAGCATCGACCAGTTCCGGGTCCGCGGTCCCGCCGGCGGCAACGACGAGTTCGTCGAACTGTTCAACGCCGGCCCTGCGGCCATCGACTTGTCGGCGTACAAGTTCAACGCCTCCAACGCCAGCGGCAGCATCGGCACGCGACTCACCTTCCCCGCCGGCACGCAACTGGCATCGGGTTGCCACCTGCTGCTGACCAACAGTGCCAGCAGCGGCTACTCCGGCAGCGTGCCGGGCGATCTCACCTACGCCACCGGCGTCACCGACACCGGCGGCCTGGCCCTGCTCGACGCCGACGGCAACATCGTCGACCAGGTGGGCCTCAGCACCGGTTCGGCCTACAAGGCGGGTACGCCGCTGGCCTCGCTGGGCAGCAGCAATACCGACCAAGGCTACCAGCGGCGACAGACTGCGGCCGGCCTGCCACAGAACACCGGCGACAACAGCGCCGATTTCGTCACCGTGAGCCCGACCCAGCCGCACAACAGCACCAGCCCCTGCGTGGCCATGGGCCCGTCGCTGTCGATAGCCGACAGCAGCATCAGCGTGCATGGCGCCGGTGACGTGGCCATGCCGTTCACCATCACCATGAACCAAGCAGCCCCGAGCGGCGGCACCAGCGTGCACGTGGCCACCGCCAACGGCAGCGCCACTGCGGGCGTGGAGTACGAGGCGCTGGACACCACCCTCACCATCGCCGCGGGCGAGACCCAGGCCAGTTTCAACGTGGTCGTGCACGGGCGCACCACGCCGGCCGACGACAAGAGCTTCAGCGTCACGCTCAGCGATCCCGGCGACGGCGTGGCGCTGGGCGACGCCACCGCCACCGGCACCATCCATTACGACATCCCGGTGCAGGCGGAGATCTGGCAGATCAACGGCAGCGGGCAGCGGGCCGCCCTGCTCGGCAAGTCGGTGCTGACCTACGGCAACGTGGTCACCGCGGTGGGCCCGCTGGGCTTCACCATGCAGACGCCCGATGCGCGCGCCGACGCCAGCCCGCTGACTTCCAACGGCGTGTACGTCTTCACCAACAGCATACCGACAGTGCACGTGGGCGATGCCGTGGACGTGGCTGCACGGGTGGACGACTACTACGGCCTCACCGAACTGAAGAACGCCACGGTCAACGTGGTCGACCGCCACGTGCGCCTGCCGCGTGCGGTCGTGTTCGACCGGCGCACGCCCTCGCCCGATCCGGACCATCTCTCCTGCGGCGCCACCAATTTCCAGTGCTTCATGAGCATGCGCGTGCGCATCGACCACGGCATGATCAACACCGGCAACAAGCGCTTCAGCAGCGAACCGTATGCGGAGGTCAGCATCACCGCGAATGGCCGACGCTCGCTGCGCCAGCCCGGCGTGGTATTCGGCGTGCCGGTGCCCGCAGGCGTGGACCTGCCCAACTGGAGCGGCAACCCGGAAGTGTTCAAGATGAACACGGCCGACTTCGGTGCGGTGCCGCTGAACACGCCGTTCAACGCCGGCAGCACCTTCCACGCCGAGGGCGTGATCTCCTACGACTTCGGTGCCTACACCTTCATCCCCACGCAGTTCCGGCTGGCGTACGCCGCACCAATGCCGCGGCCGGTCTCGCCCACCCCGCTGCTGGCACTGCGCATCGGCGCGTTCAACATGGAACGCTTCTGCGACAGTGTGTTCGACACCACCTACACCTGCAGCGGCGGCAGCAAGGAGCCCACGCCGGACGCCGTCGCGCTGAAGACCCGGCGCCTGTCCAGCTACGTCGGCAGCGTGCTGCAACTGCCCGACGTGCTGTCGGCGGAGGAAGTGGAGACCCTGCCGATCCTGCAGGGCCTGGCCACGCAGATCCTTGCCGACTATGGCGTGGCGTACGACGCCTATCTGCTGCCCGGCCACGATCCCAGCGGCATCAACGTGGGCTTCCTGGTGCGCCGCGACCGCGTGCAGGTACTTTCGGTGCAGCAACTCGCCGCCGGCGAAACCTGGGACGACGACGGCCACACCGCCTTCATCCACGACCACCCGCCGCTGCTGCTCACCGCGCAGGCAGGCCACACGCGCTTCCAGGTCATCTCGGTGCACATGAAGGCGCGCTCGAACGTCGACGACGATACCGCCGACGCCGAGCGCGATCGCGAGAAGCGCTTCCTGCAGGCGAAATCACTGGCCAGCCAGGTGCAGGCATTGCAGCAAGCCGATCCGCGCATGCCGCTGCTGGTGGTGGGCGACTTCAATGCCTACCAGTTCACCGATGGCTGGACCGACGTGGTGAACCTGGTCGCCGGCCGCTACGACGACAACCAGAACCTGCTCAAGCTCGGCCACAATATCGTGCAGCCGGCGCTGTGGAACGCCGTGAACACGGTGCCGCCCAACGATCGCTACTCGTTCCTGTACACGCAGAATTTCGGCGAGATCCAGGGCTATACCAGGGCCGGCAGCGGCAACCCCGGGCGCACCGTGCCGACCTTCCAGGTGCTGGACCACGCCCTGCTCAACGTGCCGGCGCGGCTGCGCTTCCTGGACATGCAGTTCGGCCGCGCCGACCTCGACGCGCCGGCGCAGACCGTCGACGATGCCGCCAGCGCCAGCGACTGGACGCGGGCGATCGGCGTCTCGGACCATGACGGTTTCGTGGTGGACCTGTTCGTGCCGCTGATCCACCGGCGACTGCACTGAACACACCCCGCGAAGGCCGCCGACCGGCGGCCTTCGCACGTTGACCGGGCTCAGCGACCGAAGCGGTCGGTGGCTTCCAGCAACTGGTGCAGGATGCCCGGCTCGAACGCCGAATGGCCGGCGTCCTGCACGATGTGCAGGTCGGCTTCGGGCCAGGCACGGTGCAGATCCCATGCGCTGCGCAATGGGCACACCACGTCGTAGCGGCCCTGCACGATCACGGCCGGAATATGGCGGATGCGATCCACGTTGCGCAGCAACTGATCGTCGTGTTCGAAGAAGCCGCCGTTGACGAAGTAATGGCATTCGATGCGGGCAAAGGCCAGCGCGAAGTCGTCCGCGGCACTCGATTCGATGTGCGACTTGTCCTGCCACAGGAAGCTGGTGGCGCCTTCCCATACCGACCAGGCGCGCGCCGCCGCGCTGCGCACCGCGGCGTCGTCGCTGGTCAGGCGACGGTGGTAGGCACTCATCAGGTCGCCGCGCTCCACCTCGGGAATCGCCGCCAGATAGGTTTCCCATGCGTCCGGGTACAGCGCGTCGCAACCCTTCTGGTAGAACCATTCCAGTTCTTCCCGGCGCAGCATGAAGATGCCGCGCAGCACCAGCTCGGTCACCTTGTCCGGATGGGTCTGCGCGTACGCCAGCGCCAGGGTCGAACCCCACGATCCGCCGAACACCTGCCAGCGGTCGATGCCAAGGTGCTCGCGCACGCGCTCGATGTCGGCGACCAGGTCCCAGGTGGTGTTGTCGGTGAGTTCGGCATGCGGAGTCGACTGGCCGCAGCCGCGCTGGTCGAACAGCACGATGCGATAGATCGCCGGATCGAAGAAGCGCCGGCACTTCGGATTGGTGCCGCCGCCCGGGCCGCCGTGCAGGAACACCACCGGCTTGCCGTGCGGGTTGCCGCTCTGCTCGTAGTACAGCGTGTGCAGCGGCGATACCGGCAGCATGCCGCGGTTGAACGGCTCGATCTCGGGGTACAGCGAACGCAGCGGCGACGACGGCATGACGGCTCCTTCGAATCCACAGACAAGCCGCCAAGGCTAGCACGGGCGCGGTTTGCAGGCCCTCAATCGTCGGCGAACAGCTTGCCGGGGTTGAGGATGCCCCGCGGGTCGAACACCTTGCGCACGCCACGCATCAGGGCGATTTCCGCCGCGTCGCGGGTGCTGTCCAGGTAGGCCCGCTTGACCAGGCCGATGCCGTGTTCCGCCGAGATGCTGCCGCCATGGCGCTGCAGCGTGTCCGCCAGCAGGTGGGTGACGTGTTCGCACTGTTCGATGAACGCGGCCTCGGCAAGATCATCCGGCCGCAACACGTTGATGTGCAGGTTGCCGTCACCGATGTGGCCGAACCAGATCACTTCGGCCCGCGGATACTTGCGTGCCAGCAAGGCCTGCATCTCGTGCAGGAACGCCGGCACCGCACCGACCCGCACCGCGATGTCGTTCTTGTACGGCCGCCGCGGCGCCAGGCTCTCGGTGATGCCTTCGCGCAGCCGCCACAGCGCGGCAGCCTGCGCCTCGCTCTGCGCGATCACGCCGTCGCTGACCCAACCCTGCTCCAGTGCCTGCTCGAACACGGCCAGCGCCGCTTCCTGCTGTCGTTCGTCGGCGGCGTCGAACTCGGTGACCACGTAGTACGGATGGTCCCCGTCGATGGCGCGCTGCGCACCGTGTGCCAGTACGTGGCGCAGCGCGTGGTCGGTGAAGAATTCGAATGCCTGCAGTTCCAGCCGCGCGCGGAACAGCGCGAATACCTGCATCAGCGCGTCCATGTCCGGCAGCGCCAGCAGCATCACCTGCGAGGGCGGCGGCGGATCGGTGAGCTTCAGCGTCGCCTCCACCACGATGCCCAGCGTGCCTTCCGAGCCCACCAGCAACTGGCGGAAATCGTAGCCGCTGGAGTTCTTCACCAGGCCGCGATTGAGTTCGAGCAGCTCCCCGTTGCCGGCGACCACCTTCAACCCGGCGATCCACTCGCGCGTGTTGCCATAGCGGATTACCCGTATGCCGCCGGCGTTGGTGGCGATGTTGCCGCCGATCGAACACGAGCCGCGCGCCGCGAAATCGACCGGATAGATCAATCCATGCTGGCGTGCCGCGTCATGGACGTGCTGCAGGATCATCCCCGCCTGCACGGTGAGGGTGCGATCGACCGCATCGAAGCCGAGCACGCGCTGCATCCGCTCCAGGCTGAGTACCAGCTCGCCATTGGCTGCAACGGCGCCGCCGGACAAACCGGTACGCCCGCCCGAGGGCACGATCGCCACCGCCTGCTCGTTGGCCCAGCGCACGATCGCCTGCACCTCCTCCACCGACACCGGCAGGGCAATCGCCAGCGGCGCCGGCGTCCAGCGCCGGGTCCAGTCACGCCCGTAGTGTTCGAGGTCAGCCGGGGCCGTCAGCAGGCGCAGTTCGGGCAGGCGACGGGACAGATCGGCGAGGCGGTCATGGGACATGCGGCGGCTCCGGGGTGTCCGCACAGACTGCCAGCCGCGCTGGAGCACGTCCAGTGTTGCAGTGCGGCAATTCCTCGCCTACTCTGGACCGACCGCCGCCACCCACCGGACACGCCACGAAGATGCAGACCTCCTATCCGCGCCAGGACATCAAGGTATTGCTGCTGGAGGGGGTCAGCGCCAGCGCGGTGGAGGTGTTCCACCGGGCGGGCTACAGCCAGGTCGAGTTGCACGCCAAGTCGCTGCCCGAGGATGAACTCAAGGCGCGCATCGGCGAAGCCCACATCATCGGCATCCGTTCGCGCACGCAACTCACCGCCGAGGTGCTGGCGCAGGCCAAGCGGCTGATTGCGGTGGGCTGCTTCTGCATCGGCACCAACCAGGTGAACCTGGGCGCCGCCCGCCTGGCCGGCGTGCCGGTGTTCAACGCGCCCTATTCCAACACCCGCAGCGTGGCCGAACTGGTGATTGCCGAGGCGATCATGCTGCTGCGCGGCATTCCGCAGAAGAACGCGCAATGCCACCGCGGCGGCTGGGCCAAGTCGGCCAACGGCAGCTACGAGACGCGCGACAAGGTGCTCGGCATCGTCGGCTACGGCCACATCGGCACCCAGGTCGGCGTACTGGCCGAGAGCCTGGGCATGCGGGTGATCTTCCACGACATCGAGACCAAGCTGGCGCTGGGCAATGCCCGCGCGGTATCCAGCCTGGACGAGCTGCTGGAACGCTCGGACGTGGTCACCCTGCACGTGCCGGAGACCCCGGCCACGCAGCTGATGATCCGCGCCGAACAGCTGGCGAAAATGCACGCCGGCGCCATGCTGATCAACGCCTCGCGCGGCAGCGTGGTCGACATCGAGGCGCTGGCCACGGCCTTGCGCGAAGGAAAGCTGGCCGGCGCCGCGGTCGACGTGTTCCCGCTCGAACCCAAGGGCAACGACGACGCCTTCGTCTCGCCGCTGGTGGGCATGGACAACGTGATCCTGACCCCGCATATCGGCGGCAGCACGCTGGAGGCGCAGGACAACATCGGCATCGAGGTCGCCAGCAAGCTGGTGCGCTACAGCGACAACGGCTCGACCCTGTCGGCGGTGAACTTCCCGGAAGTCACCCTGCCCGAACACCCGCACAGCCGCCGCCTGTTGCACATCCACCGCAACGTGCCGGGCACGCTGTCGCGCATCAACGAACTGTTCTCCGCCGGCAACCTCAACATCGACGCGCAGTTCTTGCAGACCGACAGCGAGGTGGGCTACGTGGTGATCGACGTCAGCGCCGACGAGGCCCAGGCGAATGCGTTGAAGGCGCAGATGGCGGCGATCCCGGGGACGCTGCGCAGCCGGGTGCTGTATTGAACGCCCGAGTCCCGAATCCCGAACATGAAAAAAGCGCCCAATAGGCGCTTTTTTTGTCTGAAACCGAATTGGTCGGGGCGGCCGGATTCGAACCGACGACCCTCTGCCCCCCAGGCAGATGCGCTACCAGGCTGCGCTACGCCCCGACGAAACGGCGATTCTAGCAGCTTGTGGCGCGCTGCCGGAAGCGGGATCTCGCTCAGCGACGCAGCAGCGTCAGCACTTCTTCCAGCTCCATCCGCACCTGACGCACGATCTGGTGCGACATGCTGGATTCCAGTCGTGCCTGCGGGCCTTCCAGCCGTGCGCGCGCGCCGGTAATGGTGAAGCCCTCGTCGTACAGCAGCGAGCGGATCTGGCGGATCATCAGCACGTCGTGGCGCTGGTAATAACGGCGGTTGCCACGGCGCTTGACGGGGTTGAGGGCCGGAAACTCCTGCTCCCAGTACCTCAGCACGTGGGGCTTCACACCGCACAGCTCGCCCACTTCACCGATGGTGAAGTAGCGCTTGGCCGGGATGGCCGGCAGTTCGGTGTTATTCCCTTGATCCAGCATAGCCTTCGACTCTCACCTTGAGTTTCTGCCCCGGTCGGAACGTCACCACCCGCCGCGCGGAGATCGGGATCTCCTCGCCGGTCTTGGGGTTGCGCCCCGGCCGCTGGTTCTTCATGCGCAGGTCGAAATTGCCGAAGCCGGACAGCTTCACCTGCTCGCCGTTCTCCAGCGCGCCGCGCACTACCTCGAAGTAGGCATCCACGAATTCCTTGGCCTCACGCTTGTTGAGACCCACGTCGAGGAAAAGCCGCTCGGCCATTTCCGCCTTGGTCAGCGCCATCTCATCCTCGCAGTTTCCCCTGGCATGTCTGCTCCAACGCGTTCACCGCTTCGCGTACCCAGTGATCCGCGTCGTCATCTGTAAGGGTGCGTGAAGCGTCCTGCAAAATCAAGCCCATAGCGAGACTCTTTCGGCCTGCTTCGACGCCTTTGCCACTGTAACGGTCGAACAACCGCAGCTCCCGCAGCCGCGCGCCCAGCGTGCCGCGAACGGTTTGTTCGATCCGTGACCAGCTGACGCTTTCCGGCAAGTCCATCGCGATATCGCGGCGCACCGCCGGGAAGCGCGGGATCGCGGTCGCCCGGGGCAGGCGACGCGCCAGCAGCGGCTCCAGCGCCACTTCCAGCACGTGCACATCGGGGCCGAGATCGAGCTCCCGCGCCAGCCCGGGATGCAAGGCGCCGAGATAGCCGACCGTCTCGCCATCTCGCGCGACGCGGGCGCCGCGGCCCGGATGCAGCCAGGACGGCAGTTCATCGGCATGGATCGACCAGCGCTCCGGCTCGCCGCCCCAGGCGATCAGCGCATCCAGGTCACCTTTGAGATCGTGGAAATCGAGCGTGCGCGACGGCTCGCCCCATTGTTCGGCGCGCGCGTTGCCGCTGGCCACGATGGCCAGGCTGGGCGTTTCCACCGGCGGGTCGCCGGCCTGCGGATGCGTCAGGCCGTGGATGCCCGGCTCCTCGCGCCCGACCGGACCGTGCCGGAACACCCGCGCCACTTCGAACAGGCGCACACGACCCTGCTGGCGTGCGCGGTTGTGCCGCAACGCCTCGACCAGGCCCGGCAACAGCGAGGGGCGCATCACCGCCAGGTCGGCCGACAGCGGATTGGCCAGGGGCACCACTCGCTCGTTGAAGCCCCAGCTGGAGAGCAACTGGGCCGCCACGAACGACAGGTTGACGGCTTCATAGTAGCCACGCGCCGCCAGTTGCTCGCGCAGCGCCAGCTCGTTGATGCGTGCTTCGGGCTCGATCGCCAGCGCCAGCGCGCCGGACGGCGAATGAGTCGGGATCTTGTCGTAGCCGAAGATGCGCGCGACCTCCTCGATCAGGTCTTCCTCGCGCTCGATGTCGAAGCGGCCGCTCGGCGCGGTGACCTGCCAGCCATCGGCGGTCGTTTCCACCCGCATGCCCAGCGCGGTGAAGATACGCGCCACCTCGGCGTCCGCCACGTCCGCCCCGAGCACGCGCTTCAGGCGTGCGCGGCGCAAGGTCAGGGGCACCGGCTGCGGCAGGTCCGCGGCGTTCTCGGCCACCAGCACCGGGCCGGCCCGACCACCGGCAATCGCCAGCAGCAGTTCGCTGGCGCGCTCCAGCGCGCGACGCGGCAAGCCCGGATCGACGCCGCGCTCGAAGCGGTGCGAGGCATCGGTGTGCAGGCCCAGCTTGCGTGCGCGGCCCATGATCGCGGCCGGAGCGAAATGCGCGGACTCCAGAAACACGTTGCGCGTGGCGTCGGTGACGCGCGAGTCGTGGCCGCCCATCACGCCGGCCACCGCCAGCGCCTTCTTTTCGTCGGCGATCACCACGAAACCTTCGTCGAGTTTTGCCTCGTTGCCGTCGAGCAGTTTCAGCGTCTCGCCGGTGTGCGCGTGGCGCACCACAATGTCGCCGTCCAGCGTATCGTCGTCGAAGGCGTGCATGGGCTGGCCCAATTCCAGCATCACGTAATTGGTGACGTCGACCACCGCGTTGATCGGGCGCAGGCCGGCGCGGCGCAGGCGCTCGGCCAGCCACAGCGGGGTTTTCGCCGCCAGGTCGATACCCTCGATGATGCGCCCGAGATAGCGCGGCGCATCCTTGCCCGCCTCCAGGCGGATGCCGCGGCGCGCTTCGCTGCTCACGGGCACCGCCGCCTGCGCGACTGTCTTCACGTGACTGCCGAACAGCGCGGCCACGTCATGTGCCAGGCCGACCAGGCCGAGACAGTCGGGGCGGTTCGGAGTGAGCTTCAGTTCGAAGCTGGCGTCGGGCAGGCCGAGGTAGGCTGCCAGCGGCTTGCCCACCGGCGCATCCAGGGGCAGTTCCAGCAGGCCGGAGGCATCGGCGTCGATGCCCAGTTCCTTCGCCGAACACAACATGCCGAACGATTCCACGCCACGCAGCTTGGCCGCCTTGATGGCGATGCCACCCGGCAACGTCGCGCCCACCGTCGCCAGCGGCACCTTGATGCCCACCCGCGCGTTCGGCGCACCGCACACGATCTGCAGCGGCTCGCCCTGCCCGGCATCGACCTTGCACACCTGCAGCCGGTCGGCTTGAGGATGTTTCTCGGCCGCGACGATCTCGGCCACCACCACGCCAGCCAACCCATCACCCAGCGGCGTGAGCTCTTCCACCTCCAGCCCGGCCATGGTCAGCGCATGCGCCAATGCCGCACGGTCAGCGTTGACCTCGACCAGTTCACGCAGCCAGTTTTCGGAGAATTTCATGGTTTGAGTCCGGGATTCGGGATTGGGGATTCGGGATTCGGAAAGGCAGGCATCCGAGGCTCTTGCGAATCCCGAATCCCCAACCCCGAATCCCGCTTCTCAGGCAAACTGCCTGAGAAACCGCAGATCGTTCTCGAAGAACGCGCGCAGGTCGGAGACGCCGTAGCGCAGCATGGCGAAGCGTTCCACGCCGAGGCCGAAGGCGAAGCCGGTGTAGCGCTCCGGATCGATGCCGCAGTTTTCCAGCACGTTCGGATGCACCATGCCGCAGCCGAGCACCTCCAGCCAGCGGCTCTGGCCATCCTCGGTCTCCCAGCGGATGTCGACCTCGGCCGAAGGCTCGGTGAAGGGGAAATAGCTGGGGCGGAAGCGCATCTCGAAATCGCGCTCGAAGAACGCGCGGATGAACTCGGCCAGGGTGCCCTTGAGGTCGGCGAAACTGGAAGTCTCGTCGACCAGCAGACCCTCGATCTGGTGGAACATCGGCGAGTGGGTCTGGTCCGAGTCGCTGCGGTAGACCTTGCCCGGCGCGATGATGCGGATCGGTGGCTGGCGGCCGGCCATCGTGCGGATCTGCACCGGCGAAGTGTGCGTGCGCAGCAGGCGCCCATCACCGAAGTAGAAGGTATCGTGCATCGCGCGCGCCGGATGGTGCGGCGGAAAGTTCAACGCCTCGAAGTTGTGCCAGTCGTCCTCGATCTCCGGACCGTCGACGCGCTGATAGCCGAGCCGCGCGAAGATCGACGCGATGCGTTCCAGCGCACGGGTGATCGGATGGATGCCGCCACGCTCGCCATCGCGGCCGGGCAGCGAAATGTCGATCGCCTCGGAGGCAAGCCTTCGATCCAGTTCGGCCTGCTCCAGCACGGCCTTGCGCGTCGCCAGCGCATCGACGAGACGTTCCTTGACACGGTTCACTTCGGCACCGCGCGCCTTGCGCTGCTCGGGCGCCAGGGTGCCCAGGGTCTTCAGCGCGGCGGTCACGATGCCGCTCTTGCCCAGCAGGCCCACGCGCAGGGACTCCAGCGTGTCCAGCGTGTCGGCTTGTTCGATAGCAGCCAGCGCCTGCGCGGCCCGGCGTTCCAGATCTTCCATCGGTGCGGTCCCGGTTCGGACGTGCAAAAACGAAAACGGGGAGGAGGCGTGTGGCCTCCTCCCCGCTTGATTCACATTCTATCGTCGCAGGCGACGATCAAGCAGCCAGGGCGGCCTTCGCCTTGTCAGCGATGGCCCCGAACGCCTTGATGTCGTGCACGGCGATATCAGCCAGGACCTTGCGGTCGACGGTGATGCCCGCCTTGCTCAACCCATTGATCAGGCGGCTGTAGGAAAGCCCGAACATGCGCGCGGCAGCGTTGATGCGCACGATCCACAGTGCACGGAACTGGCGCTTGCGCTGCTTGCGGCCGATATAGGCGTACTGACCGGCCTTGATGACGGCCTGGTTGGCGACGCGGAAGACCTTGCGACGGGCGTTGTAGTAGCCCTTGGCGCGGCCGATGATGGTCTTGTGACGACGACGAGCGGTGACGCCACGCTTTACACGAGCCATGGTCTATCTCCTCACAAGTACGGCAGCATGCGAGCCACGCCCGGGGCGTCGCACGCCTTGAGGTGGTTCGGGGCACGGAGACCACGCTTGAGCTTGGTCGACTTCTTGGTCAGGATGTGCGACTTGAACGCGTGGCCGCACTTGATCTTGCCCGACGCGGTCTTGCGAAAACGCT
The DNA here is from genome assembly GCF_004799035.1 of Rhodanobacter lindaniclasticus. Taxonomy (GTDB): domain Bacteria; phylum Pseudomonadota; class Gammaproteobacteria; order Xanthomonadales; family Rhodanobacteraceae; genus Rhodanobacter; species Rhodanobacter lindaniclasticus. Next base: position 80,628 of record NZ_MWIO01000013.1, read on the forward strand.
TCGCCGCCGCCCGGTTGGTCTTGATCTTGGGCATGGAATGCTCCTTGAGTGGGAATGATCCCGTTTCTGACTGATCTGGCGGCAACCGCGGGTTGCTCTTTCCGTCCTGCCACGATCGGTGCACGACCCTTCCGGCGGGTCGAACCGGTGATTATACGGAGTTCCCTACCCCGATACCAGTAGGAGCGCACCTTGTGCGCGATGCTCTTGATCTTCACCCAAGCCGAAGAGCATCGCGCACAAGGTGCGCTCCTACAAAAGCGACGCCCGAAGGCATCGGCAGCCTATTTCTTCTTCGGCCCGATCATCATGACCATCTGGCGTCCCTCGAGCCGGGGATACGACTCGACCTGGCCGTTGTCACCGACGTCTTCCTGGATCTTGCGGGCCAGGTTCTGGCCCAGATCCTGGTGCGACATCTCGCGGCCGCGGAAGCGGATGGTGACCTTGACCTTGTCGCCCTCTTCCAGGAAGCGGAGCATGTTGCGCAGCTTGATCTGGTAGTCGCCCACGTCCGTGACCGGACGGAACTTCACTTCCTTGATCTCGACCTGCTTCTGCTTCTTCTTGGCGGCCTGGGCTTTCTTCTGGGCTTCGAACTTGAACTTGCCGTAATCCATGATGCGGCATACGGGCGGATCGCCATTGGGCTGGATCTCGACCAGATCCATGCCGGCTTCCTGCGCCAGCGCCAGTGCTTCGTCACGGCTCAGGATGCCGAGTTGCTCGGAATCCGCGCCAATGACACGCACCCGCGGAACGCGGATTTCCAGGTTGCGACGATTACCCTTGTTGTCGGTGGTTGCGATACCACGATCCTCCAGAAGAATTGATGAAACAGACCGCTCGGCGTTCAACGCCGGGTTTCGGTCTCCAGTCGCTCGATGAAATCGGCCAGCGGCATGCTGCCCAGATCCTCGCCGGAACGGGTACGGACAGAAACCGCGCCCGTCTCCTTCTCGCGGTCGCCGACCACGAGCAGATAAGGCACTTTCTGCATCGTATGTTCGCGGATTTTATAGCCGACTTTCTCGTTGCGCAAATCCGATTGTACCCGGAAACCTTTGTCGACAAGGGCTTGCGTGACCTCGCGGACGTAGCCGGCCTGCGCGTCGGTGATGCTGAACACCATCGCCTGCACCGGTGCCAGCCAGGTCGGCAGCAGGCCGGCGTGGTGCTCGATCAAAATGCCGATGAAACGCTCCATGGAACCCACGATGGCCCGGTGCAGCATCACCGGATGCTGCTTCCGGGATTGCTCATCGACGTATTCGGCGCCCAGGCGCTCGGGCATCATGAAATCCACCTGCATGGTGCCGACCTGCCAGTCGCGGCCGATCGAATCGCGCATGTGGTACTCGATCTTGGGGCCGTAGAAGGCGCCCTCACCCGGCAGTTCGGTCCAGGTCACCCCGGCGGCCGCCAGGGCACCCCGCAGTGCAGCCTCGGCCCGATCCCACACCGCGTCGTCGCCGATGCGCTGATCCGGGCGCAGCGCGAGGGCGACCTCGATCCTGTCGAAGCCGAAGTCGGCGTAGACCTGCATCGCCTGCCGATGGAAGGCGGTGACCTCCGGCGCGATCTGCTCGGGCGTGCAGAAGATGTGGCCGTCGTCCTGGGTGAAGGCGCGCACGCGCATGATGCCGTGCAGCGCGCCGGACGGCTCGTTGCGATGGCAGCCGCCGAACTCGCCGTAGCGCAACGGCAGGTCGCGGTAGCTGCGCAGGCCCTCGTTGAAGATCTGCACGTGGCCGGGGCAGTTCATCGGGCGCAGCGCGAAGGTGTGCTTCTCCGACTCGGTGAAGAACATGTTCTCCTTGTAGTTGTCCCAGTGCCCGGACTTTTTCCACAGCGACACGTCCAGCACCATCGGGCAGCGCACTTCCTGGTAGCCGCTGCTGCGGTAGACATTGCGCATGTACTGCTCTACCTGCTGCCAGATCGCCCAGCCGTTCGGGTGCCAGAACACCATGCCGGGGCTTTCTTCCTGCTGGTGGAACAGGTCCAGCTGCTTGCCGATCTTGCGATGGTCGCGCTTCTCGGCCTCTTCCAGCTGGAACAGGTAGGCCTTCAGGTCCTTGTCGTTGAGCCAGGCGGTGCCGTAGATGCGGCTGAGCATCGCGTTGTTCGAATCGCCGCGCCAGTACGCGCCAGCCACCTTCATCAGCTTGAACGAATGCAGCTTGCCGGTGTTCGGCACGTGCGGACCGCGGCACAGGTCGGTGAATTCGCCCTGCGAATACAGTGACAGGTCCTGGTCGGCCGGAATGCCCTCGATGATCTCGGCCTTGTAGTGCTCGCCCAGGCCGCGGAAGAATGCCACCGCGTCGTCGCGCGATTTGACGCTGCGCGTGACCGGCAACTGCTCGGCCACGATCTTGTGCATTTCCGCTTCGATCTTCGGCAAGTCTTCGGGCGTGAACGGACGCTCGTAGGCGAAGTCGTAATAGAAGCCGTTGTCGATCACCGGGCCGATGGTGACCTGCGCGCCGGGAAACAGCCGCTGCACGGCCTGGCCCATCAGGTGTGCGGTGGAGTGGCGCAGGATCTCCAGCGCCTCGGGGCTTTTCTCGGTGACGATCTGCAGGCTGGCGTCATGCTCGATCGGGAAACTGGCGTCGACCAGCTTGCCGTCGACCTTGCCGGCCAGGGTCGCCTTGGCCAGGCCGGCGCCAATCGAGGCGGCCACGTCCTGCACGGTGACGGGGTGTTCGAACGGCTTCTTGCTGCCGTCGGGGAGCGTAATCTCGATCATTGCGAAAGCTTCTCTGGAAAAGCAAAAAAGGGCGCGACGCCCTTTCTTTGACAAACGAAGGCGTGGTGGCGGTCAGTCGTGGCAGCGCGTAGTCGTCATGTCGCACACTCGGCCGGCGCAAGCGCGGGCCACCTCGTCTCGTGGATGATGCCGAAATCCTAGTCTAGCCCAGATCGCGCGCGACGCGGAGAGCCTCAGAACGGCTTGGCCAGCACCAGCCAGATCACGCCCAGCAGCAGCAGCACCGGCAGCTCGTTGAGCCAGCGCAACGTGCGTGCCGACGGCAGCGCCAGACCCTTTTCACTGCGCTTGAGCATGCGCCCGGCCCAGGTGAAATAGACCAGCAACACCGCGACCAGGGTCAGCTTGGCGTCGATCCAGTGCGTGCCGGAGGCCACGTTCGGCAGGCTCTGCGGGAATACCCGCCAGCCCTGCCACAGCACCAGGCCGAACAGGAAGGCGATACCGAACATGTTGTGGCCGAACTTGTACAGCCGGCGTCCCATCAACTGCAGCCGCGCCTGCACCGCCGGCTCATTCGCCGCTTCGGCCATGTTCACCAGGATGCGCGGCAGGTAGAACACCGTGGCCATCCACGCGATCACGAACAGCAGGTGCAACGACTTGATCAACAGATAGGTCATGACGAATGGACGTGGCCGCTGCCTCGCGCAGCGGCGGGCATGATAGCGCGAGCGGCCGGTTTCACTCGCGCGCGGGGCCGATCCGCGCCAGCAGCGCCTGCAGCAGGCGCTCCTGGCGTTGCGCATCGAGCGGCGCGTTGGCGCGATCGGTCAGCTGGAAGAAATCCTCGACCCGCTCGCCGAAGGTGGCGATGCGCGCATCGTGCACGCGCACGTCCTCGCCCAGCATCACCTGCGCCACTGCCGCCAGCAGGCCGGGTCGATCGGTGCCGACCAGGGCCATCTGGGTCCGGCCGCCTGCCGCATGGAAGCTGATCTTCGGCGTCATCTGGAAATGCTTCTGATGGCGCGACATGCTGCGCTTGCTCGGCTGCACGCCCAGCGATTGCGCCAGCGCACGCTGCAGGCGCTGCTGCAGCTCCTCGGCGCGCGCGGCGCTGGCCGGTTGCTGGCTGTCGGCTTCTAGCAGCAGGAAGGTATCCAGCGCCATGCCGGTGGGCGAGCTGAGGATGCGCGACTCCATTACCGAGAAGCGCAGGCGGTCCAGCATCGCCGTCACGGTGGCGAACAAGCCGTCCCGATCGGGCGTGTAGACGAACAGCTCGGTGCTGCCGCGCACCGACAACGGTTCCACCGCAACCAGTGGCACCGCACCCTGCGCACGCAGGATGGCCGCGGTCTGCCAGGCGATCTGTTCGGGCCGGTGGCGCAAGAAGCTGAGCTGCGGAAAATCCTCCCAGGCCTTCCGCACGGCAGCTTCGGCGAAGCCATCCTCCTGCAGTCGGGCCAGCGCCTGCGCGCTGCATTCGCGCACGCGGGCGCCCGCGTCGCGCGGCAACTCGACATCGCTGCGCAAGGCATAACGGGTGCTGGTGTAGAGATCGGCCAGCAGGCGATCCTTCCAGCTGTTCCACAGGCGCGGGCTGGTGCCGATGATGTCGGCGATGGTCAGCAGGTAGAGCTGGCCGAGCTGCTCCCGGTCGCCCACCACCTCGGCGAACCGATGTACTACTTCGGGATCGGTGATGTCCTGGCGTTGCGCCGTGGTGCTCATCAGCAGGTGATGGCGCACCAGCCAGGCGACCCGCTCGCCATCGCCGGCAGGAAGCCCCAGGCGCGCGCAGAAGTCCCGCGCGTCCTGTTCGCCCAGCACCGAATGGTCGCCGCCGCGCCCCTTGGCGATGTCGTGGAACATGGCTGCCAGCAGCAGCACTTCGGGCTTGGGCAACTTGGCCCAGATTTCGCACCCGAGCGGAAATTCGGCGCGCGCCGCCGGTTCGGCGAAGCGCGCCATGTTGCGCAGCACGCGCAAGGTATGTTCATCGACCGTGTAGACATGGAACAGGTCGTACTGCATGCGCCCGAACACCTTGCCGAACGCCGGCAGGATCGCCGCCAGCAGGCCGTGCCGGTTCATCCGCCACAACGCCTCCACCGCCGGCGCACCGCGCCGCAACAGGCGCAGGAAGGCGGCCAGCACCTCGCCATCGCGCGCCAGCAGGCCACCATGCGCGTCGGTCGCCTGGTGGATGCGCCGCATGGTGTCGGCACTGAAACCCAGCACGCCGGGCTGTTCAAGCCGCGCGATGAAAATCTCCACCAGCGCCGCGGGTCGACGCATGAACAATTCCGGATCGCGCGCGGCCAGGCGCGCGCCATAACGCACGAAATCGTCACCTACCGGCTGCTCCGCGGCGGGAGGCTCCAGCATCTCCTCGAAGCGCTCGGCCACCTGCACGCCGAGCCGCTCGACCTGGCTGGCCGCGCGGTAGTAGCCCTGCATGAACTGCTCGACGCCGAGGTTCTTCTCGTGCTCGTCCTGGAAACCCAGGCGTGCGGCCAGCGCCTGCTGGTAATCGAACAGCAACCGCTCCTCGGCCCGACCCGCCTCCAGATGCAGGGCGTAGCGGTAACGACGCAGCGTCGATTCGGCCTGTTCCAGCTGGGCCTGCTCGGCCGGGTCGAGCAGGCCTTCGGCGACCAGCTCGGAGAGCTCCCCGGCATGGGCCAGCCGCCGTCCCATCCAGCGCAGCGAATCCAGCGTGCGCAAGCCGCCGGGGCCGTCCTTGAGATTCGGTTCGAGGTTGTAGGCGGTGTCGTCGTAACGGGCGTGCCGCGCATTGCGCTCGTCCAGCCGTGCCGCCAGGTACGCGCGCGGCGGCCACAACGCCGGGTCGTCGACGATGCCCCGCAGCTGGCCGTCGAACGCGGGATCGCCCGCCAGCCGCCGCGCATCGAGCAGGCTGGTGAACACGCTGGCGTCCTGAGCGGCCAGCGCCCGGCATTGTGCCGGTTCGCGCACCGCATGACCTACCTTCAGGCCAATGTCCCACAAGGTGGCGAAAAACTGCTCCAGCGCCCGCAGGCGCGCCGGCTCGGACGCCGTCGCCAGTGCCAGCAGATCCACATCCGAATACGGAAACAGCAGGCCGCGACCAAAGCCGCCAATCGCGAACAGTGCCGCACCAGTCACTTCACCGAGGCAGGCCACCCACACATGCGCAACCACCCGCGCCACTGACTCGCCGCGCCGCCGCGCCAACGCACTGGCATCCATGCCGTCGCGAAACGCCGTAGCCAACCCGCGATCCACGTCCTCCAGCAACTGCCGCAACGCCCGCCGCGCCTCGGCCGAAACGCCGGAGCGCGGCACCGCCACGGGCAGGCGCGGCAAGGGAGGGAGCGCTGGATTCATGGGAGCGGGAAATGAGTGGATGGGAGTGAGGCATGAGAGAAAGCAGTCTGCCATGTCTCCATGGCATCCGGCGCCAGTGCCGCGCGCCCGACTCTGTTTCCCCGCTTCTCCCCACTCACTCCTGCTTCAGGCATCCGGCCAGGGTGTGAGGATCTCGAAGCCGTCGTCGGTCACCGCCAGCGTGTGTTCCCACTGGGCGGACAGCGAATGATCCTTGGTCACCACCGTCCAGCCGTCGGGCAGCTGGCGCGTATGCGGCTTGCCGGCGTTGATCATCGGCTCGATGGTAAAGGTCATGCCCTTCTTCAATTCGACGCCGGTGCCCGGCTTGCCGTAGTGCAGCACCTGCGGCTCGTCGTGATAGACCTTGCCGATGCCGTGCCCGCAATACTCCTTGACCACGCTGAAACCGGCCGCCTCGGCATGCTGCTGGATGGCATGGCCGATGTCGCCCAGCGTGGCGCCGGGACGCACCGCCTCGATGCCGCGCATCATCGCCTCGAAGGTCGTGTCGACCAGCCGCTTGGCCAGCACCGAGGGGGCGCCGGCGACGTACATGCGGCTGGTGTCGCCGTGCCAGCCGTTCTTGATGACGGTGACGTCGAGGTTGACGATGTCGCCGTCCTTGAGCACCTTGCCCTCGTTCGGGATGCCGTGACAGATCACGTGGTTGACCGAGGTGCACAGGGTCTTGGGGAAGCCGTGGTAGCCCACGTTGGCGGGGATCGCCTTCTGCACCTTGACGATGTGTTCGTAGGCGCGCCGATCCAGCTCCTCGGTGGTGACGCCGGGCTTGACGTAGTCCTTGAGCATCGCCAGTACTTCGGCGGCGAGCTTGCCGGCGACGCGCATGCCTTCGAGGTCTTGCGGAGATTTCAGGGTAATAGCCATCGGTTCCACTCATATGGCGGCAAAAGCCAAATAAATCCAGCGACTTGCCGCACTGCCGGCGTACCGGCTACAATTTCGGAGTTTTGCAGGGCCGATGCCTCCCTTTCGGGAGTTGGCCCACGCAAAGCGAACGGGAATTGTAACCCTCCGCGGTACAACACCCAAACCAACGCCACACACGCATCGGCACCGTCTTCGGGGTGCCGCGCCTTGCCCACCATCAAGATCGGGTCAGGCGCGGTCGAAGCCGGGGATGCGTGGAGGTCCCAACCCCCAGGTTCCTTCTCGAGGGAACCGACAATCGGAGCGACACCCCATGGCACAAGTCACCATGCGTCAGATGCTGGAAGCCGGCGTCCATTTCGGTCACCAGACCCGTTACTGGAACCCCAAGATGGCCCCGTACATCTTCGGCGCCCGCGGCAAGATCCACATCATCAATCTCGAAAAGACCCTGCCGCTGTTCACCGACGCGATGAATTTCCTGTCGGGCCTGGCGCAGAAGCGCGGCACCATCCTGTTCGTCGGCACCAAGCGTTCGGCCCGCGAGCCGTTGGCCGAAGAGGCCGCGCGCGCCGGCATGCCGTTCGTCACCTCGCGCTGGCTCGGCGGCATGCTGACCAACTTCCGCACCGTGAAGCAGTCCGTTTCGCGCCTGAAGGAGCTGGAAGCGGCCGAGACCGACGGTTCGTTCGACAAGCTGGTCAAGCACGAAGTGCTGGCCCGTCGTCGCGAGCGCGACAAGCTGCAGGCCTCGCTGGGCGGCATCAAGGACATGAACCGCCTGCCCGACGCGCTGTTCGTGATCGACATCGGCCACGAAGACATCGCCGTGCAGGAAGCCAAGAAGCTGGGCATCCCGGTGATCGCCGTGGTCGACACCAACTACAACCCGGAACTGGTCGACTACGCCATCCCGGGCAACGACGACGCGATCCGCGCGATCCAGCTGTACGCCCGCGCCGCTGCCGACTCGATCCTGGAAGGCAAGGCCGCCGCGCCGGCCGCCGCCCAGGGTGACGGCAACGACTTCGTCGAGCTGGACGAGGAAGGCAACCCGGTCGCCAAGGTCGACCGCCCGCGTCGCGAAGCGGCCCCGCGCAAGTCCGCCCCGCGCCGCGACGGCGGCCGTGGCGCGCGCAGCGAAGGCGCCCCCGCCAAGTAAGCACCGTGGCGGCGGTCATCGACCGCCGCCAGGCTGCCGAGATCAATGCGTGACGGCGTTTGCTTGCCGTCGCGCCATCCAAGCATTGGAGAACTACCGATGAGCAATATTTCCGCCCAGATGGTGAAGGAGCTGCGCGAGCGCTCCGGCGCCGGCATGATGGAATGCAAGAAGGCGCTGGTCGAGAACAACGGCGACCTCGACGCCGCCATGGAGTGGCTGCGCAAGTCCGGCCTGGCCAAGGCCGACAAGAAGGCCAGCCGCATCGCCGCCGAAGGCCGCATCGTCACCAACCAGGCCAGCGGCAAGGCCGTGCTGGTCGAGATCAACTGCGAAACCGACTTTGTCGGCAAGGACGCGAGCTTCCTGAAGTTCAGCGACAACGTGGCCGAAGTCGCGCTGAAGTCCGGCGCCGCCGACATCGACGCACTGAAGGCGGCTGCCTACCCGGGCGGCGGCACGGTCGAGGACGCGGCCAAGGCGCTGGTCGCCACCATCGGCGAGAAGATCGACGTGCGCCGCATGGCCCGCATCGAGAACGACGGCGTGATCGGCAGCTACATCCACGGCGGCCGCATCGGCGTGCTGGTGTCGCTCAAGGGCGGCTCCGAGGAGCTGGCCAAGGGCATCGCCATGCACGTGGCGGCGATGAATCCCGCGCATGTCCGCGCCGAGGACGTGCCGGCCGAGTTCGTCGCCAAGGAAAAGGAAATCGCGCTGAGCCTGATGTCCGAGAAGGACAAGGCCAAGCCGGCCGAGATCCTGGAGAAGATCATCAGCGGCAAGATCCACAAGATCGTTTCCGAAGTCACCCTGCTGGGCCAGCCCTACGTGCTGGACACCAACGTGACGGTGGCCGAGGCGCTGAAGAAGGAAGGCGCCGACGTGATCTCGGTGGCCCGCCTGGCCGTCGGCGAAGGCATCGAGAAGGTGGAAGAGGATTTCGCCGCCGAAGTGATGAAGCAGGCCGGCCTGAGGTAAGGCGACCCGTCATCCCTGACGGTGAAAACCGGCCATCCATGGCCGGACTCTCAAAAAGAGCAGCACTTCGAACAAGGGTCGCGGGAAGCCGCGGCCCTTTTCGTTTTCGCGGCCGGAGATCGGTCGCACGAACTCGTTCCTCACTCTTCTCCCCTCACTCCTCGCTCCCGCTCTCCGCTACAATGCGCCGGTTTGCCCCACACAATCCGGAGAACCCATGAGCGCCCAGCCCAAGTACCACCGCATCCTGCTCAAACTCTCCGGTGAAGCGCTGATGGGCGAGGCCGATTACGGCATCGACCCGAACGTGATCGGCCGGCTCGCCGAGGAGATCATCGAAGTGCGCCGCGCCGGCGTGGAAGTGGGTGTGGTGATCGGCGGCGGCAACATCTTCCGCGGGGCCGGCCTGGCTGCGGCCGGGATGGATCGCGTCACCGGCGACCACATGGGCATGCTCGCCACCGTGATGAACGCGCTGGCGATGGCCGATGCGATCGAGAAGCGCGGCGGCTATGCGCGGGTGATGAGCGCGATCCAGATCCACGACGTGGCCGAGGATTACATCCGCCGCCGCGCGATCCGCCACATCGAGAAGGGCCGCATCGTGCTGTTCGCCGCCGGGACCGGCAACCCGTTCTTCACCACCGATTCGGCCGCCGCGCTGCGCGCGGTGGAAATCGGCGCCGACCTGCTGCTCAAGGCCACCAAGGTCGACGGCGTCTACAGCGCCGACCCCGCCCGCGACGCACACGCCACCCGCTACGAGCGGCTGAGCTACGAGGAAGTGATCCAGCGCAACCTGCAGGTGATGGACACTGCCGCGATCGCCCTGTGCCGCGACCACGGCATGCCGCTGCGCATCTACGACATGAGCGTGCCCGGCAGCCTCATGCGCATCATGAGCGGCGAGTCGATCGGCACGCTGGTCGCTTGAGCCTGCCCGACCCACGGGGGCGACGCCCGCCACTGCTATAATCACGCGTTGCCAGATTCACCGGGATACGACACATGCTCAACGACATCAAGAACGATGCCCAGGCCCGCATGGGCAAGAGCATCGAATCGCTCAAGCACGACCTCACGCGTATCCGCACCGGCCGCGCCAGCACCACCCTGGTCGACCACATCAAGGTTTCCTACTACGGCGCGGACATGCCGCTGGCGCAGGTGGCTTCGGTGACGCTGGCCGACGCGCGCACCATCCTCATCACGCCGTGGGAAAAGAACATGGTGGCGCCGATCGAGAAGGCCTTGATGGCATCGGACATCGGCATCACGCCGACCACCGCCGGCACCGTGATCCGCCTCAACATGCCCGCACTCACCGAGGAGCGTCGCAAGGAGCTGGCCAAGCACGTCGGCCATGAAGGCGAGAACGCCAAGATCGCCATCCGCAACGTGCGCCGCGATGCCCTGCAGCAGGTCAAGGACCTGCTCAAGGACAAGCAGGTCACCGAGGACGAGGATCGTCGTTTCGACGACGAGATCCAGAAGCTCACCGATCGCGCGGTCAAGGACGTCGATGCCGTGGTCAAGGCCAAGGAAGAGGAGCTGATGGCGCTCTGAGCGCCATCGCACCCCGCATGCCGGCCGCCACGGCTGCCCGGGTTCCCCGCCATGTCGCCATCGTGATGGACGGCAACGGGCGCTGGGCCCGCGCGCGGCATCGCCCGCGCAGCTTCGGTCACAACGCCGGGCGCCGCGCGGTGCGCGAGGTGGTCGAAGCCTGCTTGCGCGAAGGCGTGCCGGTGCTGACCCTGTTCGCCTTCTCCAGCGAAAACTGGCAGCGTCCGCAGGACGAGGTCAGCGCGCTGATGAACCTGTTCCTGCGCGCGCTGGACAAGGAGGTGGAGGAACTGCACGGCCATGGCGTGCGCCTGCGCTTCATCGGCGACCTGAACAGCTTCGACGAGCCGCTGCGCCAGCGCATGCGCTCGGCGATGGATCGCACTGCCGGCAATGCGGCGCTGCAACTGAATATCGCGGTGAGTTACGGCGGTCGGTGGGACATCGTGCAGGCCTGTCGCCATGCTGCCGCGGCAGTCGCGCACGGCGAGTTGCGCGCCGACGAGATCGACGAATCACGGCTGGGCCAGTGGATGAGCCTGGCCGAACTGCCGCCACTGGACCTGTTCATCCGCACCGGCGGCGAACGCCGCATCAGCAACTTCCTGTTGTGGCAGGTCGCCTACGCCGAGCTGTACTTTACCGATACGCTGTGGCCCGATTTCGACCAGGCTTGCCTGCGCGAGGCCATCGCCGACTACGCCTCGCGCGAGCGCCGCTACGGCCGCACCAGCGCGCAGCTCGCCCCTGCCCCCTAGAGGATTTCCATGCTGCTTCAGCGCATTCTCACCGCCCTGGTGCTCGCGCCGCTGGCGATCCTGATCGTCCTGCTGCCGCCGACCGGCGTCTTCGGCGCCATCGTGGCCGTGACCTTCCTGGCGGCGTGGTGGGAGTGGGCCCAACTGAGCGGCTTGCGCGGCCGCGCCCGCGTGGCCTTGCTGGTCGCGGCGGCCGTCGTGTTCGTGCTGCTCTGGCTGGCGCGTGACAGCGCGTGGATCGACTGGCTGCTGGCTGCCGGCGTGGCGTGGTGGCTGGTGGCTTGCCTGTGGTTGCGTCATTTCGCGTTCGCCGCGGCACCCACGCGCGACAACACCGCGCTGAAAGTGCTGGCCGGCGCATTCGTGATCTTTCCGGCCTGGGTCGCCCTGGTCCGCATCCATGGCCACTCGCCGCACGGCCAGTGGTGGACCTTGCTGGCGCTGATGACCGTGTGGGCCTCGGACATCGGCGCCTATGCCGCCGGCCGCGCGTTCGGCAAGCGCAAGCTGGCGCCGCACATCAGCCCGGGCAAGACCTGGGCCGGTGCCTACGGCGCGCTGGTCGCCGGCGTGCTGCTGGCGCTGGTCGGCGCCTGGCTGCTCGACGTGCGTGACGTGCGGTTGCTGCCGCTGGCGCTGCTGGCGGCCGCCACCGTGGCCATCTCGATCGTCGGCGACCTGCTCGAAAGCCTGCTCAAGCGGCATGCCCAGGTGAAGGACTCGGGCAGCATCTTCCCCGGCCACGGCGGCCTGATGGATCGGCTGGACAGCGTGTTCGCGGCACTGCCCATCTTCGCCGCCGGCCTGTGGCTGCTGCAGTTGTGACGATTCGCAGAGTCGCCGTACTCGGCGCCACCGGATCGATCGGTGGCAGCACGCTTGATGTCATCGCGCGCCATCCCGAACAATTCCGCGCCAGCGTGCTCACCGCGAATCACCGGGTGGAGGCGCTGGTGGAGCTGTGCGTGCGCCATCGGCCCGACCTGGCCGTCGTGGCCGACCCGGCCCACGAGCGCGAACTGGCTCGCCGTCTGGCTGATGCCGGCGTGCACTGCGAGGTGGCCAGCGGCCCGGCTGCGCTGGTCGCCGCGGCATCCGGCGAGCTGTGCGACACCGTGGTGGCAGCGATCGTCGGCGCCGCCGGGCTGGAGTCGACGCTGGCCGCCGCGCATGCCGGCAAGCGGTTGCTGCTCGCCAACAAGGAATCCATCGTGATGGCCGGCCCGCTGCTGCTGCAGGCGATGGCCCGCGGTGGCGGAGCCTTGATCCCGGTCGACTCCGAGCACAACGCGCTGTTCCAGTGCCTTCCCGGTGGACGACCGGAGCTGGCCCGCAGCGGCGTGCGGCGGCTGATCCTGACCGCCTCCGGCGGCCCGTTCCGCGGCCGCAGTCGCGCCGAACTGGCCCATGTCACGCCCGACCAGGCCTGCAAGCACCCCAACTGGGTGATGGGCCGCAAGATCTCGGTCGACTCGGCCACCCTGATGAACAAGGGGCTGGAAGTGATCGAGGCGCATCACCTGTTCGGCGCGCCGATCGAGGCGATCGACGTGGTGGTCCATCCGCAGAGCCTGATCCACTCGATGGTCGAGTACGTGGACGGTTCGGTGCTGGCGCAGCTGGGCAACCCGGACATGCGCACCGCGATCGCCCACGCGCTGGCCTGGCCGGAGCGGGTGGAGTCCGGCGTCAGCCCGCTCGACCTCGCTGCCTGCGCGCCCTTGCAGTTCGAGGCGCCGGACCTGGCCACCTTCCGCTGCCTGGCGCTGGCCTTCCAGGCGCTGCGCGCCGGTGGCGACGCCCCGGCGGTGCTGAGCGCGGCCAACGAGGTGGCAGTGGAGGCCTTTCTCGCCGGCACGCTGGCGTTCCTGTCGATTGCCGACGTGGTCGAGGCGGTGCTTGCGGAACTGCCGGCGCAAGCGGTGGTCGATATCCCGACCCTGCTCGAGCGCGACCGGGCGGCCCGCGAGGCGGCCCGACGCGTACTGCGCAGGGCTTGCTGATATTCTTGTCCCGATGACTTTCCGCTGCGGTACTTGATGACTTCCTTTTTCGGCTCGGTGTTCTGGTTGCTGGTCACGCTCGGCGTGCTGGTAACCTTCCATGAGTTCGGCCACTACTGGGTCGCGCGGCGCTGTGGGGTCAAGGTGCTGCGTTTCTCGGTCGGTTTCGGCAAGGCGATCTGGAAACGCATCGGCCGCGACGGCACCGAATACTGGATCGCCGCGATCCCGCTGGGCGGCTACGTGAAGATGCTGGACGCACGCGAGGGCGAGGTCGATCCGGCTCTGCGCGACCAGGAGTTCACCGGCAAGTCGGTGTGGAAACGCATCGCCATCGTGGCGGCCGGTCCGGGCTTCAACGTGATCTTCACCATCGCCGCGCTGTGGCTGATGTTCATGCTCGGCCGCAGCGATTACGCGCCGGTGGTGACCGCCACGCCGGACAGCATCGCCGCCGAAGCCGGCATCCAGCCGGGTGACCGCATCCTCAGCGTCAACGGGCGCCAGGTCTCCACCTGGAGCGATTCGATGGACGCCATCGGCAACGCCCTGCTGGCGCTGACCCCGCTGCCGCTGACGGTGCGCCACGCCGATGGCCAGACCAACGAACTCGTGCTGCCGCTGGACCGCCTGCCGGCCGGCCAGCCGATCGACCAGTACTTCGGCAAGCTCGGCCTGCGCCTGGCCCCGCCGCCGGCAGTCGCCGGCACGGTCAAGCCCGGGCAACCGGCCGCGCTGGGTGGCATCCGGAGCGGCGACCGCATCGTCAGCATCAACGGCCAGCCGGTGGGCGATTTCGACAGCCTCGGCAGGCTGGTGCAATCGGCGGCGGCCACCTCGCCGCGACTGTCGATCGGCGTGCTGCGCGACGGCCAGCCACTGACCCTCGCGGTCACCACGACATGGGAATCGCTCGGCGGCCAGCCGGCGAAGTGGATGCTGGGCGTCGCCCCACCGCCGCCGGAGCCGGCCACCGTGAAGTACTCGCCGGCACGCGCACTCGGCGCCGCGTTCACCACCACCTGGCGCAACACGCGACAGACCTTCAGCATGATCGGCGAGATGCTCAGCGGGCATGCCTCGACCAAGAACATTTCCAGCGTGATCGGCATCGCCCAGTACGCCAACGCGTCGGCGCAGATGGGACTGGCGTGGTTCCTGCAGTTCCTGGCGATGGTGTCGCTGAGCCTGGCGATCCTGAACCTGCTGCCGATTCCCGTCCTCGATGGTGGGCATCTGCTGTATTATCTGATCGAATTGGTCAAGGGCAGCCCGGTCAGCGAACAGGCCATGGTCATCGGCCAGTACATCGGCCTGGTCCTGCTGTTCAGCCTGGTGGGGTGGACGCTCTTCAACGACATCCAGCGAACCCTGCTGTCGTGATGTGCATCGCCACTGCCCTCGACCATCTGGCGATCCGCCAGACTGCGCCCACCGTGCTTGCCCGGGCAGGCGCGGTCCGCAACAACTCCCGCTGGAATGCAGCGCCCCTTTTCGCGACGGGCTCACTCCCCGCCGCACGCGTTGACGGGTCGGCCGCGCTGGCCGCCCCGTCAAACTAACCCAACGGAACCGACGATGAAGCGTATCGCCGCGCTGATCCTGCTTGCCTCCCTTGCCGCCAACGCGTACGCGTTCGAGCCCTTCGTGATCTCGGACATCCGCATCGACGGCCTCAGCCGCATCGCGGCCGGCACGGTGTACAACTACCTGCCGTTGAACAAGGGCGACCGGCTCACCAACGCCGAGGCGGCGCGCGCCATCCGCGCGCTGTACCAGACCAAGTTCTTCAGCGACGTGGAACTGGACCGCGACGGCAATATCCTGGTGATCAAGGTGGTCGAGCGGCCGTCCATCGCCAAGCTCAACATCCGCGGCAACCACGACATCAAGACCGACGACCTGAAGAAGGGTCTCAAGCAGACCGGCATCGCCGAAGGCGAGACCTTCGACCGGCTGGCCATCGACGGCGTGCAGCAGGAACTGATCCGGCAGTATTACAACCGCGGCAAGTACAACGTGTCGGTGGAGCCGCACGTGACCCGGCTCGACCGCAACCGCGTCTCCATCGACATCGAGATCCGCGAGGGCAAGGCCGCCAAGATCCGCGAGATCAACATCCTCGGCAACCATGCCTATACCGACAAGCAGATCCGCGACGATTTCGAGTCCGGCACGCCGAACCTGATGTCCTGGTATTCCAAGAACGACCAGTACTCGCGCGAGAAGCTTTCCGGCGATCTGGAGAAGCTGCAGTCCTATTACATGAATCGCGGTTACGCGGATTTCGGCGTGGATTCGACCCAGGTCACCGTCTCGCCGGACAAGCGCAACATGTACATCGACGCCAGCGTCAAGGAAGGCGACATCTACAAGGTCACCGACGTCAAGCTGCTCGGCGACCTGATCCTGCCGGAAACGGCGATGCGCCAGCTGGTGTTCGTCAAGGACGGCGACATCTTCAACCGCGGCGCGATCGAGAACTCCAGCAAGGCGATCAAGGCGGTGCTGTCCAACATCGGCTATGCCTACGCCAAGGTCACCCCGATCCCGAAACTGGACAAGGACAAGCACACGGTCGACCTGACCATGTACGTCGAGCCGGGCCAGCGCGTGTACGTGCGCCGCGTGATCTTCTCCGGCAACACCAAGACCGAGGACAACGTGCTGCGCCGCGAGATGCGCCAGCTCGAGGGCTCCATGTACTCGCAGGCAGCGATCGACCGCTCGAAGATCCGCCTGCAGCGGCTGGGCTATTTCAAGAAGGTCGACATCGACAAGAAACTGGTGCCCGGCTCGCAGGACCAGGTCGACGTGACCGTCAAGGTCGAGGAGCAGGCCGCCGGCAGCATGCAGTTCGGCATCGGCTACTCGCAGTACGCCGGCATCATCCTCAACGCCTCGCTGAGCCAGAACAACCTGTTCGGCAGCGGCGACAGCTTCTCGGTGAGCGGTTCGCGCAGCACCTACCAGACCAGCTTCGGGGCCAACTACTACAACCCCTACCTGACCGACAACGGCATCGGCATCGGCTACAGCGCGAACTACTCCAAGACCGACTACGGCAATACCGACTACGCCAACTACAGCACCAGTGCCAAGGGCTTCTCCACCTACCTGGGCATCCCGATCACCGAAACCGACGGCGTGCGCGTGGGCCTGGGCATCAGCAGCAACAAGGTCAACCTGATCCCGGGCTTCAGCCCGCTGGAGCTGATCGACTACCAGAACCAGCTCGGCAACAAGACCATCCATTCGTGGACCGGCACGCTGGGCTGGAACCACGACACCCGCAACGGCTACTGGGCACCCACCCGCGGCGGCCTGCTGCAGGCCCAGGCCGACGTCACCCTGCCCGGTTCCACCGTGCAGTACTGGAAGCTCACCGCCGAGGCCAATCACTACTGGCCGATCGGCAAGGGCTTCGTGCTCTACCTGGACGGTCAGGTGGGCTACGGCAAGACCTATGGCAAGAACGGCATCAGCGACGACCAGTTCGCCGTGCTGAAGGCGGCCACCGAAGCGCAGCGCGGCGCAGGCTACGTGATGCCGGACATGCGCCAGGACTTCCCGTTCTTCGCCAACTTCTCATCCGGCGGCGTGCGCGACGTGCGCGGCTTCCAGGACAACACCCTGGGGCCGCGCGTGTGCATCGACGGCAGCTCGCCCGACGTCCGCGGCAACTGCCTGGGCGGTTACTGGGCGCAGCCGATCGGCGGTTCGTTCAAGGTGCTCGGCACCGCCGAGCTGTACCTGCCGCTGCCGTTCCTGAAGGACATCAACACCGCACGCGTGTCGTTGTTCACCGACGTCGGCAACGTCTACCGGGATTATCAGAGCTTCGATGCCAGCACGCTGCGCGCCTCGGCCGGCATCTCGTTGCACTGGCAGGCACCGATCGGTCCGCTGATCATCAGCCTGGCCGTGCCGTTCCGCTCGCAGCCGTCTGATGGCCATTACGAGGAACGCATCCAGTTCACCTTCGGCAGCCAGTTCTGACGGCTCACCGGTGCAGGCCCGGCGAGCCCGGGCCTGCCCTTTCCGGCGGCAAGACGCGGCGATGCCGCGTTTTCTTTTTTCGCCCCCCCCAGGCACGGCTGCGTCATGCAGTGCCACGCCCTACAATGACGCGCACAGTCGGGAGCTAGCATGGACCCCATCCACTATTCGGTAGCCGAACTGGCCGAGCGCTTCGGCCTGGAGGTCCGCGGCGACGGCGCGCGAATGGTGAGCGGCGTGGGCACGCTCGCCGGCGCCAACGCCAGCGAGTTGAGCTTCCTCTCCAACGGCAAGTACACCGCACAGCTGCTTTCCACCCGCGCCGGCGCGGTGGTCCTGCGCGAGGAGAACCTCGCCGATTGCCCGACCACCGCGCTGGTCGCGAAAGACCCTTACGTCACCTACGCACGCATCGCCGCCCTGTTCGAGCGCCTGCCCGCCGCGCCCGCGGGCGTGCATCCCAGCGCCGTGGTCGCCGCATCGGCCCGGGTCAGCCCTGGCGCCAGCATCGGACCTTGCTGCGTGATCGAGGCGGACGCCGTGGTCGAGGACGGCGCCGTACTGGGACCGCACTGCATGATCGGCGAGGGTTGCGTGGTGGGCGCGCAGTCGCGGCTGGTGGCCCGGGTCACCCTGGTCACGCGCGTCACCCTCGGTCGCCGCGTGCTGGTGCACCCCGGCGCGGTGATCGGCTCGGACGGGTTTGGTCTGGCCTTCGACACCGACCACTGGATCAAGCTGCCGCAGCTGGGCGGCGTGCGCATCGGCGACGACTGCGAGATCGGAGCCAACACCACGATCGATCGCGGCGCGCTGGAAGACACCGTGCTGGAAGAAGACGTGCGGCTGGACAACCAGATCCAGATCGCCCACAACGTGCACGTCGGTGCACACACCGCGATGGCGGGCTGCGCCGCCGTGGCAGGCAGCGCGAAGATCGGCCGCTACTGCATGATCGGCGGCAACGCCGGCGTGCTCGGCCATCTGGAACTGGCCGACCGGGTTACCATTACCGCCAAGAGCCTGGTCACCCATTCGATACGCGAACCGGGCGAGTACTCCTCCGGCGTGCCGCTGCAGGACAATCGCCTGTGGCGCAGGAATGCGGCGCGATTCAAGCATCTGGACGAATACGCGCGCCGCCTGGCGGCGCTGGAAAAGGACAAGAGCGATGACTGAGGAAAATCTCGAGATCACCTTGCCGGTGCAGGTGGAGCAGATCCAGCGCCTGCTGCCGCACCGCTACCCGTTCCTGCTGGTCGACCGGGTGGTCGAGGTCGTGCCGGACGTCAGCGCGGTCGCGCTGAAGAACGTCACCATCAACGAACCGTTCTTCGACGGCCATTTTCCCGGCCACCCGGTGATGCCGGGCGTGCTGATCATCGAGGCCATGGCGCAGGCCGCCGGCCTGCTGACCCAGATCAGCCGCCGCATGAAGGGCGACGCGGGCAGCCCGCTGTTCTACCTGGTCAAGGTGGACAACGCGCGCTTCAGCGCTCCAGTGGTACCGGGCGATCAGTTGCGCCTGGAAGTGAACCTGAAGCGCCTGGTCCGCGGCATGGGCCTGTTTGCCGCGCGCACCACGGTCGACGGCAAGGAAGTGGCAAGCTGCGAACTGATGTGCGCCGCGAGGTCATGAACATGAGTGACAGCACCGCGATCCACTCCACCGCGCAGGTCGACCCGGGCGCCGTGATCGGCGCCGGCGTGCGCATCGGCGCCTACAGCGTCATCGGCGCGGAGGTGGAGATCGGCGACGGCACGGTGATCGGCCCGCACGTGGTGATCGAGGGCCCCACCCGGATCGGGCGCGACAACCGTATCGCCCAGTTCGCGTCGCTGGGCGGCGACCCGCAGGACAAGAAGTTCGCCGGCGAACGCACCGAGCTGGTCATCGGCGACCGCAACCTGATCCGCGAGTTCACCACCATCAACCGCGGCACCGGCGACGGCGGCGGCATCACCCGCCTCGGCGACGACAACTGGGTGCTGGCCTACGTGCACATCGCGCACGACTGCCAGATCGGCAACCGGGTGGTGTTCTCCAACTACTCCGCATTGGCCGGGCATGTCGAGATCGGCGACTGGACGATCCTGTCCGGCTATTCGGGCGTGCACCAGTTCTGCAAGGTCGGCGCGCATGCCTTCATCGGCATGGGCTGCCTGGTCGGCCATGACGTGCCGCCATTCGTGATGATGGCCAACGAACAACAGGGCCGCCCGCGCGGCATCAACAGCGAAGGCCTCAAGCGCCGCGGCTTCGATGCGACCCGCATCGCCGCGATCAAGCGCGCCTACCGCACGCTCTACATGGCCGGCCTGTCGCTGCCGGAGGCGCGCGAAAAACTTGCCGAACAGGCCCGCGAAAGCGCGGACGTCCTGGCGATGCTGGAGTTCCTCGATCACAGCGAGCGCTCGCTGGCGCGTTGAGCGCGTCGCACTGGTGGCCAATCAGCACGCGTTCTGGCTCTCGCTTCACCACGGAGACAAAATGCAAAACACCGACGTCTCCGCAGCTGCCCCCCTGATCGCCATCCTCGCCGGCGAGGATTCCGGCGACCAGCTGGGCGCCGACCTGATCGCCGCCCTGCGCCGGCACTATCCGCAGGCGCGCTTCATCGGCATCGGTGGCGCGCGGATGCAGCGCGAGGGGTTCGAGTCCTGGTACGACATCCGCGAACTGTCGCTGTTCGGTTTCAGCGAAGTGATCAGCCACCTGCCGCGCCTGCTGAGGCTGCGCCGCTCACTGGTCGCGCGCCTGAAGAAGGCACGGCCAGCGGTGGTGATCGGCATCGACGCGCCGGATTTCAACCTCGGCGTGGAACGGCGACTGAAGGAAGCCGGCCTGCGCACGGTGCATTACGTCAGCCCCTCGGTGTGGGCCTGGCGCGAGAATCGCGTGGAGAAGATCGGACGCAGTGCGGATCGCGTGCTGTGCCTGTTCCCGATGGAGCCGGCGATCTACGCGCGGCATGGCGTCGATGCGCGTTTCGTCGGTCACCCGCTGGCTGACCGCTTTGCGCTGGTCGCCGACCGTGGCGGCGCGCGCCAGACGCTGCAACTGCCGCAACAGGTGCCGGTACTGGCCGTGTTGCCGGGCAGCCGGATGTCCGAGGTGGAGCGACTGGGCCAGATCTTCCTGGACGCCGCCCGGCGAGTCGCCGCCGCCCTGCCCGGCCTGCGCATCGTGGTGCCTGCCGCCAACGCGCGGGTGCACGCGCGATTGCAGCAACTGCTGGCCAGGTGGCCGGACAGCGAACCCGCGCCGCTGCTGCTGGACGGCCAGGCGCACGACGCGATGCTGGCCGCCGACGTGGTGCTGCTGGCCTCCGGCACCGCCACGCTGGAGGCCATGCTGGCCAAGCGGCCGATGGTGGTCGGCTACCGCGTGGCGCCGCTGAGCTACCGCATCGCCCGCGCCCTGAACATGCTCAAGACGGACGTCTATTCGCTGCCCAACATCCTCGCGCGCGCCAGCGGGCTTGGCCCGGGGCTGCGGGTGCCCGAACTGATGCAGGACGATTGCACCGCCGGCAAGCTGGCGGCCGCCACGCTGGACCTGTTCGGTGACAGCGAGCGCCGCGGCGCGATCGTGGCTGCTTTCGAATACCTGCACCATGAGCTGCGCGGCGACATGGCGGACCACGCCGGCGACCGTGCGGCGGCAGCCATCGTCGAACTGATCGGGCAACCACATGCCGCTGGATAGACCGCCCACACGTCACCGTGCATCAGCCCGGGCGCGGATGGATGCGGCGGACCTGCTCACGGCCGGCGTCGACGAGGCCGGCCGGGGGCCGCTGGCCGGCCCGCTGGCGGTGGCCGCGGTGATCCTCGACCCGGCGCGGCCGATCCGCGGCCTCGACGATTCGAAGAAGCTCAGCGAGGCACGCCGCGAGACGCTGTTTCCGCGGATCGTGGAGCGCGCGCTGGCGTACTGCATCGTGCTGGTCGAGCCGGAGGAGATCGACTCCCTCAACATCTTCCACGCCACCATGACCGGCATGCGCCGCGCCATCGCCGGCCTGGCGCCCGCTGCGCAACATGCGCTGATCGACGGCAACAAGCTTCCGCCGGATCTGCCCTGCCCTGCGCGCGCGATCATCGGCGGCGACGCGCTGGAGCCGGCGATCAGCGCGGCTTCCATCCTGGCCAAGGTCACCCGCGACCGGCTGATGGTGCAACTGGATGCGCTCCACCCCGGTTACGGCTTCGCCCTGCACAAGGGCTACCCGACCCCGGGCCACCTCGCCTCGCTGCAGCGACTGGGGCCATGCGCCTTGCACCGGCGCAGCTACGCCCCGGTGCGCCTGCTGCTGGATCAGGGACGCCTGTTCTGAACCGATGCCGCGCGTGGCGTGGAAATGGCCACCTCCATCGACGGCCTCCCGGTGGCGCGAACGCACTGGGCGCACCGCTGGCCGCGTCGCGCAAACCGCGCACAAGTCAATCTTGCCGCTGCCTCCGGTGCCGGGTAGCCTGCACTGACTACGCGCGCAGATTTGCATGACCGCCAGCTTCGCCCACCTCCACCTGCACAGCGAGTATTCGCTGGTCGATTCGACCATCCGCATCAAGGCGCTGGTCGCCGCCTGCGTGCGCGACGGCATCCCGGCGGTGGCGCTGACCGACGAATGCAACATGTTCGCGCTGGTGAAGTTCTACAAGGCCTGCAGCGCGGCCGGGATCAAGGCGATCGGCGGCTGCGACCTGCTGGTCTCGGCGCCGGACGATCCGCGCCCGTGGCGGCTGACCCTGCTGTGCCAGGACCACGACGGCTACCTCAACCTGTCGCGGCTGGTGTCGCGCGCCTGGCAGGAAGGCCAGCACGGCGGGCGCGCGCTGGTCGACGCCGGCTGGCTGCATGACGAGGCCTGCAGCGGCCTGATCGCCCTGCTCGGACGCGACAGCGAAGTAGCCCGCATCGCGCTGAACCAGGGCAGCGATGCCGCACTGGCGAAGCTGCGTCCGCTGGCGCGGCTGTTTCCCGACCGGCTGTACCTGGAACTGACCCGCTGCGGCCGCGACGGCGAGGAGCTCTGGAACAACGCCGCCCTGGCCCTGGCCGCGACGCTCGACCTGCCGGTGCTGGCCAGCAACGACGTGCGCTTCCTCAAGCAGGCCGATTTCGACGCGCACGAGGCGCGCGTATGCATCAACCAGGGCCGCGTGCTGGCCGACCCCAAGCGCCCGCGCGACTACAGCGACCAGCAATACCTGAAGACGCCCGAGGAAATGGCCGCGCTGTTCGCCGACCTGCCCGAGGCACTGGAAAACACCGTCGAGCTGGCCAGGCGCTGCACGCTGGAACTCAAGTTCGGTACCTATTACCTGCCGGACTTCCCGGTGCCCGAAGGCCACGACCTCGACAGCCACATCCGCGAACTCTCGCGGCAGGGTCTGGAAGAACGCCTCGCGCTCGCCCCGCTGGCCGCCGGCCATTCGCGCGCCGACTACGACGCGCGGCTCGAACGCGAGCTGGACGTCATCGTCAAGATGGGCTTTCCCGGCTACTTCTTGATCGTCGCGGACTTCATCAACTGGGGCAAGCAGCACGGCATTCCGGTGGGCCCCGGGCGCGGTTCCGGCGCCGGTTCGCTGGTCGCCTGGGCGCTGAAGATCACCGACCTCGACCCGCTGCAGTTCGACCTGCTGTTCGAGCGTTTCCTCAATCCCGAACGCGTGTCGATGCCCGACTTCGACATCGACTTCTGCATGGACCGCCGCGACGAGGTGATCGACTACGTCGCGCGCAAGTACGGCCGCGACAAGGTCAGCCAGATCATCACTTACGGCTCGATGGCGGCCAAGGCGGTGCTGCGCGATTCCGGCCGCGTGCTCGGCATGGGTTACGGCCAGGTCGACAAGCTGGCCAAGATGATCCCGCCGCGGCCGCTCGACCTGACCCTGTCCGATGCGCTGGGGTTGTCGGAGAAGTCGAAGAAGGAAACCGATCGCGTCGTGCGCGAGTTCTGCGACGCCTACGCGCAGGACGAGGACGCCCACGCGCTGATCGACCTGGCGTTGAGCCTGGAAAACCTCACCCGCAACGCCGGCAAGCATGCCGGCGGCGTGGTGATCGCGCCCACCCCGCTTACCGATTTCTCCCCGCTGTACTGCGAAGCCGGCGGCGGCGGCGTGGTCACCCAGTACGACAAGGACGATGTCGAGGCGGTCGGCCTGGTCAAGTTCGACTTCCTCGGCCTGCGCACGCTGACCATCATCGACTGGGCGGTGAAAGCGATCAATGCGCGCCGCGCGAAAACCGGCGAGGCGGCACTGGATATCTCCGCGTTGCCGCTGGACGACCCCGCGCCGTACGAACTGCTGAAGAAGGCGCAGACCGTCGCCGTGTTCCAGCTCGAATCCTCCGGCATGCAGCGCATGCTGAAGGATGCGAAGCCCGACCGCTTCGAGGACATCATCGCGCTGGTGGCGCTGTACCGCCCCGGCCCGATGGACCTGATCCCCAGCTTCATCGCGCGCAAGCACGGCCGCGAGGAAGTCGAGTATCCCGACCCCCGCGTCGAGCCGATCCTGAAAGAGACCTACGGCATCATGGTCTACCAGGAGCAGGTGATGCAGATGGCGCAGATCGTGGGCGGCTACACGCTCGGCGGCGCCGACCTGCTGCGCCGCGCGATGGGCAAGAAGAAAGTCGAGGAGATGGTCAAGCACCGCGCCATCTTCCGCGAGGGCGCCGCCAAGGACGGGCTCTCCGGCGAAAAGGCCGACGCCATCTTCGACCTGATGGAGAAGTTCGCCGGCTACGGCTTCAACAAGTCGCACGCGGCGGCCTATGCGCTGGTCTCCTACCAGACCGCGTGGCTGAAGGCGCACTATCCCGCCGAGTTCATGGCCGCGACGATTTCCGCGGACATGGACAACACCGACAAGGCGGTCACCTTCCTCAACGAAGCGCGCGCGCTGGGCATCGTGGTGCAGCCGCCGGACGTCAATGCGTCCGAGTACATGTTCGTGGCGGTGGAACCCAAGGTCATCCAGTACGGCCTGGGCGCGATCAAGGGCGTCGGCCACGGCGTGTGCGAGGCGATCGTCGCCGAGCGCGCGCACGGACGCTACACCGACCTGGCCGATTTCTGCCGCCGGATCGATTCGGGCAAGCTCAACCGGCGCGTGCTGGAGGCGCTGATCCTGTCCGGTGCGCTGGACGCGCTGGCCGTCAATCGCGCCAGCCTGATGCTGCAACTGCCCGATGCAGTCAAGGCCGCCGAGCAGCACCAGCGTGACCGGCAATCGGGCCAGAACGACATGTTCGGCGCGGCGATGGGCTCGGCCACGCCGGTACTCGAGATCGAGTTGCCGACCGCGCCGGAGTGGCCACTGGAACAACGCCTGCAGGGCGAGCGCGACACCCTCGGCCATTACCTTTCGGGCCATCCCACCGATCCGTGGAAAGACGAGCTGGCGCAGCTGTCCACCTGCCCGCTGGGCGAGATCGTCGACCGCTACCAGCCGCCGAAACCGCGGCGCAACGACGATGGCAGCGAGAACCGCTTCCGCCGCGGCCCGGACACGCCGTGGACCATCGCCGGCATGGTCGCCGCCGTGCGCAAGCGCGGCGACAGCGACGCGTTCGTGCGCATCGAGGACGGCGGCGGCGCCATCGAGGCGAGCTTCTTCGGCGAGGTCTACCACCAGGCCGCGCCCCTGCTCACGCGTGGGCAATTGCTGGTGGTCGATGGCGGTCTGCGCATCGACGAGTTCTCCGGCGGCGGCTTCCAGTTGCGCGCGCGCAGCGCCTGCTCGCTCGACGACGCCTGCCGCCGCCATGCGCGCTTGCTGCAGCTGAAGTTGAACGGCATCCACGCCGACTTCGCCGAACAGTTGCAGCGCACCCTGGCCGGCTACCGCGGCGGCCACGCCAGCGTCACCCTGCACGGTTACCGCAACCGCAGCGCCCAGGCCGACCTGGAACTGGGCGAGGAGTGGCGCGTCGACGCCATCCCCGACCTGCTGCGCGCCGTACGCGCCCTGCCCGGCGTGCAGGCCGCCCGCCTGCGCATCGTCAAGCAGCAGGATTGAAGATCCGGGATTCGGGACTGAGGATTCGGAAGGCGCAGGAGCCCGCTCGCGGGCGATGCCTTTGCTTTCCCGAATCCCGAATCCCGGCTTTACAGAGCATCGCCCGCGAGCGGGCTCCTACGATTTGCGGCGCGCCATCATCGCCTTCAAATCCGCGAACGGATTGCCGGTCGCCGCTGGCGCCTGGTCCACCGCCATCACCCCGCCGCGCACGTGGTCGATGTGCCGCGCATGCTCGTTGTCATGGCAGTACACGCACAGCAATTCCCAATTGCTGCCGTCGGGCGGATTGAAATCGTGATCGTGGTTGCGATGGTGCACGGTCAGTTCCTGCAGGTTCGCGCGGGTGAACTCGCGGGCGCAGCGGCCGCATACCCACGGATACATCTTCAACGCCCGCTCGCGATAGCCCAGCTCGCGCTGCTCGGCGGCGCGGCGCGCCTCGGCCACGATACGGTCGAGTTTCGCGTGGTCGATGGGCTTGCTGGGCATGGCGGGGTCCGGTGGCAGGGGCTCGATGGGGCGGACGATAACGCAATCGCCGCGCCGACGGCAGGCATCTGTCGACCCGGTCACGGCCATACGGCGCCGTTCTCGCCTTTTCCTGCGGAACGGTATACTTGAGCGCTTCCGCGCCACGAATAGCAACGAATGAACCCCAACTTCCTCGATTTCGAACAACCCATCGCCGAACTGGATGCGAAGATCGAGGAGCTTCGCCACGCCAGCGACGGCCAGGCGTTCAACATCGACGAGGAAGTGGCGCGCCTGCGGCAGAAGGTGAAGGTGAAGACGGCGGACATCTTCCGCAACCTCAACTCCTGGCAGACTACCCAGCTTTCGCGCCACCCGGCGCGTCCCTACACGCTCGACTACATCGGCGTGATCTGCGAGGAGTTCCACGAGCTGGCCGGCGACCGCATGTACGCCGAGGACGCCGCCATCGTCGGCGGCCTGGGCCGCATCAACGGCCGGTCGGTGATGATCATCGGCCACCAGAAGGGCCGCGACACCAAGACCAAGGTACGCCGCAACTTCGGCATGCCGCGCCCCGAGGGCTACCGCAAGGCGCTGCGCCTGATGCAGATGGCCGAGCGCTTCGGCCTGCCCCTGCTGACCCTGATCGACACCCCGGGAGCCTACCCCGGCGTCGGTGCCGAAGAGCGCGGGCAGAGCGAGGCGATCGCGCGCAACCTGCTGGAAATGGCCGAACTCAAGGTGCCGATCATCTGCACCGTGATCGGCGAAGGCGGCTCCGGCGGCGCGCTGGCGATCGGCGTCGGCGACCGCACCAACATGCTGCAGTACTCCACCTATTCGGTGATCTCGCCCGAAGGCTGCGCCTCGATCCTGTGGAAGAGCGCGGACAAGGTGAAGGACGCCGCCGAGGCGCTGGGCATGACCGCCCCGCGCCTGCTCGAACTGGGCCTGATCGACAAGCTCATCCGCGAGCCGCTCGGCGGCGCCCACCGCAACCCGCGCTCGATGGCGATCCGCCTGAAGGCCGTGCTGCTGAACCAGCTGGACGAACTGCAGGCCATGCCGATCCCCGACCTGCTAGAACAGCGCTACAAGCGCCTGCGCAGCTACGGGGCGTATCAGGAATAGTCGGGATTCGGGATTCCAAGAGCGTCGCCGGCGAGCGGGCAGTCGCGGCAACAGGCGCGGCGGGAGTTACCATCCATCCGTCCCCTTCGATGGATATCCCGCCATGGCCCACGACAAGCTTGCCGTCCTGATCGATGCCGACAATGCCCGCCCGGCGATCGTCGAGGGGTTGATGGCGGAGGTGGCCAAGTACGGCACGGCGCACGTCAAGCGCATCTACGGCGACTGGACCAAGCCGGACTTGAACGGCTGGAAGGACGTGCTGCTGCGGCACTCGATCCAGCCGATCCAGCAATTTCGCTACACGGTGGGCAAGAACGCCACCGACTCGGCGATGATCATCGACGCGATGGACCTGCTCTACTCGGCGCGTTTCGACGGCTTCTGCATCGTCTCCAGCGACAGCGACTTCACCCGGCTCGCCTCGCGCATCCGCGAATCGGGCCAGACCGTGTACGGTTTCGGCGAGAAGAAAACCCCCGAACCGTTCCGCACCGCCTGCGACAAGTTCATCTATACCGAGGTGCTGATGCAAGCCACCGAGGCCGAACCCAGTGCCGGCGTCAAACGCCGCAGCGCCAAGGAGCTGCGCGGCGACACGCAGTTGATGAACTTGCTGCGCAATGCCATGGAAGCGGCCTCCGACGACTCCGGCTGGGCCGGCCTGGGCGCGGTCGGCAGCATCATCAGCAAGCAGTCGCCGGACTTCGACTCGCGCAACTATGGCTATGCCAAACTCAGCGGCCTGATCAATGGCATCGGTCTGTTCGAGGCCGATGAGCGGCAGATGGGCGGCGGCAAGCATCTCTACGTGCGCCCGCGCAGCACGCGCAAGTGAACGGCGCGCTGCCGCGCTACCTGCAGGCCGCGCTCACCGCTGTGCCTGCCGCGCCGCTGCTGGTGGCGTTCAGCGGCGGCCCCGATTCCACCGCCCTGCTGCACGCGCTGGCCCGCGAACCACTGGCGCGTGCACGCGGGCTGCGCGCCGCGCACGTCGATCACGGACTGCATCCGGACAGCGCGCGATGGGCGGCGCACTGCGTTCGCTTCTGCCGGGACCTCGGCGTACCTTGCGCGCTGGTGCGCGTGGACGTGCCGCGTGATGACGGCAAGGGCCTGGAAGCCGCCGCGCGACAGGCACGCCATGCCGCGCTGGCCGACCTGCTGCACGATGGCGAGTGGCTGCTGTTCGGTCACCATCGCGACGACCAGGTCGAGACCGTGCTGTTGAAACTGCTGCGCGGCGCGGGGCCGGAAGGGCTGGGCGGCATGCGCGGGCGGCGGCCGTTCGGTACGGGCCAACTGTGGCGCCCGCTGCTGGAGCTGCCACGGGCCACGCTGCTCGACTACGTCGCCGCCCATCAACTCGACTGCATCGACGATCCTTCCAATGCCGACACGCATCTCGCGCGCAATCGCCTGCGCCACGAGGTCCTTCCCGGGCTGCTGCGGTACTGGCCGCAGGCCTGCGACTCGATCCTGCACAGCGCCGCACTGAGTCGCGATGCCGCCGACGCACTGCGCAGCCAATGGCTGCCCGCGTTCGATGCCCTGCACGACCGCGCCAGCGGCAGCCTCGACCTGCCCGGTTGGCGCGCGTTGCTGCCCGCATTGCGCGAGCCGCTGCTCGACCACTGGCTGCACGCGCGCGGGCTGGCTGCCCCCGGTGCGGCGCAGCGTCGGCAGATCGAGCGCCAGTGCGATGCACGTGCCGGCCAATTGCCGTGCGTGCGCTGGGCCGGCACCGAGCTGCACATCTGGAAGCAGCGGCTGTGGGCATTGCCGACGCAGGCACCGGTCGACCCCGACTGGCAACAGCACTGGAGCGGCGAACCGCTGGCGTTGCCGGACGGCGGCGAACTGGCGCTGACGGCGCCGGCGGCCCGCCTGGCGCAACCGCTGCAGGTGCGCATGCGCCGCGGCGGCGAGCGCATCCGCCCCGCGGGTGATCCGCACACGCGCGAGCTACGCAGCCTGTTCCAGCAGGCGCAGATGCCGCCGTGGCGACGCAACGCGTGTCCGCTGCTGTATGCCGATGGCGAGTTGATCGCCGTGGCCGACCGCTGGATCAATGCTCGCGGCAGCGAGCTGTTCGGCCGCGTCGGCGCGCAACCCCGCTGGCGCCCGGGACGCTGATCCGGGTCACGCCAGCGGCTTGCGGCGACGCCGCGCCGATTGATTCGCCCGCCGCGCTGCGCTAGCGTTGCGGGCCATGGCCAAGACCGCTCCCAAGACCGCTGCCGATCCCGCTCCCGCCGTCGATTTCGAACACTCGCTCGATGAGCTGGAGCAACTGGTCACCCGCATGGAAGGCGGCGAGTTGAGCCTCGACGAGTCACTTGCTTCATTCGAGCGCGGCATCGGCCTGTTCCGTCATTGCCAGCAGTCGCTGCAACAGGCGGAACTGCGCGTGCGCCTGCTGCTGGACTCCGATGCCCCCGACCGCGCCGAACCGTTTGAACCCGAACTCTGAGTCCGCCGAACTCGGCCCCGCCCTGCAGTCGCTGGTCGCCCGCGCCGAGCGCGCGCTGCAGGACTGCCTGCCGCCGGCCGTCCACTCCGCCGACCACCTGCGTCGCGCCATGCACTATGCCGTGATGGGCGGCGGCAAGCGGTTGCGCCCGATGCTGGTCTACGCCGCCGCGCACGTGCTGGGCGAGGATGGCCCGGCGCTGGACACCGCCGCCTGCGCGGTGGAACTGATCCACGCCTACTCGCTGGTGCACGACGACCTGCCCGCGATGGACGACGACGCCATGCGTCGCGGCCGACCGACCTGCCACGTGGTGTTCGGCGAGGCGATGGCAATCCTCGCCGGCGACGCCTTGCAGGCGCTGGCGTTCGAGTTGCTGGCCGATGCAGACGCCGATGCCATCGACGCCCGCGTGCGCATCGCCATGCTGCAGACGCTGGGCCGCGCCTGCGGCGCCGATGGCATGGCCGGCGGGCAGGCGCTGGACCTGGCCGCGGTCGGGCGCCCACTGGAACTGGCCGAACTGGAATACATGCACGGCTGCAAGACCGGCGCGTTGATCCGCGCCTCGGTCCGGCTCGGGGCGCTGGTCGGCGGCGCGGACGACGATGCGCTGCGGGCACTGGACCACTATGCCAGCGCCGTCGGCCTGGCCTTCCAGGTGCGCGACGACATCCTCGACGTGGAAGGCGAATCGGCAGTGATCGGCAAGACTGCCGGCAAGGACGCGGCGGCCGCCAAGCCCACCTTTCCCTCGATCATCGGCCTCGACGCCTCGCGCGAGCGGCTGGTCGGCCTGACCGACACCGCCCTGGCCGTCATCGCGCCCTGGGGCGAGCGCGCCGCGCTGCTGCACGAACTGGCCCGCTACGCGGCGCAACGGACGCGCTGACCATGGCAACGAAAAGGCGGCCCGCAGGCCGCCTTTTCAATCCATTCGCCGGACTACTTGATCAGGCGCAGCGTGAACGGATAGCGATACGTCACGCCCTCGTTGGCCTTGATCGCGGCGATGATGGTGAACACCAGCCAGGCGATGCCGATGATGAACCACAGCGGGATCGCGATGATCAGGCCGACGCCGAAGGTCATAACCGAGAGCAGGAACAGCACCACGAACGCGATGGCCACCGTGATGTTGAAGTTCAGCGCCTCCTTGCCCTGGTCGTTGACGAACGGCATGGTGTCCTTCTTGATGAGCCAGATCACCAGCGGGCCGATGAAGCAGCCCCAGCCGCCACCGAGTGCACCGGTGAGGATCGCGCCGAGCAGCGCGGACAGATGCGCGAACATCGCCCACTGCCTTTCCTCGGGGGGCGGGACGCCGGGCGCAGGGTCGGTTGGCGCGGGAGGGATGACGGATTCGGGTGGAACGCTCATGCGCATCTCCTTACGGTGGCGGAACGTGCGTCAATGGTGCGCCGGCCACGGGCCGGTAGTGTCGATGCTAGCAAGCAAAGCCCGCCGTGCCGAGGGTACTTCTGGCAGGGCGGCTCGACTATTCGCCCGCCACCGTCATCTGCTGCAGCAGGATCGAACCGGTCATCACATGTGATCGCGGGTCGACGTCGCTGCCCACGGCGACGATCCCGGCGAACATGTCGCGCAGGTTGGCGGCGATGGTGACGCCTTCCACCGGATGGACGATGCGGCCGTGCTCCACCCAGAAGCCCGCCGCACCACGCGAGTAGTCGCCGGTGACGATCGACACGCCCTGGCCCATCACCTCGGTGACCAGCAGGCCGGTGCCCAGGCGCCGCAGCATGCCGGCGAAATCCGACGCTTCGCCGTCGCCCGCGCCCGGTGCCACCACGAGGTTGTGCACGCCGCCGGCGTTGCCGGTGGATTCCATGCCGAGCTTGCGCGCCGAGTAGCTGCCCAGCATGTAGCGCGCCAGCACACCGCCCTCGATCAGGGCGCTGTCGCGGGTGGCCACGCCCTCGGCATCGAACACGGCCGAGCCCTGGCCGCGCGGCAGGTGCGGCCGCTCGTCGATGTTCAACCACGCCGGCATCACCACCTGGCCCAGATGGTCGAGCAGGAAGCTCGCGCGCCGATACAGCGAGCCGCCACTGACCGCCCCGAGCAGATGCCCGATCAGGCCGCGCGCAAGCTCCGGCGCGAACAGCACCGGGCATTGCCGGGTGGACAGGCCGCGCGCACCCAGCCGCGCCAGCGTGCGCTCGGCGGCCTTGTCGCCGAGCGCCTTCGGGCTGATGAAATCCTCCGCCGCACGCACGCTGTCGTACCAGTAATCGCGCTGCATGCCGTCCTCGTCACCGGCGATCAGCGCCAGCGACAACGCGTGGCGGGTGCCGCGCTCGCGGCCAACGAAGCCGTGCGAGTTCGCGTACACGGACAACCCCTGCCCGGCCTGCACGGAGGCGCCATCGGAGTTGCTGATGCCGGCATGGGCACGCCCGGCATCCTCGATCGCGATACCCAGCTCGATCGCCTGCGTGGTGTCGATGTCCCAGGGATGCCACAGGTCCAGGTCGGGGAACACACTGGCCATGCGCGCGGCATCGGCCAGGCCGGCGGCGGAATCGGCCTCGGTGTGGCGGGCGATCGCGCAGGCCTGGTCCAGCGTCGCCTGGATCGAATCCGGATGGAGATCCGCCGTGCTGGCCGAGCCCTTGCGCTGACCGAAGTACACCGTGAGCCCGAAGCCGCGATCACGTGTGTGCTCGACCGTCTCCACCTCGCCCAGACGCACGTTCACGCTGAGCCCGGTGTCGATGGTGGCGGCCACTTCGGCCTGGCTGGCGCCGGCGGCTCGCGCGCGGCGGATCACGTCCTCGGCCAACTCGGCGAGTCGATCCAGTTCGGATGTACTGCTGTCACGGCTGACGACGACTTCACTCACGTTGGATTTTCCTGGGCGAGGGGCGGGTAGAATAGGCGGTTCGCAATCGCCAGAGCGTTCACATGGGGGCGCGGCGGGAGAATGAAAGGAGCCATGAACCTTCCCGCACCAGCTGTCCCGGGCATCTATCGCCACTACAAGGGCCAGCGTTACCGCGTGCTGGGCACGGCGCGGCACAGCGAGACGCTGGAACCGATGGTGGTCTACCAGGCCCTCTACGGCGAACATGGCCTGTGGGTGCGACCGGCCGCCATGTTTGCCGAAACCGTTGATCTGCACGGCACGCCGACGGCACGCTTTGCCCTGGAGCAGGCCGAAGCCGACCCCGCCGGCAACACACCCGCCCCTGCCGGAATGAACCCGTGAGCCCCAGCCGCAGCCGCAACCAGACCGAACTCGACGAACAGGAGTACGGCCCCAGCCGCACCCAGCAACGCCGCGAGGCGCTGGCCGTGCTGGCGCTCGCCGGCCAGCTGGTCGAACTGCCCGCCACCCGCTTGGCCAAGCTCGACCTGCCCGAGGACGTGCGCCGCGAGATCGAGACCACCCGGCGCATCACCTCACACGGCGCGCGCAAGCGCCAGATGGCCTTCCTGGCCAAGGTCATGCGCCGCTTCGGCGAGGAGGATTTCGCCGCCGTGCGCGCCGAGCTCGGCGAGAACCGCGAGAAGCAGCGCCAGGACACCGCCGCGATGCATCGCCTCGAAGCGATCCGCGACCGGCTGGTCGACGGCGACGACGCGGCGCTGGCCGAACTGATCGCCGAACACCCGCAGCTCGATCGCCAGCACCTGCGCTCGCTGGTGCGCCAGGCGCGGCTTGAGCGGGAGACGCCGAACAAGCCACCCCGCGCCTTTCGCGAGATCTTCCAGCTGTTGAAGGAATTGGCCGCCGGTGATTCCGACGCTTCCTGAGCACGCCGAGGCACGCCCGCGTCGCCGGCTGCACAGGCTCGCGACCCGCCACGCATCGCTTGTCGCGAGGACGCGCGGAGTCCGCTTCAGCCAATTGACGGCCATGCGCTGGCTGACATAGGCTGGCAATCTTTTCCCACCGCCTCGCGAGTCCCCACCATGAGCCTGGAACTGCACATTACCCTCAGCGATGCTGACCTGAAACTGTTCGTCGACAGCATCACCGAGGCACGAAAGCAGGTGGACACCGTGGACGCCATCAGCATCGTCGGCGCCGCGCGCAAGCTGCTCGAGGAAACCAACCGCGCGGAACTGCCGGACTTCGTCGCCAACCGCCTGAAACACCTGGACACCATGATCACCATGGTCGAGGACGCCGGCTTCGCCCTGCCCACGGAGGATCGCGACAACGTGCTGGCCGCGCTCGCGTATTTCTCCAGCCAGGATGACGTCCTCCCCGACAATGTTCCCGTGCTGGGCTTCCTCGACGACGCGATCATGATCGAGCTGTGCATGCGCGAGCTGCAGTACGAAATCGAGGCCTACGACGACTTCCGCCACTGGCGCGACGACGAGGCCACCCGCCGCGGCGAGAGCAAGGCCGGCCTGATGCTGAACCGCGTCGAGTGGGCCGAAGCACGCCGCCAAGAGGCCATCGAACGCATGCACCGACGCCGCCGCGAAGCCTACGCCGGCGGCAGCTGGACACCGGTGCTGTTCAAGGTGCGCTGAATCCGCAGCGACCGTCGACGAAGGGTGCTGCGGCGCCCTTCGTCGTTTCTGCCAACGACAAAGGCCGGCAGCTTCCTGCCGGCCTTTGTCTTGCATCTGGCGCCCGAAGTTGGACTCGAACCAACGACCCCCTGATTAACAGTCAAGTGCTCTAACCAGCTGAGCTATTCGGGCGGGAGCTGCGTAGTTTGTCGACGCGACGACGAACTGTCAAGCCGCAGACGCGGCGATTCCGCCCGCTCAGCGGGTGATCACCCTGTAGCAGGGCACGTAGGCCGAGCCGCCCGGCAACTTCATGCGGTGCTGTTCGACGAAGGCCTGCAACAGCTGGTCCAGCGCACGCATGATGTCGCCGTCGCCGTCGATGGCGAAGGGCCCTTCACGCTCGATTGCCTGCACGCCCTCCTCCTTCACGTTGCCCGCCACGATGCCGGAGAACGCCCGCCGCAGGTCGGCGGCCAGTTCATGCCGGGGACGGCCGTGGCGAATCTGCAGCGCACGCATCGCTTCGTGGGTAGGCCGGAACGGCTGCTGGAATTCCAGCGGAATCTGCAGCGCCCAGTTGAAGAAGAATGCGTCCTTGGTGTCGAGCCGGTTGTGGCGCACCTTCTCCAGTCCCTTGACCATCGCGCGCGCCACCGTCTGCGGATCGTCGACGATGACCTGGTAATGCCGCGCCACCTCGTCGCCCAGGGTCAGGCGGAGGAAACGGTCGATCTGCTCGAAATAGGCGGCCGAATGGCGCGGGCCGGTGAAGATCAGCGGGAACGGCGTGCTGGCGTTTTCCGGATGCAGCAGGATGCCGAGCAGGTAGAGGATTTCCTCGGCCGTGCCTACGCCGCCGGGAAAAACGATGATGCCGTGGCCCAGCCGCACGAACGCCTCCAGGCGTTTCTCGATGTCCGGCATGATCACCAGGTGGTTGACGATCGGGTTCGGCGATTCGGCCGCGATGATGCCCGGCTCGGTGATGCCGATGTAGCGATTGTGCCGGCGCCGCTGCTTGGCATGCGAGATCGTGGCGCCCTTCATCGGCCCCTTCATCGCACCCGGACCGCAGCCCGTGCAGATGTCCAGCCCGCGCAGGCCGAGCTGGTAGCCGACCAGCTTGGAATAGTCGTACTCCTCGCGCGAGATCGAGTGGCCGCCCCAGCACACCACCAGGTTCGGATCCACCTGCGGCTTCAGGATGCGTGCATTGCGCAGGATCTCGAACACGCCCTGGGTCAGCGCGGAGGAGGCGTCGAGATCGAGCCCGAGCTGTTCCAACTGGGTCGACACGTAGACGATGTCACGCACCACCGCGACCAGCAGTTCGTTGATGCCGCGGATGATCTCGCCATCGACGAACGCCGGTGCCGGTGCGTTCGAGAGCTCGATCTTCATGCCGCGATCCTGCTGCAGCACCTGGATGTCGAAATCGGGGTATTGCTCCAGCATGGCGCGTGGATCGTCACTGACGTTGCCGGAGGTCAGTACCGCCAGCGCGCAGCGCCGCAGCAATGCGTGCAGTCCCGAACCGCTGGCGCCGCGCAGGCGGGCCACCTCGTGCCGCGAGAGCACGTCGAGCCCGCCGATCGGGGTGATGCGGGCACTGACCACGCCCGGTTTGCCGGCACGGCCGGCCTGGAAATCATTCATCCACAACTCTCCTGCCGCTGACGACGTGACTGCCTCATGCAGCGTCGTGGCGGGTTGCCAAGCATCCGCCCCGCGAATTACCCGGTCAAGACGACAGGAAGCCGGCGCCCTCGCGGACGCCGGCTTCCTGGTCAAGCGCGAAACGGAACGATCAGAAGGTGTACTTGACCGTCAGCAGCACCGACCAGCGCTGGGCGAGGTCGTCGCCGAAGTTCACGTAGGTCGGGATTTCCCGCGGGCGGTAATTGCCGTTGGCGTCGGTGTAGTTGCTGCCACCGATGTCGTAGATGTACTTGCCGGTGGCCGTATCCACGCCGTAGTAGTCCGCCAGCGCACGACCGCCCGGGAAGTTGACCCGCTTCTCGATGCCCCAGTGCTTGTCCAGCAGGTTCGTGAAGTTGTACAGATCGAGCTTCACGATGCCCTTGTTGCCCTTGAAGATGCCCGGGATTTCCTGGCTGAAGCTCAGGTCGATCTGGTTGATCCAGCCCGCGCGATCCCCGTTGCGGCCGGCGATGCCGCCCGCGTGGTCCTTCAGGTAGTCGTTGCGCTGGATGTACTCGTAGAACTGGGCAATCTTGTCCGGGTCGGTGCCGCCGCGGAACTCCACCTGGCCGGGCTTCGGAATGAAGACCAGGTCATTGCTGCGGCCGTCGCCATTGGCGTCGTTGCCGAACGCCCAGCTGTACGGGGCGGCATTGTGGCCGTCGTACAGGATGCTGGCGCTGGTGGCGTAGTCACCGAAGAAGCTGTGCTGCCAGTTCAGCGAAGCCAGCACGCGGCGCGGGATCGAATAGTTCGACGGGCTGGCCACGTTGTTGTTCGGATTGACGAGGTAGTTGTTGTTGTAGTTGGAGCTGGCCACGGACGAAGTGCCGGGGTTGACCTCGGTGGCGCGACTCCAGGTGAACCCGACCATGCCGGTCCAGCTGTTGGAGAACGGCTTCTTCAAGGACAGCGCGAGGCTGTCGGCACTGCCGCGATGGGTGTTGGCCAGGTTGATCGTGCCGTCGGTGAAGCCCGGGTTGGCCAGGTAGCGGTTGCGCTGCCCGTTGCCACGCGGATCGAGCGAGATGTCCTTGTAGAAGCTCTCGCGGCCATCCGGCAGGATCGCGGTGGCTGCACCGGTGTTGAGGTTCTGGAACAGGATCGCGTTGCGCACCTTGATGTGCTGGTAATCGGCCGTGGCGACCAGGCCCCACCACGGCAGCTCCTTGTCCAGGCCGATGCTGAACTTCCACACGCTCGGCATGCGGAAGCCCGGCGAGACCGTGTTCACCGTCTGCGCACCGCTACCCACCACGCCGTCATTCTGGTGCAGTGGATCGGCACTGAACGCCGGCAGGTTGGTGCCGCTGCAGGGGCCGTTCTGGGTCGGACCACAGTTGAACTGCGTCTGCGTCGCACCCGAATTGGAGTAGATGTTGCCGAGCCACACGGTGGGCGGGTTGGAGATGAACAGGCCGACACCGCCGCGCAGCTGGGTGGCGAGCTCGGTATTGAAGTTGTAGTTGAACGACATGCGCGGCTGGATCACGCGATTGCCGTTGATCGTGGTCTGGTTGGTGCGCCCGAAGCCGCCCGCCGCCGGCGTACCGGTGTGGGTGACCGGATCGTAGCTGCTGGCGATCGGGTCGGCCGCGAACTTGGCGTTGTAGATCGGCTTGTCGCTGGTCAGCGGGATGTCCACGCGCACGCCGTACTGCACCGACAGGTTGTCGGTCACCTGCCAGGTATCCTGCAGGAACACGCCCCACTGCTTGACGTTGAAGCTGGCCGCCACGTCGTTCAGGCCCAGGCCGTCGGCCGGGCGGTTGTAGCGGTACTGGTAGTAGTTGCCGGCCAGGAAGTTCTCGAGGCCGGACAGCCCGTTGGCGTCCTCGAACGTGTAGCTGCCGTAGTAGTTCTGCAGGAACAGGTTGTAGATGTTGTCGCGCTCGTAATCGAAGCCGCCCTTGATCGCGTGGTCGCCGGCAAAGTAGGTGCCGGCCCAGGCGAAGTTGGTGGTGCGCGTGCGCAGGATGTTGGCCTGGCTGGAGTACTCGGTGCCGAACTCCACCGAGGTGCCGTCATTGTACGTGGTGGGGTAGACCCGCACGTCCGGGCTGGCCACGCCGTTGTACGGCCCGCGCAGCTGGTCGAACTTGGCGTACGAGAGGCTGGCCTGGCTGGAGAAGTTCTCCGACCAGTCGTCGTAGAAATGCAGCGCGTAGCTCTTGTTGTCCACGCTGGTGGTGTACCAGCCGCTGGACAGCACCAGGTTGGTGTTCTTGCCGGTAATGACCGGTTTGGTTTCCTTGGTCTGACTGTAGGTGAAGCTGGCGCGGTGGTTGTTGGTGATGTTCCAGTCGATCTTGCCGAGGTAGCGCTTGTCTTCCAGGTTGGTGTTGCCGCCGCCGTAGGCGCCCGGATCGCCCAGGCCCATCGACTTGGCCGCATCGATCACCTGCTGCACCTGGGTCGAGGTCAGGCCGTCGATCGGCGTCGAGGCGCCGGAATCCTCCGGGCCGTACGGGCTGCCCGCGCCGACCTTGACGCTCTTTTCGGCCGACAGGAAGAAGAACAGCTTGTCCTGGATGATCGGGCCGCCGACCGTGGCGCCGCCGGTCCAGTTGCGGGTGAACGCGGCGTACTTCTCGTCGTTCTCGTTCTTGCCGATCATGTCGTCGTTCTGGAAGACGTAGTAGACCGAGCCGTGGAATTCGTTGGTGCCGCTCTTGGTGACCGCGTTGACGTTGGCGCCGACGCCACGACGGATGGCGGTGTCGTAGTTGGCGGTTGAGATGTTGTATTCCTCGATCGTGTCCTGCGAGATCGGGGTGGACAAGGTCGGCAGGCCGTTCGCGTTCAGGCCGAACGGATCGTTGGCGCTGACCGAATCGACGGTGACATTGTTGTAGCGGCTGTTCTGGCCGATGGCCGAGAACTCGCCGCGCTCGCGGTCGGTGATCACGATGCGCGGATCGAGGCGCACGATGTTCTGGATCGAACGGTCGGGGGTCGGCGTCGCTTCGATTTCGCGTGCGGAGACGTTGGTCGAGATGCCCTTGTTGTCCGGGCTGAAGGTCTGCGCCAGCGCGCTGGCGGAAACCGTGACGCTTTCCAGGTTGGTGGCTTCCTTCGCGCTCGGGCCGGCCGGCACGACGAGGTTGATCGCCGATTCCTGCGCCAGCTGCAGGTAGACGTTGTCCTGCTCGGCGGCCACCTGGCCGTCCTTGGAGACCTTGACGTCGAACGGACCGCCCACGCGCAAGCCCTGCGCCGCGTAACGGCCATCGGGGCCGGTGGTGGTGACCTTGGTGGTACCGGACGGCTCGTGCACGATCGTCACGGTGGCACCGGCCACCGGTTGACCGCTGCTGTCCAGCACGCGACCTGAGATCGCCGACGAGGTGACTTGCGCAAAGGCCGGCGCGGACGCCAGCAGTGCAGTGATGGCGAGCGGCAGCAGTTTGGCGCGAATTCGGCTGTTCATGTCTTGTTCGACCCTTGGGTTCACAACGAAAATTGGGTTACGTCACGAAATCAAACGTGCTGCGACCCGGGGTGACCCGGGCCTCGTTGCAAACCGTTTGATGGTCCTGCTTGCTCCCGGCTTCGGGCCCCGTGAGCCAAAGCGGGCGGCGGGCAGCTGTCTCCCTCTGCCAACCAATTGTTAAAAGATTTTAACGACATTGTATGACACTTTCATGCCGCTGGCACGTCATCCCCGTGACGACCGGAACCCCCCGTGGAAGGCGACTTCAGGGCATCGAACGCAGGAATGAAGCCACGCCGGACATGAACATCTGTACCGACAGGGCAATCAGCAGCATGCCCATCACGCGTTCCAGCGCGGTCAGCAC
Organism: Rhodanobacter lindaniclasticus; assembly: GCF_004799035.1. Taxonomy (GTDB): domain Bacteria; phylum Pseudomonadota; class Gammaproteobacteria; order Xanthomonadales; family Rhodanobacteraceae; genus Rhodanobacter; species Rhodanobacter lindaniclasticus. Next base: position 120,210 of record NZ_MWIO01000013.1, read on the forward strand.
GCTCTCGCCCAGCCAGCGGAACAGATAGGTCGAGCTGAGCAGGATGATCGCCGTGGCCAGCCAAGCCAGCAGCAGCGCGAACACCCAGTCCGCGGTCCGGCCGGGCTGGGTGTTGGTCAGCAGCAGCAGTGCAGCCATCGCCGACGGGCCGGCCACGCCCGGGATCGCCATCGGCACGATGAACGGCTCGCCCTGCCCCGGCTTGCCGAAGATGCCGCTGCCATCGGCCGGCGGGAACACCATGCGGATGCCGATCAGGAACAGCACGATGCCGCCGGCGACGCTGATCGAGTCGGGCTTGAGTTGCATCAGGTGCAGGAATTGCTGGCCACCGAACAGGAACACCAGCAGCACGCCCAGCGCGATCAGCAGCTCGCGCACCATCACGTGGCGCCGGCGGCGCGGCGGCACGTCCTTGAGCAGGCTCAGGAAGATCGGGATGTTGCCCAACGGGTCCATGATCAGGAACAACATGATCCCCGCCGACAGCGTGGTCATCTGTGCGTCCATCGCGACTCTGCCGTTGGCTGTGGCCCGGTCATCGACGCAGGTCCAGCGCCGCACCGCGTGCTGCGCGTGCCTGCGGACCGAGCAGGTAGACGGCGGCCGCGGCCGTGGCGTCCGGCGTGGGCTGCTGCATGATGTCGTCGCCGAAATAGGCCAACCGGCGCAATGCCGTGCGCATCGGCGCGGGCAGCAGCGCATGCACGCGCAGCGAGGTTTCGTCGGTTTCCTCGTGCAGGATCGCCACCAGGCGCTCCAACGCGGCCTTGGACACGCCGTAACCGCCCCAGTGGGCGCGCTTCAGGAGGTCCGGGTTGTCCAGCACGAACACGACGGCGCTGTCGCCGGCCTCGGTCAGCAGCGGCATGCAGGCCTGGGTGAGCGCAAACGGCGCATTGACGTTGACGTGCATCGCACGCAGCCAATCATCGGGTCGCTGCATGGAAATCGGCGTGAGCCCGGCGAAACTCGCCGCGCAATGCACGATGCCGTCGAGACGGCCGAGATCGCGCTGCAGGCCGTCGGCCAGCGCGGCGTACTCGCGCGGCGTGGCCACCTCCATGTCCAGCGGATGGATCACCGGTTCGGCCAGGCCCTCTTCACGCATCGCGTCGTAGAGCTTCTCCAGCTGGCGCTTGCGCTTGCCGGTGATGACCACGGTGGCGCCGGCCAGCGAGGCCGCGCGCACCACCGCGCTGCCGAGTCCGCCATAGGCGCCGGTGACCAGCACCACGCGGCCGGCCAGACTGCCGGCCTCGGGCTGCCAATCGGCCGGCAGGTGCGCCACGGGCAGGCCGCTCAAGAGGCCGCTCCCGCCACGTCGCTGGCCATGCGCGCGAGTTCGCCGGAGGACATCAGCTCCTCGATGATGTCGCAGCCGCCGATCAACTCGCCATTGATGAACAGTTGCGGGAACGTCGGCCAGTTCGCGAAGTGCGGCAGCGCGGCGCGAACCTGCGGATCGGCCAGCACGTTGACCGCATGGAAGGTTGCGCCGGCCTGTGTCAGCGCCTGTGCCGCGCGGCTGGAAAACCCGCACATCGGAAATTCCGGCGTGCCTTTCATGAACAGCACGATGGGATGCTCGGCCAGCAGCGCCTTGATGGGCTCGTTGATGTCCATGGTCGATGTTTCATCTTTACAATGCGGGCAAGCCGCTATTGTATCAGTCACCCGCCGGCCGCCAGCTGTTGCGCCGGCATCTTTCTCTCTCAGCAACACTCCAAGGAGTCGCCCATGGCCATCGAACTTCCCCCGCTTCCGTACGAAAAGAATGCACTGGAACCGCACGTCTCCGCCGAGACGCTCGAGTACCACTACGGCAAGCATCACCAGGCCTACGTGACCAATCTGAACAAGCAGATCGAAGGCACCGAGTTCGCCGACGCAAAGCTCGAGGACATCATCCGCAAATCCTCCGGCGGCATTTTCAACAACGCCGCGCAGACCTGGAACCACACTTTCTACTGGAACTCGATGAGCCCGAACGGCGGCGGCGACCCCACCGGCAAGCTGGCCGACGCGATCAACAAGGCGTTCGGCTCGGTGGCCAAGTTCAAGGAGGAGTTCAGCAAGTCCGCCGCCGGCAACTTCGGTTCCGGCTGGACCTGGCTGGTGCAGCGCCCGGATGGTTCGCTCGGCATCGTCAACACGTCCAATGCCGGCACGCCGATCACCGGCAGCGACAAGCCGCTGCTCACCGCCGACGTATGGGAGCACGCGTACTACATCGACTACCGCAACGCGCGCCCGAAATACCTGGAGGCGTTCTGGAACCTGGTCAACTGGGATTTCGCGGCGAAGAACCTGGCCTGATTCCGCAGTTCAACGAAAAGGCGGCGCCATGGCGCCGCCTTTTTCGTGTCTGCCTTGCGGGGCGGACCTTGGTACGTGCTGTTCTCCCAACACCGCATCCCGCGCCGCGCGCAAACGCATTCGCGCGCGGGGTGCGCTCCTATACGTCGGCCAGTGCGCGCAGCACCGGCTCCACTTGCGCCTCGCGCCCGAGCGCCTGCGCGATGTTGCGCAGGCGTGTCGCCAGCGTGGAGGCATCGGGCGCGCACACGGTGGCATGGCCGACCTTGCGCCCCGGCCTGGCCTGCTTGCCGTAGTCATGCCAGTGGGCATCCACGCCGCACAGCACGGGCGTGGCGTCGGGCAACTCGCCGATCCAGTTGAACATGGCCGCCGTGCCGCGCACGCCGGTGTCGCCCAGCGGCAGGCCGAGCACGGCGCGCACGTGGTTCTCGAACTGGCTGGCGTGCGCGCCCTCGATCGTCCAGTGACCGGAGTTGTGCACGCGTGGAGCCATCTCGTTGCCCAGCAACTCGCCGTCCTTGACGAACAGTTCCAGCGCGAACACGCCGACATAGCCCAGGCGCTCGGCCAGCGCACGCGCGTGTTCGCTGGCGCGCTGCTGCAGCGGGCCCAGGCTCGGCGCCGGCGCCAGGCTCATCGACAGCACGCCATCGACGTGCCAGTTGCCGGTCAACGGCCAGGTGCGGAACTCGCCATCGCGCCCGCGCACAGCAATGATCGACAGCTCGCGCTCGAACGGCACGAAGGCCTCCAGGATCAGCCCCAGCGTCGCCGCCTGGGCGCCCAGCGCCGCCCATGCCGCATCCGCGTCGCCCGCCGTGGCCAGCCTGAACTGGCCCTTGCCGTCGTAGCCCAGCCGCCGGGTCTTGAGGATGGCCGGGGCACCGATCGCGGCCAGCGCCTGGTCCAGCTGCTCGCGCGTGTCGACCGCCATGAACTCGGTGGTGGGCAGGCCGCAGGCACGGAACAGGGTTTTCTCGGCCAGCCGATCCTGTGCCACGGCCAGTGCCTCGGGCGCCGGGTGCACGGCCACCCGTTCGGCCAGCCAATGTGCGGTGTCGGCCGGCACGTTCTCGAAATCGAAGGTGACCACGTCCACTTGGTGAGCGAACGCCTCCAGCGCCGCACGATCGCTCCAGTCGGCCACCACCAGGGGGGCCACCTGCCCGGCGCAGGCATCGGCCGAACCATCCACGGCGAGGCAGTTCACCCCCAGCGGTGCGGCCGCCAGGGCCAGCATGCGGGCAAGCTGCCCGCCGCCCAGGATGCCCACCACGGGCTGGTGCCGCCCACTCATGTCCGTGGGTCCGGCTGATCGAGCACGGCGCGGGTCTGGCGCGACCGCCATTGTTCCAGCGCACCAGCCAGCGTCTGGTCGTGCAGGGCCAGCACGGCGGCAGCGAGCAAGGCCGCGTTGACCGCCCCGGCCCGCCCGATCGCCAGCGTGCCCACCGGGATCCCGGCCGGCATCTGCGCGATCGACAGCAGCGAGTCCATGCCGTTGAGTGCCTTGGATTGCACCGGCACGCCGAATACCGGCAGTCGGGTCTTGGCCGCCAGCATGCCCGGCAGGTGGGCGGCGCCACCGGCGCCGGCGAGGATGACCTGGATGCCGCGCCCGGCCGCCTGCTCGGCATAGCTGAACAGCAAATCCGGTGTGCGATGGGCCGAGACCACGCGAACCTCGTGCGCCACGCCCAGCTCGGTCAGCACATCGGCCGCGTGCTGCATGGTTTCCCAGTCCGAATGCGAACCCATCACCACGCCCACGCGTGGTGTTTCTGTGGCTGCTGTCATGGCCGGAATGTCCAAAAGCCGTTATTGTACGGGCTTTCCCGGCCCGACACACCCGAACCCCCGATCATGGACAAGCGCCTGCTCGACATCCTCTGCTGCCCCGTCAGCAAGACCCCGCTGCGAGCGATGACACGCCAGCAACTGGATGCGCTGAACGAGGGGATCTCCGCGGGGAAGATCGACACGGTCGCCGGCGTGCCGGTACGCGAACGGGTGGCCGAGGCGCTGATCACCGTCGACCGCAAGGTCATTTACCGCATCGAGGACGGCATCCCGGTGATGCTTCCCGAGGAAGGCATCGGCACCTTGCAACTGGCCGATTTTCCGACTGGCCAGGGCTAGCGAACCGTGACGGGCTGGAATGGGCATGACAGGCGGCCGCGAATTGGCTTATTGTCGGCCTCTGCGCAACCCTGCCGGGTCCGGCCGTGCGTGGCACAGCTCAGGGGAACATGGCGATGAACGAGGCCAATGAGCCAACCAGGGTAGTCAACTTGAACCAGCGCCTGGACCCGTCCAGCGAGCGCGTGGGCGAACTGCTGAACGCGGTGCGCGGGATCGCCAACAAGCGCCTGCAGCAATGGGTGGGCAATGCCTTCGAGCAGGTCGACGACGCCTTGTTCGACCTCGCCGAGAAGGCCGAAAACAACGCGGCGCAGATGCATTACTTCGACGGCATGCGCGAAGTGCGCAAGCGCCGCCCCGGCATCGAGCGCAGCTTCCTGAGCGCCGTCGCCCGCAAGCTCAGCGACCTGGCGCATCCGGGCAAGGCCGCTGCGCCGGCACCGGCGCCCTCGTTCGGTGCGGCCGAGCTGACCCTGGTGGCCGAAAGCGACCTGGAAGAGTCGCTCGCGATCACCAGCATGATCAGCAAGAACGACGCGCGCCTGGCGCGCGACCTGTTCGCGGTCAACCAGCGCCTGTCCGTGATCTGCGGCGGCTACAAGATCGACGACGCCAGCAATCCGGTGGCACCGGCCACGCTGTCCCAGGCGTTCCGCGAAGCGCTGCAGGAACTCAGCGCGGACATGCGCGTCAAGCTGATCATCTACAAGCTGTTCGACCGCTACGTGCTGTCGCTGCTGGAGGAGCTGTACCAGGAGATCAATGCCGAGCTGGTTCGCGCCGGCGTCCTGCCGCAGTTGCGCCACGGCGTACCGCGCGGCGGCCAGGCCAGGGGCGGCAGCGCGGCAGCCACGGCCGGTGCCGGCTCCGACGGTGTTGCTGCCGCAGCGGGCATGGACGAGGGCGCAGAAATCTCCGACGACCTGCTGCACACCCTGCACGCGCTGTTCAGCGCACGTCGCGGCGGTGCCGGCGGCGGCCGCGCGATGCGCGAGGGCGGCGCGGCAGCGACCGGTTCGCTGCCCTCGGTCAACGAACTGCTGGGCGCACTCAGCGTGCTGCAGAGCCAGATCGTCAGCAACAACGGGCCAGTCAGCTACGACGATTCCGACGATGCCGCCGCGCTCAGCCGCGAAGTGCTGCAGCTGAAGACGCAACTGCTCACCCAGATCGGTGCCCTGCGCGGTGAGCGCCCCAGCCATGTGGCCAGCATGGACGAGGACACGATCGACCTCGTCGGCATGCTGTTCGAGTTCATCCTGGAAGACCGCAACCTGCCCGCGGCGATGCAGGTGATGCTGGCGCGGCTGCAGATTCCCTACCTCAAGGCGGCGATCCTCGACCGCAAGATGTTCTCGCATCGGCAGCACCCGGCGCGGCGGCTGCTGGACAGCCTGGCCGAGCAGGCCAAGAGCTGGTCGGAGGAGTCCGACCGCGACCATCGCCTGCACGAGAAGGTGAAGTCGATCGTCGACCAGTTGCTGCACGATTTCGACGACGACATGGGCATCTTCGAGCGCCTGTTGACCGACCTGCAGCAGTTCCAGGACGTCAACAAGCGACGCTCCGAGCTGGCCGAGCAGCGCGTGGCCGAATCGGCACGCGGCCGCGAGAAACTGGAGCAGGCACGGCGCCGTGCGGCGCGCGAGATCCTGGAACGCATCGGCACCCAGAAGCTGCCTCCGCTGATCCATGGCGTGCTGGCACGCGCGTGGGCCAACCATCTGGTACTGACCCTGTTGCGTCAGGGCGAGGATTCGCCCGAGTTCAAGGCCGCCCTGCGCTTCATCGACGAGTTCATCGCCAGTACCCGGCCCGCGAACGACACCACCAGCCGCCAGACCTTGCGGCAGATGCTGCCCGGCATCGAGCGCGCGTTGCGCCAGGGCCTGGCCAACGTGGCGTTCCAGGAACAGGATGTCGAACGCCTGCTGAGCCAGTTGCACGCCTACTACCGCCAGCAGCTGGGCGAAGCGCCCGCGGCGGATGCGGCCGAAGTCGCCGCGGCGAACGAGGAAGACGTCGCGATGCTGGCCATTCCCGACAGCATCCAGCCCGTGCTCGACCGCCAGGCGGCTCCGGCGGACATCCTCGAGGAAGAGGAGCTGGCCGAGGTTCCGCCGGACAGTCCCGAGTGGTACCAGGTGCAGGCGCTGCAACCGGGCAACTGGCTCGAGTTCACCCTGGACGACGAGCCACCGGCGCGGGCCAAGCTGTCCTGGATCAGCCCGATGAGCGGCCGCTACCTGTTCGTCAACCGCCGCGGCCTGAAGGTGGCCGATTACGCGCCGCGCGAACTGGCCAGCCTGTTTGCGGACGGCAAGGCGCGCGTACTGGCGGCCAACGCCCTGTTCGATCGCGCGATGACCGCAATCGTCGGCAAGCTCAGCCAGACCGGCGACGAGGCGCCCGCCGATGGCGCTGCCCCCACGGACACCGAATGACTGCCACCTCCCGTTTCGCTCCACCGTCCGCCACCCAAATCGCCGCCGATGTCGAACGCGCCCTGGCCGAGGATCTGGGCCAGGGCGACGCCACTGCCGACCTGCTCCCGGCCGATGCGCAGGCGCAGGCCCGGCTCACCTGCCGGGACGCCGCCGTCATCGCCGGCAGTGCCTGGTTCGACGCCTGCTTCCGGCGGCTGGATCCCGCGGTGCAGATCGACTGGCAGGTACGCGACGGCGACCAGGTCACCCCCGGCACGCTGATCTGCAGCCTGGCGGGGCACGCCCGTTCGCTGGTCACCGCCGAACGGACGGCACTCAACTTCCTGCAGCTGCTGTCGGCCACCGCCACCACGACGGCACAATACGTCGCCGCGGTGGCCGGCACGGCCGTGCGCGTGCTCGATACCCGCAAGACCGTGCCCGGTCTGCGCGTCGCGCAGAAGTACGCCGTGCGCTGCGGCGGCGGCTACAACCAGCGCATGGGCTTGTACGACGCGATCCTGGTCAAGGAAAACCACATCATCGCCGCCGGCGGCATCGCCGCGGCGGTATCGGCCGCGCGCCAGCTGCACCCCGACCTGCCACTGGAGGTGGAGGTGGAGAACCTCGACGAGCTCGAACAGGCGCTGCAGGCCGGCGTGGACCGCATCATGCTCGACAACTTCGAGCTGGCGCAGATGCGCGAGGCCGTGGTGCGCACGGCGGGCCGCGTGCCGCTGGAGATTTCCGGCAACGTCGACCTGCAGACCATCGGCGACTTTGCCCGCACCGGGGTGGATTTCATCTCGGTCGGCGCGCTGACCAAGCACGTGCACGCGATCGACCTCTCGCTGCGCCTGCAGTTGGTCTGACCACCGCCTTGCGCCTGCGCGGGCACGCCCACACACTGGGGGCATGTCCGATTTCTCCGCCCTCGTCCTGTTGCTGGTGCTTGGCGCCACCGTGGGGCTGTGGCTGAAGTTCAGCGTGGCGCGCGAACGTGCGGTGCGCGTGGCTCGGCAACAGTGCCACTTGCACGGACTGCAACTGCTGGACGAGACAGTGGGCCTGCGCGCGCTGCGCCTGCGCCGGGTCAACGGCCTGCGCCGGGTCGAGCGCGGTTACGGTTTCGAGGTCAGCGTCGACGGACACGATCGCGAACCGGGCCGGTTGTGGATGATCGGCGACGCGCTGACCGACCTGAGCCTGCCGGTGATCGAACCGGAGGTGGCCGCGGACCGACCCGATGACAGCTTTGCGGCGAGGTCGGGCAAGGTCGTGGCATTGCGTCCGCGGCGGGCCGACCGGCAGCCCTGAGGGCGCCGGCCGCCCGTCGAGGCGGCTGGCTACTTCACCACGCGCAGGTGCGGCACCGAACGCCTGGGCTTGTCGCCCGCGTCGTCGGCGGCGGGGGACGGGCCATCCGGCGGCGGCGGGTCGGTCGGCGGGGTGTCGCCGCCTTCGCCCTCGGCCGGAAACATCATGCCCTGGCCGTTCTCCTGCGCGTACAGCGCGAGCACGGCCTGCACCGGAATCTGGATCGCCTGGCTGACCCCGGAGAAACGGGCCTGGAAACTGATCCAGTCGTTGCCCAGGTCGAGGTTGGCCACCGCGCGGGTGGCCAGGTTGAGCACCACCTGGCCGTTCTGGATCACCTGCGGCGGCACCCGCACGCCGGCCACGCCGGCATCGACCAGGATGTAGGGCGTCAGATCGTTGTCGGAGATCCAGTCGTAGATCGCCCGCAGCAGGTACGGACGATTCGAAGTCATGGCGATGGCGTCATGCTTGCTCATGGACCGGCCGCATGGCCTTTTCCTCGTCGGTCATGCTGCGCGCGAACCCCTGGCTGTGGAACAGGCGCTCGCCGTAATCGACGATCGACTTGCCCTCGCGACCCAGATCCACGCCGAGCCAGGGCAGCCGCCAGATCACCGGCGCCACCAGGCAATCGGCCAGGCTCATCTCCGGGTTGAGGAAGAACCGCGAGGCCTTGAACAGTGGCACCGTGGACAGCAGTTGTTCGCGCAACCGCTTGCGTGCCGCATCCGCCGGACGGCCGCCGGCGCGGATCTTGTCGACCTCGGGCAGCCAGTCCTTCTCGATGCGCACGGCCGCCACGCGCAGGCGCGCGCGCGATTGCGGGTCGATCGGCATCAGCGGCGGGTGCGGATAGCGCTCGTCGATGTATTCGCAAACCACCGCGGTATCGAACAGCGTCAGGTCGCGATCGATCAGGGTCGGCGTGCTGCCGTACGGGTTGAGATCGAGCAGATCCTGCGGCGGCCGGGCGTGGTCCACCAGCACCCGTTCGTAGCTGACCCCCTTGGCGGCCAGCACCAGTCGGGCGCGATGGCACTGGATGTCATCGGCCGTGGTGTACAGCGTCAATGCGTTACGCAAGCGGGGGTTTTGAACCATGCGCGATTCCCCATCGGTGAGACAGACGCGGCGGCCCGTGGCCGCCGCGTCCGCAGTGCCTTGCGGCTCAGTGGACGTCTTTCCAGTATTCCTTCTTGAGCAGCGCCGCCAGGAAGGTGAACAGGGCCAGGAACAGCAGCACCCAGATCCCGTAATGGTGGCGCTGCAGCGCCGCCGGCTCGGAGACATATTGCAGGAAGCTGGTCAGGTCGCGGGTGGCCTGCTGGAACTGCGCCGGGGTCATCTTGCCCGGGTGCGACAGCACCAGCTTCTCCACCCCCGCGGCGTCGCCATCCTTCGCCGGCTGCATCTGCGCGGACTGCATGCCCTGCAGCTCCCACAGCGGGAACGGCATGGCGGCATTGGGCAAGGTGGTGTTGTTCCAGCCGATCGGGCTCTTCGGGTCGAGGTAGAAGGTGTTGAGGTAGGTGTAGACCCAGTCGGCACCCTTGGCATCCACTTCCAGCGAGAGATCCGGCGGAGCCTTGCCGAACCAGGTGCCGGCCAGCGCTGCCGGCATGTGCGAGATCACCGGCTCCTGGAACTTGGCGCCGGTGAAGTTGAGGTTCTTCATCACCTCGTCTTCGGTCAGGCCCAGGTCTTCGGCCATGCGCGAATAGCGCACGTACTTCAGCGAGTGGCAACCGACGCAATAGTTGAAGAACAACCGTGCACCGCGTTGCAGCGAAGCCTGGTCGCGCACGTCGGCGCCGGACTTCATCAACTCGACCTTGGCGCCCTCGGCGGCATGCGCCGGCAGGGTGCCGACGATCAGGCCGAGCGCCAGCGCGATACCGGAAAGGAAATGCTTCATCGTCGTTGGCAGCTTAGTCATGCGTGGTCACCCGATCCGGAACCGGCTTGGTCGTCTCCCAGCCGAAATAGGTATAGGCCCAGAGGAAAACGAAGAAACCGAAGTACAGCAGCGTCATCAACCGGCCGAACAGGTTTTCCCAGAACGTGAGGTCGACATTGCCGAACCACGCCGGAATGACCTCCGCCGTGATGCCTGCGCCGACCGCACCAAGCCCGAAGAACGACAGCACGAAGACCGTCAGCGCCACCTTGTAGCCGGTGCCGCGGTAACGGATCGACTTGACCTTGCCGCGATCGAGCCAGGGCATCGCGAACAGCACCGCGATGGCGCTGAACATCGCCAGCACGCCCCACACGGCCGAGCCGAGGAAGGACGGGATCATGCGCACGATCGCGTAGAACGGGGTGAAGTACCACACCGGCTTGATCTCCGGCGGAGTCAGCAGGTTGTTGGCCGGGATCGCGTTGTCATGCTCCAGGAACCAGCCGCCGAAGGTCGGCGCGAAGAAGATGATGAACGCGGCGATCAGCAGGAAGAAACCCACGCCGACCAGATCTTTCACCGTGTAATACGGATGGAGCGGAATGCCGTCGGCAGGCTTGAGCGCATCCCAGCGGTTGCCCTTGGGACCCTTCTTGATCTCCACGCCATCCGGGTTGTTCGAGCCCACCTCGTGCAGCGCGGCGATGTGCAGCACCACCAGCAGCAGCAGCACCAGCGGCAGCGCGATCACGTGCAGCGCGAAGAAGCGGTTGAGCGTGGCATCGCCGGGCAGGAAGTCGCCCATGATCCACTGCTCCAGCCCGCCCCCGATGTAGGGCAGCGTGCCGAACAGCGAGATGATCACCTTGGCACCCCAGAACGACATGTTGCCCCACGGCAGCACGTAGCCCATGAAGGCCTCGGCCATCAGCGCCAGGAAGATCAGCATGCCGAGCAGCCAGACCAGCTCGCGCGGCTTCTTGTACGAGCCGTACATGAGGCCGCGGAACATGTGCAGGAACACCACCACGAAGAACAGCGAGGCGCCGGTGGAGTGCATGTAGCGGATCAGCCAGCCCCACTCCACGTCACGCATGATGTACTGCACCGAGTCGAAGGCTCCCGCCGCGCTCGGGGTGTAGTTCATGGTGAGGAAGATGCCGGTGACGATCTGGTTGACCAGCACCAGCAGGGCCAGCGAACCGAAGTAGTACCAGAGGTTGAAGTTCTTCGGCGCGTAGTACTCGGTCATGTGGGCGCGGTACATCGGCATCATGCCGGGGGCGCGCTCGTTGACCCACTCGCCGATGTTGCTGAATACGTTGGCCATCAGCCAGCCTCCTTCGGATCCACGCCAATCTGCACGGTGGTGTCGTCCACGAAGTGGTACGGCGGGACCTGCATGTTCTTCGGCGCCGGCACATTCTTGTAGACGCGGCCCGCGATGTCGTAGCGCGAGTGGTGGCAGGGGCAGTAGTAGCCGCCCTTCCAGTTCGGGTCGAACGGCTCGGGCTTGATCTCGCCGTAGAAGTCCGGCACGCAACCGAGGTGAGTGCAGATGCCGACCATCACCAGCCACTCGGGCTTGATCGAGCGCGTTTCGTTCTGCGCGTACTTCGGCTGCTGCTCGACCTCGGACTTGGGATCGACCAGCAACGGATCCTCTTTCGGCAACTGCGCCAGCTGGGCCGGCGTGCGGTTGACGATGAAGACCGGCAGGCTGCGCCAGGCCACGATCAGCTGCTGGCCCTTTTCGATCTTCTTGAGCGACTGGGTGACCGGAGCGCCTGCGGCCTTGGCCCGCGCGCTGGGCTCCCACGACTTGATGAAGGGCACAGCTGCCGAGACGACCCCGATGCCACCCACCACTGCGGTGGTCGCGGTCAGGAATCGGCGGCGGCCGTGATCGACGACTTCGTTCGCCATCAGGCTCTCCGGTACTTGCAAGGTCATGCCAGGACGGGGTTTCAGGCCCCGCAAAAATCGCGTTAGTGTAGCGTCAGGGGCCGCGCCGTACAATAAAGCGGATGCCTGCCGGACTCTGCCCGGTGCCTGCCCAGCCACGACTCGCCGGAACGTTCTCCCCGACATGAAACATGCCGCCGGCACCCTTCTGTTCATTGCCCGCTTCGTCATCCTTGGCCTGGCGCTGGCCTTCTTGATCGGCCTGTTCTGGCCCGGCAGCGGCGAGCGTCTGCGCGAGCGGGTCGGGTTCGCCCCCGCGGCGGTCACGCAGGCGCAGCCCGGACAGGCCGGCGCGGCTCCCGCCTCCTACGCGGACGCGGTGGCCGCCGCCGCGCCGTCGGTGGTGAACATCTATGCCAACAAGATCATCACCGAGCAAGCCCTGCGCATGTACGACAACCCGGTGCTGCAGCAGCTGTTCGGCGGCCAGCCGACGACCTACCAGCATCGCGAGCAGACGCTGGGTTCGGGCGTGATCGTCAGTGCCCGCGGCAACGACTACGTGCTGACCAACAACCACGTGATCGCCAATGCCGCCGACATCCAGGTGTTGCTGTACGACGGCCGCATCGCCAAGGCGCGGCTGGTCGGTTCCGACCGCGAGACCGATCTGGCCGTGCTGAAGATCGACGCCAGCAACCTGCCGGTGATTCACATGGCCGACCCCAGCCAGTTGCGCCCCGGCGACGTGGTGCTGGCGATCGGCAACCCGTTCGGCCTCAACCAGACCGTGACGATGGGCATCGTCAGCGCGATCGGGCGGCAGTTGAACAGTTCCAGCGCCGAGGATTTCATCCAGACCGACGCGGCCATCAACCTGGGCAATTCCGGTGGCGCGCTGGTCAACACGCAGGGGCAACTGGTCGGCATCAACACCTTGCTTATCGGCAAGGGCCAGGCCGCCAACGCGGAAGGGATCGGTTTCGCCATCCCGGTGGCCACCGCCACCAAGGTGCTCGACCAGCTGATCACCACCGGGCACGTGGTGCGCGGCTGGCTTGGTGCCGACTACGCCTTCGTGCCGGTCGCGGCGGACAGCGGCTTGCCGGCTGCCGCGCGCGGCGCGCAGGTCATCGCGGTGTATTCCGGCGGCCCGGCTGCGCAGGCGGGGATCAAGCCGCGCGACATCCTGCTGCGCATCGGCAACGACGACATCCTCGGCCCGGCCGACCTGCGGCGGCGCGAGGCCTCCCTCAAGCCCGGCAGCCAGGTGCAGATCTCCGGCCTGCGCGATGGCACGCCGTTCCAGGCCACGGTCACCCTGGCGCAGCGTCCGCCGATGGATGGATCTCTCTCCAGCCAGCCCTGAGCGGCTCGCCGCGGCGGCGAGTGTCAGCCCGGGCCGCGCGAAGCCAGCGGCGGATGGATCGCCGCGCCGTAACGCCGGCGCAGGGTTTCCACCCGCTCCACGTAGACCTGGGTCTCCGCATACGGCGGCACGCCCTTGTAACGCTGTACCGCGCCCGGCCCGGCGTTGTATGCCGCCGCGGCCAGCCGCTCGTTGCCGTCGAAGTCGCGCAGCAGCAGGCTCAGGTAACGGGCACCGCCGCGGATGTTCTGGGCGGAATTGAAGGCATCCAGCACGCCCATGTCGCTGGCTGTGCCGGGCATCAGCTGCATCAGCCCCTGCGCCCCCTTGAGCGACAACGCACGCGGGTTGAACGCGCTTTCGGCGTGGATGATCGCGCGCAGGAACGCCTCGTCGACGCCGTACTCGATGCTGGCCGCGCGGATCGTGTCGGCATACGCATCGAGGTTGAGCGCCACGCGATCCCAGCGGATCGTCGAATGCAGGTTGCAGGCCACGCAGGTGGAGATGTAGCTGAACAGCATGGTCACCGCGCGGCCCTTGCCGCCGGCCGGGCGCAGGTTGGTGTACTCCACGCTGCCGTCGGCGCGCACGATGCGATAGACCGCCCCGCGCAGCACGCGGTCGCCAGCGTCGGCCATCCTGGGCGCGACCGGCGCGGCGTCGGCATGGTCTTCGCGGTACTGCCACTGGCCCGGCGTGCCGGCTGCCCTAGCCGCCAGCGGCAACTTCGCCGTGCTGACCGCCGAACTGCTCACCGCAGCCAGCGACTCGCGCTGCACCCGCGTCGCCTCGCGCGCCTGTGCGGTGCTCGCCGCGCCGCCTTGTACGCGAGCCAGCGACACCGGCCGGGCGCCATCGGCCGCAAGGCTCTGCGCCGTGGTGACCACCTGGCCGCTGACCCCGGTCAGCGACGCGCGCGCAACCGGTGCGGCCCGACGTACAACCTTCGACTCGGCATAGCTGCTGATCGCCCGGCAGCCGTGATACCCCGCCCGCTCGCTGCTGTACACGGTTTCGCCGCTGCTGCCGATGCACTGATACAAGGTGCCGGCGCGCGCCGTCGTGGCCAACAGGCAGGCGGCCAGCAACGCGACCCCGAGAAGGATCGAACGCAAGGGGAAACCGCGAACAGGCCGATCGACGCGTCCCCCGTGACTGGCGGCACCGGACATGGGCGCAGTGTGCCGCCACGCGCGGCCAGCGCCAAGTGCGCAGGGTCTCAGTTCCACGATCACGGCGAGCACCCAGGCGGCCGAGGGAAAAGCGCAAGTGCTTGATCTGGCAGGCACATCGGCAGCAGGGTAAACTGCGCAGTTCTGCGGACAACGCCTCCGCCCCCATGAATCACGGTACCCACGCGATGAGCGGCAAGCTTTTCATCAAGACCCACGGCTGCCAGATGAACGAGTACGACTCGGCCAAGATGGCCGACGTGCTGAAGGCCTCGCACGGCCTGGAGCTGACCCAGGACGAGTCGGAGGCGGATGTGATCCTGATCAACACCTGCTCGATCCGCGAGAAGGCGCAGGAAAAGGTGTTCAGCCAGCTCGGTCGCTGGAAGCAGCACAAGCGGGACGGCAAGCCGGTGTTGATCGGCGTCGGCGGTTGCGTGGCCTCGCAGGAAGGCGCGGCGATCGTCAAGCGCGCGCCCTACGTGGACCTGGTGTTCGGCCCGCAGACCTTGCACCGGCTGCCCCAGCTGATCGAGGCCCAGCGCGCCACCGGCAAGCCGCAGGTGGACATCAGCTTCCCCGAGATCGAGAAGTTCGATTGCCTGCCGGAGCCGCGCGCCGAAGGTCCCACCGCGTTCGTCTCGATCATGGAAGGCTGCTCGAAGTACTGCAGCTACTGCGTGGTGCCGTACACCCGCGGCACCGAGATCAGCCGTCCGTTCGACGACGTGCTGGTGGAAGTGGCCCAGCTCGCCGCGCAGGGCGTGCGCGAAGTGAACTTGCTCGGCCAGAACGTCAACGCCTATCGCGGCCCGACTCATGACGGCGGCATCGCCGACCTCGCCGTGCTGATCCACGCCATCGCACAGATCGAAGGCATCGGCCGCATCCGCTTCACCACCTCGCATCCGCTGGAGTTCTCCGACTCGCTGATCGAGGCCTACGCCAACGTGCCGCAACTGGCCAACTACCTGCACCTGCCGGTGCAGGCCGGCTCCGACCGCATCCTGTCGGCGATGAAACGCGGCTACACCACGCTCGAGTTCAAGCAGAAGATCCGCAAGCTGCGCGCGGTGCGGCCGGACATCTGCGTGTCGTCGGACTTCATCGTGGGCTTCCCCGGCGAGACCGACGAGGATTTCGAGAAGACCATGAAGCTGGTCGACGACGTCGGCTTCGACCAGAGCTTCACCTTCATCTTCTCCTCGCGCCCGGGCACGCCGGCGGCAGGTCTGGCCGACGACACGCCGGCGGCGGTCAAGCACGAGCGCCTTGCGCGCCTGCAGGCCGCGATCAACGCAAACGCGAAGAAGATCAACGAGGCGATGGTCGGCTCCGTGCAGCGCGTGCTGGTGGAAAAGCCCAGCACCCGCAACCCGAACGAACTCAGCGGCCGCACCGAGAACATGCGCTACGTGAACTTCGCCGGCGACGCGCGCCTGATCGGTCAGTTCGTCGACGTGGTGGTCACCGACGCGATGGCCAATTCGCTGCGCGGGCGGGTGAAGCTGGCCGACGAAGTCGCCGCGTAGCGCGGGCTCTGCCCGCCGTGATCTTGCGGTACGACGATGGCGGCAGTAGCCGCCCTGCGCTCCCGCAACAACGCGCGGACAGCTTCGTCAATCCAGCCGCTTGCGGAAGCGCAATATCGCCAGCGCCATCATCGCCAGCGTGAACACTGCCAGCGCCAGCACGTCGAGCCACATCTCCCGCAAGCCCGCGCCGCGCAGCATCACGCCGCGGATCAGGCGCAGGAAATGGGTCAGCGGCAAGATCTCGGCGAGCCACTGCACCAGCTTCGGCATGCCGGCGAACGGGAACATGAAGCCCGACAGCAGGATCGATGGCAGGAACACGAAGAACGTCATCTGCATCGCCTGGAACTGCGACTGCGCGCGCGTGGAGATCAACAGGCCCAAGGCGAGGTTGGCGAGGATCAGCAAGCCCGAGGCCAGGTACACATCGACCACGCTGCCGAGAATCGGCACCGCGAACAGCCACGTGCCGAGCGCCAGGATCACGCTGGTCTGCACCAGGCCGATCGCCACGTACGGCAGCACCTTGCCGATCATCAGCTCCGAGCTGGTCAGCGGGGTGGCGATCAGCAGCTCCATGTTGCCGCGCTCGCGCTCGCGCACGATCGCGATGGCGGTGAACAGCACCATCGTCATGGTCAGGATGACGCCGATCAGGCCGGGCACGATGTTGACCGCGGAGCGTCGCTGCGGGTTGTAGAAGGCGACCATGCTGATCCGCCCACCGACCGGGGTACTGGTCGCCGGCGCGCGGGTATCGGGCGCGGCGCTGTCGATCGGCACCTGCATCAGTTGCGCGGCAGCGGCCTGCACCGCCGTGTCGCTGCCGTCGACCAGGATCTGCGCCACCGCGCGGCCGTCGATGCGGCGCCGCTCGAAATCCGGCGGCACCACAATGCCGATGCCGACCTGCCCGCGCCGGATCATCGCCATCAACTCCTGCGGCGTGTTCACCCGCGCCACCGGCGCCACCACGCCGGTGGCCAGCATGTCCATCACCAGGGCGCGCGAACCGGCGCTGTTGGCCTGGTCGACGATGCCGGCGTCGAGCCCGCGCAGGTTGGTGTTGATTGCATAGCCGAACAGCACCAGCTGGATCACCGGGATGCCCACCACCATCGCCAGCGTGATGCGGTCGCGGCGCAGCTGGCGCAGCTCCTTGACCACGATCGCCCACAGCCGCCGCACGTTCATGCGGCGCGCTCCGCGTCGCGGCGCGTGGCGGCGACGAACACGTCTTCGAGATTCGGCGGCGCCGCCGCCAGCGCGGCCTTGTGCCCCGTCGTCGCCAGTGCCCTGTCCATGTCCGGGGTAACGCCCTCGGCCCCGGTCAGCACGCGCAGGATGTTGCCGACCTGGGCCACGCCGAGCACGCCCGCCACGCTCGCGAGCGCGCGCTGGGCGGCGCGCGGATCGTCCGTTTCGACGGTGAACGTGCGCCCTTCCAGTTGCGCGGTCAGCTCGCGCGGTGTGCCGTCGGCGACCAGTGCGCCGCGGTCGAGGATGGCCAGCCGGTGGCAGCGCTCGGCTTCGTCCATCAGGTGGGTGGAGACCAGCAGCGTGGTGCCGGCATCGGCCAGCTCGAAGAGCTTTTCCCAGAAATCGCGGCGCGATTCCGGATCGACCGCGCTGGTCGGTTCGTCGAGGAACAGCAGCTGCGGCTCGTGCAGCACCGCACAGGCCAGCGCCAGGCGCTGCTTCTGGCCGCCGCTCATGGTGCCGGCCAGTTGCCGCTGCCGATCGCCGAAGTGGTACTGCTCGATCAGCTCGTCGACGCGGCGTTTGGTCTTCGCCTTCGGCACGCCCTGGATCGCGGCGAGGAACTCCAGGTTCTCGCGCACGCCGAGGTCCTCGAACAGCGAGAATTTCTGCGTCATGTAGCCGATATGCGTACGCAGTTCGTCGGCCTGTGCCGGAATCTTCAGGCCGAGCACCTCGATCTCGCCCCCGCTTGGCGTCAGCAGCCCGCACAGCATGCGGATGGTGGTGGACTTGCCCGAGCCGTTCGGGCCGAGGAAGCCGTAGACGCGCTGCGCCGGCACGTCGAGATCGACGTGATCGACCGCCACCAGCTTGCCGAAGCACCGGGTCAGGCCGCGCGCGCGAATCGCCACATCATCCGCTGCGGCATTCATTTCGCCGGCCCGCGAAACTCGACGCGCACTGGCAGGCCGGCGGGCAGTTCCGCCGCGTCCGCGCCCAGGGCGACTTCGGCGAGATAGCTGAGCCGCGCCGCGTCGTCGCCGATCAGTGCGTAGTACGGGGTGAAGTCCGGCTCGCTGCGGATCATGCGCAGCTTGCCGGCATACGGTCTGTCGCGACCGGCCACGAATACGTCGATGGCCTCGCCGACGTGCATGCCGGCGCGCTGCTGCACCGGCACGTAGATGCGCGCGTATGGCGCGTCGCCGGCCAGCAGGATCGCCAGTGGCGCGCCGACCGGCGCCTGGTCGCCCAGGCGGTACGGCAGGCTGTCGATGCGCCCGGCGCGCGGCGCCACGACGGCCAGCTTGCCCAGCAGCACTTGCTGCGCGCTGACTTGCGCCTGCGCCGCCGCGACGGCGGCTTGCGCCTGGGCGAGCTGCTCCGGACGCGTGCCGTGCAACAACTCGTCGAGCGCTGCGCGTGCGGCCGCTGCCTGGCCATCGGCGTTGCCTGCCGCGGCGCGGGCGCGATCGAGATCGGCCGCGGCCACGTAGCTCTTGCCCTTCAGCGGCAGCAAACGGTTGTAGTACGCGCGGGCTTCGCGTGCCTGTGCCTGCACCGCGGCCAGACTCGCGCGGGCCCTGGCGATGTCCTCGCGGCGCGGCCCGGTCCGGAGTTCAGCCAGGAGTTCGCGCTGCTGCTCCAGCTGGGCCTGGGCGGCGGCGAACTCGGCGCGGGTATGCGCGGGGTCCAGTTGCAGCAGCGGCTGGCCCGCCTTGACCTGCTCGCCTTCGCGCACGTCGATCGCCACGATGCGCTCGGCAACCGGCGCCGGCAGCGTGATGCGGTCGAACTCGAGCGTGCCCAGCGCCTGCGGCACCTGCTTGCTGCAACCGGCGGGAACGGCGAGCACCAGCGCCGCCAGCGACTGGCAGATCACGGTCGTGAACTTCATGCAGGCTCTCCACGTTTCGTCGTGCCGACGCCCTGTCCCAGCAGCGCCAGCGTGTGTTCGAGCATGGCCCCGGGGCCGAGTGCCTCGGCATCGAAGGCGCGCCGCCAGATCGGCGCGCCGGCGGCAGGAAACAGGGTCAGGCCGACCAGCGAGACGACCAGCAGGCGGGGGTCCAGCGCCGCGTTCAGCCGTCCATTTGCCTGCGCCGCGGCGAAGCGTTGTGCCAACAGCTGCGGCACGCCCGGCACGGCCCGGTCGAACAATATCTCGCGCAGCGCACCGCCCTCGCACAGCACTTCGCGCACCCACAGCGGCGGCAGCCAGGGATGGCTCGCCACGACGTCGCTGATCCCGCGCACGAAGGCTTCGGTCAGCGCGGCCGGGTCATTGCCGGCAAGCTCCAACTGCGCGCGCAGCGGCGCTAGCGACGGCAGCAGACGCTCGTCGATCACGGCCTGCAGCAGCCGCGCCTTGTCGCCAAAGTAGTAATGCAGCATCGCCGGGGTGACCCCCGCCTCGGTGGCGATCGCCCGCAACGAGGTGGCGGCGATACCTGTGCGCGCGAACTGCCCCAGCGCCGCATCCAGCAGATGCCGGCGCAGATCCTTCTCGTCGCCGCTGGGGCGCCCGGCGCGGCGCTGCGGTTTTGCGCGTTTGCCTGAAGTAGCCATGGGTATAAATTAATTCATCGTTTAATTATTTGCAAACCCCCAGGCGCCGGCGGGCACCGGCATGGTCCTTCCGGCGCCTCCGCGCTACTCTCGCGCCCCTATGAGCGAACTCAACCAGCGCGACTTCACCCTCGATCCCGAGGACAACGCCCGCCTCGCCAACCTGTGCGGACCGTTCGACGAACACCTGCGCCAGGTCGAACTGCGCCTCGGCGTGGAGATCAACCACCGCGGCAGCATCTTCCAGGTGATCGGTGAGGACGCGCCGGCGCGCGCCGCCGAAAAAGTACTGCGCGCGCTGTACGCCGGCACCGCCGACGAGGCGCTGACCGGCGCGAAGATCAACCTGCATCTGGCCGAATCGGGCATCGACGCGATCGCCGAGTCGGCCGCCGAAGGTGCGCAGGAAGTCGTCATCAAGGTCAAGCGCGGCGTGATCAAGGGCCGCGGGCCGAACCAGGCGCGCTACCTGCACGCGATCGCCAGCCACGACATCAACTTCGGCGTGGGCCCGGCCGGCACCGGCAAGACCTACCTCGCCGTGGCCAGCGCGGTCGAGGCGCTGGAGGCGAACCGGGTGCAGCGGCTGATCCTGGTGCGGCCGGCGGTGGAGGCCGGCGAGAAACTGGGCTTCCTGCCCGGCGATCTGTCACAGAAGGTCGATCCCTACCTGCGCCCGCTGTACGACGCGCTGTACGAGATGCTCGGCTTCGAGAAGGTGGCCAAGCTGATCGAGCGCAACGTGATCGAGATCGCGCCGCTGGCCTACATGCGGGGGCGCACCTTGAACGATTCCTACGTGATCCTCGACGAGGCGCAGAACACCACGGTCGAGCAGATGAAGATGTTCCTCACCCGCATCGGCTTCGGCACGGTGGCGGTGATCACCGGCGACGTCACCCAGGTCGACCTGCCGCGCAACACGCGCTCGGGCCTGCGCCAGGCGATCGAAGTGCTGCGCGGCGTGGCCGGCATCAGCTTCACCTTCTTCACCTCGCGTGACGTGGTGCGCCATCCGCTGGTGGCCAAGATCGTGCGCGCGTACGAGGCGTTCGAGCAGAAGGACGAGGACGGCGAATGAGCGCGCCGGTGACGCTCGCCGTCGGCTACGCGGTGCCACGTGCCGGCCTGCCCGCGCCGGCCAGCTTCCGTCGCTGGGTCGAGGCCGCGCTGCGTGGCGCGAAACGGCGCAAGCGCGCCGAACTGGCCATCCGCATCGTCGACGCCAGGGAGGGCCGCGCGCTCAACCGCGATTACCGCGGCAAGGATTACGCCACCAACGTGCTGTCGTTTCCCGCCGAACTGCCGCCAGGCGTGGATCTGCCGCTGATCGGCGACCTCGCCATCTGCGCCCCGGTGGTGCTGCGCGAGGCGGCCGAACAGGGCAAATTGCCACGCGACCACTGGGCCCATCTCACCATCCACGGCGTGCTGCACCTGCTCGGTTACGACCACATCGAGGAGGCCGAGGCCGAGGCGATGGAGGCGCTGGAAACCCGCATCCTGGCCGGCCTCGGCATCGCCGACCCGTACGCCTGAATCCTGCAGGGCGCACACGGCCCGCCATCCTCGTGTGGCGAAACGGCGGCGGGCAGCGCCCGCCCTGCGCGTCACCCTCGATTGCACATGCCGTGCGGCCGTGCAGGGTCGAAACGGATTTTTCCGCTAGAATCAAGCTTCCGCCCGCGTTTGGGCTGATTTCCAAAGAGTGATGAACGACGACCCTGGCAGTACCAGCGGCCCGGCCCACCGTACCTGGTGGGATCGACTGGGCCACCTGTTTTCCGGCGAGCCGCGCAACCGCAACGAGTTGCTTGAGGAGTTGCGCGCCGCGCAGAGCAACGGCCTGCTTTCCGTCGATACCCTCACCATGGTCGAGGGGGCGATCAAGGTCACCGAGCTGGACGTCGACGACGTCATGGTGCCGCGCGCACAGATCGTGATGCTCGCGGCGGACTCCACCCTGTCCGACCTGCTGGCCACCGTGGTCGAATCCGGCCACTCGCGCTTTCCGGTGCACGGCGAGGACAAGGACGAGATCCTCGGCATCCTGCTGGCCAAGGACCTGCTCAAGTTCTTCGGTGCCACCGAACACTTCGACATCCGCTCGATCCTGCGCCCGGCCGTGCTGATTCCCGAGTCGATGAAGCTCAACGTGTTGCTCGAGGAGTTCCGCCTCAGCCGCAACCACATGGCGCTGGTGGTCAACGAATACGGCGGCGTCGCCGGCCTGGTGACCATCGAGGACGTGCTGGAGGAAATCGTCGGCGAAATCGACGACGAGCACGACGACGAGGAAGAGCCCGAGCTGATGCACGAACAGCCCGGGGGCGACTGGCTGGTAAGCGCGCTGACCCCGATCGAGGATTTCAACGAGCAGACCGGCGCCGGCTTCCCCGACGAGGAGTACGACACCGTCGGCGGCATGGTCACCGCCGAGTTCGGCCACCTGCCCGAGGTCGGCGAAGAAGTCGCGATGGGCGACTACCTGTTCCACGTCACCGCGGCGGACGACCGTCGTGTGCAGCAGTTCCGCGTGGTCAGGCAACCCGGCCTGATGACTTCCTGACCCTGCACATGGATTTGCTCCGTCGCGTGACCTTGCTGCTTGCCCTGCTCGTGCTCGCCGCGCTGGCGCCGGCACGCGCCGGCATCGCCGAGGCGCCTGGCGCCGATCTCGAAGTGTCGCTGGTGACCTACGGGCCGGGCGACATCTACTGGGAGCGCTTCGGCCACGATGCCATCGAGGTGCGCGACCGCGTCTCGGGCGAGTCGGTCAATTTCAACTACGGCGTGTTCGACTTCGAGGAGAAGAACTTCCTCCTCAACTTCGCCCGCGGCCGCATGCATTACATGATGGACGCCGAAGCCAGCGGGCCGGAGGAGGCCTACTACACCGAAGTCGGCCGTTCGGTGACGCGCCAGCGGCTGGCGCTGGACGCCGACCAGGCTGCCCACCTGCGCGACGACCTGCTGTGGAACCTGCGCCCGCAGAACGCCGTCTACGACTACGACTACTACGCCGACAACTGCACCACCCGCGTGCGCGACGCCTTCGATCGCGCACTCGACGGCGCCGTGAAGAACCATCTGCGGGCACATGCGGGCGAATTCACCTATCGCCAGCAGACGGTGCGGCTGATGAGCGCGCAGCCCTGGCTGATGCTGATGCTGGACCTGGGCCTGGGCCCCTACGCCGACCAGCCGTTGACGGCGTGGCAGGAGAGTTTCCTGCCTGCCGTGCTGCAGACGCAGTTGCGCCAGGTGCGGATCACCGGGCCGGACGGCGGCAGTCGGCCGCTGGTGCAGGACGAACGCGTGGTGTCGCCCAACCGCCTGGTGCCGCCGCCGACCTCGCCACCCGACCTGCGCGGGCCACTGGGCGCGGCGGGCCTGCTGCTGGCGGCGCTGCTGCTGGCCGCACGCCTGTGGTGGCCACTTGGCTACTCCCTGCTCGGCACCCTGTTCCTGCTGCTGGCCGGCCTGGTCGGCGTGGTGTTGCTGGGTCTGTGGACGCTGACCACCCATCACTCGGCCTGGGCCAACGCCAACCTGCTGCTGTTCAATCCGCTGGCGTGGTTGCTGCTGCCCACGCAGTGGCGCGCGCGTCGCGGTTTCGCTGCGTCACGCTTCATCGACGGCCTGATCATGCTGCAGTTGCTGGCCCTGCTCGCAGCACTCGCGCTGCACCTGCTGCCCGGCACGGTGCAGCAGAACCAGCCGTGGCTGCTGTTTGCCCTGCCGTGCTGGCTGGCGCTGGCCTGGGGCCTGCGGCGCAACCGCTGATTCCCTCGCACTCGCGTTGCCCCGCCACGGCGGGCACGGCATCATGGGGCATGACCCCGACCTCGCCATCGCCTGCTGCACTCGTGCCCGTTACCGAGCCGATGGTGGTCAACTGCATCGCCTACCATCGCGACGGCACGCGCCTCGGCGAAATCGGCCTGGATGCCATCAGCGACGTGCTGGCGGTGCCGGACACCTTCGTCTGGGTCGGCCTGCACGAACCGGACGAACCGTTGCTGGAAAAGCTGCAGGAAGAGTTCTGCCTGCACGACCTGGCCATCGAGGACGCGCATACCGCGCACCAGCGCACCAAGATCGAAACCTACGGCGACTCGCTGTTCCTGGTGGTGCAGACCGCACAGCTGATCGAGGCCGAGCTGCAGTTCGGCGAGACCCAGATCTTCCTCGGCGAGCGCTACCTGGTCACCGTGCGCCATGGCGCCTCGCTCTCGTACGCGCCGGCGCGACGCGCCTGCGAGAACGTGCCGGAGCTGCTCGCCAACGGACCCAGTTACGGCCTCTACGGCGTGCTCGACCTGATCGTCGACAACCTGCTGCCGATCGTGCGCGACTTCCGCGAAGAGCTGGGCCTGCTCGAACAGGACATCTTTGCGGAGACCTTCAAGCGCAGCACGGTGCACCGGCTCTACGACATGCAGCGCGACCTGATGACGCTGCGCCTGGCCGTGGCGCCACTGCAGGACATCACCAGCCAGCTGGTGCGCCTGCACCAGGGCCTGATCCCCGACGAACTGCGGCCCTACTTCCGCGACGTCTACGACCACGTGTTCCGCGTCAACGAGTCGATCAGCGCGATGCGCGAGATGCTCACCGCCGCGATCAACGTCAACCTCTCGCTGGTCACCTTCGGCCAGAACGAGGTGATGAAGAAGCTCGCCGGCTGGGCCGCCATGCTGGCGGCACCGACCCTGCTGACCAGCTGGTACGGCATGAATTTCCAGCACATGCCCGAGCTCGGCCAGCCGTGGGCCTATCCGGCGATCATCGTGGTGATGGCCGGCGTGGTGGGCGGCATCTACGCCGCACTCAAGCACAACAAGTGGCTGTGACGGCCCGGCCAGCCTCGCTGGCTGCCTGAAACGAAACCCCGCATGCGCCGCGCCCGACGCCGCCCTTCCGTGCGTGTCCGGCTCGCCGGCGGGCGACCAGGCCGCGAGCCCTAAAGATTTCGTCCGATCGGCCGAACAATGGGTACCCACCTCTCAATCCCAGGGGATGCATCGACCCATGAAAACTCTGCTCATGACCACCGCACTGCTGCTGGCCCCCATGGCCGTGCACGCCGAATGCTCGATCAAGGACTTCGCGATCACCGAGTTCACCCCGTCGGCCGCCAGCGGGCTGTCCGGCAAGCTGAGCCTGCGCGGCCAGCTGATGAACAGCTGCACTACTCCTTCGGCGGCACAGATCCGCATCGAGCTCAAGGATGACGCGGGCAACGTCCTGCAGTCGAAGCAGGCCTGGCCGGCTGGCACCTCCAACATCACCCCCGGCCAGTCGGTGTCGTTCGACCTGGGCCGCCTGTTCCACTACCAGCGCAACATCTCCAGCTTCACCGCCAGCGTGGTGAAGGTTCGTTCCTGGTAAGTCGGTCGGCTCCATCAAAAGCAAAAGGCTCCGCGAGGAGCCTTTTTACTGGGTGGCAAACGTGTTTGGCATAACCCGACAGAACTGCAGGAGCCCGCTCGCGGGCGATGCTTTTTCGAATCCTGAATCCCGGCAAAAGCATCGCCCGCGAGCGGGCTCCTGCAAAAAAAGGAATGCCGTTGGCCCGCCCCGACAACCAGGGTGCTCCTCAATGCAGCACGAACAGCTTGTCGAAACCGGCCACGCGCAAGGTGCCGCGCAGCTCGCTGTTGGCGTTGACGATGCGGATGTCGGCGTGGTCGGCGCCGGCGTGTTCACGCAGCAGCAGCAGCATGCCCAGCGCGGAGCTGTCCATGCGGGTGACCTCGGCCAGGTCGATCAGGTAGCTGCGGGCCACGCGGCCGGCACCGAGGCAGGCGTCGTGGAATTCGCGGTGGATGCTGAAATCGAATCGCTCGCCCAGTTGCAGGCTGAGGCAATCGCTTTCGGCGTCGTGGTGAACAATCATGGCCAATCCTCAGAAGAGTTCGATTTCGCCGGCGTCCATGCTGCTCTGCAGGGCCGGGCCGCGGGAGCGCAGGCGCGCCTTCTCGCGTTGCACTGCGAGGCGTGAACGCACGCGCCGCGCGCGCTCGTCCAGCGCTTCGGCGTCCATCGACGCGCAAGCCAGCTCCTCGATGTCGCGGGTGCATTCGGCGGTGATCTCCTGCAGTTCCACCAGTCGCGCGCGGGTCTGCGTGATCAGCTGGCTCAGGATGTCCTCGAACTGCAGCGAGCGGATCGTGGTGGAGACGTCGCTGCCCAGGCCGCGGTTGATCTCCACCACCTGGTCGGCCACCGCGCTGGTGCGCGCGTCGCTCTCGGTGACGTGGGCCATCATCGCGTCGATGCCGCCCTTGGCCGACAGCGCCACGTTGAGATCCTGCGAGGCCATCGTGCCGACCAGGCCGCGCAGTTGCTCCATCGCGGCACGGGCGCGTTCGACGTGGCTGCCGATCTGCTCGTTGAACTGGTTGGAGTTGCTGGCCAGGTTGCGGATCTCGCCCGCCACCACGGCGAAGCCGCGGCCGGATTCGCCGGCGCGTGCCGCCTCGATGGCGGCGTTGAGTGCCAGCAGGTTGGTTTCCTCGGCGATCGTGTTGACATTCTTCAGCAGGCCGAACACCGCGTCCATTTCCTTGGCCATGCCGTCGATGCGGTAGACGATGCGCAGGCTCTCGCGCGACATCTGCACGATCATGCCGACGAAGTGCTCCAGCAGGTCGCCGGTGCGGGTGGCGAAATCCTGGATCGACACGCCGCTGCCCTGCACCTCGATGATCTGCTTGAGCAGCGATTGCTGCAGCGCGGTCTTGTTGGACAGGCCGTCGAAACCGCCGCCGAGCTCGGAGACGGCATCGCGCAGCAGGCCCAGGCCCTGGTGCAGTTCGCGGCTGGCATGGCCGAGTTCGTCGACCAGCGCGCCGCGCACGTCTTCCAGTGCTTCGCGCACCGGCCCGGCGTGGGCGCCCGGCGCCGGTTCGGCGACGGGCGTGGCACGGTGGCGCGTCTCCACGATCCACACCACGGTCAGCAGCACCACCAGCAGCGGTGCCAGCCAGGCCGGGTGCCACAGCAGCGACAGCAGCAGCGCCAGCGCGCTGGCGGCGACGCCGGCGACGGGGCGGGCTGCAAGACCGGAGAGTGAGAAAGTCATGATCGGATTCCTGATCAGGCGCGCAACGCGCCGGCGAGAGGTTGGCGCGCCAGCGCCAGCAGGCGCGGTGCGATGTGATCCAGCGGCAGCATTTCGCCGGCGGCGCCGAGTTTCCACGCGGCACCAGGCATGCCCCACACGACCGAGCTGTTCTCGTCCTGCACCAGCGTGGCTGCGCCGGTCTGGCGCAGCTCGAGCAGGCCGCGGGCGCCGTCGTCGCCCATGCCGGTCAGCAGCGCGGCGATGGTGGCCGCGCCGGCGCTGGCGGCCAGCGAGCGGAACAGCACGTCGACGCTGGGTTTGTGCCGGTTCACCGGCGGGCCGTCGTGCAGGCGGCAGACGTACTTCGCGCCGTCCCACATCGCCAGCAGGTGGTGGCTGCCGGGGGCGACGTAGGCATGGCCGGACTGGATCGGCTGACCATCCTGCGCCTCGCACACGCGCATCGCCGAACAGCGGTCCATGCGCGCGGCGAACGGGCCGCTGAACGCGGCCGGGATGTGCTGGGTGACCAGGATCGGCGGCGCATCCGGCGGCATCGCCTCCAGCACCACGCGCACCGCCTCGGTGCCGCCGGTGGAGGCGCCGATGGCGATGATCGGACTGCCGCCGCGGCTGCCGGCGGTCTGTGCCCGCGGCAGCACGGCGTCGGCAGACAGGCGCGGCGCCACGTCCAGCTTGCGCACCGTGGTCCGCGCGCGCGGGCGGGTGCGCGCGGCGAGCTTCACCTTGTCGCAGATCTCCTGCGCGCATTCGCCGAAGCGGCTGGCCAGGTCGTGGTCGGGCTTGGCGAAGAAATCCACCGCGCCCATTTCCAGCGCACGCAGGGTGACGTCAGCGCCTTCCACGGTCAGCGAGGACACCATCACCACCGGCATCGGCCGCAGCCGCATCAGGTTTTCCAGGAAGGTGATGCCGTCCATGCGCGGCATCTCCACATCCAGGGTCAGCACGTCGGGGTTGAGCTGCTTGATCTTCTCGCGGGCAATCAGCGGATCGGCGGCGGTGCCGACCACCTCGATCTCCGGATCGCAGGCAAGCATCGTCGACATCAGCTTGCGCACCAATGCGGAATCGTCGATCACCAGAACGCGCACCCTTGTCATTGCCTGCTTCTCTGCCTTGTCTTGTCAGGAATGGGCGGTGCCGGGCGAGTCGCGCGCGGGGTACGAACGGTGCGGTCACCTCTCGTCCCTCGCCGCCGCCACTAGAACAGCTCCACCTCACCCTTTATCGGATCATTTGCCAAACGCTTGAGGTAACCGCTCTCACCGGCCACCAGCGCCACGTCGTCGCTGCGCCGGAGCAGGCGCACGCGGGCGCGCCCGCTGTTCGGGAAGAACTGCACCTGGCGCGGAAACACGTCGCCGAGGTCCGACGCCACCAGCTCCAGGTTCTCCGCCGCGATGTAGCGACGCACGAAGTCGATGTTGCGCTGGCCCACGTCGCTCATGCGCGCCAGCACGCGACCGCCGCCGAATACCTTCACGCGCAGGTCGGCGCGCTGGCCGCCGGCTTTCAGGATCGCGTTGATCAGCTGCTCCATGGCATCGCTGCCGTAGCGCGCCGCGCGGCCCACGGTGGAGGACCAGCTGTCGCGCTCGCCGACCGGTTCGGGCAGCATGAAATGGTTCATGCCGCCGATGCCGCGGCGCACGTCGTGGATGCAGGCGGAGACGCACGAGCCCAGCACCGTGCTGAGCATTTCTTCCTCGCCGCTGACGTAGAACTCGCCGGGCAGCACCTTGACCGTCATGCAACCCTGCGCCGGGTCCCAGAACCGGCGCAGGTGCTCGAAGCCCGGCGGCGCCGCGGAAAGTGCCGGAGCCTTGCGTCGATCGGCCAGCTGCACGTCCATCAACCGCGTTTCCGGTAGACCGTGCGGCCGATCAGTTCGAAATCCTCGCTGATGCCGTGCAGCGATTCGCTGTGGCCAAGGAACAGGTAGCCGCCGGCCGGCAACAGTTCCGCGTAGCGACGGAACAGGCGCTGCTTGGTCGGCTGGTCGAAATAGATCACCACGTTGCGGCAGAAGATCGCGTCGAACGGGCCTTTCATCGGCCATTCGTGCAACAGGTTCAGCGGCTGGATGGTGACCAGCTCGCGCAGCTTCGGATGCACGCTGGCCAGGCCTTCGTACTCGCCCGAGCCGCGCAGCATCCAGCGGCGGCGATGGGCATCGCTGATGCCGCCGAGGCGGTCCAGCGGATAGACGCCGCGGCGCGCGGTTTCCAGCGCCTGCGGCGACAGGTCGGTGGCAAGGATCTTCGCGTCCACGCCATTGGCACCGTGCTCCTCGATCGCCTCGGCCAGCACCATCGCCAGCGCGTAGGGTTCCTCGCCGGTGGAGCAGCCGGCCGACCAGATGCGCAGGCGCTCGCCGTTGCGACGCTTGTCTTCCAGCCAGCGCGGCAGCAGCTCGGCGACCAGCAGGTCGTAGTGGTGCACCTCGCGAAAGAACGAGGTCACATTGGTGCTGATGACGCTGGCCAGTTCGCCCAGCTCACTCTGCGGGTCGCGCTGCAGCAGCTCGCAATAGCTGCTGAACTGCTGCAGGCCCAGCGCGCGCAGGCGGCGGAACAACCGTCCCTGCACCAGCTGGCGCTTGTGCTCGCCCAGCGAGATGCCGCAGTGGGTGTAGACGAACTTGCGCAGGAACTCGAACTCGCTGTCGCCTAGGCGCGGACCGCCGGCGACCTCGACGACGGGCATGTCGACCGTCGCGTTCATGTTCAGAACTCCTTCCATGCACCGGCCGCGGCGGCGTCCGCCTCGGCCACCGCGCGCGCCGGCTGCGCCTTGCGCACGGCGGCGAACACGGCCTCGGTCTCCACCGCGACGGCTGCCACCGGCGCCTTCGCCGGCGCCGCCTGGCCGCTGTCGGCGACCTGGAAGAACGCCACCTGGCGCGCCAGTTCGTCCGCCTGCTCGTGCATCGCGCGGGCGGCGGCCGAGGCTTCCTCGACCAGCGCGGCGTTCTGCTGGGTCATCTCGTCCATCTGCATCACGGCGTTGTTGACCTGATCGATGCCGGCAGACTGCTCATGGCTGGCCGCGGCGATCTCGGCCACGATGTCGGTGACTTTCTTCACGCTGTCGACGATCTCGGCCAGCGCCTTGCCTGACTGGTTGACCAGCTCGGAACCGGTACGCACCTTTTCCTCGCTGTCGCTGATCAGGCCCTTGATCTCCTTCGCCGCGCCGGCGCTGCGCTGGGCCAGGCTGCGTACCTCGGTGGCCACCACGGCGAAGCCGCGGCCCTGCTCGCCGGCGCGCGCCGCTTCCACCGCGGCGTTGAGCGCCAGCAGGTTGGTCTGGAAGGCGATCTCCTGGATCAGCCCCACGATGTCGCCGATCTTGCGGCTGGAGGCGTCGATCTCGGTCATCGCCGCGATCGCCTTGCAGGCGACTTCGCCGCCGCGCTCGGCCTGTTCGCGCGCGCCGCGGGCGAGCTGGTTGGCGTGGCTGGCGTTCTCCGCGTTCTGCTTCACGGTGGAAGTCATCTCCTCCATCGACGAGGCGGTTTCCTCCAGGCTGGAGGCCTGCTCCTGCGTGCGCTGGCTGAGGTCGTCGTTGCCGCGCGCGATCTGCTGCGCGGCCGTGCTCACCGCATCCGAGCCAAGCCGCACTTCGCCCACGATCTCGCTGAGGTGCTGGTCCATGTTGCGGAAGGCGAGCAGCAGGCGACCGAACTCGTCCTTGCGGTTCACGCGGATGTCATGGCCCAGCTTGCCCTCGCCGATCTGGTCGGCGATCTTCACCGCATGGTGCAAGGCGCCGGTGATCGAGCGGATCAGCCGCACCGCCACGAACAGCGCCAGCAGCAGGCCGGCGATCAGTGCCGCCAGCGTGGTGGTCTGCACGAAGCGGTAGCGCTTGACCTGCGACTGGTAGATGTCACGCACTTCGTCGCTCTGCGCGGTGACCAGCTTGTCCAGTGCGTCCTGGCGCATCATCAGCAACGGGCGCAGCTGCATGTCCATCATGTCGGCGGTGCCGGTGTCGCTGGAATTGAGGCCGTCGTAGATCTCCTTCAGCGCATCGCTGTAATCCCCCGTGGTGTCGTTGTAGTCCTTGTATTTCTTGGCGACCTCCGGGCTCAGATGAATGGCGGCCAGTTGCTTGTTGACCGCCGCGATATCCTTCTGGATCTGCTCGGACTCGGCGACCTTCTGTTTCACCTGGTTGGGCTTGTCGATCGCGCCGGCGGCCTCGCCCAGCACGATGAAATTCAGCAGCGACTTGGCGCGCAGCTGGCCCATCAGGCTGGCCGGCACCATCGCCTCCTCGTAACTCGTGCGCATGCCCTCGTTCTGCCAGGACATCACGCCCAGGCCGATCGCCGCACCGGCCACCAGCATCGCGCCGAGCAGCGCGAACACGCCGATCAGGCGCGCCTTGACGGTTAGGGTGGGCACCTTGGCGAAACGTGCCAGCACTTTCTTGATCTTCATGAGCATTCCCCGATTCAGGCGGCAACTTCGACTTCGCGGACATGCGGCAGCGCCGCGTCCAGGGTTTCCACGTCTTCCGGACGCATCAGCTTGTCCACGTCCAGCAGCATCACCATGCGTTCGACATGGGTGGCCAGACCTTTCAGGTAGCGGGTGTCCACGACGGCGCCCATGTCGGGCACCGGCTTGATCGCGGACGGGTCGATGTCGACCACGTCGGAGACGGCATCCACCACGATGCCGAACAACCGCTCGGCGACCGCCACGATGATCACCACCGTGCTGTCGCCATAGCTCTCGCGCTCCAGGCCGAAGCGCAGGCGCAGGTCCATGATCGGCACGATCGCGCCGCGCAGGTTGAGCACGCCGAGCAGGTGGTCGGGCGTCTGCGGGATGCGCGTCACGCGCGACCAGCCGCGGATCTCGCGCACCGACAGGATGTCGACGCCGTACTCCTCGCCCGCCAGGTTGAACGTCAGCTGCTGCACCGTCGGTGCCGCGCCATCGGTGTTCTCGTGCATGAGCCTGCTACCTCGTGATGGGCGATTGCGGTCGCCGTGCCGCCATCACCTGTGTCGGCACGGCGACAGGAAACTTGAGCGGAAAGCGGACGCGGCCGCTGCTGCCGCGCCGTGCGGAAGACGGGCGCGGTCCCGCCATCGGGCGGCCGCTGGCAGGCAAGCGCCCGGGGGGGGACCGCGAAACGGAGAATCAGAACTCGGTCCAGGCGCCGGCGGCCGCCGCGCGCCGCGGCGCCGGCTCGGCAGCACGAGCCACCGCCTTGCGCGGCAGCTCCACCACGCGTGCCGATTCCGGCGCCGCGACGGGCGCTTGCGCATCGGACGGTGCGCCGCCGAGCTGGAAGAACCTCATCTGCCGCTGCAGTTCCAGCGCCTGTTCCTGCATCGCCCGCGCGGCGGCGGCGGCCTCCTCGACCAGCGCCGCGTTCTGCTGGGTGACCTCGTCCATCTGCATCACGGCGCGGTTGACCTGGTCGATGCCGGCGGACTGCTCGTGGCTGGCCGCAGCGATCTCGGCAACGATGTCGGTGACTTTCTTGACGCTCTCCACGATGCCGGTCAGCGCCGCGCCGGACTGGTCGACCAGCGCGCTGCCGGCCTGCACCCGCTGCACGCTTTCGTTGATCAGCCCCTTGATCTCCTTCGCCGCCGCCGCGCTGCGCTGGGACAGGCTGCGCACCTCGCTGGCCACCACGGCGAAGCCGCGGCCCTGCTCGCCGGCACGCGCGGCTTCCACCGCGGCGTTGAGCGACAGCAGGTTGGTCTGGAACGCGATCTCGTCGATCAGCCCCACGATGTCGGCGATCTTGCGGCTGGAGGCATTGATCTCGTCCATCGCCGCCACCGCCTGCGCGGCCACCTCGCCGCCGCGCTCGGCCTGCTCGCGCGCGCCGCTGGCCAGCTGGTTGGCGTAGCTGGCGTTCTCGGCGTTCTGCTTCACGGTGGAGGTCATCTCCTCCATCGAGGCGGCGGTTTCCTCCAGGCTGGAGGCCTGCTCCTGCGTGCGCTGGCTGAGGTCGTCGTTGCCCTTGGCGATCTGCTGCGCTGCGCTGCTCACCGCCTCCGAGCCATGTTGCACTTCGCCCACGATGCCGGTCAGCCGGTCGCGCATGCGGGCCAATTCGGCCAGCAGGCTGCCGGCGGCAAACGTCTTGCCACCGTCGTCCTTGCCCAGGTCGCCGTTGGCGATGCGCGTGGCCATGGCCACCGCGAAACCCGGCTCTCCGCCGATGCTGCGACGGATGCTGCGCATCGACAGCCACACCAGCCCGATCACCAGCAATGCCAGCAATCCCGCCTTGCCCAGGTTCAGTGCGAGGGTCTGGCGGAACTGCGCATCAATGTCGTCGAAATAGGCGCCAGCGCCGAAGTGCATGCCCCACGGCTGATAGCGCTCGGAGTAGGTGACCTTGCCCACGATCTTCTTGCTGCTGGGCTTGAGCCAGTCGTAGTAGGTCAGCCCGCCGCCGTCCTTCATGTCGATGGCATGCATCGCCTGGAAGATCGCCTTGCCATTCTGGTCGGTCATGTCGCGCACGCTGGTGCCGAGCTTGTCCAGCATCACCGGGTGCGAGGTCAACGTGTAATTGTCGTCGAATGCGAAGACGTAGCCGGCACCCTTGTTCCACTGCATGTCGTGGATCTGGGCGAGCGCGCGCTTCTGCGCCTCCGCCTCGCTGAACTCGCCCTTGCCCGCGCGCTCGTGGAACGCGGCAGCCACCGACACGGCCGACTCGATCTGGCTGCGCAACAGGCTCTGGAGCCCGTCCATCTGACCGGCGCGATTTTGCAGCGCATTCATCACGGTGAGGCCGAACAGCCCCAGCACGACCACCGACACGACCAGCACCAGCCGTGCGTTCAGGCTGAGCCGATCAAAGAAACCGCGTATCGCCGACAACATCTCGAACACCTCGAAGAGAAGGCCCGCCGGCCACCATGACCGCGCGGGGCGGCGCGCAGAGGCGCCGTAACACTCGCCGGCGAACGCATCCGGGTTCGTCGGCACTTTTCATGAAACACGCATGGCGCGTGGCCGCGGCTGCGGCGCTCACGCCGCCTTGCTGCGCTGGCCCAACCGCACCACCCCACATACATCCACGATCAGCGCCACCGAGCCATCACTGAGGATGGTGGCGCCCGAAATGCCCTGCACGCGCTGGTAATGCGCCTCCAGCGACTTCACCACCGCCTGTTGCTGGCCGAGCAGGTCATCCACCAGCAGGCCCACGCGGCGCCCCTCTTCCTCGACCACCACCACGATGCCGCGCTCGATCTCGGTGATCGCCGCGTTGCAGCCGAACGCGCGGTGCAGGCGCATGATCGGCAGGTACTCGTTGCGGAAATGGAACACCTCGCCGCCGCCGGCGATCTTGCGCACCATCTCCGGGCGCAGCCGCAGCGATTCGACGATGGAGATCAGCGGCACGATGTAGCGCTCCTCGCCCACCGCGGTGACCAGGCCGTCGATGATGGCCAGCGTGAGCGGCAGGGCGATGGTGAACACGCTGCCCTTGCCGCTCTGGCTGCGCACGCCGACGCTGCCGCCGAGGTCGCGCACGTTGCGGCGCACGACATCCATGCCCACGCCGCGGCCGGACAGGTCGGTGGCCTGCGCGGCGGTGGAGAAGCCCGGCTGGAAGATCAGCTCGGCCACCTCGGCATCGTCCACTTCCTGGCCGGGGCGGATCAGGCCGCGCTGCTCGGCCTTGGCCACGATGGCGGCGCGATTGAGGCCGGCGCCGTCGTCGCTGATCTGCACCACGATGTTGCCGCCTTCGTGGTAGGCGTCCAGCCGCAAGGTGCCGGTTTCGTTCTTGCCGGCGGCGCGGCGCTGCTCCGGCGATTCCAGGCCGTGGTCGATCGCGTTGCGCACCAGGTGCACCAGCGGATCGCCGATCTTTTCCAGCACCGTCTTGTCCAGCTCGGTGTGCTCGCCGTGCAGCTCCAGCTTCACCTGCTTGCCGAGCTTGCGCTCCAGGTCGCGCACCAGCCGCGGGAAGCGGTTGAACACCGAACCGATCGGCAGCATGCGGATGCGCATCACGCTCTCCTGCAGCTCGCGCGTGTTGCGCTCCAGCTGCAGCAGGCCCTCGCGCAGGCGTTCGAGCTGCGAGGGATGGAAATGTTCGCCGATGTCGCTGAGCATCGACTGGGTGATCACCAGCTCGCCCATCATGTTGATCAGCGCATCGACCTTGTCGATGCCGACGCGGATCGAGCTGCCCTCGCTGCTTGCGGCCGCCGTCTCGCGGACCGGGCGCGGCGCGCTGGCGGCGGGTGCAGCGACGGGTGGCGCGACAGCGACCGGCGCGACGGGTGCAGCGGATGCAGCCGGAGCGATCGGCTCGATCGCCAGCTCGCAATCGCCCTCGACCCAGTCGAACACCGCGGCCACCTCGGCGCGCGCCACGGCACCATGCAGGCGCAGTTCCCAGCCCAGCCAGCACTGGCCCGGATCGAGCTCCGCCAGCTGCGTCGGCGCAGCGTCGACCACGAACGCACGGCACACGTCGAGCCGACCCAGCTGCTGCAGTTCGCGGAACAGGCGCAGCGGATCGTTGCCGGTCTGCAACAGGTGCGGCAAGGCCAC
The DNA here is from genome assembly GCF_004799035.1 of Rhodanobacter lindaniclasticus. Taxonomy (GTDB): domain Bacteria; phylum Pseudomonadota; class Gammaproteobacteria; order Xanthomonadales; family Rhodanobacteraceae; genus Rhodanobacter; species Rhodanobacter lindaniclasticus. Next base: position 155,732 of record NZ_MWIO01000013.1, read on the forward strand.
GAAGCGGATCGCCCAGCCGTCCACGCTCGCTGCCGCGGCTGTCGTCGCGGCCGGCGCGGGGGCCGCCTCGCCGCTGACCAGGCGCACCAGTTCGCCGCGCAGCGCCTCGCTGTCGGCGTCGGCCGCGGGCAGGCCGTGGCTGGTGTGGTCGAGCATCGCGCGCAGGCAATCCACCGAGCGCAACAGCAGGTCGATCAGTTCGCCGTCCACGCCGCGACGTTCGCTGCGCACTTCCTCCAGCAACGATTCGGCCACGTGGGTGAACGCGGCCACCTCGGCAAAGCCGAACGTGGCCGCGCCGCCCTTGATCGAGTGCGCGGCACGGAAGATGGTGTGCACCAGCTCATGGTCGGTCGAGCCCGAATCCAGCGCGAGCAACGCCGCCTCCATCGCGTCCAGCCCTTCCAGGCTCTCCTCGAAAAAGGTCTTGTGGAACTGGGTCAGGTCGACGGCGCCCATCGGTATTCCTTCAGCCGAGCACGCGCTTGACGGTGGCCAGCAGCTGTTCGGGGTCGAACGGCTTGACCAGCCAGCCGGTGGCGCCGGCGGCCTTGCCTTCCATCTTCTTCTCGGTATGCGATTCGGTGGTCAGCATCAGGATCGGCACGCCCTTGTACGCATCCAGCGCGCGCAGCTGGCGCACCATCGCGATGCCGTCCATCACCGGCATGTTGACGTCCGCCAGCACCAGCTCGAACGCGTTGCCGCGGGCGGCATCCAGCGCCAGCTGGCCGTTCTCCGCCTCGGTCACCTCGTGGCCGGCGCCACGCAGGGTGAAGGCCACCATGCCCCGCATCGAGGCCGAATCGTCTACCGCGAGAATCTTTGCCATGCTGCCACCTCGTATCAGGCCGACGTTGCCGTCGGCAGGTTCAATGACTGTTCCAGCCCGAGCAGGGCCGCGGCCTCGTGCAGGACCTCGTTGGTGCCGCGCCAGGCCAGCGCGCCGCCGTTGTGCTCCAGCTCGCGCCGGAACAACACCAGCAACTGCAGGGCCGCGGTATCGATGCGCTCGAGCGCCTGCGCGTCGATCACGATGTCGCCGTGCTGCAGGACCTGCTGCAGTTGCGCCTTCAAAGCCGCCTGCGCGGCCAACCGGCAATCCGCCGGCAGGCAGACCACCGCAGCCTCGTCGGCCACCGCTGTTGGCTGCTTGTTCTTCGCTGCCCGCTTGCCGCCCATTTCGATGACTCCGTTCGCGCCGTTGTGCGCCGACGCTTGCTCTATCGGCCGCCAGCCGAATCGCTTTAGCGCGCCGTGCCATCCGCAGGAGCGCGCTCAAGTATTCCCGCCAGCGGCCGATGACCTTCGCGACCACCACCCTTCCCGTCCGCGCCAGGCGCAGGAACTTACGCTTGAACATCCCACCGATCAGCCTCGCCGCGCTTACCTGGGCTGGTGCCGCCTCCGGCACCACCGCCCAGAGCTGGCGCATCGGCACGGTGCTGGCGGCGCGCCCGCTGGGCGTGAACCCGCAAGGCCTGCTGGTGTTGCAGATCGGCGCGCTCACGGTGGAGGCGGACGTCTCGCACAGCCAGTTGCCGGCCCAGTTCCAGGTGCGCGTGCTGAGCCTGGGCGCGCAGCCGCAACTGGAGGTGCTCAGCCAGGCGGCGGACCCCACGTTTCAGCGCATGCTGCGCGAACGCCTTCCGCAGCAGAACGGCTACACGCCGCTGCTCTCCACGCTCTCCGCGCTGGCCCAGCGGCCGGCGCTGCGCCAGTTGCCGGCCGACGTGCGCACCGCGCTGGCGGTGCTGGAACAGGCGCTGCGCACGCCGGCGGAAATCACCCGCGGCGACGGCCTGCGCGAGGCGATCCGGCGCAGCGGCCTGTTCTTCGAATCACGACTGCTGCAACCGCGCCCCGGCCAGCCGATGCCACCCGCCGACGACTGGAAAGGCGCCTTGCTGCGCCTGGCCAGCCTGCTCGACCGGCGCGCGCCGGCGCCGCCGCCATCGGATCGCGGCAACGCCGCCCCACCCCTGCTGCAACGCGCGCTGCAGGCGCAGCCGCGACTGTCGTTGCCGTTGTTGCCCCCGCTGTCGTCCGGCGACGACGACGTGACGCAACTGCTGCGCCGCCTGCACGGCGACGTCAAGGCCGCACTGGCACGCATCGAGGTGGCACAGCTCGACGCCAGCGCCCACCCCGCCTCGGCCTGGGTCATCGAGGTACCGTTGCTGGGCAAGGACGGCCACGACGTGCTGCAGATCAAGCTGGAGTTCGGCACCGACGGCGCCGAAGGCAGCAAGGGCTGGACCCTGGGTTTCGCGCTGGACCTGCCTCCGCTGGGTCCGGTACAGGGCGAGCTGCAATTGAACGAGCCGCGGCTGTCGGTGCGACTGTGGGCCGAGCGCATCGAAACCGCACAGAAACTGGAGCGCCAGTTCACTCCGCTGCGCCAGCGCCTGGCTGCCTGCGGCGTGCTGCTCGACCAGCTGAGTTGCCAGGTCGGCATACCGCACCCACCGGGCAGCAGTGCCCTGTTGCTCAAGGCCACCGCATGAACGAGCAGCCGCCACCGAAGCGGGTCAGTCTGCGTCTTGCCAGCGGCGGCGAAGAAACCGCGCCGATGTCGCCGCAGTCGCTGGAACTGCTGCTGGCCCGCGCCCGCGAGATGGGCGTGCCGCTGCACCACGACGCCCAGATCGCCGCCCTGCTGGCCACGTTGCGCCTGCGCGACGACATCCCCGTGCAGCTCTACGCCGCCGCCGCCTCGGTGCTGGCGACGATCTACGACGCGGCAGAAGAATAGGCGCGAGGCGTGCCGGCCGACCCGGAAACGGCAGGAGCCCGCTTGCGGGCGATGCCTTTGGCCGGGAATCGGGAATCGCGAAAACAAAAGCATCGCCCGCAAGCGGGCTCCTGCGGGAGCGCAACACCGGCACGCTGATTGCAGCCGATGTCAGGAACCGGCCGGATGCATCTGCATGACGAGCCGGGCCTCGTCGCGCGAGAGGCCGCAGCGATTCACCAACTGGTCGAGGTCGGCGCCTTCGCGGGCCAGTTGCTGGGCCAGCTCGTAGGACTGGCGCGTGGGCGGCGGTTGCTGCTCGGCGTGGCGGATCTGCCGCTCGACGCGGCCGAGCGCGGCGACCAGCATCGAGGTCGGCACGTCGGTGAAGCTTCGGACGGCGTCCTGCGCCATCCGCTCGATGCGTTGTTGCAGTCGCTGCGACTGGCGCCAGAGGCTCAGCAATGCCGCCGCCTGCGCCAGCGCGAGCGCCAGCAGCAGCCCGATCCCGATCTCAAGCCACATGGCCGGCTTCTCCCCCCAATCGACACAACCGACATACATCAAGCAAGGCCACGAATCCGCCTTGCCATGACAGTATGCCGGTAACCGGGTCGTCGCGGCGGCTGGCGCGACCGGGGGGTGGGGGTTCGATCTCGATGCCGTCGCTGTGCAGCAATTCGCCGACCGCGCCCACGCGCAGGCCGACCAGGTGTTCGGCGTGGGCCAGCATCACGATGCGCACGCTGGCCGGGTCGAGCGGCGCGTTCGCCACGCCCATGCGGCGCTGGCCGTCGAGCACCGGCACGATGCGGCCGCGCAGGTGACGCACGCCGAGTACGTCGGCGGCGGCGCCGGGCACGGGGGTGATGTCGCCGTCGCGGATCACCTCGTTCACCGCCTCCAGCGGCGCCGCGTAGAGCTGCGTGCCGATGCGGAACGACAGCCAGTGCCCGGCGGCAGCGGCGGGTGCGCAGGCTGGCGCGTTCATGGGCAGGGTCCGGCAAGATGGAAGAGAGACACGGCGCTCACCGATCCGGACTCAGGTTGCGTGCAGTGGGCGGCGCATCGGCGGGCACGGCGGGCGCGGCTGCGGCAGGCAGCGGCTCGGCGGGATGGACGGCGATCACCGCGGGCACGACCGGCAGCCGACCTGCCTCGGTGGCCGCGGCGGGCGCGGCCGCGTTCGCGTTCGCGACGGGCACGGCGGCCGGGCCGGCCCGCTCGCTCCATTGCTGCGCATCGAGTTGCCGGCGCGGATCACTCATGCGCTCGTTCATCACCACCACCAGCACGCGGCGGTTCTGGTTGCGGCCTTCGGCGGTGTCGTTGGTGGCCAGCGGACGCACCTCGCCCCAGCCGATGATGCCCAACCGGTCGGGGGCCACGCCGGTCGTCGCGAACAAGCGGGCCACGCTGGCCGCGCGCGCGGCGGAGAGTTCCCAGTTGGACGGGTACTGCGCGGTGCTGATCGGCACGTTGTCGGTGAAGCCCTCCACGCGCAGCGCGTTGGGGAAGCGGGCCAGGATGGCGGCCAGGTTCTCCAGCACCGCGCTGGCCGAGGCGGAAAGCTGCGCCACGCCGCTGGGGAACAGGATGTCGGTGCGGATCTCGATCTCCAGCCAGTTCGGCGTGTGCCGCACCACCACCAGCTTGCGGTCGATCAGCGGCTGCAGTGCCTTGCGTACCTGGTTCTCGATGTCGTGCAGGCTTTCCGCGCCGCCGCGCCCCGGTGCCGGCGGGCGTTGCAGCGGCAACGGCAGCGTCACCGGGTTGCTGCGGTTGGCGGCATGGCGGATCGGCACGGCCGCGGCCGGCTGGCGCTGCCCTTCCGACGCCGGCGGCGGCGCGATGACCTGGCTGTTGCCGTTGAAGGCCTGCAGCAGCGATTCGGACATCACGCGGAACTTGCCCTCGTTGACCACCGACACCGCGTACATCACCACGAAGAAGGCCAGCAGCAGGGTCATCAGATCGGCATAGGGGATCGCCCACGCCTCGTGGTTCTGGTGCTCCTCGTGGCGATGCCGCCTCATGCGACGTAACCCTGCAGGCGCGCCTCGATCTGGCGCGGGTTGTCGCCCTGGGCGATCGAGACCAGGCCCTCGACCAGGATCTCGCGCATCTGCGACTGCTTGCCCACCAGGCTCTTCAGCCGCGCGGCCATCGGCAGCATGAACAGATTGGCCAGCGCCACGCCGTAGATCGTCGCCACGAAGGCCGCGGCGATGCCGTGGCCGAGCTTGCTCGGGTCGGCGAGATTCTGCATCACCGCCATCAGGCCCATCACCGCGCCGATGATGCCCAGCGTGGGCGAGTAGATGCCGGCGTTCTCGTAGACCTTGGCGCCGGCCAGGTCGATCGCCTCGCGCGTGTCCATGTCCACTTCCAGCACGCTGCGGATGGTGTCCGGCTCGCCGCCGTCGACCAGCAGTTGCAGGCCCTTGCTGATGAACGGGTCGCTCTCGGACTCGATCTGCGGCTCCAGCCCGAGCAGGCCCTGGCGGCGCGAGATTTCGCTCCAGCCCACGATGCGGCTGATCAGGTCGCGCGGCTCGTGCTGCGGCGGCCGGTAGATCAGCTTCATCATCTTCAGCGCGTGCTTGATCACCGCGCCCTGGTTCTGCACCAGCAGCGCGGCCAGCGTGCCGAAGAACACGATCACGAACGCCGCCGGGTTCCACAGCGCCTCCACGGTGGAGCCCTTGAGCACGGTGCCCAGGACGATCACCACGAAGCCCAGGATGGTGCCGATGGTGCTGATTCTGTCCATGCGCTCAGACTTCCTTCTGCAGCGGGGCGGAGCAGCTGTCGGCCGCGGCGACCAGGCCGGCCAGGTCCATCACCAGGGCCAGCCGGCCGTCGCCGGTGACGGTGGCGCCGGCGATGCCGGAGGCGTCGGCGAACAGCGGGCCGAGCGGCTTGACGATGACGTCCTCGCGCCCGCGCACCTCGTGCACCAGGCAGCCGAGGCGCTGGTGGCCGATGTGCAACACCACCACGTGGCGGCCGGCGTCGGCATCGGTGCCCACCCAGCGCGCGAGATCGGTCAGCGGCAGCGCGCGGCCGCGGTGCTCGGCGACCAGACGGCCGTCCAGCTCGCGATCCTGGCCGTCGGCCAGTTCGAACACTTCCTGCACGTTGCCCAGCGGCAGCGCCAGCAGGCGATCGGCCACGCGCACCATCAGCACGCGCAGCACGGCGAGGGTCAGCGGCACGGTCAGTTCCAGTTCGCTGCCGTGGCCCAGCCGCGACTGCACGCGCAGGGTGCCGCCCAGCTCGGCCACGCGGGTCTTGACCACGTCCATGCCGACGCCGCGGCCGGAAATGTCCGACACCGCCGCGGCGGTGCTGAAGCCGGGACGGAAGATCAGTTCGTAGCACTCGGCCTCGCTCAGGCGGGCGGCCTGGGCGCTGTCCAGCAGGCCCTTCTCGACCGCCTTGCGGCGCAGGATGTCCGGGTCCATGCCGTGGCCGTCGTCGCTGACCGCGATCACGATGCGCTCGCCGCGCTGGCTGGCGGAAAGCGCGATGCGGCCCTTGCGCGGCTTGCCGTTGCGTTCGCGTTCGTCCGGCATTTCCACGCCGTGGTCGAGCGCGTTGCGCAGCAGGTGGATCAGCGGATCGGCCAGCGCTTCGACCAGGCTGCGGTCGAGGTCGGTGCCCTCGCCTTCCAGCACCAGTTCGACCTCCTTGCCGAGCTGGCGCGCGAGGTCGCGCACGATCCGCGGGAAGCGCTGGAACAGGCGCCCGACCGGCTGCATGCGCATGCCCATCGCCGCGCCCTGCAGCGCATCGGTGACGCGATCGAGTTCGCCGGCGGCGGTGGCCAGCGATTCGTCGCCGAGGCGCGCGGCCAGGCTGAGCAGGCGATTGCGCAGCAGCACCAGCTCGCCGGCGTGGTTGACCAGCAGGTCGAGTCGCGCGGTGTCCACGCGCACCGAATGGTCCGCCGCCGGAGCCGGGCGCGCCGGTGCGGCGCCTGCCGGTGGCGCGGCCGCTGCTGGCGCGGGTGCGGCAGGCTGGCCCGGCTTGCCGTGCAGGCTGTCGAGAAGGGCCTCGAACTCGTCGTCGTCGATGCCGGCCGGCGGCGCGGCGGGAAGCGGTGCCGGCGCGACGGTGCCGGGGGCGGCGGTGCCGTACAAGGTGTCCAGCAGCGCCTCGAATTCGTTGTCGTCGATCGCGCCGGCGTCGGCGGACGCCGCGGCCGGCGGCGGCGCGGCCACCGGTGCCGGCGCCGCGGCGTGCGGCGTGAGCGCCTGCAGCAGGGCGGACGGCGGCATCGCCATCGCGCTGCCGTCGCTCACCGCGGCCATCATGTCGTTGAGCAGGTCCAGCGCCTGCAGCAGGCCGTCCATGTGGGCGGCGTCCAGTGCGAGCTTGCCGTTGCGCGCTTCGTTGAGCAGGTCCTCGGCGTGATGGCACAGCAGCACCATCGGCTCCAGCGCGAGGAAGCCGGCGCCGCCCTTGACCGTGTGGAAGGCGCGGAACACGGCGTTCAGCAACTCGCTGTCGCGCGGGGAGGTTTCCAGCGCGACCAGTTGCTCGCCGAGCCGCTGCAGCAGCTCGCCGGCCTCGACCAGGAAGTCCTGGCGCAATTCGAGGTCGAATTCCGCGTCCATCTCAGAACCCGAATTCGCTGAGCAGGCGGTCGGCCTCCTCCTGGCTGGAGACCTTGGCCGCACTGGCCGGCAGCTCGCTGCCTGCCAGCGCGCCGGTGAGGCGCACCAGTTCCAGCAGGGTCGACTCGACCGAACCGATGAAGTTGTCGACCTTCTTGATGCGTTGCCCGGTGAGGTCCTGCCACGACTGCGCCACCACCAGTTCGGCCAGCCCTTCGCGGCAGCCGTCGGCAAACATCACCGACTCGCGCGCCAGCACTGAAGCCGGCTCGTTGTCCTGCGACCACTTGAGCATCTCGGCGGCGTTGATGGTCAGCGCCTCGGCCTGCGGGCGCATGCGTTCGGCGAAGTCGATGGTGCGATGCGCGGCGTTCGCGCTCATCTCCAGCGCGTCCTGCAGGTAGCGGCGCGCATCGGCGGCATTGCCGGGGAAACCGTCCTGCGCCAGGTCGCTGCCCAGCCGGCGCACGGCGTCGTGCAGGTCGCGCGCAAGCTGGCCGAGTGCACGGAACATGTGCTGCTCGCGCTGGCGCACGATGGCGTCCAGCGCCTGTTCGAACTCGGCGCCGTCCGGGCTGTTCAGCAGCGCGCGCAGTTCGGTCGGCAGGTTCTCGTCCATCGCGAGGGCGGGTGCGGCGCTCATGCCGTCACCCCGCCGGCGGCGATGCGCTCGAAGATCTTGGTGAGTTTTTCCTTCAGCGTGACCGCGGTGAACGGCTTGACGATGTAGCCGTTCACGCCGGCCTGGGCGGCGGCGATGATCTGGTCGCGGTTGTTCTCGGCGGTGACCATCAGCACCGGCAGACCCTTCAGCGACGCTTCGGCGCGGATCGCCTTGAGCAGGTCGATGCCGGTCATGTTGGGCATGTTCCAGTCGGTGACCACCAGGTCGAACGGCTGGCTGCGCAGCATCGCGATCGCGTTCTCGCCGTCGTCTGCCTCCTGGATCAGCGGGTTGCTGAAACCCAGCTCCACCAGCAGGTTCCTGACGATGCGCCGCATGGTGGAGAAGTCGTCCACCACCAGGATTTTCATGTTCTTGTCCAACGCTTCTCTCCACATGGGCCGTCAGGCGGCCCCTTGGTTTTGGTCCGTCCGGCCGCGGTCAGCCGCGCCAGCCGGAAAGTCGTGCACGCAACCGGAGCACCGCCTGCCCGTGGATCTGGCAGACGCGCGACTCGCTCACCCCCAGCACCGCGCCGATCTCCTTCAGGTTCAACTCCTGTTCGTAGTACAGCGACATCACCATCTGCTCGCGTTCGGGCAGGCCGCTGATCGCCTCGGCCAGGTCCTCGCGCATGCCGTCGCGCTCGATGTTCTCCGACGGTCCGAGGCTGCTCTCGTCGGCCACGTCCATCACGCCGCCTTCGTCGCCGTCGTCCGACCCGGTGAGGCTGAGCAGCCGCACGCAGGCAGCATCGGCCAGCACCTGGTGGTATTCCTCGGCGCTGATGCCCAGCCGCCGCATCACCTCCTTCTCGTCCGCCTCCGCGCCCGTCTCGACCTCGATCTGGCGGATCACCTCCGCCACCTCGCGGGTCTTGCGATGGACCGAGCGCGGCGCCCAGTCGGTGCGTCGCAACTCGTCCAGCATCGCGCCACGGATGCGGATCCCCGCATACGTTTCGAAGCTAGCCCCGCGGTTCTGGGCGAAATTGCGCGACGCTTCCAGCAAACCGATCATTCCCGACTGGATCAGGTCGCCCACGTCCACGCTCGCCGGCAACCGCCCCATCAGGTGATAGGCGATCCGCCGCACCAACGGTGCATGCCGGCGTACCAGTTCGTCGGCACTTTCGCGGGAAACCTGCAGATACTCCGAAGCCACACTCATCTCGGCACCCCATCAGCCGTTGCGTTCCGGCCGCCAAAGAAGGCAATCCGGTCGAACACTGCGCGGTCCGTCTCCGCCCACTTATCGACCAGTTCCGCCAATTTCTTGAATGCCAGCGCCGAATGGCTCGACGGCCACACGTCGACGACGGCACACTGCCTGCGGATGGCCTGGCGCAGACGCTCGTCGTGCGGCACCCATCCACTGAAATCGATCACCACGTCCAGGAAGCGGTCGCTGACCCGCGCCAGCTTCTGGTGCAGGGCCCGCGCATCGCCCTCGTTGCGCACCATGTTGGCCACCATGCGGATGCGCCGCACGCCGAAATCGCGGCTGAGCACCTTGGTCAGGCCGTAGGCGTCGGTCAGCGAGGCGGGCTCGTCGCATACCACCAGGATCACGTCCGCGGCGGCGGCGGCGAACATGGTCACGTTGTCGGACAGGCCGGCGGCGGTATCCACCAGCAGGAATTCGGGCGGCCGCGCCAGTTCGTCGAAGGCGCGGATGATCGCCGCGTGCTGGCCGTTGTCGAGCTGCGCCAGCCGGCGCGCGCCGGAGCCGGCCGGCACCACCTGCAGGCCGCGCGCGGCGGGCAGCAGCAGCTCCTCCAGCGTGCACTCGCCGTCGAGCAGGTGGCCGATGTGGCGCGAAGGGCTGAGCCCCAGCATCACGTCGACATTGGCCAGGCCCATGTCGGCATCCAGCAGCATCACCTCGCGGCCGGCGATGGACAGCGCCATCGCCAGGTTCACCGCGACCGTGCTCTTGCCCACGCCACCCTTGCCGCCGGCCACCGCGATGGTGCGGCACGGCGGACGCGCCGGCGCACCGTTGCCGAACAGGTTGCTGGCCTGGTGACCCGGCGGCAGCGCGGCCGGCGGGGTCGCCGGGCTGGCGGCCATGCCCAGTGTCTGTTGCAGCCCGAAGGCCTGGTCCATTGCAGGTACTCCGCTCATGCGCTGGCTACCGCCAGTCCGAACCGGTCGGCCATCAGGCTGTCGTCGGGAACGCCGGTCTTCAGCGATTGCGCCGCGCGGCACACCAGCACGCGCGCGTCGGCCACGCTGATGTCCTCCGGCACGCGCTGGCCGTCGGTGGTGTAGTCCAGCGCCAGCCGGCGCCGGATCAGCACCGACAGCGCGCCGCCCAGGTTCGGCGCTTCGTCGAGTTTGGTCAGGATGCAGGCCCGCGGCTGCAGCGGCAGGTAGGCGCGCACGGCGTCGTCCAGCGACTGCGCATGCGTGTTTGCCGCCAGCACCAGGGTGGCGCGCAATTCGTTGGCCTGGGCCAGGGTATCCAGTTGCTGGTTGAGTCGCGGGTCATGGCTGGCCACGCCGGCGGTGTCGATCAGCACGGTGTGGCGATCGCGCAGGAGCTCCAGCACCTTGCGCAGGCTGTCGCCGTCGTAGGCCGGGTACACGCGCACACCGAGCAGGCGGCCGTAGTGTTCCAGCTGCGCCGCGGCGCCGATGCGGTAGTGGTCGGTGCTGACCAGGGCCACCTGGTCGGCGCCGTGGCGCATCACCGCGCGCGCGGCCAGCTTGGCGATGGTGGTGGTCTTGCCCACGCCGGTGGGACCGACCAGGGCGGTGACCATCGGCGCATCGTCGGCCAGCGCGCGGCCGCTCACCGCCAGACGGCGGCTGAGCATGCCCAGCGGCAGGTAGCGCGCCTGCTCGGCGTTGATCTGTTCGGGCAAGTCGTCGACCAGCGAACGCGCCACGTCGGGCTCGATGCCGATGCGGGTCATCTCGCGCAGCACCCGCGCACGCAGCGGCTGGCGCCGTTCCAGGTCGTTCCAGGCAAGGCTGGACAGCTGCACTTCCAGCATCTCGCGCATGCTGCCCAGCTCGTTGCGCAGGCGTGCCGTGTCCTGCGCGGCGCGCTCGATCAGCGGCGCGGCCGCGGCACGCTCGGCGACCGGTGCGGCAGGCGTTGCGGCGGAGGGCGCGGCGGCGCGGGCGCGGCGTGCTGCCGCGGGGGAGATTGCCGCGCGTGGCGCGGCGGTCTCTGCCACCGGCGCGCGTGGCGTCGGCGCCGTCGTCGGTTCGATGCCGGCCACCGGCAAGGGCGGCGGCGGTGGCGGCTCGGCCGGCGCACGCGCGGCACCCTGGCGCGAAGCCTCGCGCATCAATGCCTCGTCATAGTCCAGCGCCGCAATGATCTCGATGCCCTCGGCAATCCGCCGCGTCGACAGGATCACCGCCTCGTCTCCCTGCTCCTCGCGGACCTCGCGCATCGCCTGGCGCATGTCGGCGGCCACGTAACGTTTGATCTTCATCTTTGCTCCGCAAACGGGAATGGGAAATCAGGGGATGGGAAATGGGGAACGGTCGGATGACCGCGAGGTGTGGGGTTGTGCCGCTCTTGTTTCTTCCATTCCCGATTCCCTGACGCCGGTTCCCGGCCCTTACCTTCCCAACGCCTGTACCAAACGCACCCGACGGTTGTCGGGCACCTCGTTGTAAGCCAGTACGTGCAGGTTCTGTGCCACATGGCGAGTGAAGCGCGCGAGCCATGGCCGCAGCGGTGGCGCGACCAGCAATACCGCGGGTTCGCCGCCCATTTCCTGGCGTCGCGCGGCATCGGCCACGCTCTGCTGCAGGCGGTCCGCCAGGCCCGGTTCCACCGCGGCTCCGGCCACGCCGCCGCCACCGGAAAGCGAGCCGAGCAGGATCTGTTCGAGCTCCGGCGCCAGCGTGATCACCGGCACTTCGGTGCCCAGCCCGGTGATCTCCTGCACGATCTGCCGGCCCAGCGCGACGCGCACGGCGGCGGTCAGAACGCCGGGATCCTGACTCTGCCCGGCGTGCTCCGCCAAGGATTCGACGATGCTGCGCATGTTGCGAATCGGCACCCGCTCGGCCAGCAGGTTCTGCAGCACCTTGACCACCACGCCCAGCGACAGCCGCTTGGGCACCAGGTCCTCGACCAGCTTCGGCGCATTGGCGGCGAGCCGATCCAGCAGCTGCTGCACGTCCTGGTGGCTGAGCAGTTCGTGCGCATGGCCCTGCAGGATGTGCGACAGATGCGTGGCGATCACCGTGGCCGGGTCGACCACGGTGTAGCCGTAGCTCTGTGCCAGCTCGCGCTGGCCGCTCTCGATCCACACCGCTTCCAGGCCGAACGCCGGGTCCTGCGTGGCGATGCCTTGCAGCGTGCCGTGCACCTGGCCGGGGTTGATCGCCATCAGGCGGTCGTTGTGCACCTCGGCCTCGCCCATCGGCACGCCCATCAGGGTGATGCGGTAGGTGTTGGGGCCGAGGTCGAGGTTGTCGCGGATGTGCACCGCCGGCACCAGGAAACCGAGTTCCTGCGACAGCTTGCGGCGCACCGACTTGATCCGCCCCATCAGCTCGCCGCCCTGATGCACGTCGACCAGCGGAATCAGCCGGTAGCCGACTTCCAGGCCCAGCGGATCGACGCTGGCCACGTCCTCCCAACCCAGCTCGACGCGCTCGGCGGGCGCAGCGGCGACCGGCGCCTCGGCCACCGACTCGGCCAGCCGCTCGCGCGTCTCGCGCTCGCGCTTGAACAGCAGCCACGCCATGCCGCCGCAGACGCCGCCCAGCAGCAGGAAGGCCACGTTCGGCATGCCGGGGATCACGCCCATCACGCCCAGCACCACCGCGGCCACCGCCAGCGCGCGCGGCTGGCCGAACACCTGGCCGACCACCTGCCGACCCATGTCCTGGGACTTGGACACGCGGGTGACGATGATCGCCGCGGCCACCGACAGCAGCAGCGCCGGTACCTGCGCCACCAGGCCATCGCCGATGGTCAGCAAGGTGTAGGTGCGTGCCGCTTCGCCGGCAGACAGGCCGTGCTGCATCACGCCGACGAAGAAGCCGCCGACGATGTTGATGAACAGGATCAGGATGCCGGCGGTGGCGTCGCCGCGGACGAACTTGGAGGCGCCGTCCATCGAGCCGTAGAAGTCCGCTTCCTCGCGCACTTCCTGGCGGCGCTCGCGCGCCTGCTCCTGGGTCAGCAGGCCGGCGTTGAGGTCGGCGTCGATCGCCATCTGCTTGCCGGGCATCGCGTCCAGGGTGAACCGCGCGGTCACCTCCGACACGCGGGTGGCACCCTTGGTGATCACCACGAAGTTGATCACCACGATGATCGCGAACACCACCAGGCCGACGGCGAAGTTGCCGCCGATGACGAACTCGCCGAACGCCTCGATCACCTTGCCGGCGGCGCCGGGGCCGTCATGGCCGTGCAGCAGCACCACGCGGGTCGAAGCGATGTTGAGCGCGAGGCGCAGCAAGGTGGCCATCAGCACCACGGTGGGGAACGCGGCGAATTCCAGCGGCCGCATCACGTAGACCACCGCCAGCAGGATCACCAGCGACAGCGCGATGTTGAAGCTGAACAGGATGTCCAGCAGGAACGGCGGCATCGGCAGCATCAGCATGCCGAGCATCGCCAGCATCATCACCGGGGCGCCAATGCCTCGTCGCGCGAGGTGTCTGAAATTGCCCAGTACGTCTGCACCCGTCATCGTTTTGACTCGTCACGCATCGCGGTAGGGGCCCATCAGGTCAGGATCGACCTCGGGGTTGGGTGCGGCCGGCGGGCTCTCGCCCTGCGCCGCGGCTTGCTTGAGCTGGTAGACCCAGGCGAGCACCTGGGCCACCGCGACGAACAGCGACGCGGGGATTTCGCGGCCCAGTTCAGTCGTTGCATACAAGGCGCGTGCCAACGGCGGCGCTTCCACCACGGGGATGCGGTGGCTGGCCGCCACCAGGCGGATCTGCGCCGCCAGCACGTCGACGCCCTTGGCGATCACCCGCGGCGCGCCCATGCGGCCGTCGTCGTAACGCAGCGCCACCGCGAAGTGGGTGGGGTTGACCACCAGCACGTCGGCGCGGGGCAGTTCCTCCATCATGCGGCGGCGCGCCTGCGCCTGCTGCACCTGGCGGATGCGCCCCTTCATCTCGGGGTTGCCCTCGCTCTCCTTCATCTCGTCCTTGATCTCCTGCTTGGTCATGCGCAGGTTCTTGGCGTGGTCGAACTTCTGGTACAGCGCATCGATCGTACCGATCAGCGCCAGGATCACGCCGAACCACAACGCGGCACGCCCGAGCAGCCCGATCGACTGCGCGATGCCGGCCGCCACCGAGCCGCGTCCGGTGGCCTGCAGCTCGCCCTGCCAGTGCTGCAGCACCAGCGCCAGCACGCCACCGATGAACAGCAGCTTGAGCAGTGCCTTGCCCAGTTCCACCAGACCACGCAAGGCGAAAATCTTGCCCAGTCCCTTGATCGGATCGAGCCGCTCGAACTTCGGCTGCAGCGCTTCGGTGCTGAAGTTCAACCCGCCCAGCAGCAGCGGCCCGGCCAGCGCGGCCAGCAAGGTGGCGATGGCCACCGGCGCAAACAGCAGCAACGCCTCGTGCATCGCCGCGTGGAGCGCGCTGCCGGCCAGTGCGTCGGTGAACAGCGCATCGCGCGAATAGCCCAGCCCCAGCGCAAAGATCCGCCGCGCATGCTCCAGAGCGCTCTGTCCGCTGTTCATCAGCGCCGCCACGCCGGCCAGCACCACCAGCGCGCCGGACAGGTCGCGCGATCGCGGAACCTCGCCCTTCTCGCGCGATTCGCGAAGTTTCTTCTCTGTCGGTTGTTCGGTTTTTTCCTGGTCGCTGTCGTCGGACATGGCGTCAGCCTCCGAACAATTCGCGCATCAGCGACCAGGCGCTGCCCTGCAAGGCCTCGAACGCGCCCGGCAGGCTGCGCAGCGACAGCCACAGGGCGATGAAGCCCAGCGACACGGTGATCGGAAAACCCACCGCGAACAGGTTCATCGACGGCGCCGCGCGACTGATCGCGGCGAAGCCGATGTTCACCACCAGCAGCGAGGTCATGGCCGGCAAGGCCACGCGCACCGCGCCGGCGAACAGTTCCGTGCCGAACGCCACCACCGCGTGCAGCGCGTTGGCGCTGACCGCCGGCGTGCCCGGCGGCAGGGTATGGAAGCTGTCGGCGAGCAGCGCGATCAACTGCAGGTGGCCGTCCATCACCAGGAACAGCAAGGTCACCAGCAGCAGGTAGAACTGGCTCAGCACGGTGGACTGGCCGGCACCCGGGCTGACCACCTGCGCAAAACCCAGGCTCATGCTCTGCGCCACCAGCTCGCCGCCGAACGACACTGCCTCGAACACCAGCTTCAGCACGAAGCCCACCATCGCGCCGATCACCACCTGCCCCGCCAGCGTGGCCACGCCTGCACCGCTCAACGGATCGATCGTGGTCGGCGCCAGCGGCGCCAGCACCAGCGACAGCACCACCACCACGCCGACGCGGATGCGCGCCGGGATCACCGTGGAGCTGAACACCGGCGCCACCAGGCACAGGCCGCTGACCCGCCCCAGCGACCAGAACAGGCTGCCCAGCCACGCCGGCAGCTGCGCCAGATCCAGCGCAGTCATCTGATCGCGCCCGGCAGGCTTTGGATCAGCTGCGTGGTGAACTGCACCAGCAGGCGCAGCATCCACGGCCCGGCCACCAGCGCCACCAGCGCCATCGCGATCAGCTTGGGGATGAAGCTGAGCGTCATCTCGTTGATCTGCGTCGCCGCCTGGATCACGCCGATCAGCAGACCCACCGCCAATGCGGTGAGCAACAGCGGCGCGGCCACCAGCATCGCCACGTAGAGCGCGTGCTGGCCGAGCTCCATGATGGATTCGGGAGTCATGGGCGGGGTCCTGCGGCGGCGTTCGCCGCAGCAGCGGTAGCAAACCGTCGCGTCGTACCTGTAGGAGCGCGCTCGCGCGCGAAGCTCTTGGCTCCATTCAAAGCCGAGCGCGGTCGATCACCCGCCGCTGTAGGAACGCACCCTGTGCGCGATGCTTTTGCTTTCAGAGCGAAGAGCGGTCGATCGCCTTCGGCGACCGAGTCACTTTTCTCTTGCGTGGCCAAGAGAAAAGTAACCAAAAGAGAAGGCCACCCCGCTTGGCGCTTGCCGGGCTCCTGCCCGGCAAGTCCGTGAGCCGGGGCCGGGCTTTTCGACAGCACGTCGGGCAACCGCTCCCTGCGTTGCCTCAACTCGGGCATCCATGCCCTCGCCATGTGCTGGCGAAAAGGCATCGGCATCCCTGCCGATGCCCGCTGCGCGGCCTGTCGTCCCCGACTCACCGCCGCACAGGGGCCCCGGTAAAGCAGCGGGCCATCGTGGCCCGCACTTTTCAGAACGGCAAAAGCAAAAACAGAAGCAGAACAACAGCAAGAGCGCAACGCCGCTCCTGCTCCCTCTCCCCCGGCGACGACGGGGGAGAGGGCTGGGGTGAGGGGGAAGCTCTTGACCTGGCTCTGTTGAAGAGTGCGGGCCACGATGGCCCGCCGCTCTACCGGGGCCCCTCTGCAGCGGCGGGTGGGCGAAGGAAGGCCCGAAGGGTGGCCGGCAGGGATGCCGGCCAGTTTGGCGTCAGGGCAGGATGCCCTGTCGACAAACCCCGTAGCCCGACCGCGAACCTGATGGACAGGATGTCCATCAGGCGCGGAAGCGGGGTGGCCTTTCTCTTTGGTTACTTTCTCTTTGGCCACGCAAAGAGAAAGTAACTCGGCTGCCGCAGGCAGACGAAAGCTTCTGCTCTGAAAGCTCTTGCTGTGAAAGCTCTTCGCAGGGGCAAGCCAGAGCATCGCCCGCGAGCGGGCTCCTACAGAGGCGCCGGCGGTCATGTGTAAAAGCTCCCCGCCAGCGTGCCCAGCAGCAGCGTCCAGCCATCCACCAGCACGAACAGCATGATCTTGAACGGCAGCGAGATGATCATCGGGGAGACCATCATCATGCCCATCGACATCAGCACGCTGGCCACCACCAGGTCGATGATCAGGAACGGGATGAACAGCAGGAAGCCCATCTGGAAGGCGGTCTTCAGCTCGCTGGTGAGGAACGCCGGCATCGCCACCTTGAACGGCACGTCCGCCTTGCTGGCGTAGGGCTTCTCCTTGGCCAGGCGGGTGAACAGCTGCAGGTCGGCGTCGCGGGTCTGCTCCAGCATGAAATGCTTGAACGGTGCGGAGGCTGCCGGCAGCGCCTGCTCGGCGGTGATCTGGCCATCCATGTAGGGCTTGATGCCGTCGTCGTAGGCGCGGGTGAGCACCGGCGACATCACGAACAAGGTGAGGAACAGTGCCAGCCCCAGCAATACCTGGTTGGGCGGCGTCGACTGCGTGCCCAGCGCCTGGCGCAGGAAGCCGAGCACGATGATGATGCGGGTGAACGAGGTCATCATCAGCGCGATCGCCGGCAGCAGCGTCAGCGCCGTCATCAGCGCCAGCATCTGCAGTGACAGCGTCCAGCTCTGGCCGCCGTCGGCCGCGGGTTGCACGTTCACCAGCGGAATGCCCGGCGCGGCCGCCAGGCTGGCCAGCGGCAACAGCAGCAGCGCGCCGCCGATGATCCAGTGCCGCGCGCTCACGAGCGCACCTTCAGCCGCGCCAGCAGATCGCCGAACACGGGTTTGGCCGGCTCGTTCGACGCAGCCGGAACGACCTCGCGCGGTGCCTCGCCGTCGTAGACATGCAAGGTGCGCATGCCGCCGGGGCCGGTGCCGATCAGCAGCCGCTTGCCGTCCGCGTCCAGCAGCAGCAGGCGTTCGCGCGCGCCCACGGCAAACGATTCCACGCAGCGAATCCGCCGTCCGCCACCACCCGGCCGGCGCTGCAACCGACGCGTCACCCAGCCGGCGGCGAGGATCATCGCGATGATCGCCAGCAGACTCACGATCACCCGCAACAACTCGCCGCCCACATTGACGTCAGCGGCGGGCAGCGCCGCCGGCGCCAGGGCTGCGACACGAATCCCGAATCCCGATTTCACTGTCCCGAGCTTGTCGAAGGGTCGATTCACGACGCTGTCACCGCAACTTGCGCACGCGCTCGGCGGGGCTGATCACGTCGGTCAGGCGGATGCCGAACTTCTCGTTGATCACCACCACCTCGCCATGCGCCACGAGGGTGCCGTTGACGAACACGTCCAGCGGCTCGCCGGCGGCGCGGTCCAGTTCCACCACCGAGCCCTGGTTCAACTGCAGCAGGTTGCGGATGCTGATGCGGGTGCGGCCGACCTCCATCGCCAGGGTCACCGGCACGTCGAGGATCATGTCGAGGTTGACGTCGCCGCCATCGGCCGCAGCCCCGTGCAGGGCATCGAATTGAACGCGCTCGCCGGCATCGGCGACGGCATCTGCAGACTGGTTCATGAGAGGTTCTTCCGGGTGGAGGGATCGGTGGCTGCCGGTCGCTCGCGACGACCGGCCGGGACATGGAAACGCACGGCGTTGCGGCCGTTGGACTGGCCGTAGCGGCCGCGGAAAACCGGCACGTCCTCGGCATACACGGTGGTCAGCTCGGGCAGCTGCACGGGGATCACGTCACCGGGACGCAGATGCAGGAACTGGCCCAGGCTCAGCTGCGCTTCCAGCAGCAGCGAGCTCACGTCGACCTCGGCGTCGAGTACTTCCTCGCGCAGCATTTCCGCGAAGCGGTCGTCGCCATCCATGCGGTCGCTCTGCACGCCGGCGTCGAGCAGGGTGCGGATCGGCTCGACCATCGCGTAGGGCATGGTCAGGTGGATTTCGCCGCCGCCGCCGTCCAGTTCGACGTGGAAGCGCGACACCACCACCGTCTCGGTGGGGCTGACGATGTTGGCGAACTGCGGGTTGATCTCCGAGTTGAGGTACTCGAAGTTGAGCGCCAGCACTGGCGCCCACGCCTCGGCCATCGCGCCGAACAGTTCGGCGAGCATGATCTGGATCACGCGGTTCTCGGTCGCGGTGAAGTCGCGGCCCTCGATGCGCGCGTGGAAACGGCCGTCGCCGCCGAAGAAGTTGTCGATCACGGTGAACACCAGGCGCGGCTCGAACACCACCAGCGCGTTGCCGCGCAGCGGCTTGATGCGCACCATGTTCAAGTTGCTGGGCAGGGCCAGGCCGTGCACGTACTCGGCGAACTTGACCATCTTCACGCCCAGCACCGAGACCTCGCAGGTCTTGCGCAGCACGCCGAACAGCGCGGTGCGGAAGAACCGCGCGAAGCGATCGTTGACCATCTCCAGCGTGGGCAGGCGGCCGCGCACGATGCGGTCCTGCTGGGTGAAGTCGTAATTGATCACCGCATCCGGCGGCAGCGGTTCGTCGCTGCCGGTGGCCACCGTGCCACCGGTGACGCCATCCATCAGCGCATCGATTTCGTCCTGGGAAAGCAGGTCGCTCATGGCCGTGGCTCCCGTCTACTGGATCACGAAGCTGGTGAAATACAGCGCGTCGATGCCCGGCCGACCGAGCCGCTTGCCGACCACCTTGCGCACCTCGGCCAGCGCGTCGGCCTGCAGCTTCTCGCGGCCGGCGGTCTCGCTGACCGTCTCGAACTTCTGGCTGCTGAACAGCGAAACCAGCCCGTCGCGCAGGATCGGATCGACATCCTTGGCCACCGTGATGGCCTGCTCGTCGTGCGCCATCAGGGTCACACCCACCTGCAGGTAGCGCAGCGCATCGCCATCGCGCAGGGTGACCACGAACGCCGGATCCATCGCCAGGAAAATCTCCGGCTTGTTCGCCTCCGCCTTCGCCTGCTTGTCCGGCGCGGCGCGATGCGACTGCCAGTAGTAGCCGCCGCCGGCCAGCGCGACGAGCAGCACCACCACGATCCCGATCAGCAGGGGCGAACGCTCGCGCGGTGCCTGCTCCTCGTCTTCCACTACCTCGGGTGCTTCGTCGTTGCTCATGGAGAATCTCGTGTGGGGATCGGGGGCCGCCGTCGTCGGCTCACGAGATCAAAAGCAATCCGCGTGCCATCGCGAATACCTGTTTTCATTCATGCATTTGCGCAATTTCGGGGACGCCGCGGCGCTTTCTTGACGCGTGCCGAAACGGTGGCGTGCCGCCATCCCGTCAGGCGCGCCCGTGACGCGCAGACAACGATCTTCCAGGCGCCACCCCGTAGGGCGGGCACCGCCCGCCCTTCTTCGCGTCGGGAGCAGAAGCGGCGGGCAGTGCCCGCCCTACGCAGCGCGCTTGTTCGCCGCGGATCGGGGTTCAGGCGAAGGCGTCGACGAGTCCGACCTGGGCCAGCGGGACGATCTGGCCGGGACCGGCGACGTCGTCGATGGCGGCGATTTCGTCGCCCTGCCCGCGATGGCCGGCTTGGCCGCCGCGATCGTGTTGTCCCACGTCGGCGTGGCCGAGCGACAAGCCGTGGCGGGCGAGCATCTGGTCGAGCTGGGGCAGAGCCTGCTGCACGGCGGTAACGGCGCCGGGGTGCTGGGCCTGCAACACCACATCGACGCGGTTGTGCTGCACGCTGATCTTCAGATCGAGCGAACCCAGCTCTTCCGGATGCAGGCGGATGCGTGCCTGCTTGACGTCATGGCCGACGAACCAGGCCAGCTGCTGGCCCAGTTCCTGCGCGAAGGCGTGTGCGGGAGCCACCGGTACCGGCGCGGCGGCCGGCGTCATTGCCGCGGCGGCGTGGGCGACGGCGGGCGCCACGCTGGGCGCGACCTCGAGTCGCGCCGTTTCGCGGGTGGCGTCCGGGTCGAGCTTCAGCAGTTCGGCGGCAGGGGTGGCGGTGGCTGCAGCCATGACGGCGGGGTCGATGGCAGGCGTGACGGGCACGGCCGTTGCGCCAGCCTGACCGAGCGCCGCAAGCCCGGGCTGCGCGGCGGCCAATCGTGCCGCGGTGGCGTCGACGATGCCGGACGCGGCGCCGCCGACCGGCGCGGCGGGATGGACCGGCGCGGGAGCGATCAAGGCGAGCATCGCTTCGACCAGGGCGGGGGCGCCCGCGTCGGCGTCGTCGTCCTTGCCACGGGCGGGCGGCTCCGCGGTGGCCACGTCGGCGATCGCCTCGTGCGATGACGGTGGCGCGGCGACCGGCATGGCGGGAGCGGCGGCGTCAGCAGCCGGCGGCGGCGTGGTGGCCTCGCGCGACGGGTCCAGGCGATCGGTGGCGGACGCCAGTTGCGCGTTTGGCCCCTTCGGCGAGGGATCGTCGCGACGGTCGCGCCCCGGGTCCGGGCCGTGCTGCGGACGCGCATCGTGCGCATCGCGGGCGGACGAAACGCCCTGCCCGCGCGCGTCCTGCAGGCGCTGGTGGAACGGCGCCGCGCCCGGGGATTCCGACGTGCTCGTGTTCGCGACCGCTTTGGCGGCGACCGTGGATGCGGACAACGATCCGACGTGGCTGGCAGTCATGGCAAGAAGGCTCCTGGCGGGGCAACACGGCCGCGCCGGAGCGCAGGCACGTGGCCGAGGCGGGATGGGCGGGCGCGATGCATCACGGCCGCCGGTGCTGGAAACGTTCGTCGAGTTCGGCCTGCTCGCGGCGTTCCTCGGCGCGGCGCTCGTTCTCGACGTGATGGGCGACCACGCTGTCCAGCGCGCTTTCGCGGGCGTGGCTGCGGGTCCAGTCCGCGCGCACCAGCTCCAGCTGGCGCTGCTGGCGGGCGACTTCGGCCACCTGCTGGGTGATCGCCTGGTCGATGCGCTGGATGAAGGCCTGCCGGTTGAGCATGGCGCTGACGCTGGAGGCGGCGTCGCCGCCGCTGGCGTACTCGTCGCGATAGCGATGCAGTTCGCTCAGCTGGTGTTCGGCGCGCGCCAGCTGCTGCTGCTGCGCGGCGAAACGGGTCAACGCATCCTCGCTGCGCTGGCGGGCCTGGTCCACGGCCGGTTGCAATCGTTCGGCGCGGGAACTCATTCATGCACCTGTTCGGCAAGCACGGCCAGGCGTTCGATGGCCTGGTCGAGCGTGATCGGTTCGTCCACTTCCTGCTGCAGGAATGCGCGCAGTTGCGGCCACATCTCGATGGCCAGGTCCACCTGCGGGTCGGAACCCTTCTGATAGGCACCCACCGCGATCAGGTCGCGTTGCTGGCGATAGGCGGAATAGATCTGGCGGAAGCGTTGCGCGCTGCGCATGTGCTCGCGCGTGGCGACCGCCGGCATCACGCGGCTGATCGAGGCCTCGATGTCGATGGCCGGGTAATGGCCGGCTTCGGCGAGGTCGCGCGAGAGCACGATGTGGCCGTCCAGGATCGCGCGCGCCGCATCGGCGATCGGATCGTGGCGGTAGTCGTCGCCCTCGGTGAGCACGGTGTAGAAGGCGGTGATCGAGCCCTTGCCGTCGGCATCGTTGCCGGCGCGCTCGACCAGCGCCGGCATCATCGCGAACACCGACGGCGGGTAACCCTTGGTCGCCGGCGGTTCGCCGATCGCCAGCGCGATCTCGCGCTGCGCTTGCGCGTAGCGGGTCAGCGAATCCATCAGCAGCAGCACGCGCTGGCCGCGGTCGCGGAACCATTCGGCGATCGCGGTGGCGTACTGCGCGCCGCGCAGGCGCTTGAGCGGCGGCGCGTCAGCCGGCGCGGCGACGATCACCGCGCGCCGCCGCCCTTCCTCGCCCAGCGTGTGCTCGACGAACTCCTTCACCTCGCGGCCGCGTTCGCCGATCAGGCCCACCACCACCACATCGGCGTTGGTGTACCTGGTCATCATGCCCAGCAAGGTGGACTTGCCCACGCCGGAACCGGCGAACAGGCCCAGCCGCTGGCCGCGGCCGACGGTGAGCAGCGCGTTGATCGCGCGCACGCCGGTGTCCAGCGGGGTGTCGATCGGCTTGCGCGCCATCGGGTTGATCGGCTCGGCCTTGAGCGCGGCGTGCTCGTCCGATTCCAGCGGACCCTGCCCGTCCAGCGGCACGCCATCGGCGCCGATCACGCGGCCGAGCAGGCCCGCGCCCACCGGCAAGCCGCCGCTGCGCGCGCACGGGCGCACCCGCGCATTCGGCAGCACGCCGTGCATGTCGCCTACCGGCATCAACAGCAGGCGCTCGTCGGCGAAGCCGACCACCTCGGTATCGAGCGTGGCGCCGTCGGCGGTGTCGACCAGGCAACGCGCACCCAGCGCGGCCTCGCAGCCTTCGGCCTCCAGGGTGAGTCCGACCACCCGGCGCAGGCTGCCCTCGACCACCAGCGTGCGCGCGGTCTCGGCGAGACTGCGCCTACGGGACAACTTCTGCTGCCACGTTTCGCGGCGTGCGGCGATGGCGGACTCAGGCGTCATGGAGCGGACAGCAAGGAGTGTGTGGCGAGATCAAGGGGAGGGCTGCACGAAACCCGCTCCCCCCCCTGCCTGCAGGGGGAGGTTGGGAGGGGGTAAAGCTCTTGACCTTGCTCCTGGCTTGCCAGGAGCAACCCCACCCCAACCCTCCCCTGCAAGCAGGGGAGGGGGCACAAGCACCACTACGTGGACGGGGTGTGTTGCTCCGGACAGCAGCGAGGGGATGGTGGCTCACGCGTTGCCCTCCCCGGCGGCGACAACCTCGTCACCGGCGTCGTCGCCGAGCACGGCATCGACCACCGCGGCCAGGCGGGCATCCACGCGTGCATCCAGCCGCGAGCGTTCGCTTTCCAGGCGGCAGTCGCCGCGCGCCAGCGTGGGATCGGCGAGCAGTTGCCAATGGCTTTCGAGCGCGCCGAGGTCACGCAGCAGGGCCAGGTCGTCCGGGTGCACGTGCACGCGCAGCTCGCGCGCGGCGGCGGGCAGCGCGGCCGCGGCCTGACGCACGGCCTGCGCGATCAGCTCGGGGGAGAGTTTCAATTCGCGCACGATCACCCGGCGTGCGATCACCGTGGCCAGCCGCGCCAGTTCCTTCTCGACCTGCTCGTCGAGCGACTGCAGCGGACGGGCGACGGCGTCGCACAGCGCACCGAGCCGGGCCAGTTGCTCGCGCACCTGTTGCTGCCCCGCGGCCAGCCCTTCGGCGTGGCCGCTGGTGAAGCCCTCCGCCCGCGCCTGCTGGTGCAGCGCCTCCAGCTCGCGCACGGTCGGTTGCGGGGCGGGCGGATCGGTCGCGCGGCGATGCGGATGGTCGTTGCCGACCTCCGGCAGCTCCCAGCGCCGGAAATCCTGTGCCGCGTTGTGGAACACGGCGACCATCAGACGAACTCATCCCCGCCGGCGGCGAGGCTGAGCTGGCCAGCGTCGGACAATTTGCGGGCGATGCCGAGCACTTCCTTCTGCGCCGCGTCGACTTCGCTCAGGCGCACCGGGCCCTTCACTTCGAGGTCGTCGCGCATCATGTCGGCGGCGCGCTTGGACATGTTGGCGAAGATCTTTTCGCGGATCTCCGGCTCGGCGCCCTTCAGCGCGGTGACCAGGGTGGCCGAGGGCACTTCGCGCAACAGCACCTGCATGCCGCGGTCGTCCAGCTCGACCAGGTCTTCGAACACGAACATCAGGTCTTCGATCTTCTCGCCCAGCGCCTCGTCCTGGCTGCGGATGGCCGACATCAGCTCGGTCTCGCGGCTGCCTTCCATCGCGTTGAGGATGTCGGCGGCGGCCTTGAGCCCGCCGACGCTGGCGGACTTGAGTTTCTTGGAACCGCCGGAGAACTGGCGCTCCATGATTTCGTCCAGCTCGTTCAGCGCGTGCGGCTGCACACCGTCGAGCGTGGCAATGCGCATCAGCGCGTCGGAACGCACGCGCGGCGGCAGGTAGCCGATCACTTCGGCGGCCTGGTCCGGCTCCAGGTGCGCCAGCACCAGCGCGATGATCTGCGGATGCTCCTGGTTGATCATCTCGGCGATCGCGCGGCTCTCCATCCACTTGAGCGATTCCAGGCCCTTGCTGGAACGCCCGAGCAGGATGCGGTCGATCAGGCCGCCGGCCTTGGTCTCGCCCAGTGCGTTGACCAGGATCTTGCGGATGTATTCCTCGGTGCCCACGCCGAGCGAGGTCTGCCGCCCGATGTCTTCGTCGAGCTTGTCCAGCGCCTTGGTCACGTGTTCGCGGCTGACGCTGGTCAGCGCGGCCATCGCGGTGCCGATGGTCTGCACGTCGCGGGCGCTGAGGTGCTTGAGCACCTCGGCGGCGTCCTGCTCGCCCAGGGTCAGCAGCAGGATCGCCGCACGCTGGGCACCGGTGATCGGCGCGTCATGTTGGTTAGTTGCCATCTTCGCTTACCCAGTTCCTCACGACCTGCGCCACTTGCCTGGAGTTTTCGCCGACCAGGCGGCGAGCCTGGCCGATGCGTTGTTCGTATTCGAGCGCGGGCATGGCACCGGCGAGCCGCGCCGGTTGTTCGTCGGCCTCCGGCTCATCGGCCACGCGCACCGAGATCTGCGATTTCGGCGCAGGCAGCGCCCTGGCACCGGACGTGCCGCGGGTCACGCCGCGCAGCAGCGGGCGCAGCAGGCCGAACGCCACCAGCAAGGCGATCAGCACGCCGATGCCCTGCTTGATCAGATCCATCGCGCCGGGCCGCTCCCACAGCGGCGGCTCGGGCAACGCATCGGGCGCCACCGGACGCTGGAACGGCTGGTTCACCACGCTGACGCTGTCGCCGCGCGCGGCGTCGAAGCCCACCGCGTTCTTGGTCAGCTCGGTGAGCCGCTCCAGCTCCTGCGTGGTGAACGGCACGCCGGCGGAAGCCGCAGCGGCGGCGCTGGCGGCGGTGGCCGGGCCCTTGTCGGCGAGTTTGTTGTCCAGCACCACGGCCACGGTGAGCCGAGCCAGTCGTCCGGCCGGGTCGCTGATGTGGCTGATGGTGCGATCGAGTTCGAAGTTGCGCGTGGCGCTGCTGGACACGTCGCCGCTGGCCACCGTGGCGCTGGACGCGGCGGCGGCCGGGTTCGCCTTGCCGGCATCCGGGTTGGCCGCAGTGGGCTGCGCCACCAGGCTGGGCGGCTGGTTGCTCAACGCGCCGGGGACGCCGCCGTTGCCGCCCGCGCCGCCGCGCCGTTCGCTGCTGGTCTGTTCGCTGCGCAACGCCGGGTGGTCGTGGCCGTAGGTTTCGGTGGCTTTTTCCGACTGGCTGAAATCGAGATCCGCATAGACCTGCGCGCGCACGCGGCCGGGTCCGACCAGCGGGGTGAGCAGTTCCTCGATGCGCTGCGCGTAGGTGTTCTCGATGCGCGTGGCCATGCGCAGGCGATCGTCACCCACGGCGGCGGGACTGCTCGGATCGGTGGTCAGCAACTGGCCCTGCTGATCGACCACCGACACCTGCCGCGCGTCGAGCCCGGGCACGCTGGAGGCGACCAGGTGCACGATCGCGGCGACCTGGCCGGCGTCGAGCTGGCGACCGGGATAGAGCGTGACCAGCACCGAGGCGCTGGCTTCGCGGTTGTCGCGGATGAATGCCGACGGCTTGGCCATCGCCAGATGCACGCGCGCGGCGCGCACCGACTGCAGGCCGCCGATGGTGGCGCTGAGATCGCTCTCCAGCATTTGCTGGTAGCGGGTGCGCTCGGCCAGGTCGCTCATGCCGAACGGCGAGTCGGACGCAGGCATCACGCTGCTGCTGGCGCTGCCGCGCGGCAGGCCCTTGCTGGCCAGCTTCAGGCGCAGGCCGGCCAGGTCGGCGGCCGGCGCCATGATCGAGGAGCCGTCCGCACTCAACTGGAACGGCGTGTTGCCCGCCTGCAGTTCCTGCGCCACCGCAGCGGCGTCCTTCTGGTCCAGCCCGGCGTAGAGCAGGCCGTAGTTCGGGCCACGCGACCACAGCACCACCGCCACGCCCAGCGCCACGGCGGCGGCGATCGCCACCAGCAACAGCGCCTGGCGCGCGGCCGGGCTGCGGGCGATCTGCTTGAGGGGGTCCTGTCGCGGCGCGTCGTTGTCGCGCGCCGCGATGGCGTTGTCGGCCATGGTGTTGCTCGTATGGGGTAAGCGGGGTCAGCGGGGCGCCGGGATCACACCGGCATGTTCATGATTTCCTTGTACGCATCGACCAACTTGTTGCGCACCTCGACCATCGTGCGCAGCGAGAGATCGGCCTTCTGCACCGCGATCATGGTGCGGCCCAGGTCCGCGCCCGGATCGCCGCGCTCGAAGCTGGCGGCCATGCGGCCGGCTTCCATCTGGTTGCGCCCCACCGCGGACACCGACTCCTTCAACACCGACGAAAAGTCCGGCTGTGCCGCGGTCGGTGCGATCTTCGCCACCGCTTGCGGCGCGCGCACCTGCGCCGACATCTGGCGCATCTGTGAAAGCAGGTTGTTGACGTCGATCGTGCTCATCGCGGTGCGTCCTCATGACGTATTCCCGACGCGTGGCGGGTTTCTCGGGGGTGGTTGCAGGAGGCGTGCCAGTGGGGCCGACATTGGAGATTTGCAGAAGCAGCGACACGGCGGCTCTTGCTGTTCCGAATTCCGGCCGCTAGGCGGCCATGCTGTTCTGCAGTCCGTATTTGCGCAGCTTCTCCACCAGGGTGGTGCGTTGCATGTGGAGCAGGCGGGCAGCGTGGGCGACGACGCCGCCGGTGGCGTCGAGTGCCTGGCGGATCAGACCCACTTCGATGTCGGCAAGGTGGTCTTTCAGATCGAGGCCTTCTTCCGGCAGCAGGCGTTCGGATTCGGCCGCCGGTTGCAGGGCAATGCCGGCGATCGCGGGCTCTTCGCCCATCATCGCCAGCACCGCGGCACCGTGTTCCTCGCCGGCCAGCGCGGCGCCGCGGTACTTCGCCGGCAGGTCGCTGCTGCGCACTTCGCCGTGCGGAAACAGGATGGCCATGCGCTCGACCAGGTTGGACAGCTCGCGCACGTTGCCCGGCCACGGGTAGGCGCGCAGCGACTGCATCGCGCCGGTGCTGAAACGCACCACGCCCAGGCCGCGGCGCGCGCCGCGCAGGTTGAACTCGGCGATCAGGGTGGGCAGGTCCTCCAGCCGCTCGTGCAGCGAGGGCAGCTCCAGCGGGAACACGCTGAGGCGGTAATAGAGATCCTCGCGGAAGCGATCTTCGGCGATCGCCTGCTCCAGGTTGCGGTGGGTGGCGGCGATGATGCGCACGTCGCAATGCAGCGTCTTGTTGCCGCCGACGCGCTCGTAGGCGCGCTCCTGCAGCACGCGCAGCAGCTTCACCTGCATCGGCAGGCTCATGTCGCCGATTTCGTCGAGGAACAGGGTGCCGCCCTCGGCCATCTCGAAGCGGCCCTTGCGGGCGCTGATGGCACCGGTGAAGGCGCCCTTCTCGTGGCCGAACAGTTCGCTTTCCAGCAGCTCCGGCGGGATCGCGCCGCAGTTGATCGCCACGAACGGCTTGTCGCGACGCGGCGAGTTCTCGTGGATGGCGCGGGCCACCATCTCCTTGCCGGTGCCCGATTCGCCAAGCACCAGCACGTTGGAATCGAACGGCGCGACCTGGCGGATCAAACCGTTGACCCGCACCATCGGCGCGGAGTCGCCGACGAAGCGCAGCCCGCCGGAACGGCCGCCGAGCAATCGTGCATATACATTGCGCAGCGCCTCGGTGAGCTTCTCGTAGCTGAGCGGGAACGCCAGCGTGGCGGTACGGCCGGCGAACGGGGATTTCGCCGCGCCCAGCCGCTGCGCCCAGGGCGAGTCCTCGGCCAGCAACACCGGGATGTGCGCGGCGCTGGCGCCGAGCAGGGCGAACTGCCGCTCGGCCTCGGCCACGTCGTCGATGCCGCCGACGTATACCGCGCGCCATGCGTGGGAAGACTCGTCGGTATGTGCGCATTGCGCGCCGTGCTGCGGGTGGTAACCGAGGAAGTGGAGCGCCGACATCACCGCATTGACTCGCGCCGCATCGGATTCAATCACCAGAAAATCGAACTGCTGCATCTCTCTCTCCGTACTGCATCGTTGGCTGACCCAACTTCCGGCATGGCCATATTTCGTCACCGCCAGCGATTCGTCGCCGGGCTGATGAGCCGGTTGCAACAAGGAGGCCAGTTTCCGGCGCGCTCGCGCCGACAAAATGACGCGCACCGGAAGCCGGCGGCGTGAACGTTCCTCTGCGTGATCGAGCTGCGCGCTGTAACTCACTGACGCAGCAAGGAACGACGAAAACGCTCCCATAACCCTGCGTTATTCAACGCAAACATTCGAGCCAATTCCACGGCGATTGCCGCAGGGGGCTTCCGATGCACGGACTTGCCAATCTGCGAACTGGATCACACGAGTCGACGGCGGCTTCGCTGGCGCGACCGGTCGTCGTGCCCGGCTTCATCCAGGTAGCTGGCGCGCTTCTGCCACTTTGCGTCGGTGATGGCGAAAAACGAGGCGCTCAATTGCGTCACCCAATGCCTCGTTCACCGTGGGAAAACGAACGAATGTTCGACCATCGTCGAATTGCATTTCGCGCAGCGCGGGCAGTTCCAGCGGCAGGCTGCGGCAGTGGTCGAAACGCAGGCTCAGCAGGACCGCGTCGCCGGGCAACGGCAGGTCCGCACCGAGCACCGCACCGCGCGCGTTGATCCGCACCAGGTGCCGGGCCGGCAGTGTGCCCGGGGGCACCAGCAGGCGATCGACGATCTCCACCAGCGCGGTGAGCTTGGCATCCATGCGACGCATCTCCTGCATCAGCGGATTGTCGTCGTCGGCCGACTCCATGCGGCGTTCTTCCAGGGCGGCGATGGCTGCCAGGGCATTGCCGTTGCTCTCGGCGAGGGCCTGCGCCTGGGCCTGCAACATCGGCCAGGCCAGCGGCTCGATCGCCACGTGCAGCAGCTCCTCGATGCTGACCCGCTGCTCGAACTCGTTCCAGCTGGCGTTGTTCATCGTGCGGCTCCCGGATGTCGGCTGGTGGCGCTGGCGGCAACGCCTGTCTGGCGCAGGCGACCTGCCGTGCATGATGACACCGCCGGGCGGCTCAGGCCTGCGCGTAGGCCGCGATGGCCTGGGCCCGGTCTCGCTCGCGCTGCCACTGGTGGGCGAGCGCCTCGCGCGCGCTGCCCAGCAAGGCCTGCAGTTGGCGATCGCAGGCCAGGATCTCGCCGAGCTGGGCCTGGGTGACTGCGTCGTCGCCATGCTGGCGATGCACCAGCGGTGCACGCGCCTCTTCCAGTTGCAGCAGCTGCTCCCAGTCTTCCCGGCGGGCGGCGGTGAGCATCGCGCGGGTGATGACCAGCGCGCTGGTCAACGCCGAGGCGGTCGCGATGACCGGGGGCGACACCTTACGCTCCCACCGTGCGACCGGCCGGGGCCGGGGCGATCTGCACCCAGCTGTCGCGCACCTGCTGCAACAGGCGGCTGACCTCGTCGATGATGCTGGCGTCGTCGCGCAGGTTGGCCTGCAGCAGGCGCCGGCTCATGTATTCGTAGAGCGAATCGAGGCGGTCGACCAGGCTCGGGTCGGCCTTGCGGTCGAGCGCATCGCGCAGGCCGCCGATGATCTCGATGCAGCGGCTGATGGTCTCGCCCTTGGGCCCGGTCTCGCCGCGCATCATGTGCGCGCGGGCCTTCACCAGGCGCTCCAGCGCGCCATCCATCAACAACGTGATCAGGCCGTGTTTGTCGGCCGACTCCACGCCGCCGTGCGAACGAACCTGTTGGTAGGCGCCTGCGCCGTAACCGAATCCCATGATCGTCTCCTGCCCTTACTTCTTGTTGATGTTGTTCAACGCGTCGAACTGCTGCTGCAGGTAGCTGCTGGTGCTGTTGAGCTTGCTCATCAGCGTGTCCAGCGCGGTGAATTGCGCCTGGTAGCGCGCGGTGAGGTCGGCCATGCGGCTGTCCAGCGTGGCTTGCTGGTCCTTCAGCGCGCTCAGCTGCTGGCTGATGCTGCTGGTGCGGCCGGCCAGCGTGCCGTTCGTGCCGACCCACTGGTCGAGCTGGCCGTTCAACTGGGCGGCCAGGCCGGTATCGCCGCCGAACAACTGGCTGGCGAGCTTGCCGCCGTCGCTCATCGCCTGGGTCAGCTTGTCGTTGTCCAGCTTCAGTGTGCCGTCCACCTGCAGCGAGATGCCCAGCGCGGCCAGCGAGGTGCCGTTGGCCACGCCGCCCACCAGCCGCGAGAGCGTGCTGTTGATGCCGTTGATGGTGGCGTCGCCGATCATGGCGCCGGCCGTGCCACTGGTGGCGTCGTACTTGGTGAGGTTCTGGTAGATCCCCACGAAACTGTTGTAGGTATTGACCAGGTTGCTCAGCGCGCTGCTGCCCTTGCCGGGGTCGTTGGCCACGGTCAGCGTGGTCTGGCCCGAAGCGACCAGGTTGAGGGTCAGGCCGTCGATGGCGCCGCTGACGCTGTTGCCGGCGCTGTGGCCGGCTACGTCGTCGATGCTGTACTTCGCATCCTGTGCGGCGGTGATGACGGTCAGCGCGTTGCCGCTGCCGGCGGCCGCATCGTAGTCGAGTGCGGCCAGGCCGCCGTCGCCGCCGCTGCTGCTCACCACGAAACCGTTGGCCGCGCCGGTGCGCGTACCGCTGAGCACCAGGTGCGCACCGTCGGTGCCGGTGACGATGGTGGCGCTGACGCCGGGATTGTCGCTGGCCTTGTTGATGGCGTCGCGAACCTGGGCCAGCGAGTTGTTGGCATCGGTGAGATCCAGGCTCATCGACTTGCCATCCACCGTGAGGCTGAGCGTGCCAGTGCCCACCTTGGCGCTGCTGTCGGCGAACGCGCCGGAGGAAGCCTTGAGCGCGGTGGCCAGCTGGGTGACGTCGATCTTGTAGCTGCCGCTGACCGGGGTGCCGGAGGCCGTGGCACCGAGGACGTCGGTGTCGGCGGCGGTCACCGTGCGCGCATTGAAGGCGCTGCCGTCGGTGATCGAGGCCATGGCTGATTGCAGCGCGGAGAGCGCGGCGCTGACCTGGCCCAGGCCGGACAACTGGGTATTGGCCAGGGCAGCCTGGTTGGTGATCTGGTTCTGCTGCGGCGCCTTCTTGGCGGCCACCAGCTTGTCCACCAGGGTGGCGACATCCAGGCCGGAACCCACGCCCATGGAGGTCAGCAAACCCGTGGTGGGTGTGGTGGAGCCTACCGTGATAGCCATGGACGTCGATTCCCGTAATGAGGGAAACGGCCGCGGACTGTCCGCGGCCGTTTCGGGTCAAGCAGTTACTGCAGGAGCTTCAACACGCTCTGCGTGGTGGCGTTGGCCTGCGCCAGCACCGAGACACCGGCCTGTTGCAGGATGTTGGCGCTGGACATGTTCGCGGTCTCCGCGGCGAAGTCGGCATCCTGGATCTGGCTGCGCGACGCGCTCAGGTTCTGCGAAATGGTCTGCAGGTTGGCGATGGTGGAGGTGAAGCGGTTCTGCACCGCGCCCAGGTCGCTGCGCATGGAGCTGATGGTGCCCAGCGCCGAGTCGATGCGGCTGATGGTGTCATTGGCACCGGCCACCGACTTGACGTTGGCGCTGGCCAGGTCGCCGCCAACGGTGTTCGTGGCGCTGAACCCGAGGACGCCGGTGCCCTTGGAGCCACCGACCGTGAGCGCTTCCTGCGAGGCCAGGTGCAGCACACCCGTGGTGGCGTCGGCGTAGGCCGAAACACCGGCGATGCCCTTGGCATTGATCGCGGCCGCCAGCGAAGCGGCGTCGTTGAACGTGCCTTCGATGCCGACCGCCGAACCCGAACCGGCCTGCAGCGTGAACTCGCCGGAGCCCAGGGTCAGCGGGGTCGCGTCGCCGACGGCCACGCCGGTGACACCGGCGGTGACGGCGCCAACGGCCGCATTGGTGCCGGCAGTCACGGCCATTGCATCGGTGGTGGCCGTGTTCTGGGTGATCACCAGACCACCGGCAGAATCGGTGACCGTGTACTTGCCCGCCGCGTTGGAGTCTGCGTCCAACTGGCCCTGCACATCGGCGGCCATGGTCGCATAGGTGCCGCTGGCGTTGGCAGCTACGTTGACGGACACGCCCGCAAAGGTGAAGTCCGTGGCCGCCGTGGCCGAGGCTACTGTCACAGCGGCGGTGCCGACGACGGCCGTCGTGGCCGAAGTGGCAGTGAACACGCCCGTCGCGCTCGCGGCCGAGGCGATCTTGCCCACCTGCGCCGAACCCGCACCCTGGCTCAGGTTGACCGAAATGGTCTCGCCGACGTTGGCACCGATCTGGAACGCGGCCGAACCGAAGCTGCCGTCCAGCACATGGCGGCCGTTGAAGGTGGTCTGCTGCGAGATACGGGTGATCTCGGCCAGGCGCTGCTGCACTTCGGCATCGAGCGCAGCGCGGTCGGAGTCGGAGTTGGTGGCGTTGGCGGACTGCACGGCCAGCGTGCGGATGCGCTGCATGTTGTTGGTCACCTCGTTCAGCGCCGACTCGGTGGTCTGCGCCAGCGAGATGCCGTCGTTGGCATTGCTGACGGCCTGGTTCAGGCCGTTGATCTGGGTGGTGAAGCGGGTCGAGATGGCGAGGCCGGCGGCATCGTCCTTCGCGCTGTTGATGCGCATGCCCGAGGACAGGCGCTCGATCGCGGTGCTCAGTTTGCTCTGCGAGGCAGCCAGGTTTTTCTGGGCATTCAGCGAGCTGATGTTGGTGTTGACGCTCATGACCATGGGAATTCTCCGAATCGAGTTGGTATGCCGACATTGGTCGGCTCAGACAATCCGGCGGGGATTCACCATTGAATGCATCCGCCTTGTGTGCTGTTTCGACCCGTCACACGAAAACTTGAGCCTTGTCAACGCAAATAATCGAAAAGTTTTGAACCCTGGATCTTGGTGAACGTCTGCTGCGCGGCTTGCAGCGCGGTGGTCTGCGCACCGAGCTGGCTGATCGCGTCGTAGTAGTTCAGATCCTGCACGTCGGAGAGCGACGTCTTGTACTGCAAGGTGAGGTCGTCGTTGAGCGCGCCCTGCTGATCCAGCGCGTTCATGCGCGCGCCGACCAGGCCGCGCGTGCGCGTGATGGAGTCGAGCGCCTGGTCGAGATTGGCGAACTCGGTATTGAGCGCGTTCTGCATGGGCGCGTCGCCGCCGTTGGGCATGCGCAGCGTCTTGATGATGTTGTCCAGCGTGGTGAACACGTCCTGCTTGCCCGAGGCGCCGAGCGCGAAGCTGTCGCCGGCATCGGGTGTACCGCTGAAAGCGACCTGCGCACCGCGGAAGCTGACGCTGCCGCCCTTGGCCGGGTCATAGCTGCCGCTGTCGAGCACGGCGCCGCCGGCATCGCGCACTTCGTACGCATCGGCGGCGGTGAACACGATGCTGTAGGCACCGCCATCCCATGCCGACGGACTGGCCGACGGATCGCTGACGCTGCTGGCGCCGGCCACCATCGAGCCGGTGTTGGCCGCCGCCGCGCTCACCGCGAAGGTGCCGTTGCCGGTGGGGATGTCCATGAACACCGCGCTGCCCGCGTCGCCGGTGGCCACCTGCAGGCCGGGACCGGCGGCGACCATGCGCTGGCCGTCATCGCCGAGGTAGCTGACCGAGTCGCCCGAGACGAACGGCTGCGTGCCGGTGCGGTTGCCGGCGAAAATGTATTCGCCCTGGCCGTCGGTGCTGTTGGCCTGGCCCAGCATCTGGCCGCGCAGTTGCGACAGTTCGGCGGCGATGTCGCCGCGGCTGCCGTCGGTCTGGCTACCGTTGGCAGCCTGCAGCAGCAGGGTGCGCACGCGCTGCAGCACGTTGCCGGTGTTGGACAGGGTCTGGTCTTCCAGGCCCAGCCGCGCGTTGGCCGAGGTGATGTTGCGCTGGTATTGCGCCGAGTCGGCGATCAGGTGCGACATGTCCAGCGCACGCGCCGCGCCGACCGGATCGTCGGACGGCTGGTTGATCCGCTTGCCGGTACTGAGCTGCGTGTTGAGATCGGACAGATCGCTCTGCCGGTTCATCATGCTGCCGACGGACTGCTGCTGGATCCAGCTGGTGGAGACGCGCATGGTTTAACTCCGCACCGCGCCGAGCAGCGCGTTGAAAATGCTGTTGGCCGTGCTGATGACCTGGGCCGAGGCCTGGTAGGCCTGCTGGTAGCGCACCAGGTTGGCGGCTTCCTCGTCCAGGTTCACGCCGGAGACGCTCTGCTGCGCGCCCATCGCCTGGTTGTAGACCGCGGTCTGCGTGGTCAGCTCGTCCTTGGCCAGCGCGCCGGCGCTGCCGACCTGGCCGACCAGCTGGCTGTAGGCGCGACCGGTGCTGGTGACGCCGCCGTCGAGCACGCCGAGATTGGCGACCTTGCCCAGCATCAGCGCGTTGGCGTTGTCGCCCTGCGCGTTGCTGTTGGCCTTGAGGCTGAAGCTGTCGCCGGCCTGCGGCGCGCCGTCGAGCTGCATGCTCCAGCCGTTGTGCACGATCGGCTGGCCGGCGGTGAAGGTCTGCGCCGGGCCGCCGTCGATGCTGTAGCTGGTGGGCGAGCTGAACACGATCGAGGAGGCGTTGAGCAACGCCGGGTCGCTGCCGTCGGCGATGCTGGCGCGAGCGATGGCGGAACTGGTGTTGCCGGCGCCGGCAGCGACCACGAACGGGGCGGCGGCGGCGATCTTGTCGGGCTGGTCGATGGTCACCGCGAAGCTGGCCGCGGCATCGCGGCTCGGCTGCACACGGAAGCTGTCGCCCGCGCTGGCACCGCCACCGACCACCAAGCTCAGGCCCGCGGCGGTGAACGGATCGGCGCTGGTGCCACTGCCACCGAGCGCCACCGCGTTGCCGCTGGTGTCGCGCATGCTCCAGGCCGTACCGTCGAAACTCAGCACGTATTCCTTGGCGCCCAGTGCGCCGATGTCGGTGATGCTGGCGCTGACGGTGCCGTTGCCGTTGTTGGTCGAGGCGCCCTGCACCGTGGGTCCGGCGGCGGCGAAGAACTGGCCGCCGACATCACCGTGCAAATCCACGCCCTGCGCATGCTGCGCGTTGAACGCGCTGGCCATCGCCTGCGCCGCCCGGCCGAGCTGGATCCGCGCCGGGTCCAGCACGTTGCTGCGGAAATCCAGCAGCGCGCCCAGCGCGCCGCCACCGATGCGTCCGCTGATCACGTTGCCGCTGCCGGCGCCGACCACCTCCACGCGGGTGGCGTCGTAGACGTTGGCGGCGGTGCCCAGCGCGTGCGCCTCGGTGCCGGTGACCAGCGCCTGGCCGTTGCCGGCGAACACGCTGATGGTGTTGTCGTTCTGCGGCACTACGCTGATGCCCACCTCGCCAGCCAGCTTCTTGACCAGCGCATCGCGCTGGTCGAGCAGGTCGGCCGGCGGCATGCCTTCGGTGGAAGAGAACGAGCGGATCTTTTCGTTGAGCTTGGCGATCGACTGCGTGTCGACATTGATCGCGTCGACGGTGTCGCCGATCTGCTGCTGGATCTGGCCGGAAAGCTGGCTGAACTGGCCGGACAAGGCGCGGAACGTGGTCGCCAGCCCGCCGGCGCGGGCCAGCAGCACCTGGCGCGAGGCGGCATCCGAGGGCGCGTTGGCCATGTCCTGCACCGCGCCGTAGAAACTGTCCAGCGAGGTCTGCAGGTTGCTGCTGCCCGCCAGCTGGTTGTTGAGCTGGGCCGTGAGCCCGGCCATGGTGCTCGCGCGACCCTGCCCCGAGCTGGCCGACCACAGCGAGCTGTTGAGAAATTCGCTGTAGGCACGCTGCACCGCCACCGTGTTCACGCCCGTGCCCACGTAATACCCGGCCTGCCCCTCGGGCAGCCGCGCACCGAACGACACCACCTGGCGGCTGTAGCCGTCGGTGTTCACGTTGGCCACGTTGTGGCTGACCGTGCTGAGCCCGATCTGCGAAGCAAGCAACCCGGACACGCCGGTCGAAAGCATGTCAGCCATGGTGGTACATCCTCGACAACGGGGGCACCGCCGGAATCGCGCGGTACGTAGTGACGGTAACGGCGGCCGGCTCAATCTCTTTAATCAACGCGGGAACCAACCGCGGCGAGGGGCGCGCGTTCATTCGGCGCCGCCATCTGCATGCAGGCTCGCCAACGCCTCGCGCATCTGCGCGCTGTTGGCGATCGCGGTGATCTTGGCCACATAAGCCGGGTCGGTGGCATAGCCGCCGTGCACCAGCCCGCGGGCGAACGCGGCGATGTTCTCGCCCTGGCCCAGCGCCTGCGCATAGCGCGGGCTGTCGGAGATCAGGCGCGCGTAATCGGCGAACGAATCGGCCGGCGAATCGTAGGCGCGGAACGCATCGCGCTTGCGCACCGCCACGCCATTCTCGTATTCCAGCGTAGGCACGCTGACCTTGTCGCCGTCCCAGCTGCTGCCGGCCTTGATGCCGAACAGGTTGAAACTGCTGCTGCCGTCGCCGCCCGTGGGCAGGTGCTTGCCCCAGCCCGTTTCGAGAGCGGCCTGCGCCAGCAGCGCGCGCACCGATACGCCCAGTTTCTTCGCCGCCTCCGCCGCATGCGGCGCCAGCGCGCGCACGAAATTCACCGGATCGCCGCCGGGCAGCAACCTGGCCGCGGTATCGGCCACATCCATCGCGCCACGACCCATGCGATCGAGCACGCGTTGCCATGGCGAGCTGTCGTCGGCAGTCGACGGCATGCCGAGTGCGCTCGTCGCATCGTCGCCAGCGGCGGGGTCAGCGCCCAGTTGCAGCAGTGCGCGCACATGGGCATTGCGCACGTCGGCGACCGGCATCGCGAAAGCCTGATCGGGGGCAGCAGTAGCCGCTGCTTCCTTGCCGCCCAGTTGGCGCACCAGCATCTTCGCGATGCCCAAACCGTTCTTGCCGTTGGCCAGGCTCAGCGACAGCTGCTGGTCGAACAGCTGGCGATAGGAATCGACCTGCTCGCTGCCGGCGAGGTCGCTGCCCATGCCGGCGTTCGCCTCGCGCATGGACTTGAGCATCATCTGGGTGAAGATCGCCTCGAACTGTTTCGCCACCGCCGGCAGCGCGCTCTTGCCGCCGTCGCTGCGCGCCTGCGCGCGCAACTGCTGGAAGCCGGACAGTTCGGTCCAGGTATCCAGCGCGGGGGAGGAGGGGTTCAGCGGCGTCATCACATCACCTCGCTCAGATCACCACCAGGTCGGCATGCAGAGCGCCGGCCTGTTTCAGTGCCTGCAGGATGGAGATCAGGTCGCTGGGCGTGGCGCCCACCTGGTTCACCGCGCGCACGATCGCATCCAGGCTCACGCCCGGGCCGAACTTGAACATGTGCGCGCCTTCCTCGCTGACCTGCACGCTGCTGGACGGCACGATCGCGGTCTGGCCCTGGCTGAACGGCGCCGGCTGGCTGACCTGCGGCTGTTCGCCGATGGTCACCTGGATCGCGCCGTGCGCCACCGCTGCGGCGGTGACGCGCACGTCCGAGCCGATCACCACGGTGCCGGTGCGCGAGTTGACGATGATCCGCGCCGGCGCGTCGCCCGGCTGCACGTCGAGATTCTGGATCGCGCCCAGCCACGCCACCTTCTGCGCCGGGTCCTGCGGGCCGCGTACCGATACCGTGCCGCCGTCCACCGGCTGCGCGGTGCCGGCGCCGTAGGCCTGGTTGATCGCGGTGGCGATGCGCGTGGCGGTGGTGAAGTCGGCCGTGTTGAGGTTCAGCATCAGGTCGCCGCCGCCGGCGAACGAGGAGGCCACCACCCGCTCCACCGAGGCGCCGTTGGGAATGCGCCCGCTGGCGGAGATGTTCACCTGCACGCTGGAGCCGCTCTTGCCCTGCGCGCTGATGCCGCCGACCACCACGCTGCCCTGCGCCACCGCGTAGACGTTGCCGTCCGCGCCGCGCAACGGCGCCATCAGCAGCTGGCCGCCGCGGATGCTCTTGGCGTTGCCGATCGAGGCGACGGTGACGTCGATGGTCTGGCCGGGCTTGGCGAACGGCGGCAGGTCCGCCGTGACCATCACCGCCGCGGCGTTCTTCAATTGCGGCCGCGCATTGGCCGGCACGGTGATGCCGAACTGCTGCAGCATGTTCTCCAGGCTCTGGGTGGTGAACGGCGCCTGCGTGGTCTGGTCGCCGGAGCCGTCCAGGCCCACCACCAGGCCGTAGCCGATCAGCTGGTTGCTGCGCACGCCGGCCACCTGCGCCAGGTCGCGGATCTTGTCGGCGTGGGCGGGAGTGACGAGCAGCAGACACAGCGCGATGCCCAAGGCGAGCCGCACACTGGCTCCCTCTCCCCTCGGGGGAGAGGGTTGGGGTGAGGGGACACGCTTGCGAAAGAGGTGGATCACGCCGCGCACAAGAGCCAGAGCGTTGTGCGCGTGCCTGGATTCGCGCGCGACAATCCGCCCCTCATCCCAACCTTCTCCCCGAGGGGGAGAAGGGGCGAAGGTGCCGTGCGGGTTCGCGCCCTCGTGCCTCCGCGCACCCGTCAAGCCAATGGACAAATGGGCGTTCATTCAAAAGGGCATCCACTTGGAATTGAAGAAACGCGACAGCCAGCCGCGCGTGTTCGCGTCGGCGAGGGTGCCGCGGCCGGTGTAGCTGATGCGGGCATCGGCCACGCGGGTGGACGGCACCACGTTGTCCTGGCCGATGTCCTGCGGGCGCACGATGCCGGCGATGCGCACCAGTTCCTGGCCCTGGTTGATGGTCAGCCACTTCTCGCCGCGCACCATCAGGTTGCCGTTGGACAGGCGCTGCGCCACGGTGACGGTGATCTGCCCGGTGAGCTGGTTGCTCTGGCTGCTGGAGCCGGCGCCGTCGAAGCTGCGCTCGCCGTCCACGCCGATGTCGGCGACCTTGCCGCCGATCGCCAGCGCGTGACCGAGCACGGTGGGCGAGGCGAGCTTGGCCTTGTCGGTCTTGCTGGTGCTGGTGGTGGCCTTCTTGCTGGCCTGGGTGCTCTCCACCAGCGCCACGGTGAGGATGTCGCCCACGCGGTGCGCGCGCGGATCGGCGAACAGCTCCATGTTCTGCTGCTCGTGGTAGATCGAGCCATCGGCAGGCGCCGCGGCGATCTGTTGTGCGGGCGGCAGGGTCGGCGCCCACTGCGCGTCGTCGCGTGCAGTGGGGCCGCTGGCGCAACCGGCCAGCAGGGCCAGCGCGCACACGGCAAGGGGGAAACGGCAGGCAGGCATCACGTCGCGCCTCAGGTCTTGTTGGTGAGGAACTGCAGCATCGAGTCGGCCGCCGACACCGCCTTGGAGTTCATCTCGTAGGTGCGCTGGGTCTCGATCATGTTGACCATCTGCTCCACCACGTTGACGTTGGAGCTTTCCAGCGCGCCCTGCGCCAGCGTGCCCAGGCCGTTGAGTCCGGGCTGGCCGATCTGCGGCGAGCCGCTGGAGGCGGTCTCGAGATACAGGTTGTCGCCGTTCGGCTGCAGGCCGGCCGGGTTGATGAAATCGGCCAGCTGCACGGTACCGATCTGCTGGGTGGCGGCCTGGCCGGGCAGGCTCACGCTGACCGTGCCGTCGCTTCCGATGGTGATGCTCTGCGCATTCGCCGG
Organism: Rhodanobacter lindaniclasticus; assembly: GCF_004799035.1. Classification (GTDB taxonomy): domain Bacteria; phylum Pseudomonadota; class Gammaproteobacteria; order Xanthomonadales; family Rhodanobacteraceae; genus Rhodanobacter; species Rhodanobacter lindaniclasticus. The sequence goes on from NZ_MWIO01000013.1 coordinate 195,953, forward strand.
CACGCTCAGCGCCGGATCCAGCGCGTAGCCGTTGGCGGTGACGATCTGCCCGTTCTGGTCCATGTGCAGCGAACCGTCGCGGGTATAGGCGATGGTGCCGTCGGGCATCGTCACCTGCAGGAAGCCGCGGCCCTGCACGGCCACGTCCAGCGAGTTGCCGGTCTGTTCGATGTTGCCCTGGGTGAACAGCTTCTCGCTGCCGACCACGCGCACGCCGGTACCCAGCATCAGGCCGGACGGCGCCTGCGTCTGCTCGGTGGTCTGCCCGCCGGGCTGGCGCAGGTTCTGGTAGACCAGGTCCTGGAACGCGGCGCGCGCGCTCTTGTAGCTGGTGGTGTTGGCATTGGCCAGGTTGTTCGAGATCACGTCCATGCGCGTCTGCTGCGCATCGAGGCCGGTCTTGGCTACCCACAAGGATGAAAACATGTCGTTGGACTCCGTCTGGACGTCTGGATGTCTGTTTTAATGAGGCCGGTCAGGTCATCTGCAGCAGGCGCGAGGCGGCCTGCGCGTTTTCGTCGGCGCTCTTGATCGAACGGATCTGCAGCTCGTACTGGCGCGACAGCTGGATCATCTGCACCAGCGTCTGCGAAGGGTCGACGTTGCTCGACTCCAGCACGCCGGATTTCAGCGTCACCGCCGGATCCGACTGCGCGGTAGTGCCGTCGGCGAGATGCATCAGCCCGTCGCTGCCCAGCGCGAGCTGGTCGACGGCCGGGTTGACCAGCTTGATCCGGCCCACCGCGGCGATGGTTTCCGGCGACTGGCCCATCGGCACCACCGACACGGTGCCGTCGGCGCCGATGTTCATCTGGCTGCTCTGCGGCACGCTGATCGGACCGCCCTCACCCAGCACCAGGTTGCCGCGCGCATCGGTGAGCAGGCCGTCCGGGGTCAGCCGAAGTTCGCCGGCGCGGGTGTAGCCCTCGCTGCCGTCGGCGCCCTGCACCGCGATCCAGCCGGTGCCCTGCACGGCGACATCCAGCGTGCGGCCGGTCTCGATCTGGCCGCCCTCGCGCAAGTCCACGCCCAGCCCGTGCGCCACGCCGTTGACGCGCGTGGCCAGCCCCGGCCCCTGGATCACCAGCGGCTGGAAGGCCGACAGCTGCGCCTTGAAACCGACCGTGTCGGCATTGGCCAGGTTGTGCGCCACCTCGGACTGCGCCCGCATCATCTGCGTGGCGCCGGTCATGGCGACGTAAAGGGAACGATCCATGAAGAGTTCCTCGAGGAGTGAGTGGAGAGGAGTGAGAAGAGAGAGAAAGCCGCGTTTCCCTCACTTCCTCACTCCTTGCTCCTCACTTCTCAATTGCGGATGTTGATGATGGTCTGGGTGAGCTGGTTGTCGGTGGAGATCACCTGCGCATTCGCCTGGTAATTGCGCTGCGCCTTGATCATGTTGACCAGCTGGGCGGTGAGATCGGCGGTGTTGGAGGCCTCCAGCGCGCCGGCCTGCACGCTGCCGAAGGTGCCGTTGCCGGCCGCGCCCATCACCGGCGTGCCGGAGTCGAAGGAGGCCGCCCAGTTGGTGTTGTCCAGCTGGCGCAGGCCCTGCTCGTTGGAGAACTGGGCGATCGCCAGCTGGCCCAGCGCGGTGCTCTGGCCATTGGAGTACTTCGCCTGCACCACGCCCTCGCGCGAGACGTCGATGCTGGACAGGATGCCGGTGGGATAGCCGTCCTGGTTGATCGCGCTGGCGGCGTAGGCGTTGCCGAACTGGGTGGCCTTGGTCATGTCCAGGGTCAGCTGCATCGGGTCGGCGCCCGGGCTCACCGCCGCGGCGGGGAACGCGAGCTGTCCGTTGGCCGGGGCAATCAGGCTGCCGTTGCTGCCGAAGGTCAGCGTCTGCGGCGTGCCGACCGCGGTGCCGTCGATGTAGAGATTGGTGTTCCACACGTTGGCCGCCGGGTCCTTGACGAAATACACCACGCCGTTGTGGGTGGCACCGAGCGAGTCGTAGGCGGTGAACGGCGTGGCCTGGTTGTAGCTGGACGGATCGTTCAGCGGGTCGAAGGCGGTCGCCGGCGCCGTGGCGTCGGAAGGCAGGTTCAGGGCCATCTGCACCGAGCTGGTGGCCTTGGCCGCGTTCTGCGCGGTGAACAGCTGCAGGTCGGTCATGGTGCTGGTGTCGAAACCGCCGCCGGCCACCGAGGGGAACACCTGCAGGCGCTGGCCGTTGGCGTTCATCACGTAGCCGTTCTGGTCTTTCTGGAACGCGCCGGCGCGGGTGTAGGAGTAGCCCTTGCCGTCGCGCACGGTGAAGAAGCCTTCGCCGCTCAGGGCGAAGTCGAGACTGTTGTTGGTGGTCTCCACGCTGCCGGCGGTGAACTGCTGGGCCACGTTGGTGAGGCGCACGCCGCTGCCGACCTGGCTGGAGCTCAGGTTGGGGCCGGCCGCGCTGAACAGCTCGGCGAACTGCGCGCGCGAGCCCTTGAAACCGGTGGTGCCGGTGTTGGCGATGTTGTTGGCCGTGACCTCGAGATCTTTCGAGGCGGCGTTCAGACCGCTCAGTGCAATGTTGAATGCCATCGGAGCATTTCCTCGTTCGGTTGCGACCCGGAGGTCGTCAGTTGATCTGTGCGACCTGACTCAGCAGGACCCCGCCAAAACCATCCACGTCCAGATAGGTGCCGTCGGCACCGGTCATGCCCACGCCGGTGACCTTGCCGCTGACGTACGTCGCCACGGCGGTGTTGCCGGCCTGCGCGGCCAGGCCGTAGGTGCCCGGCGCCAGCGCCTCGCCGTTGTCGCCGATGCCGTCCCAGTGGAAGCGCACCAGCCCCGGCGAAGGCTTGCCCAGGTCGATCGTGCGCAGCACGGTGCCGCTGGCGTCGGTGATCTTGACGAACACCTGGCCGCCGCCGTCGGGCACGTTGACCGCGCCGTCCATGCCGCTCGCGGCCAGCGTGCCGGCCTCCGAAGGCACCACCACGTCGCGGCCGATCATCCCGCTGGCCTGCAGGATCTGGTTGCCCTGCAGCGACTTGCCGAGATCGTCGAACGAGGTCTGCAACGCCTGCGTCGCCGAGACCTGGCTGATCTGCGCGAGCTGGCTGACCATCTGCGATGAATCCATCGGCTTGGTCGGGTCCTGGTTGCGCATCTGCTGCACCAGCAGGCTCAGGAAATCGGCCTGGCCCAGGGTTTTCTCCTTGCCCAGGCTGGCTGCCTTCGCCGCGCTGGCGGCATTGCCGATCGCCATGTCGCTCATGCGTGGTTCCTCGTGGCGGACTGAAGGTGGTTCATGCGTTGGCGCCTCACTTGCCCAGATCCAGGGTTTTCTGCAGCAGCTGCCGCGCCGAGTTCATGACCTCGACGTTGTTCTGGTACGAGCGCGAAGCCGAAATCATGTTGACCAGCTCGTCGACCGGGTTGACGTTGCTCGCATAGACGTAGCCGTCGGCATCGGCCAGCGGGTTGCCCGGTTCGTAGCGGCGGGGAATCGCCGCCTGGCTCTCGGTGACGCCGAGCACCTGCACGCCGTCGCCGGGCGCATTCGGATCGCCGGCGCCCTGCTGATTGCGGATGGTGGCGAACAGCGGCTCGCGCGAGCGGTAGGCCGCTTCGGGCGAACTGGCCACGCTGTCGGCATTGGCCAGGTTGCTGGCCACCGTGTTGAGGCGGGTCGACTGCGCGGCCATGCCGGAGCCGGCCACGCTGAAGATGGAGAACATCGACATCAGCCCTGGCCTCCGTTGATCGCCATCCGCAACATGCGGATCTGTGCGGTGATGAAGGACAGGCTGGCCTGGTAGTGCACGCCGTTGGCGGCGAACGCGGCCTGCTCCACCTGCGCATCGACGGTGTTGCCGTCCATGCTGGACTGGGTCGGCACGCGGTAGGCGAGCGTTTCGGCGCTGCGCCCGGCGCCGGCGATCTGCCCCGGCGCATCGGTTTCCAGCGCCACGCCGTTCGCCGCGCCGCTGGCCGTGGCCAGCGCCTTGCGGAAATCCACGTCGCGCGCCAGGTATCCGGGCGTGTCGGCGTTGGCCAGGTTGTTGGCCAGCACCTCGGTACGGCGCTGCCACAGGTCAAGCGCCTGGGTATGGATGCCGAACAGATTGGGGGTGGATGGGTTCATCGTTTCGCTCCGCATGCACTGCTGCACGGAAGCGAAAGGCAAATTGCATGCCACGGGCCGGGAAGCCTTGCGGCAGCTCAAATTCCGCGCATGTCGCACGGCACCGTCAGGCCGATGCCGCGGCGAAAGACGGTTTGTTGACGCAGCCCCGGCGCCGCGCGCCCGGCGTCAGCCGGTTGCCGCCTGCGGTGCGGCGACAGGTTCGGGCAACAGTTCCATCACTGCCTGCGCCAGCTGGTCGGGATGGAACTTGGCCACGAATCGGTCGGCCTTGACCTCCTTCACCATGCCCTCGTTGAACATGCCGCTGAGCGAACTGTGCAGCAGCACCTTGATCCGGCGCAGCGTCGGTGCTTCGCGGATGGCGCGGGTCAGCGCATAGCCGTCCAGGCGCGGCATCTCGATGTCCGACACCACCAGTTCGATCGCCTGCGCCGAGTCGCCTGCGGCCAGTTCCAGCAACCGCTCCAGCGCCTCGCGCCCGTCCTTGGCCACCACGCAATCGGTGCCCAGCTGCTTGAACAGATTGACCAGCCGTCGGCGCGCGATGCCCGAATCGTCCACCACCATCACCCGCCGCGAGGCCAGCGAACGGTGGCTGGCCTCGCGTTGCAGCCCCGCCGACAGCTCGGCCGGCGGTGCGTCGATGCTGGCCAGCACGTGCTCCACGTCGACCACCGCCAGCAGCGCGCCATCGACCCGGGTCACCGCGTTCACCCGCGAACCGAACCCCAGCGCGCTGGCCGGCGCCGCCATCGCGTCGCCCGCGCAATGCACCATGCGCTGCAGGTCGGCCACCAGGAAACCCTGCACCGAGCGGTTGAACTCGGTGACCATCAGATGCGCCGACTCGACCTCGCGCAGCGGCGCGTAGCCCAGCGCGGCGGCGAGGTCGATCACCGGGATGGTCTGCCCGCGGTAATCGCAACTGCCCGCGATCAGCTCGTGCACGCCGTGCAGGCGCTCCATCGGCGGGCGGCGCAACACCTCGCGCACCTTGAACACGTTGATGCCGAACAGCTGCTCATCGCCCAGCCGGAACAGCAGCATCGCCACCCGGTTGTGCCCGGCCAGCCGCGTGTGTTGCTCCACTTTCTCCAGCAATGTGCCGGCCATGCGGCCTCCCTCGGCAAGCGTGGCCGCAACGCGACCGTCTGCTGCGCTATCGGCAGCCCGCGCCGCGTCTTTAGCCGAACGCGTCCGCGAACCCGCAGGAGCCCGCTCGCGGGCGATGCTCCTGCTCTTGGAAGCTCTTGCGAATCCCGAATCCCGGCTTCAAAAGCATCGCCCGCGAGCGGGCTCCTGCAGGTGGGCGGTGCGGGCAGCGTCGACGGCACTGGCACGCGGATTGCTTGCTCAAGCTTCGACATCCGTGGCCGATGCAGCAGCCATTCCATCCCTTTGCGAGTCGATGCCAGCACCATGAGCTTTCTCCTCAAACAGCACATTGCCGCCCTGGTGAAGGCCGCCGCCCAGGGCGATGACGCCGAGCTCGCCGTGCTGCGACGCCGCCATCCGCGCACCGCCGCGGTGCTGGCGCCGCTGCTGGCGCGCGCCGCCAGCCGACCGCCGTCGGCGGTGGCGTTGCAGACCATGGAGCAGCAAGGTCTGGTGCTCGGTGCCGCGCAACAACTGGCGCGCGAGCAGACTGCGCTGGACCAGGCCGCCGCCGAAAGCCGCGCCAGCGTCGATCGCTTGACGGATGGCAGCGCCGGGATCTCGACGGCCCTGCAGCAACTGGCCACCGATCTGGAGCAGGCCGGCCAAGCCGGCACCGTCGGCGCCGAGGGCGTGAGCGAGCTGGACGGCCAACTGCGCCTGCTGCGCAGCGCGCTCAGCGCGATGAATCGCAACCAGAGCAAGCTGGCCGAACAGGTCGCACAGATCCGCAAGCTGACCGGCGCGGTGCAGGAGATCGCCCACCAGACCAATCTGGTGGCGTTGAACGCCGCCATCGAGGCGGCCCGCGCCGGCGAGACCGGGCGCGGCTTCGCGGTGGTGGCCGACGAGGTCAAGCAGCTGGCCGAGAAGACCGCGCTTACCACGACCGAGATCGAGACCGTCACCGTCTCCATCGGCGATTTCTCGCTGCAGCTCGATGGCGACGTCAACCACGGCCTGCAGCAGCTCAAGCGCGCCCAGGTCGGCGTGAGCCAGTCCAGCCACCTGCTGGGCGAAGGCAGCGCCGCCTTGCGTACCGCCAGCGAGCGCGTCCGCAAATTGCAGCAGGGGCACGACGCGCAGCATGCACGCGCGACCACGGCGCAGGCCGCGCTGGGCGCCTCGCAGCGCCGCAGCAACGAGGCGCGGCGGCAATCCGAATCACTCCACCGCGCCGCCCTGCTGACGCATCGCCTCGGCCTGGACTGGCTGGAAGGCGAAAGCGGCAACGATCCGGCCAGCCTCAGCCTGACCGTGCGCGAAGCGGCCATGAACCTGCGTCAGGCGATGAACCTGGCCCTGCTCGAACCGGCCGCGCTGGATCGGCGCTGGTTCGACACCCACGCCCTGGTCAACGGCGTGCGGCGGCTGGCCCACCTGCGCCACGGTGCCGACAACGGCGCCGCGCTCGGCGATGCCGGTTCCCAGCTGGGCGAACAGGGCCAGCGCTTCATCACCCTGCTCGGCGCCGGCCAGCTCGACCAGGCCAGCGCCGTGGCACGCGAACTCGAAGCCGGCCAGGACGCCCTGCTCGCCCAGCTCGACGCCATGCTGGCCGACGCATGACCCTGCGCGCCGCCCTCGCCACCGTCGGGTTGACAGCGTTGCTCGGCAGCGCCACCGCGCATGCCGCTGCCACGCAGTCGCTGGACAGCGTGCGTGCGGCGGCCGAACAGGCGGTGCAGGATCGTTACAGCCGGCCCGGCAGCCGCGTGGTGGTGAGCACCGAGCCGCTGGACACGCGCCTGCAACTGGAGGCGTGCAGCGAACCGCTGCGCGCGCTCGTTTCCGACCAGGCGCAGCCGCGCTCGCGGATGACCGTGCCGGTGCAATGCCCGCAGCCCGGCGGCTGGATCGTGCGCGTGCCGATCCGGTTGCAGGTGTTTCGCCATGTGCTGGTGAGCAGCCGCGCGCTGCTGCGCGGCGACGGCATCGGCGCCGCCGATGTGCATGCCGAGGAACGCGACGTGACCCGCCTCGGCTACGGCTACCTGGACAACCTCGACCAGATTGCCGGCCGCACGCTTTCGCGCGCACTGGCGCGCGGCAGCGTGCTCAGCCCCGGCAGCCTGGGAGGGCGACGCATGGTGCGCGCGGGCGACCACGTGCAGGTGCTCGCGCAGCTCGAAGGCATCTCGGTGCGCGCCGAGGGTGTGGCGCTGGGCAGCGGCGACAATGGCGCCCGCCTGCGCGTGCGCAACGCGGCATCGGGCCGGGTGATCGACGCCATGGTCAGCGCGCCGGGCGTGGTGGTGGCTCTGCCGTGAAACCGACACTCCTCATTCGAACCATGAAAATCAGTCACTTGTGCCACGGCGCGAGCGGTGGCCACGGCCCGGTCGATTTTTCGACGGGCTGCTAAAGTTTTCCGGACAGCGGCCGATTATCCAGTCACAGGGCACACTCCAGCGGGACGGGTTCCATGAACACGACGATTACCAACAACGGTTTGCCGAAGCTGCCGCAGGCCGGCAGCGGCACGGGCAGCGGCACCTCGACCAACGCGGCCGCCGCGCCGGAGGCTTCGGTCGCCGCCCCACGCAGTGCCGATCAGCTCAAGCTGACCGACTCGGCTCGGGCACTGCAGGAGGCCGCCCGGCTGGGCGACGCTTCGCCGATCGACGCCAAGCGGGTCGAGCAGGTGCGCCAGGCCATTGCCGACGGCAGCTACAAGATCGACGCCGGCAAGATCGCCGATCGCCTGCTGGCGATGGATCAGCAACTCGGCGGCACGGACAAGGCATGAGACAGCCGCTGCAGCACGAACTGAACGATGCGCTGGCGTCCGTTCTGGACGAGATGCAGCAGCGTGCCAACGAACTGCAGTCGACGCTGGAAGACGAGCGTGCCGCGCTCGACCACGCCGACGCCGAAGCACTGGACGCGGCCGGCAACCGCAAGCAGGCACTGATGCAGCAACTGGAGCAGCTCGACGCCGAGCGCCAGTTGCTGCAGCGCCAGCAGCCGGTCGGCGATGCCATGCGCGCATCGCGCTGGGCGCAGATCCTGCAGGTGTTGCGTCACTGCCACGCGCTCAACCTGCGCAACGGCAGCCTGGTCAACCAGCGGCTGGCGCAGTTGCGCCAGGCACTGGCCATCCTCACCGGCCACGCCGGCGAAGGCGAACTCTACGGCAGCAGCGGTGAACTGCATGGCAGCCTCCGCTCCAAGTCGCTGGCTGCCGCATGACCTCCACTCTCATCCAACCCGCTGCCACCTGTCCCCGCAGGCGACTCCCCCACTGACCGCGCGGCAGCCGCTGGCTGGCCTCGCACCGACGCGATGACCGACATGAGCAACCTCCACGCTTCCCCCGTCGCCTCTTCCAAACACGCCAGCGCTGCCGAGCAGCAGCAAAACACTCCGCTTGTCCCGCTGGCCACGCCGCTGCCGGTACTGCGCACGCCGATGCTCGACCGCGAGCGCAACCTGTTCGCCTACGAGATCGTCTTCCACTGCGAGCCGGGCGACGAGCAGAACCTGCTGCGCAGCGTGCTCTCCACCATCACCGACGGTGCGCTGACCCGGCTGGTCCGCGGCAACCGCGCCTTTCTCAACCTGCCGGCCGAACTGCTGCCCGAGGATTCCGACGTGCTGTTGCACCAGCCGCGCCTGGGCGTGGTGCTGCAGCCCTCGGTGGCCGACGACCCGGCACTGATGAAGCGCCTGCAGCAGATGGCCGAACGTGGCTGCCAGCTGCTGCTGGAAGCCGGCGACATCGACCCGGAAAACAGCCGCCAGTTGCAGGCGCTGCTGCAGATCGTGCAACTCGCACGGCTGGACGCCAGCCGGCTCACGCCGGAAGCCCTGAAGGAACGCACCGACTACCTGTTCGCCCGCGGCATCCGCGTGGTCGTCGGCCAGGTCAACGACCATCCCACCTACGAGCGCTGCCTCGAACTGCAGGTGCAGGCGGTCCAGGGACGGTTCCTGCTGATCCCGCAGCCCGTCGCCGTGCCGGTGCTCACCGCCAACCGCATGAGCATCCTGCGCCTGATGGGCGCGTTGCAGGAAAAGAATCCCGGCCCGGTGGAACTGGGCAACATCATCCGCGATGACGCCGTGCTCAGCTACAAGCTGCTCAGCTGCGTGAACTCCGCCTATTTCGCCCTGCCGCGCCAGCTGAAGTCGGTGCAGCAGGCGGCGATCTTCTTCGGCGTCACGCGCATGCGCAACTGGATCGAGACGATGTCCATGTGCAGCATGGACGATCATCCCCCCGAGTTGCTGCGCGCGGCGCTGATCCGTGCGCACATGTGCGAGAAATTCGCCGCCGGCAACTCGGCCATCTCGCCGGAAACCGCCTTCACCGTGGGCCTGTTCTCGCTGCTGGACACGCTGATGTGCGCGCCGATGGACTTCCTGCTCAGCCATCTGCGGCTGGTGCCGGAAGTCAGCGAAGCACTGACCGACCGCAGCGGTCCCTACGGCGCCCTGCTCAAGCAGATCATCGCCTGGGAAGCCGGCGAAATGACCGGCGGCATGGCCACGCCCCAGCGCATCATGAGCATGGCCTCGATCTACCTTGGCGCCACGCAGTGGGCCGACCAGGTGTTTGCCTCCGCCAACGACAAGCAGGCGGCCTGACCGCAAGCCGGCCAACGCCGGGGCGGGCATGCCCCGGCGCGACAAGCCCGCGTCCATCGCCGATAATGCGCATTCGTCGCGAATGCGCCGCGTCGGCAACTCCGCTTGCCGCAGATCAGCGACCCCGACCCCGCGCGCATCGCACACTCCCACGCCGTACCCGCGCGCTTTTCGCGCGCGCACAGGAATGAACCGATGAGCCGCACCATCCACTGCAGCAAACTCCACGTCGACGCCGAAGGCCTCGACTTCGCCCCCTGGCCCGGCCCGCTCGGCCAGCGCATCTACGCGGAGATCTCCAAGCCCGCGTGGCAGCAGTGGCTGGCCCACCAGACCACCCTGATCAACGAGTACCGGCTCAACCCGCTCGACGCGAAATCGCGCCAGTACCTGGGCGAGCAGATGGAGAAATTCCTGTTCGGCGGCGATTTCGACCAGGCCGCCGGCTTCACCCCGCCGCCCTCCGCGTCTTGACGATCCCGCGCACTTTCGGTCTAATGCACGGCTCCACGCATCAACGGCAACCCACCCGGTTGTGCTTGATCGCCAGGTTCCCGGCCGGGTAGCTCAGTTGGTAGAGCAGGGGATTGAAAATCCCCGTGTCGGCGGTTCGATTCCGTCCCCGGCCACCATGAATTCCAAGGGCTTGCAGCGATGCAGGCCCTTTTCATTTTTCGCAGCTGCCGTTCGCCGGCGGTTGCGCAGCACGCTCTGCGGCGCCCGGTGGCGGTCAGCATCCCCACCCCTGCCCATGTCCGGCGGGTATCCGGTCGATCTGCCTGGTCTTGCCGAAGCGCCCGCGTCCCCTCGCAAGGGCAATTCGCCGTGCCCCTCTGCCGGATGGCGAGGGGATTTTCGGCTGGTGACGCCCGATCCTGTGACGCAGTTCTCATTTGGCACGGTTTCTGCTGCCGGTTTCAGTGAACCACCCCGGTTCCGTCATCGAGAAGCAGCCATGGAAGAAGTCATCGATTGCACCGCATCGAACTCTCCCGAAGAACTGGCGATCCATTTCCTGCTGCGCCACGCGGCGTGCCGCATGGCGCTGACCGGACAGGCCGATGAAGAAGCGTTGCTGCAGGCAATGCTGCGGATCCGCCGGGACCAGCGGCGACAGGACGTGGCCCCGGCACGCACGCCGGCACCGGTCGAGGCCGCGCCCGCGGCCAGGGTGACGAGGGACGACAGTTGCGCCGCACGTTTTTCCCGTGCATATGCCGCTGCACGTCACCGGGCCTCGCCGGCCGACACTGGCTGGCGCGCACGCGACGCGGCCTGAGGGCGGCGCGGGTGGGGTGGCCATGCGAAAATACGCGAACTCCGCCCCGACCAGTGTCCCGATGACAGCCTCGAAATACGATTTCCGCCAGTTCCAGGAAGAACTCGCCCAACTCGAACGCAAGACCCCTGCCCCCGCACCGGCCAAACCGGTGGGCAAGAAGGCCGCCGCCGCGCAGCGCCTGTCGGTGGCGCGCGATGAGTTCCTGGCCCTGCGCCAGCGTCACGGGCTCAGCGTGGCCGACGTGGTGGCGTTCTTCCCCGAGGAGGAAGGCATCGCCTACCTGCAGGAACTGATTGCCGCCGCGCAGACCAAGCCGCGCCGCCGGACCAAACCGAAACCGTAGGGCGGGCACTGCCCGCCATCGTCATGTCGCGAAATGGCCGGCGGGCGGTGCCCGCCCCACGCGATGGGGTCACGCAAAAAACTGCACAAGCTATTCGGCAGCGGCTGGAGCGAGCGTCACGTCGCCGAACCACGCCTGCACGTGGCCACCGGTGTTGTCGGTGTCGGCGGCGAGCGCGATGCCGGTGATACGTGGCGCGGGGCGACCGAATGCGGCCAGGTAGTCGGCGGCGAGATCGCGACTCTGCACCTGCCAGGCGCCGGCGCGGGCGTTGCCGCTTTGCAGGACCACCGTGTGCATCAGCGGCGAGAACGGACTGGGAGCGATGGTGCCGATCGGATGCCGGTTGTCCCACACGTAGCAAAGCGCCGCGGTGGGCATCGCGTGGCCCAGCGCGCGGCGGGCCAGTTTCAATTTCATGCGCTGCAGCCAGGACAGGCTGGACGGCGGCACGTCGAAGAACACGTAGACGCGCGCGGCGAAATCGTCGCCCTTCTTCCGCGCGAGATCCGCCGCCGCCACGCTGTGGTCCACCTTCCAGCGCCAGCCGAGCGTGGTGGCGGCAGGCAGGTCCAGCGTGTGGGCGATGGCGCCGGCAGCGTGATCGGCGTCGATGTGGAACACGCCGTGGGCGCCGTCGCGCACGATCGCCATCGGCGCCGCCGGACGGTGCCGCGACATGGCATACGCCTTCCAGCCTGCCGGCAGCGTGTTGCCCGGTGCGGCGTCGGAGAACCGCAGCGTGATCGGCGTCGCCGCCCACGCGACCGGCATGAGCACAAGCAGCAGCATCGCCCATCGTGACCGGCGCAAGCCGTGCGCGCGTCCACGCATGGTGCGTCCGGCCTGCCGGCTCGTCGCGGAAAGTTTCGTCATGGGCCAAGCCGGTGGGGAACGTGCGGGGAGCATACCGGTGCGATGTGCAGCGGGCGTGGATGACGAAGCACGCGAGCCGCATCTGTGCGTCGTGCAACGCCGCATCCGGCGCGCCGCGAAAAAAATATCGCGATTGAAGCGCGACAGTTGCGTCAAACCCCTAAAATTTCGCTACATTGTGCGGGCCGCAAGGCCTCCGAGCCCAGAAAGCCGGGGTTTCCTACTATCGAGACCAACTAATGGCTACCAAAACCACTGCCAAGAAAGCTCCCGCCAAGGCTGCCAAGCCTGCCGCCGCCAAGTCCGCCGCGCCGGTCAAGCCGATCGGCGAGAGCCTGTCGAAGTCCGGGCTGATCGCCCACATCGCCGCCCAGGCCAATGTCGAAGCAAAAGCGGTCAAGGCCGTGCTCGCCGGCCTGGAGTCGGCCGTGCTCGCCTCGGTGCACAAGAAGGGCGTGGGCCAGTTCACCCTGCCCGGTCTGTTCAAGATCAACGCCGTGAAGGTTGCCGCCAAGCCGAAGCGCAAGGGCAAGAACCCGTTCACCGGCGAGGAGCAGGTGTTTGCGGCCAAGCCCGCCACCGTGAAGGTGAAGGTGCGCCCGCTGAAGAAGCTGAAGGAAGCTGCGCTCTGATGTGCGCGGGTTGATCGACCTCGCGTTGATCAATACCGTCTGATCCACTCGCGCGCCGCCGCCCGGCACTCCACCGGGCGGCGGCGTCGCGTTTGCGGTACGGTCCATCACGTTGCTGAACCGTTGGCGGGGATTCACTCCCGCGTTCACCGCGTGTTTTCGTCGGGCACCCAAGACTCGAAGCTTTCCGCAAGCAACGAGGTGCGCCATGAAACCGACGATCCCCTCCCTGGCCCTGGCCCTGAGCATCGGCGCGCTGTCGCTGGGCGCCTACCAGAGCGCGATCGCGCAGCAGGCGCTGACCGAAGCGCAAGTGCGCGCCCGACTCACCGCCCAGGGCTACACCGACGTGCACGACCTCAAGTTCAAGGACGGCATGCGGAAGGCCGAGGCGGACAGCGCCGACGGCAACGACCTGGACGTGCGCGTCGACGCCAGCACCGGCCAGATCTACCCGGATGCGCAAGTCTCCACGCTGAGCAAGCACGACGTGGAAGCGGCGCTGTCGACCCAGGGCTACACCCACGTGCACGACGTGGATTACGACGACGGCATCTGGAAGGCCAAGGCCGACAACCCCGCCGGCAAGAAGGTCAAGCTGCGCATCGACGCGCACAGCGGCAAGGTGATCGGCATCGACTGAGCACAGCCGGCGCCGCGGGCATCCGCCGGGACATGGACCGGTACCGGCTTGTTGACTAGTATCGGGCTTCCCTCCCCCACGTGATGGATTGCCCGTGAAGCGATTGATTCTCTCTGCGCTCATCATCGGCGCCTGTGCCGGCGCACAGGCTGCCGATGTCCCCACCTTCAGCACGCAGCGACTTTCCGACGAGGTCAAGACGCTGAGCTCCGATGCCTTCGAGGGCCGCGGTCCGGCCACGCCGGCGGAGACGCGCACGATCGACTACGTGGTCGAGCAGATGAAGGCCGCCGGCCTGCAGCCGGGCGGCGACCTCAAGGACGGCAAGCGGCTGTGGACGCAGGCCGTGCCGCTGCTGCGCAGCGAGATCATCGGCAAGCCTTCGCTCAGCCTGACCCTGGGCGACAAGAGCGAGCCGCTCACCCAGGGCGAACAGATCGCCATCCGCGCGCCGATGAACGGCGCCAGCGCGATCGACATCAGCCACGCGCCGCTGGTCTTCGTCGGCTACGGCGTGAAGGCGCCGGAGCGCAACTGGGACGACTTCAAGGGCGTCGACCTGCACGGCAAGATCGCCGTGGTGCTGGTCAACGATCCGGATTTCGAAACCGGCAAGGGCGACTTCGGCGGCAAGGCCATGACCTACTACGGTCGCTGGACCTACAAGTACGAGGAAGCCGCGCGGCAAGGCGCGCTGGGCCTGCTGGTGATCCACGAGACCGCACCGGCCTCCTACGGTTGGGCCACGGTGAAGAACTCCAACACCAACACCATGTTCGACATCGTGCGCGACAAGCCGGGCGACTCGCACGTGCCGCTGGAAGGCTGGATTCAGCGCGACCTGGCGGTGCAGCTGTTCAAGCACGCGGGGCTGGATTTCGACAACGCCAAGAAGCTCGCGCAGACGCGCGCGTTCAAGCCGATCGCGCTGAAGGGCGAAAGCCTGTCGGCCAACTTCAAGGTCGACAAGAGCGTGATCACCTCGCACAACATCGTCGGTCGCGTGATCGGCTCCAGGCACCCCGACCAGACCGTGATCTACAGCGCGCACTGGGACCACCTGGGCGTCGGTCTGCCCGATGCCACCGGCGACCGCATCTACAACGGCGCGGTGGACAACGCCACCGGCACCGCGGCGCTGATCGAGATGGGCCGCGCCTTCGCGCACGCGCCGCAACCGGAGCGCAGCGTGGTTTTCCTCAACGTCACCGCCGAGGAAAAGGGCCTGCTCGGTTCGGAGTACTACGCCAGCCATCCGCTGTACCCGCTGGCCACCACCACCGGCGTGATCAACATGGATGCGCTCGACCCGCAGGGCCCCACCCGCGACTTCACCATCTCCGGCAGCGCCAAGCTCGGCCTGCTGGACGATCTGACCGCCGACGCGAAGCAGTTCCACATGGTCTACACGCCGGACTCGCATCCGGAAGCGGGCTACTTCTTCCGCTCCGATCACTTCTCCTTCGCCAAGCGCGGCGTGCCGGCAGTGTCGTTCGGCTCGGGCAGCGACCGCATCGACGGCGGCCTGAAGGCGGGCGAGGCGGCGGACAAGGAATACACCGCCAAGCACTACCACCAGCCCTCCGACGAGTGGCAGGCGAGCTGGCCGTTCACCGGCATGGCGCGCGACCTGCAGCTGCTCTACACCGTCGGCAGCCAGCTGGCGAACTCGGACCAGTGGCCGGGCTGGAGCAAGGACTCGGAGTTCCGCGCCGCGCGTGAGGCAACGGCGGACCAGCGCAAGTAAGGCGTCGGGTGTCGCGTCGCGCACACGCTCGACGCGACACCGGAAACCTCCATCCACAAACGCAGCGCCCTCGTAGGGCGGGCACCGCCCGCCGCTCCTGGTCACGCTGCCACGAAGAGCCGGCGGGCAATGCCCGCCCTACGTCGCGCATGGGCGTACGGCGGTTTCCGATCGACGAGCGAGCGTGATGCGGGGTGCGCTCCTGCAAAGGCGAAGGGCCGCAAGCAACGCAGGGACCGCGCCATCAACCCAGCCGGGCGAACCACGCTCCGTGACCGGGCAGTTGCAGCTTGCCGTCCTGCATCGTGCCGGCTTGCAGGCCGTGACCGTCGAGTGCGACCGGGGCACCTGGCAGCGCCGGCAAGGTCACCTCGACGGTTGAGGTGCCGAGGTTGAACACGACCAGCAGCGTCTGGCCCTGCAGTCGACGGGTGAAGGCGAGGATCGGCTCGGGCGTTTCCAGAAAGGCCATGTCGCCCCAGCGCAGCGCCGGATGCGCCTGGCGCCAGCGCATGAAGGTGCGGAAGCCGTTGAGCACGGATTGCGGGTTGTCCTGCTGTTGCGCCACGGCGCGGGCGCGATGTTCCTCGGGCACGGGCAGCCACGGCATGCCGTGGCTGAAACCGGCCTGTGCGTCCGCGTCGCTCCACGGCATCGGCGTGCGGCAGCCGTCGCGGCCCTTGAACTGCGGCCAGAACGCGATGCCGTACGGGTCGCGCAACGATTCATAGGGCACGTCCGCTTCGGTCAGCCCCAGTTCCTCGCCCTGGTAAATGCACACCGAACCGCGCAGCGAGCAGACCATCGCGGTGAACAGATTGGCCAGCTGCGCCGAGGCGTCGCCGTTGCCCCAGCGACTGAGCACGCGCTCCACATCATGATTGGAGATCGCCCAGCACGGCCAGCCTTCGGTCATCTGCGCTTCCAGCTGGCGTACCGTGTCGCGGATGTGCGCCGCGCTGAAATCCTCGGTGAGCAGCTCGAAGCTGTAGCCCATGTGCAGGCGGCCGTGCATGGTGTACTCGGCCATCGTGGCCAGCGAATCCTCCGAGGAGATCTCGCCCAGCGCGGCCACGTCGGCATAGCCGTCCATCAGCTTGCGCAGTTCGGCCAGGAAACCCAGGTTCTCCGGCTGCGTGTTGTTGTAGTAGTGGTACTGGAACGCGTACGGGTTGGCCGGGCTGAAGCCGCGGCCCACGCGGCGCTCGCTGGGCTTGGCCGGGTTGTCGCGCAGCTGGCGGTCGTGGAAGCAGAAGTTGATCGCATCCAGGCGCACGCCGTCCACGCCCTTGTCCAGCCAGAAGCGCACGTTGTCCAGCGTGGCCGCGCGCACCTCGGGATTGTGGAAGTTCAGGTCCGGCTGCGAGGCGAGGAAGTTGTGCAGGTAGTACTGGCCGCGGCGCGGCTCCCACTGCCACGCACTGCCGCCGAACAGCGACAGCCAGTTGTTCGGCGGCGTGCCGTCGGGCCGCGCGTCGGCCCACACGTACCAGTCGGACTTGGAGTTGTCGCGGCTCTGCCGGCTTTCGCGGAACCACGCATGCTCGGCCGAAGTGTGGCTGAGCACCTGGTCGATCATCACCTTCAAGCCGAGCCCGTGCGCCTTGTGCAGCAGACGGTCGAAATCCTCCAGCGTGCCGAACAGCGGGTCGACCTCGCGGTAGTCGGCGATGTCGTAGCCGAAATCCGCCATCGGCGACTTGAAGAACGGCGCCACCCAGATCGCATCCACGCCCAGCCCGGCCACGTAGTCGAGCCGTTCGACGATGCCCGGCAGGTCGCCCACCCCGTCACCGTCGGTGTCGAGGAAGCTGCGCGGGTAGATCTGGTAGATGATGGCGCCACGCCACCACGGGGTCTCGCTCATTCGCCTGTCCATGCCGTTGTCGCCCGCGTGACAGCGCGCGCAGAAGCGCGTTGCCGTCGGGCCTGGCAGGCAGCTTAACGGCTGCGTTCGAACCCGCCGCGATCGTGCATACGTATTCATGGACGCCGGCTGTCGCTTTGCAACATGACCCTGGCGTCGAGCGTATGGACGTCCAAACGCAAACCCACCCGGCTCGCCTCGCACCGCGCCGCACCGCCGTTTTCAGGGAAATTCCGCCCGCGGCGCGAATATCGCGTCGGTGCCGCCCGGCGCGAGCACCGGCAACGCGGCGAAATGCTTTGCGACGCGCCGCAACAGAATGAATACGTATGCATGAACGGCTCGCCCTCGCGCAGCCGTCCTAACATCGGCATCACGGAATCGGTCGCCGTGTGTCCGGCGGAAGCCGGCTACAACATTCCGGCCACCATCACGATCATCAAAAAGACTTGCAGCACCCTGGGAGGGGACAACGGTGATACTCAAACACAACGTGCTTGCCTTGGCGCTGGCGTCGGTCGGTTTCTGCGCATTCATTCCCGCCCACGCGGCCACCCCGCTGGCCGGGAGCGCAACCGCCGCGCAGGACACTCAAACCCAGGACGCCCAGACTCAGGATGCGTCCGCGACCGACACCAAGGTCGACAAGGACCGCCGCCGGTCCGCCAAGGACAACGCCAAGCAGCTGCAGACCGTCGAGGTCAGCGGCTTCATCAGCAGCATCGAGAACTCCACCGCGCTCAAGCGCAACGCCAGCAGCATCGTCGAGGCCGTCTCGGCCGAACAGATCGGCAAGCTGCCCGGCGTCAGCATCGCCGACACGCTCGGCCGCCTGCCCGGCCTGGCCGTGCAGACCGTCAGCGGTCGCCCGCAGGTGCTGACCATCCACGGCCTGGGCCCGGACTTCTCCACCGCGCTGATCAACGGCGGCCAGCAGGTATCCACCTCCAACAACCGCGACGTGCAGTTCGACCAGTATCCGTCGAGCTGGTTCGACAACGTGGTGGTGCACCTGACCCCGCAGGCCAACCTGATCGGCCAGGGCCTCACCGGCACGGTGGACATGCACACCATCCGCCCGCTGGAAAAGAGCGGCCCCGAAGCGGCGGTGAACGCGCACTACATCTGGGACGGCATGTCGCAGCTGTCCGACGGCCGCGGCGTCAGCGACAAGGGCTACAACCTCAACGGCGTGTGGGTGAACCAGTTCGCCGACCACACGATCGGCGTCACGTTGGGCGTGGACATCGAATCCAACCCCGCGCAGATCCAGCACCAGGCACCCTGGGGCTACCCGAGCGACGCCGACGGCAATGCCGTGATCGGCGGCTCGAAGAACTACGGCATCTCCGACACGATGAAGCGCCGCGGCGTGCTGGCCACCGTGCAGTGGCAGCCCAACGACCACTACACCGGCACCGTCGACCTCACCTACGACAACTTCAAGGAAGTGCAGCAGGCCAAGGGCATGGAGTTCCCGCTGTTCTGGGGCAACGCCACGCTGGCGCCCGGCAGCAACGTGCAGAACGACTTCGTGCAGAGCGGCACCTACGACGGCGTCAAGGCGGTCATCCGCAACGACTACAACAGCACCAGCGCGCGGGTCTACAACTTCAACTGGGACAACAAGTTCACCATCAACGAGGACTGGTCGATCGACGCCAACGCGAACTATTCGCGCGCCACGCGTGACGACATCAACCTCGAAAGCTATTCCGGCAGCGACTTCGGCGCGAACAACGGCGCCCGCGACAGCCTGGCCTTCTTCGAGCGCAACGACGGCCTGTTCTACGTCAACCCCTCGCTGGATTACGGCAGCGGCATGGTGCTGACCGACCCGCAGGGCTGGGGCGGCGGCAACGACGTGGTGCAGGCCGGCTTCATCAACGCGCCGCACACGGTCGACTACCTGGCCAACCTGCACCTGGCGGTGGAGCGCAGCTTCTCCAGCGGTCCGTTCTCCAGCGTGGAGTTCGGCGTGGCGCACAGCACGCGCGACAAGACCTACCACATCGACCAGAGCTTCCTGACCCTGGGCGGCGGCACGATCAGCGGCGGCAACGCCGTGCTGACCGCACCGTTCACCGGCACCAGCTGCAGCCCGTTGTCGTGGATGGGCGTGGGCGCGCAGACCTGCTACGACCCGTTCAGCCTGCTCGCCAGCGGCACCCTGGTCAGCGTGCCTACCTTCGGCTCCTCGCTGTCGATGCCGCCGAACTGGAAGGTGCGCGAGAAGACGCTCACCCCGTACTTCCAGTTCAACCTGGATACCTACCTCGGCGACGTCAGCCTGCGCGGCAACTTCGGCGTGCAGGGCCAGCACACCTCGCAGCGCGCGGTGGGCGAGCGCGTGGCGCCGGGCAGCGCGATCACCGGCAACGCGATCACGCTGATCCCGGTGGTGGGCAGCACCAGCTACAACAAGGTCCTGCCCAGCGCCAACCTGATCTTCGGCTTCGGCAGCAATGACGACCTGCGCGTGAGCGCCGCGCGCACCCTGGCCCGCCCGCGCATGGACCAGATGAACGCCAGCCTCGGCGTCAGCGGCGACATCACCCACCTGACCAGCACCGACCCGAACCAGGCCTACTTCAGCGCCTCCGGCGGCAACGCCAAGCTCAAGCCGACCATGGCCGACAACTACAACGTCAGCTACGAGCACTACTTCTCCGGCGGCAACGGCTACGAGTGCAAGGCCACCGACGCGAAGAACTCGGACATCTGCCGCAGCGGCGGCGGCGGCTACTTCGCGCTGTCGGGCTACTACCTGAAGCTGAGCGACTACATCAACCCGAACGCGGCCTACCTGTACGACTTCGCCTCGTTCCTGCCGTTCGGCCTGACCCCGGACCAGCAGGCCCAGCTCGGCACCACCCTGGGCACCGTCTCCGGCCCGACCAACGACGGCCACGGCTACGTGAAGGGCGCGCAGGTCACCTTGAACCTGCCGTTCAACCTGCTGACCCCGTCGCTCGACGGCCTGGGCGTGATCTTCACCGGCAACCGCACCGCCAGCTCGCTGGTGTATGCCGGCAACAGCAACCCGATCACGGTGCCGGGCCTGTCCAAGTGGGTCGCCAACGGCACGCTGTACTACCAGCACGACGGCTTCGAGGCCCGCGTCAGCGACAGCTACCGCTCCAGCTTCCTGGGCGAGGTGTCGGGCATCAGCGCCTCGCGCATCGAGCAGACCATCCAGGGCGGCAGCACCTACGACGCGCAGGTCAGCTACACGTTCGAGAGCGGTGCGCTGAAGGGCCTGACCCTGATCGCACAGGGTTCCAACCTCTCCAACAAGACCTTCATCACCTACCAGAACAACGACCCGCGGCAGGTGCTGACGTGGGAGCGTTACGGCCGCCGCTACGATATCGGCGTCTCGTACAAGTTCCAGTAAACGAGCACACACCTGCTCCCCTGCGGGCCCCGTTGGATGGATTCAACGGGGCCTTTTTTTGACAGGGGCGACCGGGCGGGTTACTGAACGCCGGGAGACGGACTGGGAACGAGGGCATGCAGGCGCAACCGATCCAACGCGTGGTGATCGTCGGCGGCGGCACGGCCGGCTGGATGGCTGCCGCGCTGCTCGCGCGGGCACTGGGCAAGGCGGTGCGGATCCGCCTGGTCGAGTCCGACGAAATCGGCATCGTCGGCGTGGGCGAGGCCACCATCCCGCAGATCCGCCACATCAACACCTTCCTCGGCATCGACGAGGACGACATGCTGCGCGCCACCCAGGGCACCTTCAAGCTCGGCGTGCAGTTGAACGATTTCGGGCGGCTGGGCGATTCCTACCTGCACGCCTTCAGCGACATCGGCCTGCCGCTGGGCCTGATCGGCTTCCACCATTACTGGCTGCGCGAGCGCCGGCGCGATCCGGCCAGCGACCTGTGGGCGTATTCGCTCAACACGCAGGCGGCGAACGAGCACCGCTTCGCGCGCATGGAGAAAGTCGGCGACACGCCGCTGGGCGGCATCAAGTACGCCTACCATTTCGACGCCGGGCTCTACGGCCAGTACCTGCGCAAGCGCTGCGACCCGGCGGTGGTGCAACGCACCGAGGGCAAGGTGGTCGAGGTCAGGCTGCGCGAGGGCGACGGCTTCATCGAATCGGTGCGGCTGGCCAGCGGCGAGACGATCGAGGGCGATCTGTTCGTCGACTGCTCGGGCTTCCGCGGCCTGCTGATCGAGGGCGCGCTGCACGCCGGCTACGAAAGCTGGCAGCACTGGTTGCCCTGCGACCGCGCGATGGCCGTGGCCTGCGCGCGCAGCGAGCCGCTGTGGCCCTACACCCGCGCCACCGCGCGCGCGGCCGGCTGGCAATGGCGCGTGCCGCTGCAGCACCGCACCGGCAACGGCCTGGTCTACGCCAGCGCGCACATGGGCGACGACGAAGCGGCCGCGACCCTGCTGGCCCACCTCGACGGCGAGCCGCTGGGCGAGCCGCGCCCGCTGCGCTTCACCACCGGCATGCGGCGCAAGGCATGGCAACGCAACTGCGTGGCGCTGGGCCTCGCCGCCGGCTTCATGGAGCCGCTGGAATCGACCAGCATCCACCTGATCCAGTCCGGCATCAGCCGGCTGCTGGCGATGTTCCCCGACCGCCAATGCGATCCGGTGCTGGTCGACGAATACAACCGCCAGACCCGTTTCGAATACGAGAGCATCCGCGATTTCCTGATCCTGCATTACAAGGCCACCGAGCGCGACGACACGCCGTTCTGGCGCCAATGCGCGGCCATGGACATTCCGCCCGGACTGGCGCGCAAGCTCGCGCTGTTCCGTGGCCACGGCCAGATCTTCCGCGAGCGCGAGGAGCTGTTCACCGAGGTCGCCTGGCTGCAGGTGATGATCGGCCAGCGCATCGAGCCGCAGGCCTATCACCCGCTCGCCGACGCGCTGGGCACGGCGCAGCTGGATGGATTCCTCACCGACATCCGCACCCTGGTCGGCCGCGCTGCCGCCAGCATGCCCGACCACGCCCGCTTCGTCGCCGACCATTGCCGCGCAGGTGACTCATGATTGAGCAAGACCATGGGGTTGATGCAGAAGATCCGGCGGGCAATGCCCGCCCTACCACCATCGCGCCGTAGGGCGGGCACTGCCCGCCAGCTGTTGCTGATCCAGCGAGGAGATTCACCCATGTCTACACGCCTGCGCTACGCCCTGTTCGGCCTGGTCGCCCTGCTTGCCATCACCAGCCCGTTGCAGGCGACGTCACCGGAGATGTCCGGTGATGCGCCTGCGGCATCCTCCGGCGTGTGGTACGAGATCTTCGTGCGCAGCTGGGTCGATACCAACGGCGACGGCATCGGCGACTTGAACGGTGTCACCGCGAAACTCGATTACCTGCAATCGCTGGGCGTCAGCGGCATCTGGCTGATGCCGATCAATCCCTCGCCCAGCTACCACGGCTACGACGTCACCGACTACCGCGGCATCAACCCCGAGTACGGCACCCTGGCCGACTTCGACCGCCTCCTGGCCGAGGCGCACAAGCGCGGCATCAGGATCATCATGGACCTGGTGATCAACCACAGCAGCAGCGAGCACCCGTGGTTCAAGGCCGCGCGCGATCCGGCCAGCCCGTACCACGACTGGTACCAGTGGTCGAACCAGCACACCGATCTCGACGCGATCAGCGCCACCGGTTCGCCCGCGTGGCACGCGCTGGGCAAACAGCACTATCTCGGCATCTTCGTCGACCAGATGCCGGACCTGAACTTCGACAACCCGGCCGTGCGCAAGGAGATGATCGACATCGGCCGGTTCTGGTTGAAGCGCGGCGTCGACGGCTTTCGCCTCGACGCGGCCCAGCACGTCTATTACGACTTCGAGAGCCAGCGCCACGACCCGAAGATCCTGGCGAAGAACCTCGCCTGGTGGAGCGAGTTCCGCCATGGCATCGACAGCGTCGACCCGCAGGCCTATGTCGTCGGCGAGGTCACCCGCGACACCGAGGCCGAGCTGGCGCCGTGGTTCAAGCCGCTCAGCGGCGTGTTCAACTTTCCGCTGGCCGTGCAGCTGATCGAAAGCGCCCGCAGCGGCCAGGCCGGCAAGCTGCCCGCGCTGCTCGACGGCACCACGCAGGCCTATCACGCGGTCACCGGCAAGTACGGCGTGGACGTGCCGTTCCTGTCCAACCACGACCAGGAACGCGTGATGAGCCAGCTGCACGACAACCCGCAGCAGATGCGCATTGCCGCCGCGATGCTGCTCACGCTGCCCGGCGAGCCGTTCATCTACTACGGCGAAGAACTCGGCATGCGCGGCAATAAGCCCGACCCCGACCTGCGCGAGCCGATGCGCTGGTATCGCGACCCGCAAGGCACCGACCAGACGCACTGGAAGGCTTTCAGTGCCGGCGACGGCCCGGACATCACCGTGCAAGCGCAGCAGGATGATCCGCACTCCCTGCTGACGCGCTATCGCGAACTGATCGGCTGGCGCCGTCACATCGGCGCCTTGCGTGATGGCGCGCTGACCACGCGCGACTTGGGCAACCCGCAATTAATCGCGTGGGAGCTGCGCGATGCGCACGGTGCAGTGCTGGTGGTGCACAACCTGTCCGGCAGCGCGCAAACCATCCGGCTCGCTGCGCACGACCTGCAACGCTATGCCGGCGTGCGCGCCCGTACCGAGGACGCGACTACGCTGGCGCAAGGTGTGCTGCACCTGCCGTCGTACGGCTCGGCGGTGCTGCAACCGGCATCGGCCAGCACCAAGTGAATCGCGAGAACCGCCACCACGGCAGGAGCCCGCTCGCGGGCGATGCTCTGGCTTTGCCGGATCCCGAACCCGCCATCCTGAGCTTGTCGAAGGGCCGAATCCCGAATTCCGGCCCAAGCGCATCGCACGCGAGCGGGCTCCTGCGGGAGGGACATGGCTCCCACGCGAACGCAAGCCTGCACCGACCCCACTGCGGAGCCCACTCATGATCCGATCGTCCGCCCTGCTCGCCGGCATCTTCGCCACGATGCTCGCGCTCGCCCCAGCCGTCCCGGCCATGGCCAAGGCACCCACCACCTCCTCGACAACGAGTGAGCGCATCGACATCCCCACCGACACCGGCGGTGTGCGCATCACCCTGCCCGCCGCCAACGTCGTGCACCTGAGCGCGCTCGTCGACGGCAAGTCGCCGGCACGTTCGATGGTGATCGACCCCGCGCTCGCATCCGCGCCGACCGGCACCGGCGAAGCGACCACGGCGCTCACGCTCGACTCGCCGCAGGTGAACGTGCGCTACGATCGCGCCGCGCACAGCCTGTCCATCGCCGACGCGCAGGACCACGTGCTGCTGCACATCGCCGACGTCAGCGCGCTGGCGCACGGCAAGCTCAGCCTCGGCCACGCGGCCGGCGATCCGATGTATGGCGTCAGCGGCTACGACGCCTTCACCAGCGATGTCGGCGCCGGCATGCTGCGCCAGGGCAAGCTGGAGGCCAAGGCCGGCGAGCAGGGCTGGGCCGGCGCGCCGCTGGCATGGAGCACCGCCGGCTACGCCGTGCTGGCCGACATCGACGGCGGCCACTTCATGCTGGCGCCCGCCAGCATCGACATCGCCGCACCCGAGGCGACGCCGCTGGGTGTCTACGTGATCGTCGGCGCGCCCAAGGCGATCTTCGCCGCGGTCGCCGACTTGAGCGGCCACACGCCGCTGTTCCCGAAATGGGCGATGGGCTTCACCAACAGCCAGTGGGGCATCGACCAGAAGGAACTCCTGCAGATCGTCGACACCTACCGCGCCAGGCACATCCCGATCGACAACTTCACCCTCGATTTCGACTGGAAGGCCTGGGGCGAGGACAACTACGGCGAGTTCCGCTGGAACCCCGCCAAGTTCCCCGACGGCCCCGGCGGCGCGCTGGCGAAACAGCTGCACGCGCGCGGCATCCAGCTCACCGGCATCATGAAGCCGCGCCTCCATGTCGACACGGTGGAGGGACGTTACGCGACGGAGCACGATTTCTGGGTGCCGGGCGAGAAAGTCAGCGACGACTACTTCTCGCACAAGCCGGTGAAGAACATCGACTTCGACATCCCCGCCGCGCGCACCTGGTTCGCCGAGCTGGCGATGAAGTACGGCTTCGACCAAGGCATCGTCGGCTGGTGGAACGACGAGGCCGACACCACCGGCAGCGACACCGAGTTCATGAACATGCAGCGTGCCTTGTATGAGGCACAGCGCGCGCAGAGCAAGCTGCGCGTGTGGTCGGTCAACCGCAACTTCTGGCTTGGCTCGCAGCGCTACGCCTACGGCCTCTGGTCGGGCGACATCGACACCGGCTTCGCCAGCATGGCCGGCCAGCGCGCGCGCATGCTCAGTGCGATCAACGTCGGCGCCATGCAATGGGGCATGGACGGCGGCGGCTTCAAGGGCCACCCGTCGAACGAGAACTACGCACGCTGGATCCAGTTCGGCGCGTTCACCCCGATCTTCCGCGTGCACGGCGCGTTCGACGAAAAACGCCAGCCCTGGGTCTACGGCCCCGTCGCCGAGAAATCCGCCACCGCGGCGATCCGCCTGCGCTACGCGCTGATCCCCTACATCTACAGCTACGAGTACGCCCGCCACGTCGACGGCGTCGGCCTGGTGCGTCCGCTGCTGTTCGACTGGCCGCACGATCCGAAGGTCGCCAACGACGTCGACAGCTGGCTGTTCGGCGATTACCTGCTGGTCTCGCCGGTAGTGCAGCAAGGCCAGACCGAAAAACACATCTACCTGCCCGCCGGCACCTGGCTCGACTGGTTCACCGGCAAGTCCTACGCCGGCGGCCAGACCATTACCCTGGCAGTGGACGCCACCCGCTGGAGCGACATCCCGCTGTTCGTGCGTGAAGGCGCCATCGTCCCGACCCAGGCGGTGCAGGACTACGTCGGCCAGAAACCCGTCACCGAAATCTCGCTCGACGCCTTCCCCACCGACCAGCGCACCAGCTTCGACTACTACGACGACGACGGCAGCACCTACGCCTACGAACACGGCGCGTACTTCCGCCAGTCGCTGTCCCTGCAGCAACACGGCGACACCGTGATCTTCACGACCGCCCTACCCGAGGGCAGTTTCCGGCCGGCGCTGCGCAGCTACCTGTTGAAGATCCACGGCTACGCCGCGCAGAACGTCAGCCTGGACGGCAAGCCGCTGGCCACGCAAGCCGACACGGCCGGTCTGCAAGGCGCCACCACTCCCGGCTGGGCCAGCGGCCACGACCGCTTCGGCGCCGTCACATGGGTGCGCCTGCCCGCCGGCAAGAGCGTGACGATCACGCTGCACGAGGGGCGGTAAACGCGCGGCGCCCGCACGCGGCGAGCTCCACACGCCACCTCCGCGAAGCACCTGCCCCAGCGGTCGAGGGATCGGCCAACCGGGTTCCCCGCAAAGCGAGCAGTCGAGCTTTCGCCTCTGCAGGAGTGGCGTCACCACGCCGGAAGTCCCGGCCGCCCCGCAGCGGCCGCGATCCAATGCACGGAAACGGAGCGCACACCGCTTGCGCCGGAACAGTCACAGCGTTTACGCCGTTACACCCTCATATGTGCACCGGTAATTCATACCGCCCGAAAAGTTGCTGATAACAACGAAAAGGGCCCGCACCAAGTTCCGCCCACCATCCGCAAGCCCATGATCCGGCGCAAGAATGCCTCGCTTGTGCGAGCACCCGCACCGCCGCATACTCGGCGCAACACCTCACTTTCGGGGGCTACTGAGCGTTAGGCTTTACAGGGGGTTCTGAATGTTCTGCGTTAAATGCGGGAATGAAGCAGTTGCGGAGGCGGCATTTTGTGGGCATTGCGGCACTCAAATGTCTGTTCTCGCAAGCGCACCGCCAGTTGGCGCAGCCACTGCGTCCTCAACGCCTCCACCCGTTTCGGTCATGGCCCCACCTGCGAATCAGGTTCGCCCTTGGGTGCGCTACTGGGCACGCATGTTCGATATCTACGTGGCTGCGATCGTCGTCGGCATCACGGTGGGCGTAGCCGCTCCTCACGCACTCGACCAACCAGGCAGCGACCAATTGTTTGGTGTTGCCGTCATCTTTTTTTGGGTCTTCATCGAGTCACTTCTTCTATCCACAATGGGCACCACGCCTGGAAAGTGGCTCTTTAAGACACGTCTTGTCGCCCCGTCAGGCGGAAAGCCGAGTTATTCCGCAGCAATCTCCAGAAGCTTCAAGGTATGGTGGCGTGGCCTTGGCATTGGATTCCCAATTGCAAGTCTTATCACGCTCATAGTGGCGCACGGAAACCTTACGAAAACTGGCATCACCACGTGGGACAGAGATGATGGCTTCACCGTTGTTCATGATCGCATCGGGCCGGTACGTATAATTTTTGCCGTCATAGCGTTTTTGTTGTTTTTCATTCTCGTTGTTATCGGCACTGTAGGCGCCGCCTAACCACTCATTCGAGGCGGACGGCTACGCCGCCGCTCAATTCCGGCGTTAGGCCTCATCGGAACAATCATGCTCGATCCCGAAAAAGTGCTCGCTGGCGCGCGCTCCGCGGTCAATTTCAATCCTCGCGACTTGGCCAGGGAATTGGCGGCTTACGGGGAGGAAAATGCAGCGGACAAGCTCCTGCAGCTAGACCAGCAAGCCATAGCTGCAATTGGTGTTCTTGCTTCCAGACACTATTCTGCGCCAGACAGGCCAATACTCGACAAGGCAATTTGCTTAGGGATGCTCTGATTTATT
>NZ_MWIO01000014.1 GCF_004799035.1 Rhodanobacter lindaniclasticus
TTGTATACTCGACAGCGTCAGATGGTTATAAGAGACAGGCTGGATCTCCACTCGCTCGTTCAGGGTCAATTCGTTGTACGTTCTCATCGCAACAGCCTATGTCAGATGCGGCATGGTGTTGCACGTGGAGTTTGAGTCGGCCAAGCATTAATTGCCTCCGTCCCCTTATTTGCCGGGTCAGACCCGGCGTGATGCCGCGCTGATCACGGCGCCTTGCCGGCGTGCAGCTTCTGCACGATGGCCAGTGCCTGTTTCACGTGTTCGTCGGGACGCAGATGATCGGTCTCCGAGGAAAGCGTGGCGACGATCTTGCCGTCGCCGGCGATGACGAAGGTCGTGCGCGGGATGAACGCGTGGTCGATCGCCACGCCGCGCACGTCCTTCATGCCCGGACGTGCCTTCATCGCCTCCAGGCCGTAGGAAAGCGCAACCTTGACCTCGGCATCCGACGCGACCGGGAACTTGCCGGCGCAGTAGTCCGGGTCCGCCGAGAACACGTCGAGCCGATCGATGCTGTCGGCGGACACGCCGATGATGGTCGCACCGGCGGCATCGAACTTGTCCCGGTTGACCGCAAACGTGTGGGCTTCGAGGTCGCAGCCGCTGGTATAGGCCGAGGGATAGAAATACACCACCACTGGCCCTTTCTTCAGCGCGTCGGCCAGCGAGAAGGTGAACTGCTTGCCGGCCTGGCTGGCCTGGGCGGTGAAGGTCGGCGCGGTGGTGCCGGGGGTGAGCGCGGCGGCGGTCGCCGTCGCCGAAGCCAGCGCGAACAGCGCGCCCAATGCCATGGATCCCGCGAAATGCATTTTCATTGCCGTGACTCTCGTGAGGGAGCATTGTTCCGGCCCGGAACCATCCGGACCGATCGTGCCCGTTGGACGAAGAACGTGAAACCGGTGAAGCCACAGCTTACTTCGCCTGCGCCACAAGGGGGGTTACCTCTGGCCCGGTCATGCCTCACCCGCAATCCCGGCAACGCCGCCGCGCGCGGAACCGCACCCCAAAAGAAAACAGCCCGCCGGATGGCGGGCTGTCGGGGAACGCGATCACCGTTCGCCGGGTGTTCGCTAGAACGGAATCTCGTCGTCGGTGAAGCCGTTGTCGGCCGGGGCCGGCGAGGACGGACGCGAGGAGCCGCGGTCGTCGTTGCCGCGCGAGGAACCGCCGTAGTTGCCGCCACCCTGGCGCTGGCCGCTCTGCGGGCGCTCGCGCTGGTAACCGCCGCCGCCACCGCCGCCCTCGTTGCTGCCGAGCATCTGCATCTCGTTGGCGATGATGTCGGTGAAGTACTTTTCCACGCCATCCTTGCCGGTGAACTTGTCGGTGCGGATGGAACCCTCGATGTAGACCTGGCGACCCTTCTTCAGGTACTCGCCGGCGATCTCGCCGAGGCGGCCGAAGATCTTGATCCGGTGCCACTCGGTGCGTTCCTGCTTTTCGCCGCTCTGCTTGTCGGTCCACGACTCGGAGGTGGCCAGGCTGAAGCTGCACACGGTGGTGCCGCTGCCGGTGCTGCGCACCTCGGGGTCCGAGCCCAGGTTGCCGATCAGGATGACTTTGTTGACGCCACGTGCCATGGATGTGTCCTCGGTTGAGCCGGCCGCAAATTCTTCGTCGGGTTGCGGCCGGAGTGGTGAAACTGGCTGGCTATCATAACCGCCAGCGGGCCCCCGTCGAGCGGCCGGCAACCGACGCGGGCGTGGGCGCCGGCCCCGGCGCCCGTGCGTCCCGGGTGACGCCTCAGGCCAGCGTGGTGCCCGCCGTTTGGGGGTCGTCCTGGTCACCGGCGGACGGCAGGCGTTCGGTGCCGTAGCCAGCCGCGTCCCATGCCTCCAGCCCGCCCAGCAGCGGGCGCACCCGGCGATAGCCCTGCGCCATCAGCACCTTGGCCGCGCGGGCGGCGGATACCTCGTTCGGGCAGTTGCAGTAGAGCACCAGCTCGCGGTCGAACGGGATGTCGTGAACGGTGCGGTCGATGCCCTGCGCATCGATCAGCAGCGCGCCGGGCACGACGCGCGTATCGAGCTGGCGCGTGGCTTCCGGCCGCACGTCGACCACCACGGGGGCGCGCTCGGCGCGCATCGCCTGATGCAGTTCGTCGACCGTGATGCGCGCCATCCGCAGCGTGCGCAGCAGGCGGCGGCGTTGCCACCAGCGCGCCAGCACGTACAAGGCGAGCAACCCCAGCAGCAGCTGGATCGCCATCGTGCCGGCGCTGGCGATGGTGGACAGCACGCGGTCGACGCTCCTGGCGAAGGTGTAGCCCAGCCCGGTCCACAGCGCGGCCCACAGCAGCGAACCCATCCCGTCGAACAGAACGAATACCGGCCAGCGCAGTCCCATCGCCCCCACCAGCGAGGAGCCCACGGTGGACAGTCCCGGCACGAACTTGGCGATCAGCAGCACCTGCCCGCGCCAGCGCTGGAAACGCAATTCCGAGCGTTGCACGCAGGAGTCGGGCGACAGCGAGATGCGGCACAACAGGCGCATCACCCCGGCGCCGTAGCGCCGGCCGGCCACGTACCAGAACGAGTCGCCGAGCAGGCAGCCGGCCACCACCGCGGCCATCGTGCCGGCCAGCACCGGCGGGCCGCCGGCCGCTGCCAGTGACCCTGCCACCACCAGCGTGGGCACGGCCGGCAGCGGCGCGCCCAATTGGGTCACCAGCACGTTGAGGAACACCAGCAGCACGCCGTACTGCGCCATCAGCGCGATGATTTCGTGAGCCATCGGAGCAGTACTCGATGCAGCGAAGCCGCCGAGACTCCATCATTGGTCCGCCGATCGGCCAATGCAAACCCCGGCGAGAGCCCATCGCGCACCGCGGGCACGGCCCGCCGGCCCTTCGCGGTCCCGACAAACGGCGGGCAGTGCCCGCCCTATGCCGGCTGGGCTTCGCCGGCGGCCTGGCGACCGATCCGGCGCGAGCCGACGATCACCAGCGGCAACCACAACAGGGTGAACGCGGCGGCACACGCAAACACGCCATCCGGGCCGAGCCGCCCCAGCGCAATGCCGCCGAGCGCGCCGCCGACGAAGGCGCCGATGAACTGGCTGGTCGAATACGCGCCCATCGCCGCGCCGCGCAGATGCCCCGGCGCCAGCCGCGAGACCAGGCTGGGCAGCGCGGCCTCCAGCAGGTTGAAGGCGGAGAAGAACACCGCCGCGGCCACGCCGAACGCGGCCAGGTGGCTGCCGGACAGCGCAAAGCCGAGCAGCGCCAGCCCGATCGCCACCACGCAGACCGTCACGATGCGCAGGCTCTGCGCCACCTCGCGCATGTGGTGCAGGCTCGCGCCCATCACGAACGCGGCGACCGTCATCACCGGCAGGTACAGCTCCCAGTGCCGGTTCACCGGCAGGTGCAAGGTGTTCGCCAGCAGCAGCGGCAGGCCGACGAAGCTGGCGGTGAGCAGCGCGTGCAGGAAGAACACCGAACCGTTCAACACCAGCATGCGGCCGTCGCGCAGCATGGCCAGCACGGCCCCGAAACCCGCCGCCGCCGGCGCCTGGGCGCGCGCCGGCGTGGGCACGATCAGCCACAACAGCGCCAGCGAAACCAGCGCCAGGATCGAGGTGGCGCCGAACAGCCCGGGCAAGCCGGCGACCGCCTCCAGCGGCGGCCCCAGGATCAGCGCCAGCAGGAACGCCAGCCCGATCGACACGCCGATGATGCCCATCGCCTTGCCGCGGTTTTCCTCGGCGGTGAGATCCGCCGCCAGCGCGATGCCGGCACCGGCCACCGCGCCCATGCCCTGCACCGCGCGGCCGACCACGATGCCGGCCAGCGTATGCGACATGGCCGCGATCAGTCCGCCGATGGCGAACAGGATCAAGCCGATGGTGATCGCCGGCTTGCGCCCGATCCGGTCCGACAGCAGCCCCAGCGGAATCTGCAGCAGCACCTGGCCGATGCCGTACACGCCCAGCGCCAGCCCGATCATCAGGCCGGTCGCGTCGGGCATCGCTTTCGCGTACAGCGAAAACACCGGCATGATCAGGAACAGCCCGAACAGGCGCAGGCTGATCACGCAGGCCAGCGTCAACGCACTGCGTCGTTCGAGGCTGGAGAGTTTGCTCACCGGGAAAGAGGTGTCGGGACGGGCATGGCCCGCATTATAGGGGCGAGTCCCGCGCCGCCGTTTGCGGCGACATGTCGCGGCGCAAGTTCCTGCAGACCCTATAATCGCGCCTTACGCCGCTGCGATGCACCCATGAATTCGATGCCTGCCGACGCCACCCGCCCCGCCGACTTCGCCCAGGTGCGCGACCTCGCCGCCGCCGACATGCAGCGCGTCGACGCACTGATCCGCCGCCGGCTGTCCTCCGACGTGGTGCTGATCAACCAGATCGCCGACCACATCATCGCCTCCGGCGGCAAGCGGCTGCGCCCGATGCTGCACGTGCTGGCCGCCGGTGCCGCCGGCTACCGCGGCGAGCACCACATCAAGCTCGCCGCAATCATCGAGTTCATCCACACCTCCACCTTGCTGCACGACGACGTGGTCGACGAGTCCGACCTGCGCCGCGGCCGCAAGACCGCCAACGCGCTGTGGGGCAACGCCGCCAGCGTGCTGGTCGGCGACTTCCTCTACTCGCGCTCGTTCCAGCTGATGGTGGAACTGGACGACATGCGCATCATGCGCATCCTTGCCGACACCACCAACACCATCGCCGAAGGCGAAGTGCTGCAGCTGCTCAACATCGGCAACGCCGACGTCAGCGAGGCGGCCTATCTCGCCGTGATCGAACGCAAGACCGCCGTGCTGTTCGCTGCCGCCACCGAACTGGGCGGCATCCTCGGCGGCCTGCCCGAGGACCAGGTGGCCGCGCTGCGCCACTACGGCATGGAGCTGGGCTACGCGTTCCAGATCGCCGACGACCTGCTCGACTACACCAGCGACGCCGGCACCCTGGGCAAGAACATCGGCGACGACCTCGCCGAGGGCAAGCCGACTTTGCCGCTGATCTATGCGCTGGAAAAGGCGAGCCCGGAACAGGCGCAGTCGCTGCGCCACGCGATCGAACACGGCGGACTCGACTCGCTGGAACGCATCATCGCCTCGATCCGCGACTCCGGCGCCCTGGAACGCACCCGCGACCGCGCCCTGCGCCACGCCCGTGCTGCGCGCGAGGCCCTCGCCACCCTGCCGCCTTCGGCGCATCGCGACGCACTGGCCACGCTGGCCGATTACTCGGTGCAGCGCACGTTCTGAACGTTTTGCCCTTGGCGCGGACGTGGCCGTCCGCGCGTATGTGCAGGAGCGGGCGAGCAAAAGCCCAAGCTCAAAAGGGAGCAGAGGTCGAGATCAACCGCTCCCTCATTGAATCAACCACGGAAACCCACCGTTCAGCCCCCGGCGCTGGCAGTCGGGCCGTCGATCGGCCAGACTTCGGTGCATGTTCCGTCTGCGTCCAACCCGCTGGCTGTGGAGCCTCGCGGCAATGCTGTTGCCGCTGGCAGCGGCGCATGCGGCCGAGAACACCTGGCGCTACGACACCGTGCACAGCCAGATCGTCTTCAGCATCAGCCACAACGGCTACTCGCGGCCGTTCGGGCGGCTGCACATCGCGCGTGGCTGGTTGCGCTTCGACCCCGATGACTGGAGCACGGCGGCGACCGAACTGGACATCGACCTGGCCAGCCTGGACATGGGCGACGCCGACTGGAACAAGGCCGTATGCAAGCCGGCGCTGCTCGACTGCGCGACGCATCGCTACGCGCACTTCCGCAGCACCGGCGTGACGGGCAAGGACGAGCACCACGGCGTGCTGCACGGCGAGCTGACCCTGCGCGGTGTCACCCGCCCGCTGGACCTGGCCTTCACTTTCAACCGCGCCGCCCGGACCATCTACGAACTGCATGAGGTAGCCGGTTTCTCGGCCACGGCCAGCCTGGATCGCAACGACTTCGGCATCAGCGCCAACCCCAACTCCATCGGCGCCCACGCAAGCGTCTGGCTGGAGCTGGAAGCCACCCGCGAGCAACCGTCGACAAAGGATCAGCCATGAGCCTGCGCAACAACGATCGCCAATGGGGCGCGGTCAGCAAGTTCTTCCACTGGATCATCGCGCTGGCGATCATCGGCAACGGCATCTTCGGCCTGATGATGGACCTGGCCGGCTCGCCGATGCGCAAGCTCAACTGGCTGGCGCTGCACAAGTCGATCGGACTCACCGTGCTGGCGCTGGTGCTGTTGCGCATCGTGTGGCGCGCGTTCGATCGCCGCCCGCCGGACGCACCGATGCCACGCTGGCAGGCGCTGGCGGCGCACGCGATGCATGCCGTGCTGTACGTGGTGATCCTGGCAATCCCGCTCAGCGGCTGGTGGTTCAACTCGGTTACCGGCAAGCCGCTGCAATGGTTCAAGCAGTTCAACCTGCCAGCGCTGGCGGAGAAGAACGACGCGCTGCGCCACTTCGCGCACGGCGTGCACGAGTACCTGTTCTGGTTTCTCGTCCTGCTGCTGCTGGCCCACGTCGGCGGCGCGCTGAAGCATCATGTGTTCGACCAGGACAACGTGCTGCGCCGGATGCTTCCGTTCGGCCGACTGCGCGCGAACCCGCCCGAAGGAGACCGCCGATGAAACGCCTCGCCACTCTTCTGCTTGCCCTCGCCCTGCCCGGCCTGGCCGCCGCGGCGGACTACACCGTGCAGCCGGCGTCGAGCACGCTCGGCTTCAGCAGCACCTTCCAGGGCGAAACATTCCAGGGCCATTTCGGCCAGTGGAGCGCCGCGATCAGCTACGACCCGGCCAACCTGGCCGCATCGAAATTCGACGTGACCGTGCACACGGCCAGCGTGCAGACCGGCGACAGCGACCGCGATTCGGCGCTGCCCGGCGAGGCGTTTTTCGACGTGGCGAAGTATCCCGATGCCCATTTCGTCACCACCGGCTTCCGCAAGAGCGGCAACCAGGTAGTCGCCGACGGCACGCTCACCCTGCGCGGCGTGAGCAAGCCGGTGAGCCTGCAGGTGAACTTCGCCCCGCAAGGGAGCGGCGCCACGCTGGACGTGAGCGGCACGGTGCAGCGGCTTGATTTCGGCGTGGGCTCGGGCGAGTACGCCGACACCTCGGTGATCGGTGCCGAGGTGAAGATCACCGCGCACCTGCAGTTGGCCGCGAAGTAGACCCTCGATGAGCGACGCGTCCTGGTGGCGGCGCCTGCGCAGCCGGCTCCGGCACGAACCGGCGCGCGGGACCGCACCCACCGCGCGCGTCGATGACGGTTCCAGCCGCGTCGCCGACAGCCTGCGCAGCCTGCTCGACGACCCGGCGATCCCGCCTTCGGTGCGCAGCGAGCTGGCCGGCGAATTCCGCCGCATCGAAAGCATGCTGGCCCGGCTCGAACGCGGCGAGCTGCACGTGGCGGTGTTCGGTCGCGTCTCCGCCGGCAAGTCGGCGCTGGGCAACGCCCTGCTCGGGCGCGAGGCGTTCCGCGTCGGCGTCCTGCACGGCACCACCACGGACGCCGAACACGCCGTGCTCGACGAGGCGCAGCACGACGGCCTGGTGCTGATCGACACGCCCGGCATCAACGAGCTCGACGGCGAGGCGCGCGAGAAGCTGGCGTTCGACGTCGCCGAGGTCAGCGACCTGGTGATCTTCGTCTGCGACGGCGACCTCACCCGCGAGGAACTCGACGCGCTGAAGACGCTGGCCGCCACCCAGCGTCCGCTGCTGCTGGCGCTGAACAAGGCCGATCGCTACGGCGCCGACGAACGCGACGGCCTGCTCGACCACCTGCGCCAGCGCACCGCCGGCCTCGTCCGCACCGAGGACGTGCTGGCCGTCGCCGCGCACCCGACCCCGCAGCGCGTGGTGGAAGTCGACGCGCGCGGCCAGGAGCACGTCCACGAACAGCCGCGCGCGGCCGATGTCGCGGCGCTGCGCGAACGCCTGCTGGCGATCGCCGCGCGCGAAGGCAAGGCGCTGTCGGCGATCAACGCCGGCCTCTACGCCGGCCGCCTCACCGACCAGGTCAGCGCGCGCATCGCGCAAAACCGCAGGGCCGTGGCGGCGAAACTGATCCACAACTACTGCATCGCCAAGGGCGTCGCCGTGGCGCTCAACCCGATTCCGGTGGCCGACCTGCTCGCCGCCGCCGGGCTGGACGCGGCGATGGTGGTGCAGCTGTCGCGCGTCTACGGCCTGCCGCTGACCCGCGCCGAATCCGGTCGGCTGGTAGCGGTGATCTCGGCGCAGCTGGCTGCGCTGATGGGCGCGATCTGGGGCATGCAGCTGGTCGCCTCGGCACTGAAAGGCGTCAGCGCCGGCCTGTCGGTTGTGGTCACCGCCGCGGCGCAAGGCGCGCTGGGCTGGTACGCCACCGTGCTGATCGGCCGCGCTGCCGAACGCTACCTGGTCGGCGGCAAGTCCTGGGGCGAAGCCGGCGCCAAGCGCGCCGTCGCCGACGTCGTCGCCAGCCTGGACCGCGATTCGATCCTGCGCGAGGCACGCGAGGAAATCCTCAAGCGGCTGAAATCGCGCCGCGTCTAGTCCCGTGTCCCTCCCCCTGCTTGCAGGGGGAGGTCAGGAGGGGGTGAGCTTTTGACTTTGAGCCAAGATCAAGAGCGAACCCCGCCCTCCCAAAAGGGATTCCCTACGGTCACAACCCTCCCCTGCTGCGCAGGGGAGGGAGCTCACTTCGCGAGGAACGCGCGCACCGCCGCAGCGTCGAACGGCCAATCCAGCTCGCGCCCGTCGCGCGCATCGCGCAGCACCGGCACGCGGGTGCCGTAGCGCTGTTCCAGCTCGGGTGAATCGTCGACCCACTCGCTGTCGAAATCCGGCGCGCGCGCCTCGGCCATGATGGCGAGGGCCTTGTCGCACAGGTGGCAGTAATCGCGCTGGTAGAGGATGAGGTCGGACATGCTGCTGCGAATGGCTCGGGGCGCCGCGTAGAATAGCCGGTCAACCCCCAGCGCAGTCGCACAATCCATGGCCGTCAGCGTATTCGACCTGTTCAAGATCGGCATCGGGCCGTCCTCCTCGCACACCGTGGGGCCGATGCGCGCCACCGCGCGCTTCGCCGAGCGCTGGCTGGAGGAGAAGGGCGTGCTGGACCGCGTCGCCCGCGTGCGCGCCGAGCTGTACGGCTCGCTGGCCATGACCGGCCGCGGCCACGGCACCGACAAGGCCGTGCTGTTGGGTTTCGAGGGCCAACATCCGGACACGGTCGATCCCGACCAGATCCCCGCCACGCTCGGACGCATCCGCGGCACGGGCCGCATCCGCCTGCTCGGCAAGCGCGAGATCGCGTTCGACGAGAAGGCCGACCTGGTCTTCAACAAGCGCCAGAAGCTGCCATTCCACACCAACGGCATGCGCTTTTCCGCCTATGACGCCGACGGCAACGAACTGGCCACGCGCGACTACTACTCGGTCGGCGGCGGCTTCGTGGTCAACACCGACGAGGCGGCCGAAGACCGCATCGTCGCCGACACCACTGCCCAGCCCTACCCGTTCGGCACGGGCGACGAGATGCTGGCGCTGTGCAAGCAGCACCACCTGACCATCGCGCAGTTGATGATGGCCAACGAAAGCGTGTGGCGTCCCGAGGCG
Organism: Rhodanobacter lindaniclasticus; assembly: GCF_004799035.1. Lineage (GTDB taxonomy): Bacteria > Pseudomonadota > Gammaproteobacteria > Xanthomonadales > Rhodanobacteraceae > Rhodanobacter > Rhodanobacter lindaniclasticus. Next base: position 9,570 of record NZ_MWIO01000014.1, read on the forward strand.
GAAACCCGCGCCGGCCTGCTCACCATCTGGCAGGCGATGAAGGACTGCGTCGAACGCGGCCTGCGTTCACCCGGCACCCTGCCCGGCGGACTGAAAGTGACGCGTCGCGCCCCCGCAATGCTGGACGACCTGCGCAACCAGCCCGAGGCCGCACTCAAGGATCCGCTGACCATCCTCGACTGGGTCAACCTCTACGCGCTGGCCGTGAACGAGGAAAACGCCGCTGGCGGCCGCGTGGTCACCGCACCCACCAACGGCGCGGCCGGCATCATCCCCGCCGTCGGCCACTACTACCTGCGCTTCTGTCCCAAGGCCGACGACGAAGGCATCATCGAGTACCTGCTCACCGCCGCCGCCATCGGCATCCTGTACAAGGAAAACGCCTCGATCTCCGGCGCCGAAGTCGGCTGCCAGGGCGAAGTCGGCGTGGCCTGCTCGATGGCCGCAGGCGGCCTCACCGCCGCGCTGGGCGGCAACGTGATGCAGGTGGAGAACGCCGCCGAGATCGGCATGGAACACAACCTCGGCCTCACCTGCGACCCCATCGGCGGCCTGGTGCAGATCCCCTGCATCGAACGCAACGCGATGGGCTCGGTCAAGGCCATCAACGCCAGCCGCATGGCGCTGAAGAGCGACGGCAAGCACCGCGTGTCGCTGGACAAGGTCATCAAGACCATGCGCGACACCGGCCGCGACATGAAGGACAAGTACAAGGAAACCTCGCGCGGCGGTTTGGCGGTGAACGTCATCGAGTGCTGAGCACGGGTGGCGGAATTTGCACTGATGAAAGCACCTGATGCATAAATGCGTCAGGGAGGCGCACGCCGCGACGACATCTCCGCCGATCTTTGCGACGATCCGGCCCAGGGCAGGGAGCGTTTTTGATCACGTTCAACGAAGATTCGCGAGTCAAGATCCCGGCACTGCTGCATCTGTCGCGGCTGGGCTACGACTACCTGTCGCTGAAGCAGGCACGTCGCGATGAGCGCAGCAATATTTTTCCGGAGATTCTCGAAGCAGCCCTGCTGCGCATCAACCCCGACCTGCACCGCCAGGACCTGTCCAGCCTGCTCGATGAAATCCGGCTGGACCTGCAGAACGAAGACCTCGGCAAGGCCTTCCACAAGCGCCTCACCGCACGCTCGGGCGTACGCCTGATCGACTTCGACGATCTCGACAACAACAGCTGGCATGCCGTCACCGAACTGCCGTTCGAAAACGGCGAGGACAACTTCCGCCCTGACATCACCCTGCTGGTCAACGGCCTGCCGCTGGCGATCATCGAGGTGAAGAAGCGCATGAATCGCGGCGGCGTGCTCGAAGAGCGCAGGCGCATGGATCGCCGCCACGCCAACCGCAAGTTCCGCCACTTCTTCAACCTGATCCAGCTGCAGGTGTTCTCCAACAACATGGAGTACGACGAAGCGGCCATCGACCCCGTGCAGGGCGCGTTCTACGCCGCGTCCACCTACGGCGAAGCGCACTTCAATTACTTCCGCGAAGAGCGTCAGGCCGAGCTTGCCGGCCTCATCGCGCCGCTGTCCGAAGCCACCGAAAACGCCATCCTCACCGACACCAACCTGGTCAGCATCAAGGGCACGCCGGAGTTCGAGCGCAACAAGGCCGCCGACACGCCGACCCACCGTCTGCTCACCTCGCTGTTCAGTCGCCAGCGGCTCGCCTTCATCCTGCAATACGCGTTCGCCTGGCTGGACGAGGAAGAGGGCATCCAGAAGCACGTGATGCGCTACCCGCAGCTGTTCGCCACGCTGGCCATCGCCGAGCGCCTGGCGGCGGGCGTGCGCAAGGGCATCATCTGGCACACCCAGGGCAGCGGCAAGACTGCGCTGGCCTACTACAACGTGCGCTTCCTCACCGACTGGTTCCGGCAGACCGGGCAGGTGCCGCGCTTCTATTTCATCGTCGACCGGCTGGACCTGCTCAAGCAGGCGCGCGACGAATTCCGCCTGCGCGGCCTCACCGTGCACGTGATCGACAGTCGCGACGCGTTCGCCCGCGACATCAAACAGGGCGGAGCCGCCCGCAACGACCGGGGCGCGGCCGAGATCACCGTGGTCAACATCCAGAAGTTCAAGGACGACCCGGATGTCGCCGCCGCGCAGGATTACAACCTTGCCGTGCAGCGCGTGTATTTCCTCGACGAGGTGCACCGAAGCTACAACCCGAAAGGCAGCTTCCTCGCCAACCTGGAACAGTCCGATCGCAGCGCGATCAAGATCGGCCTCACCGGCACGCCGCTGATCGGCGAGCAGTTGCAGTCCAAGGCGCTGTTCGGCGACTACATCCACAAGTACTACTACAACGCTTCGATCGCCGATGGCTACACCCTGCGCCTGATCCGCGAGGAAATCGCCACCCGCTACAGGATGCAGCTGCAGCAGGCACTGGCAGCGATCGAAGTGCAACAGGGCGGCATCGAGCGCAAGGCGCTGTACGCCCACAAGCACTTCGTCGGCGCCATGCTCGACTACATCCTGCGCGATTTCGTGCAGTCCCGTATTACCTTCGGCGACGACAGCATCGGCGGCATGGTGATCTGCGACAGCGCCGAGCAGGCACGCGAGCTGCACCGCCAGTTCCAGCAGCTCATGCAACAGGAGGCGCGGCCCATCGTGGCCGAGCCGGCCAACGACGCCACCTACCGGCAGGATCGCGTGGCCGAGGATGCCGCCCATTACGCCAGGCAGCCGCTCAGCGCCGCGCTGATCCTGCACGACGAGGGCGACAAGCAGTCGCGCGAGGACCAGGTCAAGGCCTACAAGAAGGGCCGGATCGACCTGCTGTTCGTCTACAACATGCTGCTCACCGGCTTCGACGCGCCGCGGCTCAAGAAGCTCTACTTCGGCCGCGTCATCAAGAACCACAACCTGCTGCAGGCGCTCACCCGGGTCAACCGCCGCTACGGCAGGTTCCGCTACGGCTACGTGGTGGATTTTGCGGACATCCAGGCCGAGTTCGACAGGGCCAATCGCGACTACTACGACGAGCTCACCGCCGAACTGGGCGACGAGATCGAGCACTACAGCCAGCTGTTCATGAGCGAGGCGGAGATCCGCGCCAGCGTCGAGGCCATCCGCGAGGCGCTGTTCGCCTTTTCGCTGGACGACGCCGAGCTGTTCTCGCAGCAGGTCGGCCAGATCCAGGATCGCCAGCAACTGCTTGCCATCGTCAAGGCGCTCACCCAGGCACGCGAGCTGTACAACCTGATCCGCCTCGGCGGCTACAAGGAACTGGCTGGCCAGTTGGATTTCCGCAAGCTGCGCGTACTGCACATCGAAGCCCAGAACGCGCTGGCCGCACTCAACCTCAAGCACCAGCTGGAACACGCCGACGACACCTCCGGCCTGCTCAACCAGGCGCTGGAAGACGTGATCTTCAAGTTCGAGAAAGTTGGCGAGGCCGAACTGAAGCTGGCCGACGAGCTGAAGGACATCCTGCGCCGCACCCGCGAAACCCTGGCTTCTACCCAGGACCCGCAAGACCCGGCCTGGATCAGCCTCAAGGACGAACTGGAGCGCCTGTTCAAGGCCAAGAAACTCAGCGAAGTGAGCCAGCAGGAGATGCAGGCGAACATCACCGCGCTGCGCGACATCGAACAGCACGCCCGCGCACTCAACCAGGCCAACGCCAACCTCGCCACCCGCTACGGCGGCGACACCAAGCTGATGCGCGTGCACAAGCGCCTGCTGGGCTCGCACCGCCTGGGCGACAACCAGACCCGCCTGCACGCCGCGCTGGTCGGCATCAAGCGCGACATGGACGGCGCCGTGCTCGGCAACCGCGAGCTGCTGGGCAACCCGGCGTTCTTCGAGCGCAGCGTGATGCCCATCGTGATGCGTCACTTCCTGGACAAGCCGCCCGAGCCAGACGCCGAAACTCGCCGCCTGATCCAGCGGCTGCTGGTGGGCGAATACCTGGGCGAATCCCAGGGGCGCCTGCCGTTCGAGCGGGGATGAACCCCCGTTTCTGGCAGCCCGGCGTCGACCGTGCTAGGGTTGCATCGCAAATGCTATGCAAGAGGATGCCGCCATGAAAACCGCCACCTTGCCGCCCCTGCGTGTCGCTCCCGAGCTGCGCCAGGCGGCCGAATCCGTGCTGCGCGAGGGCGAGACCTTGTCCAGTTTCATGGAACAGTCCCTGCGCGACGAGGTGAATCGCCGCCACATGCAAGCCGAGTTCATCGCCCGCGGTCTGGCGGCGCGGGAAGACGCCAAGCGCACAGGTGGGTACTTCACGGTCAATGAATCGCTCGCGGGCCTGGACGCCATTCTCGCCAAGCACAAGCCCGACGCCCAGTGAGTTTCCGGGTCCGGATCAGTCAGGCCGCGCAGCACGATCTCGAGCGCCTGCTGGATTTCCTCGCACCCGTGGACTACCCCGCGGCCTTGCGCGCACGCGCGGCGATCGAGCGCGGCTACGCGTTTCTGGCGGACATGCCATTTTCCTGCCGCAAGGTGGACGACGCCAACCCCTTCCTGCGCGAGCTGGTCATCCCTTTCGGCCACGCCGGCTACGTCGCCTTGTTCGACATCGAAGACGAGCACACCCTCACCATCCTCGCCGTCCGCCACCAGCGCGAAGACGACTACCACTGATGGGCGGCAACCGACCCCATCCCACCCCCACACAGACCGCCATGAACCCCAGCTACCAGCAACAGACTCGCGACCTGATCGACGGCCTCAAGGCCGTGTGCGCCAGCGCCGGCCTCGGCAACGACGGCAACGAATACAAGATCATCGTGCAGACCTTTCTGTACAAGCTGCTGTGCGACAAGTTCGCCTACGAAATGAAGCGCGCTTGCCCGGCGCTGGCCGGCGTGGATGACTGGATCGTCGGTTGGCAGGCACTACCCGAAGAGGCGCAGCAAGACCTGCAAGACATGCTGCCTGCGGAAACCCCGCGCCTCACCGCCGACCAGCTGATCCCCAGCCTGTTCAACCGCCAGAGCGAACCGGGCTTCGCCAAACTGTGGGACGACACCCTGATCGCCATCGCCGTGGCCAACAACGACATCTTCGCGGTGCAGACCGATGACGGCGAGAAGGTGGCGCTGTTCGACCGCCTCAGCGAATACGTCACCGGCAGCGCCGACAAGCGCGACGGCTTCGTGCGCGCGCTGTTCAACAAGCTGGTGGGGGTGAGCTTCGAGCGCCTGTTCGAGCAGAAGTACGACTTCTACGCCGCCCTGTTCGAATACCTGATCAAGGACTACAACAAGGACAACGGCGGCAAGTACGCCGAGTACTACACCCCGCACGCGGTGGCCACCATCATGGCCGACATCCTGGTGCCCCAAGCCGAGCGCGGCACCGTGAAAAACGTCACCTGCTACGACCCGGCGTCGGGCTCCGGCACCTTGCTGATGGCGCTGGCGCACGCGCTGGGCGAGGACCACTGCAGCATCTTCTCGCAGGACATCTCGCAGAAATCCTCCAGCCTGCTGCGCCTGAACCTGGTGCTCAACAAGCTGGTGCACTCCATCCCGCACATCACCCAGGGCAACACCATCCTGCATCCGGTGCACAAGGAGGGCAAAGCGCTGCGGCGCTTCGACTACATCGTCTCCAATCCGCCGTTCAAGATGGATTTCAGCGATTTCCGCGACGACCTGGAGTCCGACGCCAATACCAGCCGCTTCTTCGCCGGCATCCCCAAGGTGCCGGCCAAGGCGAAGGACAAGATGGCGATCTACCTCTTGTTCATCCAGCACATCATCGCCAGCCTCAAACCCGGCGGCAAAGCCGCCGTGGTCGTGCCGACCGGCTTCATCACCGCCGCCAGCGGCATCGAGCTGCGCATCCGCCAGAAGCTGGTGGACGAGAAGATGATTGCCGGCGTGGTCTCCATGCCCAGCAACATCTTCGCCACCACCGGTACCAACGTGTCGATCCTGTTTCTGGACAGGCCCGCACTCGACACCACGAACCGCGACGGCGTGGTGCTGATCGACGCCTCCGCGCTGGGCGAGAAGGTCAAGGAGGGAAAGAACCAGAAGACCCTGCTCAGCCACGCCGAAGAACAACGCATCGTGGCCACCTTCAACGCCCGCGAGGCCGTGGAGGATTTCTCGGTGGTGGTCGATCACGCGGCGATCGCGGCGAAGAATTATTCGCTGAGCGCGGGGCAGTATTTCGAGGTGAAGATCGAGTACTCCGACCTGTCTCCATCTGAATTTTCCAAGCGGATAGCCGGATTTAACGCAAGCCTGGGCGAGCTTTTTCAGCAGTCCAAGGCACTCGAGAAGGACATCGAAGAAAATATGTCGAAGTTGACCTATGAAGCTCAATAGCACCAACTTCAACGGCGACTGGAGCAACAAGACCCTCTCCGAACTCGGGACATTCGCCCGAGGAAAGTCCAGACATCGGCCTCGTAATGATCCAGCGTTGTACGCAGGTGGATTTCACCCGCTGATCCAGACTGGCGATGTCACCCAAGCCACATTTAAAATCACGAGCCATTCTGCGGCTTACAACGACGTGGGGCTTGCGCAAAGCAAGCTGTGGCCCGAAGGCACGTTGTGCATCACCATCGCTGCGAACATCGCTGAAACAGCGCTTTTGGGCTATCCAATGTGCTTTCCTGACAGCGTGGTCGGGTTTTCTGCCGATCCGGATGAAACAAGCGAAGTGTTCATGCACTACGTGTTCACCTACATCCGAAAAGCTATACAAAACTCCGTTACAGGCAGTATCCAAGACAACATCAATATCGAGTACCTGACCAATCTCAGTTTCAAAATTCCGAGCCTGGACGAGCAGGACAGAATCGCCGCCGTCCTCTCCGCCCTCGACGCCAAAATCGACCTCAATCACCGCATCAACGCGGAGCTGGAGGCGCTGGCGAAGACGATCTACGACTACTGGTTCGTGCAGTTCGACTTCCCCGACGTCCACGGCCGCCCGTACAAGTCCAGCGGCGGCGCGATGATCTGGAACGACACCCTCAAGCGCGAGATTCCGGCAGGGTGGGAGGCCGGTGTTCTCTCGGATATCGCCAAGATCACCATGGGCCAGTCACCCGCGGGGGACTCCTACAATGAGGATGGGCGAGGTGAGGTCTTCTTCCAGGGAAGTACGGATTTCGGAGCGCGATCGCCCGACGTCCGCATGTACACGACCGCTCCCGGGCGCATGGCGCGAGAAGGTGACATCCTCATGAGCGTTCGCGCACCTGTTGGCACGCTGAATATTGCCGATCGACCCTGCTGCATCGGGCGGGGTTTGGCAGCGCTCCGCGGTAAGGACGGTTCCGGCGGTTACCTGTATCGCGTGCTGATGGATCTGAAACAGGTCTTTGACCGCAGGAGCTCCGAAGGAACGACATTTGGTTCGATCAACAAAAACGACCTTTTCGGTTTGAGAGTGCTGATTCCGAAGCCAGAGGTGCGCCGGGCCTATGAAGAGATGGCACACAACTGGTTTCAGTTAGACGCGCTGAGAGACAAGGAAAGTCGAGAACTCACCCAACTCCGCGACTGGCTGCTCCCCCTGCTGATGAACGGCCAGGTGCGCGTGGCATGACCGTGCTGCGCTGTACCGCCAAGCTGCTCAAGCGCCTGAAGCAACCGACCAAACCACCGGAACCCGCGCCCGAGGCGAACCCGCTGGGCGAGTGGTATGCGGACATCGACTTCTGGCGCCGGCAGCCTTTCGTGGTGCTGCTCAACGCCGCCACCGGCGCGCTGCTGGTGCTGCCGGGCAACGCGGCGAACCTGCGCGTGCTGCACGAGCGCGCGCTGCTGCAATTCGCCGCGATCGCCGAGCACCACGGCCTGCGCGGGCCGGGCGTGGATGCGGAGCTGCACGGCTTCGACGCCGGCTTCGCCTTCGCCGCCACCCGCGACCGCAGCCTGCTGGCCTCGCTCAACCAGCGCAAGTTCGAGCTGTGGATGACGCTGGAACACAGCGAACGCTCGCTGCCGGAAGCGGCGGCGCGCGAATGGGATGGCTTGTTCAAGCACCCCGCGCTGGGCCGCAACACCCGCCACAACATGGAATACCACCGCCCGCTCGACCTGTTGCGCCAGCATCTGCTGCCGGCCGCGCAAGTCCTTCCGTTCGGCCGCACGTCGTGATCGGCACGCGAGGAAGAGCCAACCGCAGCGGCTCCATGCACTCCGACAGGTGACATCCGCCGCCAAATTCTGCAACCATCGGCCCCTTCACGGCGCGCTTCGCGTCGATATGGGAACCCCGCATGACCCAGGAACGCGCGATTCGCCGCGACGTAGGCCCGTTCGCCCTGATGCTTACCGGCCTGGGCTCGATCATCGGTTCGGGCTGGTTGTTCGGCGCGTGGCGCGCCGCGCAGATTGCCGGGCCCGGAGCGATCTGGGCGTGGGTGATCGGCGCGGCGGTGATCATGGCGATCGCGCTGACCTACGCCGAGCTGGGCGCGATGTTCCCCGAGTCCGGCGGCATGGTGCGCTACGGCCACTACTCGCACGGTTCGCTGGTCGGCTTCATCGCCGCGTGGGCGAACTGGATCGCGATCGTCTCGGTGATCTCGGTCGAGGCGGAAGCGTCGGCGCAATACATGTCGTCGTGGAAGTGGGACTGGGCGAAGGATCTGTACCACCAGGTGCCCGGCGGTCATGGCGAGCTGAGCACCGCCGGCCTGCTGATCGCCGCGGCGCTGGTGATCGTGTACTTCCTGTTCAACTTCTGGAGCGTGAAGCTGTTCGCGCGCTCCAACACCGCGATCACGCTGTTCAAGCTGGTGATCCCCGCGCTCACCGCGGTGCTGCTGATGATGAGCGGTTTCCATCCGGAAAACTTCAGCGTCGGCATCCACGGCGAGCTGCACAAGACCGATTTCGCCTCGATCCTCACCGCGGTGGCGATCGCCGGCATCGTGTTCAGCTTCAACGGTTTCCAGAGCCCGGTGAATCTGGCCGGCGAAGCACGCAACCCGGGCCGCAGCATCCCGTTCGCGATCGTCTGCGCGATCGCGCTGGCCACCATCGTCTACGTGCTGCTGCAGGTCGCGTTCATCGGCGCGGTGCCGCGCGAGATGCTGGCCAACGTGGGCTGGCACGGCATCGACTTCTCCTCGCCGTTCGCCGACCTGGCGATCATCCTGGGACTGCAATGGCTGGCGACCTTGCTGTTCATCGACGCGGTGATCAGCCCCAGCGGCACCGGCATGACCTACACCGCCACCACCGCACGCATGCTGTACGGCATGGAGCGCAACGGCACCTTGCCGAAGATCCTCGGCACCGTGCATCCGAAATGGGGCGTGCCGCGGCCGGCGATGTGGGTGAACCTGGCGGTGTCGTTCCTGTTCCTGTTCTTCTTCCGCGGCTGGGGCGCGCTGGCGGCGGTGATCTCGGTCGCCACGATCATTTCCTACCTCACCGGCCCGGTCAGCGTGATGACGTTGCGGCGGACAGCGCCTGAATTGAACCGGCCGTTCCGCCTTGCCGGCCTGCCGATCCTGGCCGGCGTCGCCTTCATCATGTCCACCGAACTGCTGTACTGGGCCAGGTGGCCGCTGACCGGCGAGATCATCGTGCTGATGGTGGTCGCGTTGCCGGTGTACTTCTATTACCAGGCCAAGGCCGGCTGGCACGATTTCGGGCGGCAGATGAAGGGCGCCTGGTGGCTGGTCTGCTACCTGCCCACGCTGGCGCTGGTGTCGTGGGCGGGCAGCCCGATGTTCGGCGGCAAGGGTTACCTGTCCTACGGCTGGGACCTGGCGCTGGTGGCGGTGATCGGCCTGGTGTTCTACCTGTGGGGCGTGAAATCCGGCTGGCGCACGCCGTCGGTGGAGGCGATACGGATCGAGGCGCACGAGCATCCGGGCGAGCTGCAGGTACCGCCGGACGAAGAGAGCGCCGAGCGCATCACCGGCCGCTGAACCCGGCCCCTTCGATCACGAGACGCACGGCACACGCCGTGCGTTTTCGTTGTTGCGCCCTGGAAGTGTCGAAATGGCGGTGGCCGGTTCGTCGTCCGGACATGCATCCACTTTCGGCTGCACATCGAACGGGAGTCGCCCATGTTGTCCATCCGCACCGCCGTCGTCACCACCGCTCTCCTGCTTGCCGCCAGCGGCAGCGCCCTCGCCGCCGCCGCGACGTACCGCATCGATCCGGATCACACCTATCCCAGCTTCGAGGCCGATCACATGGGCGGGCTGTCGGTGTGGCGCGGCAAGTTCAACCACAGTCGCGGCACGGTGACGCTGGACAAGGCTGCCGGCACCGGCACGGTGGATGTCACCGACGACATGAAGAGTGCCGACTTCGGTCAGGATCAGCTCAACCAGGGCACGCAGGGCAAGGAACTGTTCGAGACGGCGAAGTATCCGCAGGCCACCTACACCGGCAAGCTCGTCGATTTCGTCGACGGCGCGCCGACGCGGGTCAGCGGCACATTGACCCTGCACGGCATCACCCATCCGCTGGACCTGAAGATCAACAGCTTCAAGTGCATGCCGCATCCGGTGTTCAAGCGCGAAGTCTGCGGCGCCGATGCACTGGCCACGTTCCGACGCGACGCGTTCGGCATGGATGCGGGCAAGGATTACGGCTTCAGCATGGACGTGACGCTGCGCATCCAGGTCGAGGCGATTGCGGTCAAGTAAGGCGCGCCCTCACCCGAGCGCCAGCACATCGCCGAGCAGCGCCTGCGCGGTCACCTCCGGCCCGGCGCCCGGACCCTGGATCACCAGCGGCTGGGTGTTGTAGCGGGTGGTGGTGAGGGCGAACTGGTTGTCGGTGCCATACAGGCGCGCGGCCGGATGGGTCAGCGGCACTTCGGCCAGGCCCACACGGGCCAGGCCGCGCTGGTTGAGGCGGGCGAGGAAGCGCAGCACGCAACCGCGCGAGGCGGCCTCGGCGTGACGCGCGGCAAGCGGCGCGTCCAGTTCGCCCAGTCGCGCCAGGAACGTGTCGGCATCGAGCGAGCGCAGCGCCTCGGGCACCAGGCCTTCCACCTGCACCTCGTCGCTGCCCAGCGAGAAGCCGGCGTTGCGCGCGAGGATCAACAGCTTGCGCGCCACGTCCTCGCCGGACAGGTCCGAGCGCGGGTCGGGCTCGGTATAGCCCAGCCGACGCGCCTCGCGCAGCAGCTCGGAGAACGGCCGGCTGCCGTCGTACTGGTTGAACAGCCACGACAGCGAGCCGGAGAACACCCCCTCCAGGGCGAGCAGGTGATCGCCGCACGCGCGCAGCCTGCGCAAGGTGGACAGCACCGGCAGACCGGCGCCGACCGTCGCCGAATCACCATAACGGCCGCTGCCATTCAGCGCCGCCTGCAGCGCACGCCAACCCGAGAGTTCGCCGCCAGCCAGTGCCTTGTTCGCGGTGACCACGTGATAGCCGTGCGCCAGCCACTCCGCATGGCGCGCGGCCAGCATCGCGCTGGCGGTGGCGTCGACGATCACCTTCGTCGGCGCTTCGCTGGCATCCAGCGCCGCGAGCAGGCTGGCGTTGTCACGCGGCGCGCCGTGCTGGTTGAGCTGGTCGCGCAGGCCGCGCCGGGCGAGTCGCTGCGGATCGGTCTGCTGGCGCCGCGAATTCGCCGCGCCGACCAGGCGCAGCGAACGCGCCGCGTCGGTGTTGAGCAGCTTGAGCAGGGCGCCGCCCACCACGCCGGTGCCGAGCAGCACGATCGCCGTGGCCGATGTCGCTGCACCGCGCGCGTGGATCGTATGCTCGGCCAGCACCGCGTTCATGCGGGCACCCGGCGTTTGGACGTCCGTACCGCTTCGGCCCGGGCCAGCGCGGCGTCGACGTCGCGCAGCAGGTCGTCGCCATCCTCGATGCCCACCGACACGCGCAGCAGGCTGTCGGAGATGCCGGCCGTGCGCCGCGCCTCCGGCGCCATCGAGGCGTGCGTCATGGTCGCCGGGTGGGCGATCAGGCTTTCCACGCCGCCCAGCGATTCGGCCAGCGAGAAGTAGTCCAGTCCATCGACGAAAGCCTCGATCTGCGGGACCTCGCCGTCCAGTTCGAAACTGAGCATGGCGCCGAAACCGAGTTGCTGGCGCGCCGCCAGCACGTGACCGGCGTGGCCGGACAATCCCGGGTAGTAGACCTTGCGCACGGCCGCGTGGCCGTCCAGCCGCTCGGCCAGGCGCGCTGCGTTCTCCTGGTGCTGGCGCAGGCGCACGCCCAGCGTGCGCAGGCCGCGCAGGGTGAGGTAGCTGTCGAACGGCGCGCCGGTGAGCCCGGTGCAGTTGGCCCACCACTTCAGCTGCTCGGCCACCGCCGCGTCGCGCGCCACCACCGCGCCGCCGACCACGTCGCTGTGGCCGTTGATGTACTTGGTGGTCGAGTGCACCACCACGTCCGCGCCGAGCAGCAGGGGCTGCTGCAGCGCCGGCGACAGGAAGGTGTTGTCCACCACCAGCAGCGCGCCGGCCGCGTGCGCGGCTTGCGCGACATGGCGGATGTCGGTGATCCGCAACAGCGGATTGGATGGCGTCTCCGCCCACACCAGCGCCGGCTTGCGCGCCAGCGCCGCGGCCAGCGCCACGTTGTCGGTGAGGTCGGCGAACTCGACCGCGAAGCGGCCCTTCTTCGCCCACGCATCGAGCAGGCGCCAGCTGCCGCCGTAGCAGTCGTGCGCGGCCAGCACGGTGGCACCGGGCGGCACCAGCTCCAGCACCAGCGCCACCGCTGACATGCCGCTGGAAGTGACCACCGCGCCGGCACCCTGCTCCAGCTCCGCCAGCGCCTCGGCCAGCAGGTCACGGGTGGGATTGCCGCTGCGCGAATAGTCGTAGGCACGCTTGCGGCCGAAGCCCTCGAAGCTGTAGTTGGTCGACAGGTGCAAGGCAGGCACCACGGCGCCGTGCTGGGTGTCGCTTTCGATGCCGGCGCGCACGGCGCGGGTACAGGGGGCGGGGGTGGCGCTCATGTCAATCTCCAGATCGTATGCGTCGTGCGTTTGTTGTAGGGCGGGCACTGCCCGCCAACGTCTTGACGGGCGCGCGGCGGGCAATGCCCGCCCTACAGACCCAATGCTTCGCGCAGCAGCGGGGTGAGTTGTTCGGGTTCTTTGAGGAAGGCGTCATGGCCGTACGGGGACTCCACCACTTCCAGCGTGGCCGGGCCGCGCAGGCGACGCTGCAGTTCGCAGAGATCGGCCAGCGGCACGAGCCGGTCGGAGGGGAAGCCAATCAGCGTCGCCGGCACCGCCACTTGTTCGGGCTCGACCTGATGCAGGTCGATCGACTCGGACAGGGCGAGGAAGCGATCGGCATCGAAGCGCTCGACGAAACGCCGGCCCTGGTGCTCCAGGTAATCCTCGACCGGGAAATGGAAGCGCTCCCCACGCTGCTCGGGCGCGCCGGCGAAGCGGCGGCCGAATTCGGCGCTGCCGCGATAGGTGGTGATCGCCAGCTGCCGCGCCAGCGCCAGCGCCTCGTCGACACGGTCGCTGGCCTGGCCCAGCCGCACGATGCCGCGCTGCACGCTGCGCTGGGCGGTGCTGAGCGGGTGCGGCCGGTGCGCGCCGGCCAGCAGCACCAGCCGCTCCACGGCGCCCGGATGGCGGGCGGCGAAGGCCAGCGCCACCATCGCCCCATAGGACGAACCGACGAAGGCATGCGCGCGGGTGATGCCCAGGGCGCGCAGCAGGCCAGCCAGCGCGTCGGCCTGGTCCTCGCTGGAGACCGCGTCGGCGCCAAGTTGCGCGCGGTCCAGCCAGTCGATCGACAGCACCCGGCAGCGCGCGAGGTCGATCGCCGCGCCGTCGTCGGCCAGCTCCCGCCACCAGCCTGCCGCTCCGCTGACATCGCGATCGGCCGAGATGCCGCCTTGCACGATCACCGTGGGCGCACCCGCCGCACCATGCCAGGCGTAAGCGACCTCGACCTCGCGCGCACCGTTGCCGTACTTCGGCGCCAGGGTCACACGGCGACTGCCGCGCCGGGCGGTCAGGCGCAGGGACGGTTCCGCCGACGGCAGGAACGCGTCATGCAGGGTGTCGATACATCGGGCTGGGGACTGCAAGGTCATGCCAGTGACTCCGGTCGGCATCGCCCCGCGGGGGACCGGAGTGGCCATCACCCCTTGCTCGGCGGCACGGGCCGCGAAACGGGTGACGCCCATCTACCGGCAGGTGCACCGCGCACCTCCGCAGGAGTTGGCACCTTGACGGAAACGCTCCGCAGGTTGCCCCGGCTTCAAAGGGCCTGTCCCTCAGCCGGTCTCGATGAGTGGGCGGATGGTGGCTCCTCGAACGCCTCATGTCAATAGACGTCTAAACATCTAAACGTTTATATGGGTGCATGACATTTTTTCGATACTTCGGGCATCGGCGGCGGACAGTGCTCGCACTGCGTATTGCCGGGGTGGCGCACTGTCGGGCTGCGGGGGATGCTGCTACCGTGTCGCTCCATGACTCCCCCTCTCGACCGCCCCGCCTTGCAGGCCCGCCTGCATCGCGACGGCTTCGCCTTCGTCACCGCCGAGCACATGCGCCAGTTGCTGCCGATGCCGGAGATGGACGACTGGCCGGCCTTTCGCGCCAGCTGGAACGATCTGGCACCGGATACCTATCTGGCGGCGGTCGGCCGGCATCGCAGCCGGCGCCACGCCACCTTCGCGATCGAGCCGGACGGCACGCTGCAGCGCCAGCCGCACCAGCCGCACTGGCAGAGCGCGCGCTACAACTCGCTGCAAGGCGACATCCAGCGCTGGTTCCTGCCGATCCGGCCGGCGCTGGCCGGTGGCGCCAGCATGCGCAGCATCCTGCAGTTCGCGCACGCGCTGTTCGCCCCGATGGCGGCCGGCGTGCCGCACCACTGGCATGTCGAGACGCACCAGTTCCGCATCGAGGCGCGCGCCGACGAACCGGGCGAGCCCACCCCCGAGGGCGTCCATCACGACGGCGTCGACTACGTGCTGGTGCTGCTGATCGACCGCCAGAACATCGAGAGCGGCACCACCACCATCCACGCCGACGACGGCGCGTTGCTGGGCAGCTTCACCCTCGCCCATCCGCTGGACGCGGCGATGGTCATCGACGCCCGCGTCAGCCATGGCGTCACCGCGGTGACCCCGATCGACCCGGCGCAACCCGCCCACCGCGACGTACTGGTGGTGACCTTTCGCGCCACCCCGCCTGCGGCGACATCGCCCGCCTGAAGGCTTCGCCGGCGGCGATTTGCGCGGCGCGATCGGCGGCTGCAACAATCGCCCTTCGACCGCGCCAGCAGCCTCCAGCGAGCACGCCATGTCCCTCGTCGCCAACGTCCTGATCGTCCTGATCGCGCTGCTGCACCTCTGGTTCCTGGTCCTGGAGATGTTCCTGTGGACGCGACCTTCCGGTCGCCGCGCGTTCGGCCTCAGCGAAGAGTTCGCCGAACAGTCGCGGGCGCTGGCTGCCAACCAGGGGCTGTACAACGGCTTTCTTGCCGCCGGACTGATCTGGGGCGCATGGCTGGGCCCGGCCGGGTTCGCCATCAAGGTGTTCTTCCTCGGTTGCGTACTGGCCGCAGGCGTGTTCGGCGGGCTCACCGCGGCGCGCAAGATCCTCTGGTTCCAGGCGCTGCCGGCTGCGGTCGCGCTGTTGCTGGTGCTCGCTTGAGCCGCGCGCAGGGCGCCGCCCGCGAAGCGGTGGGGGCGCGTTTCGACCCGGTGCTGATGCTGCGTGCCCGCGAGCGCAGCTGGGCAGCGCTGCACGCGATCCGCGCACGCATGTTGCCGGGGATCAGCGAGGCCGAGGCGGTGGCGATGGCCGCCAAGGTGTTTGCCGAACAGGGCTGCGAACGCCTTTGGCACCGACCACTGATCCGCATCGGCCGGAACACGACCAAGGCATTCCGCGAGCCGTCGGAACCGGACGTGCGCCTGGGCGAGCATGACAGCTACTTCATCGACCTCGGGCTGGTCTTCGACGGCCACGAGGGCGACGTGGGCGACACCTTCGTGGTCGGCCACGCGCCGCAACGCCAGGCCTGCGCCGACGCGGCGCGCGCCCTGTTCGCGCAGGTGGCCGATGCCTGGCGCCACGACGGCCTGAGCGGCCAGGCCCTGTATGCCTTCGCCACGCAGCGCGCCGCGGCGATGGGCTGGCGTTTCAACCAGGCGATCAAGGGCCACCGGGTCAGCGATTTTCCGCATGCGATCCACCGCGGCGGCGACCTCGGCGACCTCGACCACGTGCCGGCCAGCGGCCTGTGGATCCTGGAGATCCAGATCGCCCATCCGAGCGAGCCGTTCGGCGCCTTCTACGAAGATCTGCTCGAGGGCAGCGCGCGAGCCTGACGGCCGCGCCGGTCACAAGCTGACGCATCGCGTCGCTGCCCGGCAGCGGCGCAGCCCGCCGCTGCGCGCGCGGCGGCAGCCATCGCCGCCCGTGCTGGCGGGGCTGCCAGCCCCGGCAAGGCCATTGGCATCCCTCGTGCATGAACCCGGACGACGCGACGATATTCATCGGGTTCGTGGAACCCGGTCGTCGCCACTTCGGGACGAGGACAAGCACATGCTGGCCATCACGGGCGACTCCGCCGGAACATCCGATCGACACGACCAGACCGTGCGCCGCTTCATGGAGCACGCCCGCGCGGTCGCCGCCGGCGAGGCCGAGGGCGACGTGTTCACCTGGTTCCTGGCCAGCGAGTACCAGTGGGAGATGGAGGCCGCCGGCACCTGGCTGGTGGAGTCGCCGGCGAGTCGGCTCTCCGCCACGGAGAAGGACACCATGCGCCACTTCATGTCGTGCATGCCGGCGATCCGCGACGCCATCATCGACGGCCGCAAGGCCGCCGCACACCGGGCCGATCGCTCGCTTTCGCCGGAATGGACCGACTGGCTGGAACTGGCCGCGCTGCCGAGCTGGAACGACTTCACCATCCGCACGGCAATCCTGCTCAGCCAGCTGGGCGAGCCGGCGCGCAACGACCCGCACTACGGCATCGTCGCGCGCTAGCGCCGACGCCCGCGCCGCGAGCGGCGCGAACCATGCGTCCCGCCAGCTGCGAGCCGGGCCGCACATGCCGGCACCGGCCGCACCACCCTGCCCTGATCCCCGCACGCGCTCCCCGCTACAATGGGCGGATCGCCGGTCGCATCCTGCGCTGCCGGCTTCCCCAATGGACGCGCGTCATGGCTCGCAGCAAACCCCTCCAACGTTTCCGCAACATCGGCATCATCGCGCACATCGACGCGGGCAAGACCACCACGACCGAGCGCGTGCTGTACTACACCGGCCGCAAGCACCAGATCGTCAACACGCACGAGACCAAGGACGGCAAGGGCTCCACCACCACCGACTACATGGAGCAGGAGCGCAAGCGCGGCATCACGATCCAGTCGGCGGCGGTGACCACGGAGTGGAAAGGCCATCAGATCAACCTGATCGACACCCCCGGCCACGTCGATTTCACCATCGAGGTGAACCGTTCGCTGCGCGTGCTGGACGGCGCCGTGGTGGTGTTCGACGGCGTCGCCGGCGTGGAGCCGCAGACCGAGACCAACTGGCGCCTGGCCGACCAGTACCACGTGCCGCGGCTGTGCTACGTCAACAAGATGGACCGCATCGGCGCCAACTTCGCGCACTGCGTGAAGGGCATCCGCGAGCGCCTGAATGCACCGGCGCTGCTGTGCCAGGTGCCGCTGGGCAGCAGCGACGAGTTCTGCGGCATGGCCGACCTGGTCGCCGGCGTCGCGCTCATCTGGCAGTCCGACGACAAGGACAGCAAGTGGGAAACCGTCTCCTTCGAGGAGGCGCAGCAGCGCCTGAAATTCGCCGCGTCCGCCGACAACGAGTGGCTTTCGCAACTGCCCGCGCTGCGCCAGGAGATGCTCGAACACGCGCTGGCGATGGACGATGACGCCTTCGAACGCCTGATCGAAACCGGCGAGCACGACCCGGAAGTGCTGAAGAAGTGCATCCGCATCGGCTGCGTCAGCGGCAAGCTGGTGCCGGTGCTGTGCGGCTCCTCGTACAAGAACAAGGGCGTGCAGCAATTGCTGGACGCGGTGGTCGACTACATGCCCTACCCGGGCGAGAACGGCGGCATCTCCATCGTCGACGAGGACGGCCACGTGATCGGCGAGCAGCCGGTCACCGACGACGCGCCCGCCCGCGCGCTGGCGTTCAAGGTGATCAACGACCAGTTCGGCACGCTGACCTTCTGCCGCATCTACTCCGGCGTGATCCGGAAGGGCGACACCCTGCTCAACGTCACCCGCGGCAGGAAGGAGCGCATCGGCCGCATCGTCGAGGTGCAGGCCGACCACACCCGCGAGATCGACGAAACCCGCGCCGGCGACATCTGCGCCTTCGTTTCGCTGAAGGAGACCGAGACCGGCGACTCGCTGAGCGACCCGGCACACCCGGCCCTGCTCGAACGCATGCGCTTCCCCGACCCGGTGATCAGCGTGTCGGTGGAACCGAAGAGCCGCAACGACGTCGACAAGCTCTCCACCGCGCTCTACAAGATGGTCAAGGCCGATCCCTCGCTGCGCATGGAGGTGGACCAGGAAACCGGCCAGACCGTGCTCAAGGGCATGGGCGAGCTGCACCTGGAAATCACCATCGACCGCATGCGCACCGAGCTGGGCGTGGAAGCGAACATGGGCAAGCCCAAGGTCAGCTTCCGCGAGGCGTTCGGGCAGACGGTGGAGCACACCTACACGCACAAGAAGCAGTCCGGCGGCTCGGGCCAGTTCGCCGAGGTGACGATCATCTTCGAGCCGGGCGAACCGGGCTCCGGCGTGATCTTCTCCGACGAGGTGGTCGGCGGCCGCGTGCCGCGCGAATACATCCCGGCGGTGCAGCACGCGATCGAGGTCGAGTCGCGCCAGGGCCAGGTGGCCGGCTACGAGGTGGTGGATTTCAAGGCACGCCTGATCGACGGCAAGTTCCACGACGTCGACTCCTCCGCGCTGGCCTTCGAGATCGCCGCGCGCGCCTGCTTCCGCGAGGCGCAGAAGCTCAGCAAGCCCAAGCTGCTCGAACCGATCATGAGCCTGGAGGTGGTCACCGAGGCGAGTTACCTCGGCGACATCATCGGCGACATCAACCGCCGCCGCGGCAGCATCTCCGACCAGGGCCAGAAAGGCACGTCGGCCTTCGTGCAGGGCTTCGTGCCGCTGTCGGAAATGTTCGGCTACATCAACTTCCTGCGCTCGGCCACCAGCGGCCGCGGCAACTTCTCGATGATCTTCGACCACTACCAGGAAGTGCCCGCCAGCATGGTGGAGAAGCTGATGGAGAAGGAAGCGAAGTAAGCCCGACAGGCGCTGCGACGACGATCGCCGCGACGCATGGAACAGGCCCGCGAACTGGTATTCCGGGCCTGTTCGTTCGGGCTGGCCACGTCGCCCACGGCAATTTTTACGCGGATTTTATGCCGTCGCCGCCGGACGCTATGCCGTTGTTACGGCCCAACGCCCAGACTGCGCGCCTGATCCATTCCAGGCAGTGCAGATGTTTCACATCGTCGTTCTTCCCATCGCGCCGGCATCTGTCGAGGTTCTCGCCACCGGCCGTGGCCCATGAGCGCCGCCCCGCAGAAGCGCCGCCTCGCCGCGCTGGCACTCGGCGCCGTGGGCGTGGTCTACGGTGACATCGGCACCAGCCCGCTGTACACGCTGAAGGAAGTGTTCGGCGCCCATGGCGTGCCGGCCTCTGCGGCAAATGTGCTGGGCGCGCTGAGCCTGGTGTTCTGGTCGCTGATCATCGTGGTGTCGATCAAGTACCTACTGTTCATCATGCGCGCCGACAACCGCGGCGAGGGCGGCATCATGGCCTTGCTGGCGCTGGCCCAGCGCAGCGCGCGCCATGTGCCACGCCTGCGCATGAGCCTGATTGCGCTGGGCCTGTTCGGCGCTGCGCTGTTCTACGGCGACGGCGTGATTACCCCGGCGATCTCGGTGCTGTCCGCGGTCGAGGGACTGAAGGTGGCCGCGCCCGCGCTTGAACGCTGGGTGGTACCGATCACCATCGGCGTCATCGTCGGCCTGTTCTGGCTGCAGAAGCACGGCACCCACCGCATCGGCGCCGTGTTCGGTCCGGTCTGCGCGGTCTGGTTCCTCAGCATCGCCGGGCTCGGCGTGCTGGGTATCGCCCGCAACCCGGAAGTCCTGCTGGCGCTCAGCCCGCGCTACGGCGTCGACTTCTTTCTGCGCAATCAGGCCGAAGCCTTCTTCGCGCTGGGAGCGGTGGTGCTGGCGGTCACCGGCACGGAGGCGCTGTATGCGGACATGGGCCATTTCGGCAAGCGGCCGATCCAGCTGGCCTGGTTCAACTTCGTGTTGCCGGCGCTGGTGCTGAACTACTTCGGCCAGGGCGCGCTGATCCTGCACGACCCCGCTGCGGTGGCCAACCCGTTCTACCACCTGGTACCGCGGTTCATGCTGTACCCGATGATCGCGCTGGCGACCGCGGCCACCGTGATCGCCTCGCAGGCGGTGATCTCCGGTGCATTCTCGATGACGCGCGAGGCGATGCAGCTGGGCTACATGCCACGCATGCCCGTGGTGCACACGTCACGCGAGATGGCGGGGCAGATCTTCGTGCCGTGGATCAACCGGGTCCTGCTGGTCCTGATTGTCGCGGCCGTGCTCGGCTTCCGCTCGTCGGACAACCTGGGCGCCGCCTACGGCATCGCGGTCACCGGCACCATGGTCATCACCACCCTGCTGGCCCTGGTGGTGGCGCGATACCAGTGGCGCTGGCGTCTTCCCGCGGTACTCGCCACCGGCGCCTGCCTGCTCACCGTGGACCTTGGCTTCTTCAGCGCCAACCTGGTCAAGGTCGAGCACGGCGGCTGGTTTCCACTGGCGCTGGGCCTGGGCGTTTTCGTGGCGATGACCACCTGGCGCCGCGGGCGCGAGCTGGTGGTGCGCGAAATCCGGCAAGGCGGCCTGGCGCTGGCGCCGTTCATCCGCAACCTGGCTGATCACCCGGCGACACGGGTGCCCGGCACGGCCGTGTTCCTTACCGCCAACCCCGAGTCGATCCCCAGCTCACTGCTGCACAACCTCAAGCACAACAAGGTATTGCACGAACGCAACGTGCTGCTCACGGTGGAGACCCTGGATACGCCCCGGGCCGAGCCCGCCGAATGGTTCGAATGGACGGCGCTGGGCGAAGGATTCATTCGATTGCGCCTGCGCTTCGGCTTCGGCGAGGACCCGGATGTACCGCTTCGACTGGCACAATGCGGCCATGACGGCCTGCCGTTCGACATGATGGATACCACCTTCTTCCTGTCCCGCGAGACCGTGGTGCCCGGTCGGCACGCCCACGGCATGGCGGCATGGCGTGATCGCCTGTTCGCCTTCATGGCGCACAATGCGCTGTCCGCGACCGCGTTCTTCCGGATTCCCGGCAATCGGCGTATCGAGCTGGGATCGGAGGTGGAGATATGACACGACATCGACCACCGCCCCACCGCCGGGAACACCTGCCGCATGCATGAGCCGGCACCACGCCACCCGCACGGCGCTGTCGCGGCCGACTACCTTTTCGCCACGACAGTCACCCTGGCGGCTTTCGCGCTGACTTTCGTCGCCGACCGCTACCTGTCGATCGCCAATCTCTCGCTGATCCTGCTGACCGGCGTGCTCGCCGTCGCGGTGCGAAAGCGCATGGCGGTAGCCGTCTATACAGCCGTATTGTGTTTCCTCGGCTACAACTTCTTCTTCACCCGTCCGCGGTATACGCTGGCCATCGCCAACGGCGACGACGTGCTGGCGATCGTGCTGTTCCTGATCGTCGCCCTCGTCTGCAGCCGCATGGCCACCCGGCTCTCCGACCAGGTCACTTCCCTGCGGACCGCGCAGCAGCGCGCGCGCACACTGTTGCAGCTGGGCAGGGAACTCGCCACCGCCGCCGGTGCCACGGCGATTCGCGAAGTCGGTGCTCGCGCTCTGACGAAGGCCGTCGGTGCAACCGCTCATATCAACCCAGCCGAGGAAGCATCCGCCGTCGATCGGAACGATGA
Organism: Rhodanobacter lindaniclasticus; assembly: GCF_004799035.1. Taxonomy (GTDB): domain Bacteria; phylum Pseudomonadota; class Gammaproteobacteria; order Xanthomonadales; family Rhodanobacteraceae; genus Rhodanobacter; species Rhodanobacter lindaniclasticus. The sequence goes on from NZ_MWIO01000014.1 coordinate 31,512, forward strand.
TCCTGGCTGCGGGTGGCTGGTTCCGCTGACCGTCGGCGCGCACGGGCACGGCACGGTGGTGTTTGCCACGCGGGGCCCGGACGAACCCGATGCCGAGCGGCGCGAGCTGGCCCTCGCGATGAGCCAGGACATTGCACTGGCACTGGAACGTGCCAGACTGGCGCACGAGCTCGAGCAGGCCCGCGTGCAGGGCGAAACCGAGCGGCTGCGCAACGCCCTGCTTTCCTCCGTCTCGCACGACCTGCGCTCGCCGCTGGCTTCGATGATCGGTGCCGCCGACACCCTTGCCATGTACGAAACGCAACTGCCGCGGGCCGAACGGCAGGAGTTGCTGCAGTCGATCGTGCATGAGGGCCAGCGGCTGGACCGCTATATCCAGAACCTGCTGGACATGACCCGGCTCGGCCATGGCACGCTCAAGCTGCATCGCGACTGGATCGATGCGACCGAAGTGGTGGTGACCGCCACCGACAGGCTTCGCCGGTTCTTCCCGGGACTGTCCATGCAGACCGCGTTGCCGCAGGAGACCGTACTGCTCTACGTGCACCCGGCGCTGATCGAGCAGGCGCTGTTCAACGTGCTGGAAAATGCCGCGCACTTCTCTCCGCCCGGCGAGGCCGTGCGCGTGGAGGCGGCCGTGACCGGCGAACAGCTGCAGATCGAAGTGATCGATCACGGCCCGGGCATTCCGCCGGATGAGCGGGCGCGCATCTTCGACATGTTCCATTCGGTATCGCGCGGCGATCGCGGCAACAACGGCACCGGACTGGGGCTGTCGATCTGTCGCGGCATGATCGGCGCGCATGGCGGCAACGTGGAAGCGCTGGCCACCGCGGGCGGCGGCACCACCATCCGCATCACCCTGCCCCTGCCACCCGCACCGGAGAGCAACGCTTGAACACTGCTGCGCCACGCGTGCTGGTGATCGATGACGAGAGGCAGATCCGTCGCTTCCTCGACATCGGCCTGCGCGCCGGGGGATATCAGGTGCTGCTGGCGGCCAACGCCGCGGAAGGTCTTGCACTCGCCACCACGCAAGCGCCCGACCTGGTCATCCTCGACTTGGGCCTGCCTGATCGCGAGGGCCACGAAGTGCTGGCCGAGTTGCGCCAATGGAGCTCGGTGCCGGTGCTGATGCTGTCCGTGCGCAACGCCGAGAGCGAGAAGGTGCGCGCGCTGGACAACGGCGCCAACGACTATGTGACCAAGCCGTTCGGCATGCAGGAACTGATGGCCAGGCTGCGTGCCCTGCTGCGCCACCATCCCGCAACCGCCGCGGCCGACGTGCCGCCGCGGTACGACGACGGCCACCTGGCGATCGACCTGGCTCGGCGTGAAGTCAGCCTCGATGGCCACGGGGTCGCGTTGACGCGCAAGGAATACGCCGTGCTCGCGCTGCTGCTGCGCCATGCCGGCCGCGTGGTCAGTCAGCAGCAGTTGCTGCGCGAGGTATGGGGTGCCAGCCACGTGCAGGACACGCACTATCTGCGCATCGTGCTGGGCCGCCTGCGCCAGAAGCTGGGCGATGATCCCGCCGCGCCACGCTGGCTGAAGACCGAGCCGGGCATAGGCTACCGTTTCCTGGAAGGTAGCGGCGACGAATCCACACCTGGCTGAAATCCTTGTCGCCACTGGTTGACGGGCGCGCACAGGCAGATACTCGGCGTTCAACGCCACTGCCTGGAATGCTCCCATGTCGATGCGCCACTTGTTGCTTTGTGCCGGCCTCGTGCTGGCGCTTGCGAAGACTTCCAGCGCGGGTGCCGAAACCACCGCGCAGCTGATGCCTGAAACCATGGCCATGCTGCGCCACGCCATCGCCATGCAGACGGTGAAAGGCGAGGGCCAGGTGCCGGCGTTCGCGCGTTATCTCGCCGGCAGACTGGAATCGGCCGGCTTCGCCAGATCGGACATCGAGGTCATCCCGGTCGGCGAGACCGCTGCGCTGGTCGCGCACTACCGCGGCAGCGGCAGGGGCAAGCCGATCCTGCTCTCGGCGCACATGGACGTGGTCGCGGCCGATCCGAAGGACTGGAGCCGCGACCCGTTCACGCTGATCGAGGAGAACGGCTATATCTACGGTCGCGGCACCGCCGACATGAAGACCAACCTGGTCACCCTGGTCGCCACCATGATGCGCTTCAAGCGCGAGGGCTTCGTGCCCGGCCACGAGATGATCCTGGTGTTCTCCGGCGACGAGGAGACCGAGATGGCCTCCACCCGCGAACTGGCCCAGCGCTACCACGACGCGGACTTCCTGCTCAACGCGGACGCCGGCGGCGGCACCTTCGACGACAAGCTCAAGCCGGTGGATTACGAGATCCAGGCGGCCGAGAAGACCTATGCGGACTTCCTGCTCACCGTCACCTCGCCCGGCGGCCACTCCAGTGAACCGACGCCGGACAACGCGATCTATCGGCTGGCCCATGCGCTCGATCGCGTCGCCGGCTACGCCTTCCCGGTGCAGCACAACGACATCACCCTCGCCTCGCTGAAAGCGGTGGGCGAACACAGTCACGGTCCACTGGCGCAGGCCATGCTGCAATTCAGCGCCCATCCTGACGACGCCCGCGCCGCCGCCGTCATCTCCGCCGACCCCGCCTACGTCGGCCAGCTGCGCACCACCTGCGTGGCGACCATGCTCGACGGCGGCCACGCACTCAACGCCTTGCCGCAACGCGCCAGCGCCAACATCAACTGCCGCATCTTCCCCGACACCAGCATCACCGCCGTCGAGGCCACGCTCAACAAGGTCGTGGCCGACCCCGGCGTGAAGATCACCGTGCAGGAACCTCCGCCCGTGCAAAGCCCGACTTCGCCGCTGCGCAAGGACATCGTGGCCGCCGTCACCGCCACCGTGCACGAACGCTTCCCGGGGCTGGAGGTGGTGCCCGGCATGTCCGCCGGTGCCTCCGACAGCATGTATTTCCGCAACGCGGGCGTGCCCAGCTACGGCGTCTCGCCCAACTTCGGCAAACCCGACGACAGCTTCGCGCACGGCCTCAACGAGAAGCTGCTCGCTTCCGAAGTGCCCGCCGCGCTTGATTTCTGGCACAGCCTGCTCACGAAGCTGGCGAAATAAACCGCGCGGTGCGGCCGTGCCAGGGGCGTGGACGTCGCCTCAACCGGCCAGATGCTCGTACAGGATCACCGCGCCGACGCCGATCAGGATGAAGCCGCCGATCATCTCCGCCCGCTTGCCCACCACCTCGCCCAGCACGCGACCGAGCATGATGCCGAGCGTGACCATGGCGAACGTGCACAGACCGATCACCACCGCGACCACGACAATCGGCGTATCGACAAAGGCCAGTCCCACGCCCACCGCCAGCGCGTCGATGCTGGTGGACAGCCCGGTGATGGCCAGCGCGGCGAAGCCGTGCCGCTTCGCTTCATCAACCGGCTCGTCCGGCTCGGGCTTGAGCCCGTTCCAGATCATGTGCAGGCCCAACGCCAGCAGCAGACCGAACGCGATCCAGTGGTCCCACACCTCGATGTAGCGCGAGGCGCCCTTGCCCAGCAGCCAGCCGACCACCGGCGTGATCGCCTCGATCACGCCGAAGATCGCGCCGGCGCGCAGCGCCTGGATCAGCCGTGGACGCGTCATCGCCGCGCCCTTGCCGATCGCCGCGGCGAACGCGTCGGTGGACATGGCGAAGCCGAGCAGCAGGATGGAAACGGGATTCATGGGTAGCCATTCGGTCGGGCCAGGCGCAACGGCACGACGGCGCGCCCCACCGCTGTGGCGCCGTCAGCCGTTGGTCTCGCCAACCAGGATCGGTGTCTTCGCCACGGCGGATGGACGCCGAGCATGTTGACGAAGACGCCTCGCGGAACGAGGCAGGCTACTCCCCAAGGGGTGTCGCGCCGCCGGCACAGCCTTCAGCGCGGCGGCAAGGTTAGCACAACGGCGCAGCGGGCCCGGCACAGGCAGACGGGCATGCCGTCGCGCATACTGGGGCTTCGTTCAAGGCATGCAAGGGGATTTCGAATGAGAGCAGCACGAGCGCTTGGCCCCGCCGCGGTGGCCGCCCTGATCTTCTGCACCGGCATCGGTCCGGCCCGCGCCAACACCGCCACCGAGGCACTGCCTGAAGCGATGGCGATGCTGAAACATGCGGTCGGCATCCGCACGGTCGAGGGCGAACGCCAGGTGCCGGTGCTGGCCGCATACCTGGCCGGCAAGCTCAAGGCTGCCGGCTTTGCCGACGGCGACGTCGAAATCATTCCGGTGGACGACACCGCCGCGCTCGTGGCGCGCTACCGCGGCACCGGCGGAGGCCGGCCGATCCTGCTGTCCGGGCACATGGACGTGGTGGCGGCGAAGCGCGAAGACTGGACCCGCGACCCGTTCACCCTGGTCGAGGAAAACGGCTATCTCTACGGCCGCGGCGTGGCAGACATGAAAGCCGCTGCGGTGGTGCTGGTCGAAACGTTGATCCGGTTCAAGCGCGAAGGCTTCACGCCGCGCCACGACCTGATCCTGCTGTTGTCCGGCGACGAGGAGACCGCGATGGCCTCGACCCGCGAGCTGGCGAAGCGCTACCACGACGCCGAATTCCTGCTCAACGCGGACGCCGGCGGCGGTACCCTCGACGCCGAGACCGGCAAGCCCTTGCTGTACCAGATCCAGGCCGCCGAGAAGACTTATGCGGACTTCCAGATCGCCCTGACCTCGCCCGGCGGGCACTCCAGCGAACCCGGCGCGGACAACGCGATCTACCGGCTGGCGCGCATCATCGACCGCGTCGCCGCCCACCAGTTTCCGACGGAAAGCAACGAGATCACGCTCGCCTCGCTGCGTGCGCTCGGCGCCCACATCCCCGGCCCATTGGGCGCGGCGATGACCCGCTTCGCCGCCCACCCCGACGATGCCGCCGCGGCGGCCACCATCTCCGCCGACCCCGCCTACGTCGGCCAGATCCGCACCACCTGCGTGGCAACCATGCTCAACGGCGGCCACGCGGTCAACGCGCTGCCGCAGCGCGCCAGCGTCAACATCAACTGCCGCATCTTCCCGGGCACGTCGGTCGACAGCGTGCGCGACACCCTGGTCAAGGTGATCGACGACAAGTCCGCCAGCGTGACCCTGCAGTCGACCCCGCCGGTGGCCAACGCCGCCTCGCCGCTGCGCCCGGACGTGATCGCCGCCGTCACCGCCGCCGTGCACCAGCGCTTCCCCGGCGTGGACGTGGTGCCGAGCATGTCCGCCGGCGCCACCGACAGCAAGCACTTCCGCAACGCCGGCGTCCCCAGCTACGGCATCGATGCGGCGTTCATCAAGCCTGACGACACCTTTGCCCACGGCCTCAATGAAAAACTGCCGGCCTCGGAAGTTGAAGCAGGTCTGGAGTTCTGGCATCGGGTGCTGACGCAGCTGGCGAAGTGAAGGAAGAACGAAAATGGCAAGCGCAACGATCAAGATCTTTCTAGTTCATGGCGACCCCAAAAGGCTCCGCACAGCTGAAATATCAAATTGGACGGGCAAAGCAGTCGCCGGCCCACGAACCGAGTTCGATACAGTTTTGCTACGGGACGAGTCAGCTAGTTCTGGCATCTATTTCCTTACCGGTAATGATCCTGATACGGGGCAGCTAGCCGTCTATGTCGGCGAGGCCGAGTCAATTCGGGACAGAGTCAGGAGTCACCTGGAAAAGGATTTTTGGAACCATATCGTTTTCTTTACAAGCAAGGACGAGAACCTGACGAAATCGCACATTCGCTACCTGGAAGGCCGGCTCATCGAACAAATCAAAGCCGCCAGCAGGGCAGCCATAAAGAACAATCAAGGCAGCGGCTCACGCCTTCCCGAGTCAGACCGTGAAGATATGGAAATCTTCTTGGAAAAGATCCACCAATTGCTCCCCGCCTTAGGCGTCGAGGTGCTGGTACCCCTCTCTTCACGTCCCGAAGTCAAATCCGAGCAAGAAATGCTTCTCTGTGAAATCCACAGTCTTCGCGCGATTGGGCACCTCACACCAAATGGAATCGTCGTGCTTGCTGGATCACAGGCCGTCCTGGAAGAACGCGCGTCCGCTCAGCAATACCCATGGGTTGTGAATGCACGTAGGCGCCTCATTGAAGAAGGAACCTTGGCGGTGAGCAATGACCACTACACCTTCGTGCGAGATACCGAATTCTCTAGTCCCAGTGCGGCAGCCGCCGTTATTCACGGCGGGACCGCTAACGGAAGAACAGCATGGAAAAATAAGCATGGGCGCACTCTGAAAGAGTTGGAGGCCGCATGACTTAGCCCCCCATACTCGTTTTGGGGCGATTGCAAATGCCCATCGAATACTTGCACTGAGGCCATCGACCGATTCACGCTATAATTGCCGGTTCGCGCTCCAGCCGACCCGCCTACATGTCCTCGCATCTCCAAGAAACCCGCCGCCGCCGCACCTTCGCCATCGTCAGCCATCCTGACGCGGGCAAGACCACGCTGACCGAGAAGCTGCTGCTGTTCGGCGGGGCGATCCAGATGGCCGGCTCGGTGAAGAGTCGCAAGACGTCGCGCAGCGCCACTTCGGACTGGATGGCGCTGGAGAAGGAGCGCGGCATCTCGGTGACTTCGTCGGTGATGCAGTTCCCGTACGAGGGCAAGATCGTCAACCTGCTCGACACGCCGGGACACGCGGATTTCTCCGAGGACACCTACCGCGTGCTGACCGCGGTGGACTCGGCGCTGATGGTGATCGACTGCGCCAAGGGCGTGGAGGAGCGCACGATCAAGCTGATGGAGGTGTGCCGCCTGCGCGACACGCCGATCATGACCTTCATCAACAAGCTCGACCGCGAAGGCCGCTCGCCGATCGAGCTGCTGGACGAGGTGGAGTCGGTGCTGGGCATCGCCTGCGCGCCGCTGACCTGGCCGATCGGCATGGGCAAGCGGCTGAAGGGCGTGTACCACCTGGCGCTGGACGAGGTGCACATCTTCGAGCCGGGCAAGAATTTCGCCCGGCAGGATTCGACCATCTTCCAGGGCCTCGATGCGCCCGGCCTGGCCGAGAAGATCGGCGCCGAGGCGATGCGCGAGCTGCGCGAGGAACTGGAACTGGTGCAGGGCGCCGCGCCCTCGTTCGACCTCGACGAATACCTGGCCGGCCGGCAGACGCCGGTGTTCTTCGGTTCGGCGGTGAACAACTTCGGCGTGCAGCTGCTGCTGGACTTCTTCGTCGAGCACGCGCCCAGCCCGCGCCCGCGCGCCACCACCACGCGCGAGATCCAGCCGGAGGAGGAGAAGCTCTCCGGCTTCGTGTTCAAGATCCAGGCGAACATGGACCCGGCGCACCGCGACCGCGTGGCCTTCATGCGCGTGTGCTCGGGCACCTACTCGGCCGGCATGAAGATGATCCAGACGCGCACCAACAAGGAGGTGCGCATCGCCAATGCGCTGACCTTCATGGCCTCGGACCGCGAGATCGTCGAGACCGCCTACCCCGGCGACGTGATCGGCCTGCACAACCACGGCACCATCACCATCGGCGACACCTTCACCGAGGGCGAGCTGGTCACCTTCACCGGCATCCCCAACTTCGCCCCCGAGTTGTTCCGTCGCGCGCGGCTGCGCGACCCGCTGAAGATGAAAGCGCTGCAGAAGGGTTTGGCGCAGCTTTCCGAGGAAGGCGCCACCCAGTTCTTCCGCCCGCTGATGTCCAACGACCTGATCCTGGGCGCGGTCGGCGTGCTGCAGTTCGAGGTGGTCGCCTACCGGCTGAAGGACGAGTACAACGTGGACGCCAGCTTCGAGCCGGTGACGGTGACCACCGCGCGCTGGGTGCACTGCGACGACCCGAAGAAGCTGGAGGAGTTCCGCGAGAAGAACGCGATGAACCTGGCGCTGGACGCGGCCGGCGAGCTGGTCTACATCGCGCCCACCCGAGTCAACCTGCAACTGGCGCAGGAGCGCTGGCCGCAGGTGCGCTTCGCCGCCACGCGCGAGCATGCCGCTTCCGTGGAAGCCTGAGAAAACCGGACGCCCAGCCCCGCTGGCCAGCACATCGGCGCGCCGTTAACTTGGGTGCCCACACAAGGGGATGCTGCATGCAACAACAGAGGTTGGCGTTTTCCACACCGGCCACGGCGCCTCGATGGCAGCGCTGGCTGCTGTTCTCTCCGCCGGCGCGGATCGCGATCTTCGTGGCGTGGCTGGTGGGCCTCATGGTGGCCATGCAGTTCGTCTTCTTCGCACTGGGCCTGGGCAAGGACACGCCGGTGTTGCTGCGCCACCTGGCACAGTTCGTCGTGCGGGCGCTGGTGCCGCTGGCGGCGTACCTGATCCTGGTGAGGCTGATCGAACGCCGGCCGCTCGCCGAGCTGGCGCCACGCACGCTGCTGCCGCAGGGTTTGCGGGGCATGCTGGTCGGGCTGGTCCTGTTCAGCGCCGTGGTGGCGGCCTTGTGGCTGGCCGGCAGCTACCACGTGGAGGCCATCCGCGCGGATGCGCCCTGGCTGGGTGCGTTGCTGGTGGTGGGGCTGGGCGCCGGCATCGGCGAGGAGATCATGTTCCGCGGCGTGATGTTCCGCATCGTCGAGGAAGGCCTGGGCACCTGGTGGGCGCTGGCCCTGTCGGCCCTGCTGTTCGGCGCGGTGCACATCGCCAACCCCGGCGCCACGCTGTGGAGCTCGGCGGAGATCGCGATCGAGGCGGGCCTGCTGTTCGGCCTGCTCTATCACGTGACGCGCTCGCTGCCGGTATGCATGGGCGTGCACGCGGCATGGAACTTCGCCCAGGGCACGATCTACGGCATTCCGGTGTCGGGCTCGCCGGCGGAAGGCTGGCTGGTTTCCAGCCGCAGCGGCCCGGACTGGCTGAGCGGAGGCGTGTTCGGCGCCGAGGCGTCGGTGGTCGCGCTGACGTTGTGCACGCTTTGTTCGCTGGGCCTGCTGGTGTTTGCCCTGCGTCGCGGCAGCATCGTGCCGCCGTGCTGGCGGCGTCGGAATCCGTAAAGCTCAGCTGCGCTTGCGCGGCGACAGCCACATCAGCACGCGCGCCCGGAACACCGTCTCGCCCGCGTCATCGACCACCTCGACCTTGACCGGCCACTCCTGGCTCGCGCCGCTGGCAGGCGCGGCCGCCTCCGGCGTTGCCGTGCCGTGCATCGTGCCGACTGCCTTCTTCAGGTACTCGACGTTCATGCCCTTGGGTATCCAGCGCATGTCCGCCGGCACGGTTGCCTCGGCCATCATCCCGGCGCTGAGCTCGGCCAGATTGCACAGCGCTATCGCATGCACCGTGCCGATGTGGTTGTGTACGCGCCGGCGATCGCGGATACGCACCTCGCAGCGGCCCGGCTGCAGCATCACGAAGCGCGGCGCGATGGTGGTGAAGTACGGCGCCTTCAGGCAGATCAGTCGCGAGAAGAGCCAGTGGCCGGCGGGCCAGCGCGTGATGCGCCGATACAGCGACAGTACCGAGGCGCTCATCGGTCACCCTCCGAACTGGAACCGGCCGGCACGATTCACTCGGCGTCGGCGCGCGTCTTGAACGCACGCATCTCGTCGGTATCGAAATCGTCCACCGAGATGAACTCGAACACGCCCTCGCGCACGCGCTTGAGCAGATCGGCCTCGGCCTGGGAGATCACTCCAGCCTGCAGCGCCTCGGCGAGCTGGTCCAGGTAATCGTGCGAGCTGAACTGGCCGGCTTTCTGCGCCTTGCCGAACTTGCGATCGACCGGCTCGGCGGCGATCACGTCCGGCAACAGCGCCTTCATGCGGCCGACGGTGTTGTTCGGCGTGGGCGTGGTGTAGACCCAGGCGGTGAGTCGGTCGAGCGCCTCGTTCGGCGCGGTGAGCAGCGCCGCCACGCGACGCCCCAACCGGTCGGACGGCGGCACTTCGCGCCGCCCCAACGGGAACACCAGGGCGCGCAGCAACCACGCCACCGGGCGCACCGGGAAGTTGCGGATCGCGCCGTCCAGCGCGTTCTGGGTAAGCCACATGCACTGGTGGAAGGCCCAGGCCAGCATCGGGCGGTCGGCCTGCGGGCGACCGTTGTCCTCGTACTGCTTGAGCATGGCACTGGCGATGTACAGGTAGCTCAGCACGTCGCCCAGGCGCGCGGACAACTTCTCCTTGAACTTCAGCTTGCCGCCGAGCACGCCCATGAAGACGTCGGCGCACAGCGCCAGCGCGGCCGAGTAGCGATCCAGCTTGCGGTAATAGCGCCGCGTGTACGCATCGCCCGCCGCCTCGCCGAGTTGCGCACCGCTCAAGGCCATCGCAAAGCTGCGCACGGCGTTGGAGATGCCGAAGCCGATGTGGCTGAACAACAGGCGGTCGAACACCTTCAGCTGCTCGCCGCGGTCGGCGATCGACAGCGCCTGCATTTCCTTCAGCACGTAGGGATGGCAGCGGATCGCGCCCTGGCCGAAGATCATCAGGCTGCGCGTCATGATGTTGGCGCCCTCCACCGTGATCGCGATCGGCACCGCGGACCAGCCGCGGCCGGCGTAGTTCTTCGGACCGAGCTGCACCGCCTTGCCGCCGTGCACGTCCATCGTGTCGGCCGCCACCTGGCGTGCCCATTCGGTGGCGTGGTACTTGGCGATCGCCGAGGTGACCGCCGGCTTCTCGCCGCGATCGACCGCCGCCGCAGTGGCCCGCGACAACGCGGTAGTGGCGTAGGCCAGCCCGCCGATGCGCGCCAATGCCTCCTCGACGCCCTCGAAGCGGGCGACCGCCAGCCCGAACTGCTTGCGCATGCGCGCATAGGTGCCGGTGGCCAGCGCCGAGGCGCGCATGCCGCCGGTGGCGTTGGACGGCAACGAAATCGCGCGGCCCACCGAGAGCACCTCGACCAGCATGCGCCAGCCGTGGCCGGCCATCTTCGGGCCGCCGATCAACACCGACAGCGGCGCGAACACGTCCTTGCCCTGCACCGGGCCGTTCTGGAACGGGATGTTCAGCGGGAAATGGCGGCGGCCGATCTGCAGCCCCGGCGTCGAACGCGGCAGCAGCGCCAGGCTGATGCCCAGGTCCTCTTCTTCGCCCAGCAGGTGCTCGGGGTCGTACATGCGGAACGCGAGGCCCACCACGGTGGCGATCGGCGCCAGCGTGATGTAGCGCTTGTCGAAGGTGAGCTTGAGCCCCAGCGTCTCCACGCCGTCGACCATCTGCTTGCACACGATGCCCACGTCCGGAATCGAGGTGGCATCGGAGCCGGCGTAGGGTCCGGTCAGCGCGAAACAGGGGATTTCCTCGCCCACCGCCAGGCGCGGCAGGTAGTGGTTCTTCTGCTCGTCGGTGCCGTAGTGCAGCAGCAGTTCGGCCGGGCCCAGCGAGTTGGGCACCGCCACGGTCGAGGACACCGTGGCCGACATCGTGGACAGCTTCTGCAGCACCGCCGAATGCGCCAGCGCGGAGAACTGCAGGCCGCCGTACTGCTTGGGAATGATCATGCCGAAGAACTTGTTCTTCTTGATGAACTCCCACACGTTCGGCGGCAGGTCGGCCAGTTCGTGGGTGATCTGCCAGTCGTCGATCATCGCGCACAACTCTTCCACCGGGCCGTCCATGAAGGCCTGTTCCTCCACGGAGAGCTCGGGCTTGGGCTGCTTCAGCAGTTCATGCCAGTCCGGCTTGCCGGAGAACAGCTCGCCCTCGAAACCCACCGTGCCGGCTTCCAGCGCGGTCTGCTCGGTTTCGGAAAGCTTCGGCGTGACGTTCGCGAACATCTTCAGCAGCGGCGCGCTGATCTGTTTGCGGCGGAAGTCCACCATCAGCAACGGCAGCGCGATCGCCAGCTCGATGATCAGCAGGATCACCATCGAGGCCGGCGCGCGCGCCAGCAGGCCCACCACGATGGTGGCGACGACGGTGACGATGGCCCAGGTACGCAGGCTGGTGCGGTGGTAGGCGCAGACACCGGAGGCAAGCAACGCCGCCAGCAAGGTCAGCAACACGGACATCTCAACACCTCTTCGGGTCAGGGGGCGGCGCCGGCGGTACGCGGCGTCGCGGGGGTTTCAAGGCTGCGCACGTAGTGGATCACTTCATGCGTAAAGGCGTCATTGGCGTCGCCGGCCACCATGTGCGTGGCGTGCGTCAGCTCGACATGGCGCGCTTGCGGCACCAGTTGCAGGAACTCGTCCACGGTGCCGCGCGAGACGACGTCGCTGCGGCCACCGGACAGCAGCAGCACCGGCACGTCGATCTTCGCCGCCGCCGCCAGCAGGCGCGGCTGGTAGCGCTCGCTCTCCTGCACCAGGTCGCCAGCCAGCAGGGCCGGGTCCCAGTGCCAGCGCAGCCGGCCATCGGTGCCCTCGCGCAGCAGCGGGCGCAGCTGTTCGGCGCTCTTGCGTTCGCGTCGCTGCGGCAGGTAGGCGGCGACCTGCTCGGCGGCGTCGGCGTAGTTGGCGAAGCCGTCGGGGTGCGCCTGCATGAAGGCGAGGATGCGTTGCACGCCGGCGGTTTCCCAGCGCGGCGTGATGTCGACCAGCACCAGCGCACGAAACGGCGAAGGTCGTCGCTCGCCGGCCAGGACGATGCCCAGCAGACCGCCCATCGAAGCGCCGACCAGGATCGGCGGCTGCGGCTGCGCCGCGGCCAGCTGCAGCAAATCGTCGGCGAACTGGTCCATGTGATAACCGGCGGTGGCCACCACCCGATCGCTCTCGCCATGGCCGCGCGCGTCGAAGGTGACGCAGCGACAGCCGCCGCGGGCCAGCGCCGCGGCGCTGGCCTTCCACGCGCCGCGGGTCTGGCCGAAACCGTGCGCGAACAGCAGGCTCGGCGCCCCCTGCGGGTTCCACGTTTCCACCGCGAGCCGCAGATCGCCCATGGCAACGCGCTCGACGGTATGCGGCTTCGGAATCTGACTGACCATACGGATGAGTATGGATTGCTGGCGCGACGGCCGTCAACCGTCCGGGCACGCGCGCCCACCGTCGCCAGGTCGACGCGGCCCCCATTACAAATGCCCGACGTGTGGCTACCATACGGACATGAATGTCAGCAGCAAGCCGGAACGCACGCGCCTGTCGGCCGAGGATTGGGAACTGGCCGCCCTGCAGATGATCGCCGACCAGGGCGTGGGAGCCTTGGCAGTGGAAGCCCTGGCGCGCCACCTCGGCGTGACCAAGGGCAGCTTCTACTGGCATTTCCGCACCCGTGAGGCGCTGCTCAATGCGGCGATGGAGCGCTGGGAACAGTACGGCGAGCGGGAAATCATCGGCCAGATCGAACAGATCGCCGACCCGCGCCAGCGCCTGCCCGAGCTGTTCCGCCGGGTCGCACACGAATTGCAGCCGCATCGCGTCTACGCCGCACTGCTCAAGGCGCTGGATCACCCGCAGGTGGTGCCGGTGATGGCACGCGTCTCGCAGCGGCGCATGGAATTCCTCACCACCGTGTATCGCGAGGCCGGCCTCCCGCCAGCGCAGGCACTGAACCGCGCGCGGCTGACCTATGCCGCCTACGTCGGCTTCCTGCAACTGAACTTCACCCTGGGTCTGCCGCGCCTGAGCCACGAGGAGTTCGACGCCTACGTCGAACACATGATCGCCACGCTCACCCCGGCGTAATCCCCCTCCGATGGCCACCCGGCGCCATCCGGCGCCGTTCTTGCTGCGCCGTTCCTTGCAATACCAGTGCACGCAAACTACCGTGCCGCTTCCATTTTTCCACAAGCCTTTCGAGGGACATGATGACCAGCAAGCTGGAAGCGCTCACTCAATGGGTCGACCAGGCGGCGGCGTTGACCCGCCCTGCCCGCATTCATTGGTGTGACGGGTCGCAGGACGAGTATCAGTCGCTGGTGCAGCAGATGCTGGCCGACGGCACCCTGATCGAACTGAACCAGACCACCCACCCGGGTTGCTATCTGCATCGCTCCGATCCGAAGGACGTGGCCCGCGTCGAGCACCTCACCCTGGTCTGCCATCCGAACCGGGAAGACGCCGGCCCGAACAACCACTGGATGGATCCGGCCGAGGCACACGCCAAGATCGACGCGCTGTTCGACGGCTGCATGGAAGGCCGCACCATGTACGTGATCCCGTACTGCATGGGCCCGATCGACTCGCCGCTGGCACGCTGCGGGGTGGAGATCACCGACAGCCCGTACGTGGTCGCCAACATGCGGATCATGACCCGCATGGGCGCCGCCGCGCAGGCACGCATCGAGCGCGAAGGCACGTTCGTCAAGGGCCTGCACTCCATCGGCGAGCTCGATCCCGAGCGCCGCTGGATCATGCACTTCCCGGCCGAACTCAGCATCAAGTCCTACGGCTCCGGCTACGGCGGCAACGCACTGCTGGGCAAGAAGTGCCACGCGCTGCGCATCGCCAGCAACCAGGCGCGCACGGAAGGCTGGCTGGCCGAACACATGCTGATCGTCGGCATCGAGAACCCGCGCGGCGAGACGCACTACGTCGCCGCCGCGTTCCCCTCCGCCTGCGGCAAGACCAACCTGTCGATGCTGATTCCGCCGGAAGGCTACCGGCGCGACGGCTGGAAGGTGTGGACGATCGGCGACGACATCTGCTGGATGCACCCCGGTGCGGACGGACGGCTGTACGCGATCAACCCGGAGGCCGGCTTCTTCGGCGTGGCGCCGGGCACCAGCGACGCCACCAACCACAATGCGATGCAGAGCATCTCGCACGACACCATCTTCACCAACGTCGCCGTCACCGCCGACAACCAGCCGTGGTGGGAAGGCCTGCCCGGCACGCCCGTCACCGACTGGCAGGGGCGTCCGTACGACCCGGCCAACGGCCCGGCCGCGCACCCCAATTCCCGCTTCACGGTCAGCGCGAAGCAGTGCCCGACCTGGTCGGCGCAGTCCGAAGCGGCGCAAGGCGTGCCGATCAGCGCGATCGTGTTCGGCGGACGCCGGCCCTCGCTGCTGCCGCTGGTGATGGAGGCGCGCGACTGGAACCACGGCGTGCTGATGGGCGCGGCGATGGGCTCGGAAACCACCGCCGCCGCCACCGGTGCGGTCGGCGTGCTGCGCCGCGACTCGATGGCAATGAAGCCGTTCTGCGGCTACCACTACGGCGACTACTTCGCGCACTGGCTGTCGTTCGACCGGCCGGGCGCGAAGCTGCCGAAGGTCTTCCACGTCAACTGGTTCCGCAAGGGTGCCGACGGCAAGTTCCTGTGGCCGGGCTTCGGCGACAACCTGCGCGTGCTGGAGTGGATGATCGACCGCGTCGAGGGCCGCGTGGGCGGCGTCGAGACTCCGATCGGCATCCTGCCGGGCGAGGGCGAGCTCAAGCTGGACGGGCTCAAGCTGGAGCCCGCCAAGCTGGATGAACTGCTCGACGTGGACCAGGCCGGCTGGCAGGCCGAACTGGCCGCCATCGGCGAGTACCTGGCCAGCTTCACCCCGCGCCTGCCGGAGCAACTGGCCCGCGAGCAACAGCGCGTAGCGCAGGCACTGCAAGGCGAAGCGGCCAGGCTGCCGGCACGCCGCGCCGCGGCGTCCTGACGCGGGTGGCGGGTGGGCCTGCACGGCCCACCCGCTTCAAACCCTTTCGCACCCCGCGGCATCCAAGCTGGCAAGATGATCGCCGCCTGCCCTGCCTCCGGAAGCCTGATGCCGCCTGTCTCCAGCGCCGCGCATGACGGCGACGACGTGCGCGCCGCAGCCGCGGGCGACCGTCGTGCCTTCCAGCGCCTGTACGCACTGCATGTCGGCCGCGTCTACGGCGCGCTGCACCGGCTGGCCGGCTACGACCACGCGCGGGCCGAGGACCTCACCCAGGACGCCTTCATCCGCGCCTGGCAGAAGTTGCCCGGCTTCCGTCACGAGAGCTCCTTCGGCACCTGGCTGTATCGCCTGGCGGTCAACGTGGCGCTGATGGACATCCGCGCACGCGGTGCCGATCCGGTGCGCGTGGTGGACGACGAGCACCTGCCGGACAACGGCGAGACGCCGTTCTGCGCGGCCGAGCGACAGGAACTGGAACAAGCCATCGGCAAGCTGCCGCCGCGCGCCCGCGCCGTGCTGGTGTTGCACGACATCGAAGGCTGGCGGCACGAGGACATCGGCGACGAACTGGGCATGGCCGTGGGCACTTCGAAGGCACAACTGCATCGCGCGCGCCAGTTGCTGCGCAAGACGCTGGGAGACAACGCATGAACGAATTCGAATGGCGACGCCGGATGCGCGAGCTGCAGCAAGCGCAGGCACCGCGCCGTGACCTGTGGCCGGCAATCGACGCCGCACTGGACCAGGTTGCCACCCGGTCGCCGACTCGGGCGACGCGGCGGCGCACTTTGGCAGGCGTTGCCCTGGCCGCGTCGCTGCTGCTGGTGGCAGGCGTGAGCTGGCATGCGTGGTTCGCGCCAAGCGCACCGGTCGAGTCGGCCGACGCGGCACACGACACGCACTGGAAGCCCGCCGATCCGCGTCTGGCCGGCGCCGCCCTCGAACTGGACGCCGCACGTCTCGAACTGCAGCTGGCGATCGAACAGGCACCGGATTCCGCGGCGCTGCAGCGCCTGCTGCGTCACACCGAACGACAACAGGCGCAATTGCGCCAGCTGGCCGACCGCGCCAGCTGATGACCACCCGAGGAGAAGCCATGAAAACCGCACATTGCCTGCCCCTGCTGTTGTGCCTGTGCATCGGCGATGCGCTGGCCGGCACCCCGATCCAGCTGCAACACGCCGCAAGCGCCAACGCGCGAGTCAGCATCAGCAACATCGCCGGTTCGGTGAACGTCACCGCCTGGGACCGCAACGAGGTCCAGGTCGGCGGCGAGCTCGGCGACGGCGCCAAGCCGCTGCAGATCACCGGCGACAACGACCGGCTCTCGATCAAGGTCGAGCCGCAAAACGGCTCCGGCTCCGGCCGGTTCAATTTCGGCAGCGACAGCCGCATGGCACCGACCACGCTGGAACTGCACGTGCCGCGCGGCACTACGCTGGACGTCAAGGTGATCAGTGCACCGCTGGTGGTCGACGGGCTCGATGGCGGCGACATCAAGGTCAACACGATCAGCGGCAACGCCCGCATCCACGCGCGTACTCCCCAGCTGGACATCGACAGCGTCAGCGGCGGCATCGAGCTTTCCGGGCAGGTCGACAAGGCCTCGCTGCAAACCGTGAGCGGCGAAATCCTCGCCCCGGCGCTGGGCCACACGGCCAGGCTGGAAACCATCTCCGGCCGCATCCAGGTGGGTGGCGGTCCGTGGCAAGCGCTTACCGTGAGCACCGTGTCCGGCGACGTGCAGCTGTCCGGCAAGCTCGCCGCCGGCGGCAACATCGACGTCGACAGCATGAGCGGCGACGTCCAGTTGCGCCTGCCGGCGGACACCTCGGCCAAACTGCATGCGAGCAGCTTCAGCGGCGACCTGCGCAGCGACTTCGGCAAACCGATCGAAGCCGACCGCGGCCCCGGCAGCTCGCTCGACACGAGCATCGGCGCCGGCGACGGCAAGATCCACCTCGAGACCTTCAGCGGCGACCTCCGCGTACGCAGACAGGATTGATCCGGCGCCACGGCGGACTCCTCGCATGGCGACCGCCGATGCAAAAACGCCACCGCGGAGGCGGTGGCGTCAGAGGTTTCGCGAGAAGCGCGAACCTGCCTCAGAGATCCTGGTGGTACTGCACGTAAGGTGTGCGCGACTGGTCCGGCTCCGGGCCGACCGGCGTGTTCGCCGGCGTGCCGGACGACCACAGGTTCTGCGCGCCGACGCTCAACGAGCCGCGCCACGGCAGACGCCAGGTCACGCCCAGGTCGATGCTGTTCCAGCGCCGGTCGCCGTACAGGCTGCCGGGCACGCCGGCTTCGGGCTGCATGGTGCGGCCGGTGAGCATGCCGCTCAACGGACCGTGATCGACGCCGAAGCTCAGTGCCTTCTGGTCGAGCACGTTGATGCCGAGCAGGTTGCCTGGCAACAGATGCACGCGGCCCACGCTGGCGCCGAGATCGATGCCGGTCTGCTTGCCCAAGGCCAGGCGGCCCCGGGCATTGAGCTGGTTGCTGCTGTCGAAACTGTACAGGCCACCCGGCGCCGCACCTGGCAGCACGCGCGGCAGCGGCACGTTGCGATGCGGCGTGCTGGTGGTACCCACGCTCAGGCCCACGCTGTAATCGCCGGCGTCGTAGGTGGCGCCCACTTCGCTGCCGAGCACGCGCATGCCATGGTTGAGCCACGAGCGCTGGCTGACCCGTGCGTGCGCCTGCAACGGGCCGACGCCGTACTGCAGGCCGGCCGCCATCGAATTGTCGGCGTCCGGCTGCATCAGCAGCGGCGAATACAAGGATGTGGCGGAATCGTCCGACGGGTTCCGATCGGCCTTGAGAATCAGCATGCGGCCATGGTCGTCACGCCACAGCGGGACGCTCGAGGCTGCCTGATCGACATTGGCCAGACCCGCGCCGTTCTGCGGCTGCGACAGCAGCTGCGCAGCCTGCGCCGCATCACCAGCCACGGACTGCCCGGCCGCCGCAAGCGGCAGCAGCAGAATCGAGAGCATGGCAGACAGGCGACGCATGGTTTGGGGCGGAACTCCAAGTCGGTGGAACGGCAATCACCCATGACTCCCCGCAGGGAGCGTCGTGTGACGGGATTGTAGCGCGTTTTACGTTTTGCTAACAGCCCAAAACCCGCCCCAGCGCACAGTTGCATGAGCTGCTGTGTCAAGCTTTGACACATTCGGCCAGGCCAGGTTCCCGCTATGATCCCGCTGGCAGGAGCGGCAATCCACCCTGTATAAAGGCCATTTGACGTCGCCCCGTCAAATCGTTCCGGAACCGACCACCAGCCATGAGCGCCAGCCCGACGATCCGATCATCCCAGCCGCCCGTTGCGGCCCGGGATGTCGTGACCCTGAACGGCGCTGTCGAACGACTGTTCGAGGCGGCCGATGCAGCCGCGGTGATGGATATCTGCGAGCTGATACTGGATCAGCTCGGTATTTGCGGCCGCCTGCACTGGCGCCGCCCCGACGACATCGGCGACGGCCCGGGCGAAAAATGGCTGGATCTGGCCGAAGACCCCCAGGTCCCGCACACCTTGTCGCTGGCATGGGACGAGGTGCCGCTGACTCCCGCAGCGCGGGAATCGCTGCAGTGGCTGGGGCGCCTGGCCGACATCCGCCTGCGCCAGCTGGCCGAGACTAGCCGGCTGTACGAGGCGATCTCCCGCCTGGCGCTGGCCGAGCGCCTGCAGCGCGCGCTGTACGCGATTGCCGACCAGGCCAGCGCCGAGCACGACATGCCGCAGATGATGCGCTCGCTGCACGCGATCGTCAGCAGCCTGATGTATGCGGAGAATTTCTACATCGTGCTGTACGACCCGGCCACCGACCAGGTCCGCTTCACCTATTGCGTGGACATCGTCGACACCGACCTGCCCGTGCTCAACCAGCCAATGCCGCTGCAGGACATGGAGTACAGCCTGACCTGGAACCTGCTGCGCGGAGGGCGCCCGATGATGGGTTCGCTCGATGACCTGGTGCTGCAGCTGGGTGAACGCTTCCGCCTGTTCGGCGCGCGCTGCGAGGACTGGCTGGGCGTGCCGATGCTGCGCGACGGCCAGGTGGCCGGCGGCATCGTGGTGCAGAGCTATCGCCCGGACACGCATTACTCGCGCCACGACATGGAGCTGCTCAACTACGTGGCGCAGCACGTGCAGACGGCGCTGGAGCGGCGCGAGGCGCACCTGGAACTCGGCCGCCGCGTCACCGACCGCACCGCGGCCTTGCGCGAGGCCAACCGGGTGCTGCGCCAGCAGGTGTTGCAGCGCCAGCGCGGCGAGCGCCTGCAGGCGGCACTGTTCCGGATCGCCGAACTGGCCAGCACCTCGGAAAGCCTCGACAAGTTCTACGCCGCCGTGCACCAGGTGATCAGCGGCCTGTTGTATGCGCGCAACTTCTACATCGCCTTGCTGGACGAGGACACCGGCCAGCTGACGTTCCCCTACTCGGTCGACGAGGTCGACCGCGTGCGCCCGGCCCGCATGCACGGCCGCGGCGCGACCGAGTACGTGTTGCGCACCGCCCGGCCCCTGCTGGCCACGCCCGAGCTGATCGACAAGCTGCACGCCGCGGGCGAGATCGCCCACTTTGGCGCGCCGTCGGTCTGCTGGCTTGGCGTGCCGCTGATCTGTGCCGGCAAGGCCATCGGCGTGCTGACCCTGCAAAGCTATTCGCCGGCGCACAACTACAGCGAGCGCGACCAGGAGCTGCTGACCTTCGTCAGCTACCACGTGGCCAACGCCCTGCAACGCAAGCAGGCGGCCCATTCGCTCAAGCAGGCCAACGCCGGGCTGGAGCGCCGGGTCACCGAACGCACCCGCGCACTGGCGCTGGCCAACCGCGACCTGCGCGAGCAGATCGCCGAGCGCGAGCGGGTGGAGCGCCGGCTGAAGTACGAGACCCTGCACGACTCGCTCACCGGCCTGCCCAACCGCACGCTGCTGCTGCAGCGGCTGGAGCAGGCGATGCAGCGCTACGCGGCGAACCGCGAGGAACAGTTCGCCGTGCTGTTCATCGATCTGGATCGCTTCAAGGTGATCAACGATTCCGTCGGTCACCTGATCGGCGATGACCTGCTGTTCCAGGTCGGCGGCCGCATCCGCGCCTGCCTCAAGACCCGCGACGTGGTCGCGCGCCTGGGCGGCGACGAGTTCGCCGTGCTGCTGGAGGGCATCACCAACACCGACAAGGCCTCGTTGATCGCCGAACGCATCATCCACGAGTTGCAGACGCCGTTCCGGCTGGGTACCAAGGAGATCTTCACCTCCGCCTCGATCGGCATCGCACTGTCCGCGCCGCATTATCGCCAGCCGGAGGAACTGCTGCGCGACGCCGATGCGGCGATGTACAACGCCAAGGATGGCGGCCGCCATCGCGCGGCGATGTTCGACGACCGCCTGCGCCGCGAGGCGCTGTCCCTGCTGGATATGGAAAGCGACCTGCGCCACGCGCTGAGCCGCAACGAATTCGAACCGTACTACCAGCCCATCGTCGACCTCTCCGACGGCCGCATCGTCGGCTACGAGGCGCTGCTGCGCTGGCACCACCCGCAACGCGGCCTGCTGCCGCCGCATGACTTCCTGCTGATCGCGGAGGAATGCGGCTGCGCCGAGGCGATCGACTGGCAGATCTTCGAACAGGTCTGCATCCAGGCCGTGCGCCTGATCGGTACCGAGGGTTTCATCAGCATCAACGTGTCCGGGCGGCATTTCCGCTCGGTCGATCTCGACCAGCGCCTGCTCGCCCTGCTAGACCAGTACGCCGTGCCCACCCATTGCATCCGCATCGAGGTGACCGAGCACGCGCTGCTGGAAAATCCCACCCAGGTGAAGCGGATTCTGAAGAATCTGCGCAACCACGGCGTCGGCATCGCGCTGGACGATTTCGGCACCGGTTATTCCTCGCTCAGCTATCTCCACCAGTATCCGTTCGAGAGCCTGAAGATCGACCGCTCCTTCATCGTCGAACTGCCGCCGGACGACAGCGACACCCAGGGCCTGGCCCTGGTGCGCGCCATCCAGGTGCTGGCCGATTCGCTGCACATGAAGGTGATCGCCGAAGGCATCGAGCAGGAGTCGCAGCGGCAGGCCCTGCTGCGGGTCGGTTGCCGCTTCGGCCAGGGGTTCCTGTTCGCCTCGCCGCAGCCGGCCAGCACCTGGCTGGCCGCCAACAGCCCGCTGCTGCCGGCCTGACGTCCCGCCCCCCAATAGATGCAGGAGCCCGCTGGCGGGCGATGCCTTTGAGCCGGGACAGGGAACAGGGGAGCAAGAGCATCGCCCGCGAGCGGGCTCCTACTGCGTTTCCGCCGTGCCGGGGGCGGCACTGTCGCTCAGCAGGTGCTCCGCATCGATGCGGTCGAACGCGTAGCGTTGCGCGCAGAATTCGCAGACCACCTCGATCTCGCCGTCACGCGCAGCCAGCGCGGCTTCCACCTCGTCACGCCCCAGCGAGCGCAGCATTGCGCTGACCCGTTCGCGGCTGCAGCTGCAGCCGAAGGCCAGCACGCGCGTCTCGAGCAGGCGCACGGACTCCTCGTGGTACAGGCGAAACAGCAACTGCTCGGCCGGGGTAGCGAGCAATTCGTCCACACCCAGCGTCGCGGTCAGCTGCAGCACGCGGTTCCAGGCATCGTGATCGACATCCGTGGCATGGCCACCCTCGTCGGGCATCTTCTGCAACATCAGGCCGACCGCTTGTCCGGCGCCGGTCGCCAGCAGGAAACGCGCCGGCAACTGCTCCGACTGCCGGAAGTAATTCTCCAGCGACGCGGCCAGGCCGGGCTCGCGCAGCTCGACCAGGCCCTGGTAGCGCTGGCCACGTTCGACGTTGCCCATGGTGATCGCCATGACCGCCCCGGCCAGGTCGTTCAGCGCCAGCGGCTCGGGCAGCGGCTCGTGCCAGCGCGCCAGGCCACGCAGGCGTCCGCAGTCGTCGCACTCGGCGAACAGCAGGCGCAGCGCGGACGCGCTCTTCAGCTCGATCGACAATGCGCCGTCGAGCTTGATGTTGCCCGTGAGCAACGCGCTGGCCACCAGCGTCTCGCCCAGCAGCGCGCGCAGCGTCGGCGGATAGTCGGCGCGACCGGCCACCTCGCGCCACGAACCGCCCAGGCGCACCAGCGCGCCGCGCACGCCGGCACGCGGCAGCAGGAAGCGGTACATCACGTCATCGTCGGACAGCACGGGCATGGGCGGTTCTCGCGGAAACAGGCAGGGGAACCCGCTCAGATGGGGTCGACACGACCTCGGCACAACGCCTCGTATACTGCGGCGATGTCTTCATCCTCACGTCGAACCCGATGGCGCAAGCTGCTTCGCTGGCTGGGTATCCTCGCCCTGGCCTGGCTGGGATCGACCTGGCTGGCGGTGCTGATCCTGCGCTTCGTGCCGCCGCTGACCTCGGCGGTGATGGTCGAGCGCCAGCTCGGCGCGTGGCTGCACGGAGAGAAGAACTTCCGCCTGCGCCAGCACTGGGTACCGTGGAAGCGGGTCTCGTCCTGGGTGCCGCTGGCGATGGTGGCCGGCGAGGACCAGAAGTTTCCCTACCACCACGGTTTCGATTTCGACTCCATCAACCAGGCGATCGACGCAGCCGACGACGGCAAGCGCCTGCGCGGCGCCAGCACGATCAGCCAGCAGACTGCCAAGAACCTGTTCCTGTGGAACGGCCGCAGCTTCGTGCGCAAGGGACTGGAGGCCTATTTCACCGTGCTGATCGAGCTGACCTGGCCGAAGCGGCGCATCCTCGAGGTGTACATGAACATCGCCGAGCTGGGCAACGGCATCTACGGCGTGGGCGCCGCCAGCGAAGCGTACTTCCACACCACGCCGGCGAACCTGGGGCCGGCCCAGGCCGCGCGCCTCGCCGCGGTGCTGCCCAGCCCGCGCCGGCTGCACGTCGACCGCCCCAGCGCCTACGTGCAGCGCCGCACCGCATGGATCGAGCAGCAGATGCAGCAACTGGGCGGCCCGGGCTACCTCGATGTGCCGTCGCCGAAATAGGCGGCGCCACCCGTCACTACACGCCAACGCCTCCGCGCGATAGACTCGAACCGGACAACCGACGGCCACCGCCAGGAGACCCGAGATGAGTCAAGTCAAGCACCTGCTGCAAGCCAAGGGCAGCACCATCTTCAGCGTGGCACCCGATGCTCCCGTGCTGGAGGCGATCAAGCGAATGGCCGAACACCGCATCGGCGCGCTGCTGGTGCTGGCGAACGGCGAGCTGGTCGGCGTGGTCTCCGAGCGCGATTACGCGCGCAAGGTGATCCTGCAGGGCAAATCCTCCTCGCAGACCGCCGTGTCGGACATCATGTCCGGCACGCCGATCACGGTCGGCCCGGATACCGACGTGTTCGACTGCATGCGCTTGTGCACCGACAGCCGTATCCGCCACCTGCCGGTGGTCGAGGACGGCAAGCTGGTCGGCGTGATCTCGATCGGCGACCTGGTCAAGGCGGTGATCGACGCCCAGGCCGAGCAGATCGAGCACCTGCAGCGTTACATCACGAGTTGAGATTCGGGAAAGCACCGACTCAAGCCAGTGCTTTCACCTCTCCGTCCGCGGACGCGTGTTCGTCCGGCGCCAGATCCGGCGACCAGCCGGCACGCCTGGCCACCACCGCCGCCAGCGTGGCGACGCCGACGCCGGCCAGAGCCAGGCCGCTGACGCCCCAGCCCAGCATGCGCAAGCCGCTCACCGCGCTGGTCACCACCACGTCACCGAAGCGCCACACCGCCGTCTCGACGAAGTTCTTGCCCTTGTAGCGCGTCTCGCGCGGCACACGCGTATACAACGCATCCACCGCGGGCTTGGTCATGCCATAGGCGAAACCGCGCGTGATCACCTGCATCAGCCCCAGCACGGGCATGCCATAACCGAACACGGCCAGCTCGCCGCCGCCGACGAGTGCCACCGCGCCCAGAAGCGCCACATTCACCAGGGCGGGCAGCAGCAGGCCCCAGCCCGCGCCATGGCGAATCAACAGCCAGCGGGTCAAGCTCAGTTGCATGACCGCACCGAACAAGTTCGTGGCCAGGTCGAGGTTGCTGTAGAACGCCGTGCGCGCCACCGCGTCGACGAAATGCGCCTTGGCGTAGTCGGCCATCAGCGCATAGACCAGCGTGCCGATGCCATCGCCGAACAACATCAGCAAGGCCATGTAACGCAGGAACGGACGCGACCACAACTCCTTGAGCCCGGCCCACAACGAACCGCCGATCGCTGCCTCACCAGCGCTGCCCAACCGCTGATCGTGTTGCGCGGAAAGCCGCAGCAAAAACGCCAGCGAAAGAGCCAGCGCGCACGCGGAAACCACCAACAACGGCGCTACCCCGATCAGCCTTACCAGCAGCTTGGTCAACAGCGGACCGAAGATCGCACCAGCCATGCCACCCAAGGCGATCAGCGAAAACACCCGCCGTGCCTGGCCGCTGGAGAAGATGTCGGCCATGAAGCTCCAGAACAGCGACACGACGAACAGGTTGAACACGCTGGCCCAGACGAAGAACACCACGCCCAGCTCGCGCGCCCCGATGCGATCCTGCGCCATGAACGCCGGCACGAACGCGAGCAGGCACAAGATGAAAAAGCTGTAGCTCCAGCCCAGCAATTGCCTGCGCGGGAAGCGCGCCACCAGCATGCCAAACACCGGCGTCAGCAGCAGCATCACCACGAACACCGCACCGTAGAACAGCGGCAGCGACTGCGAGCCGACCGCACCGCTCAGCTGGCCCATGACCGGCCGGATGATGTAATACGACGTCATCACGAAGAAGAACGCCAGCGCGGACAGCAGCGGCGCGGCAGCTTGTTCCTCAACGGCTTGGCGGGGCAAACTCACGGGCACATCCGGCGTGGGGCGCGGCAAGCCTAGCATGCGATCGCGCCTCGTCAGGCTGGCGCAGGGGGAAGACTTGGACCATTACGACTTCATCATCGTCGGCGCCGGTTCGGCCGGTTGCGTGCTGGCCAACCGGCTCAGCGCCGCCCCGGGCAGGCGCGTGCTGCTGCTGGAAGCCGGGCCGACGGACTGGCACCCGCTGGTCCACATGCCGGCGGGCATCGCCCGGCTGGCCAACAACCGCGCATTGAACTGGAACTACCGCACCGAGCCGGAGCCCGCGCTCAACCAGCGCCGCTTGTGGTGGCCGCGCGGCAAGACCCTGGGCGGTTCCAGTTCGATCAATGCGATGTGCTACATCCGCGGCACGGCGGCCGACTACGACGGCTGGGCCGAGGCCAGTGGCGATCTGCGCTGGTCGTGGCGCGAGGTGTTGCCCTGGTTCCTGCGCAGCGAGGACAACAGCCGCGGCGCCAGCGCACTGCACGGCAGCGGCGGCCCGCTGGGGGTGTCCGACCTGCGCCACCGCAACGAGTTGTCCATCGCGCTGGTCGACGCGGCGGGCAGCGCCGGCTACCCGCGCAACGACGACTTCAACGGCGAGCAGCAGGCCGGCTTCGGCCTGTACCAGGTGACCCAGCGCGACGGCGCGCGCTGCTCGAGTGCGGCGGCATTCCTGAAACCGGTGCGCCGGCGGGCGAACCTGCACGTGCGCACCGGCGTGCTGGTCGAGCGCGTGCTGCTGGACCACGGACGTGCGGTCGGCGTCCAACTCCGCCAGGGCCATCGCGAAGCCGAGCGGATCGAAGCCGGCGAGGTGATCCTGGCCGCCGGCGCGATCAACACGCCGCAGTTGCTGATGCTGTCCGGCATCGGCCCGGCCGATCACCTGCGCGAGCACGACATCACCGTGCTGGCCGACCTGCCCGAGGTCGGCGCCAACCTGCAGGACCACCTGGACATCTGCACCCTGGACGACAATCCCGGCAAGCTCAGCTACGACCACCTCAACGAACTGTCCGCCGGCTGGCGCTGGCTGCGTCATCGTGACGGCCCGGGCAGCTCCAACGTGGCCGAGGCCGGCGGCTTCGTGCGCAGCCGCTTCGCCACCGACGCGCGTTGCGACCTGCAGTTCCATTTCGTGCCCGCACTGCTCGACGATCACGGCCGCCACCGCCTGCCCGGCTACGGCTACACGCTGCACGCGTGCTACCTGCACCCGCGCAGCCGCGGCCGGCTGCGGCTGCACTCGGCCGATCCCGCACAGCCGATCGCGATCCACGCCGGCTACCTCAGCGACGCGGAAGGCCACGACCTGAAGATGATGGTCGAGGCGGCGCGGCTGTCGCGCGAGATCCTCGACCAGCCGGCGTTCGCACCGCACCGCGGCGAGCCGGTGTTCCCCGAGCGGCGCATCCACACCGATGCGGAATACGTCGACTTCATCCAGCGCAAGGCCGAAACCATCTACCACCCGGTCGGCACCTGCCGCATGGGCAAGGATGATCGCGCGGTGGTCGACAGCGAACTGCGCGTGCGCGGCGCAAGCGGCCTGCGCGTGGTCGACGCCTCGGTGATGCCCTCCCTGCCGACCGGCAACACCAACGCACCCACGATCATGATCGCCGAACGCGCCAGCGCGCTGATCCTCCGCGAAACACTGTAGGAGCGCACTTGTGCGCGATGCTTTCCGTCACGTGGCGAAGGGCATCGCGCACAAGTTCGTTCCTACAAAGCCAGCGGGCAATGCAGGCTGGCGCAGATCACCCGCAGCAGTTCCGCCTCCTCCACGCTGACCTGGCCGTCGGCGTGGACTGCACGCAGCAAGGCCTGGATCACCAACTCCTTGGCCATCGGGCTCAGGCCGTCCAGATCATCCAGCGCGCGCTCGAACGACGCCTGCCAGGCCATCGGTGGCGGCACCCACTCGATCGCCTCGCCGGGGAACGCCTGCTGCATCGCGAACAGCCAGGCGCGCCTTGCGCCTGCCTCGTCCGAGCAGCCGGCTGCGGCGACAACGGTGCACACCAGGATCACGCTGTCACGCGCGGCCGGCAATTTCTTCACGCCATCGACCGGCGCGCTGCGCGGCTCGCGCGCCTCACTCAGCTGAATGCGCAGCAGCCGCGCCAGGCAGTACTCGTTGATGTCGACCCGGCCATCCGCCCTGACCAGATTTTCGAGCGTGCGCACCAAGGTCTGCTGGCGTCCTTCGGGCAGTTGCCTGAGCGCAGGAAACGCCAGCGAAACCAGCGGCAGGCGCGCGATCGGCGTCAGCGCAGCCACGGCGGAAGCCTGTGCCAGCACGGCACGCTGCACGTCATCGCCAAACGCATCGGCGACGATCCGGCGCTGCGCGGGCTGCAACTCGGCCGCGGGTGACAGCGCCAGCGCCAGCATCACCGTCAGCGCGGATTCCGGCTGCTGCACGGCATCGTTCAAACTCGCAGGCATCGCCTGCTGCACGGCCGCGGCACGCTGGAATGCCGGAGCCGCCGCCACGCCGCCAGCCAGCACGCCGGTCAACACCGGCGGCAACGACAACCCCGGCACGCCCGAGGTGGCGCCCGGCGTGCTTGCCGGCGCCGGCTTCTGCGGCGGCGACGCGGCCACGCGCTGCAGCTCCGCCGCCGTGCGCGCCAGATCGGCCTGCGTGAAGCCAGGCTCCAGCGCGCGGATGCGTTCGAGCAAGGGGGGATGGGTGGCAAACAGCGCGTTGAAACTGCCGCCCTCGCCGAACAGCATGTGCGCCACTTCCTGCTTGTTGGCCGCCTGCAATTGCGATCCCTCGCTCAAGATCGCGATCTTCTTCAGCGCGCCGGCGATGCCGTCGGTCTGGCGGGTGAACTGCACCGCCGACGCATCGGCCAGCGATTCGCGCGAACGGGCCACCGCCGCCTGGATCAGTCGCCCGAAGAAATAGCCGACGTAGCCGACCACGATCAGCGCCAGCCCGATCATCCACACCTGGCCGCTGCCCCGACGATTGCTGCGGCCGCCGCCGAACCAGATCACCCGCCGCCCCACCACGGCCAGCACCAGGATGCCGAACAGCAAACCCATCAGGCGGATGTTCAGCCGCATGTCGCCATTGAGCACGTGGCTGAACTCGTGCGCGATCACGCCCTGCAGTTCGTCACGCGTCAGGTTGTCCAGGCAACCCCGGGTCACGCACACGGCCGCATCGGAAGCCGAGTACCCGGCGGCGAAGGCGTTGATGCCCGGCTCGTCGGCCATCAGGTAGATGTCCGGTACCGGTACGCCGGCGGCGATGGCCACTTCCTCGATCACATTGCGCAGCCGGCGCAACGCGGGATCACGCGTGTCCGGCGGCACCACCGTCGCCCCCATGCTCTCGGCCACGCTCTTGCCGCCGCCCGACAGGCTCATGATGCGGAACAGCGAGCTGAGCCCGATGCCGGCCAGCACGATCACGCTGCTGCCCAGCAGCAGCTTCAGGTTGGACGCAGGCGGCTCACCGGGCGCCGGATGCTGGCCCAGCGCGAACCAGACCACCGCGTCGATTGCCGCCACGATGGCGATCACCGCCAGCACGAACAGGATCACCAACCGCCGGCTGCTGCCGCGCACGCGCGCCTGTTGGGCGAAGAAATCCATGGAGGCTCCGACGGACGGTCAGCGGCGTCGCGGCCGCGACACCGCGACGATCAGCTGAACGAGACCTTCGGCACTTCGCGCACGGCGGGATCTTCGATCTTCAGCGGCTCGGCGGCGGCAAACCCGAAGCTGTTGGCCACGAACGACGCGGGGAACACCTCGCGCTTGTTGTTGTAGGTCAGCACCGAATCGTTGTACGCCTGCCGCGCAAACGCCACGCGGTTCTCGGTCGAGGTGAGCTCTTCGGAGAGCTGCATCATCGTTTGGTTGGCCTTCAGGTCCGGATAGGCCTCCTGCAGCGCGAAAAGATGGCCCAGGGTCTGGGTCAGCGCATTCTCGCTGCTGGCCAGTTGCTGCATCGCCGCCGGATCGCCGGGATTGGCCTTGGCGCCGGCCAGACCGCTGACGGCCGCATTGCGCGCCTGCACCACCGCCTCGAGCGTGCCGCGCTCATGCGCGAGGTAGCCCTTCGCGGTCTCGACCAGGTTCGGGATCAGGTCATGCCGGCGCGTCAGTTGCACGTCGATCTGCGCGAAAGCGTTCTTGTAGCTGTTGCGAGAGGTAACCAGTCCGTTGTAGATCGCCACGAAGTACAAGACAATCAGG
Organism: Rhodanobacter lindaniclasticus; assembly: GCF_004799035.1. Taxonomy (GTDB): domain Bacteria; phylum Pseudomonadota; class Gammaproteobacteria; order Xanthomonadales; family Rhodanobacteraceae; genus Rhodanobacter; species Rhodanobacter lindaniclasticus. The sequence continues at coordinate 61,018 of NZ_MWIO01000014.1, forward strand.
ACGACAACAACCAGAAAAATGATCAGGCCCATCGACAAGTTCTCCACCCAGAGGCGTATCCCCACGCCGGAACACAGCCAGAATACCATGCCGTTTCGCAAGATCTTTCTCGTGATCGCCGGCGGCCTCGGCCTGTCCTGCGCGATCTTCTGCAACCCGCTCGCCGCCACGCCCGCCACCGCACTGCCGCCATCGGCGGGCCCGACGACGCTGCCACCGGCACGCATCCAGAAAACCCTGGACGACTACAAGCGCTGGCTCAACCTGCTGGGCGAGCGCGACGCCGTCGCCGGCCTGGCCACCGCCGTGGTGGTCGGCGACAAGGTGGTGTTCGAAGGCACCGTCGGCTACGCCGATGTCGCCACGCGCGAACCGGTGACGCCGACCACGGTGTTTCGCCTGGCCTCGCTGTCCAAGGCATTCGCCACCGCCATCACCGGCCTGCTGGTGGACGACGGCAAGCTCGACTGGGATACCCGCCTGATCGACGTGCTGCCCTACTTCAAGCTCAAGAACATGCAGGAAGCCGACCAGGCCACGGTCAGCGACATTCTCGGGCAGAAGATCGGCCTGCCGCGCAACACCTTCGACAACATGCTCGAGGGCGACATTCCGTACCAGGAACTGGTGCGCAAGCTGGACGAGGTCGACATGACCTGCGGCGTCGGCCAGTGCTACGGCTACCAGAACGTCGCCTTCAGCATGATCGGCGACGTGGTGCTCGCGCGTACCGGCGACTTTTTCTACCACCTGGTCGACAAGCGCCTGTTCTACCCGCTGGGCATGACCACCGCCACCTATGGCCGCGCCGGGCTGGAATCGAGCAAGAGCTGGGCGCGTCCGCATCACGCCTCGAGACATGGCTGGGTTCCGTTCGAGCCGAATGAAACCTACTACCGCGTGGCGCCGGCGGCGGGCGTCAATGCCAGCCTGCGCGACATGGAGAAGTGGCTGATCGCGCAAATGGGAGACCGCCCGGACGTGCTGTCCAGCGCCCTGCTCAACAAGCTGCACGCATCCGGTGTCAGCACACCCAGCGAACTGCGCTCCACTGCATGGCGTCGCGCGCGACTGACCGATGCCCACTACGCGCTGGGCTGGCGCGTCTACCGCTACGCGGGCGAAACCCTGATCTATCACGCCGGTGCGGTAGCCGGCTACCGCACCATGATCGGCTTCTTTCCGAAGTACAACGTGGGCGTGGTCACCCTGTGGAACTCCACAGGCCCGACGCCGAGCGGCCTGATGCCGATGGTGTTCGACGACCTGCTCGGCCTGCCGCACGTCGACTGGGCGCAGATCGAAAGCGCGCCGAAGAAGCCGGTGTCGCGCAAGAAGGTCCGCAAGGCGCGCCCGGCGCGACGTCGCTGACGCCGATCCCGCGCGGCAAGCGAGCCGATGGCCCATGCATCTGGCCGGCACCATATGCCCGCGCAACCGGGCGACGGACGATCCCTCACGGCCGACGCGAGGATCATCCTGCCGCTTGATGGCCACGCCCTGCCTGTCGGCACGCCACCCCGGGCAGCAGAACGGCGCGTGCCGCAGCACGCGCCGTCCGGTTCACGCGACAGCCGGGTCGCGCGTCAGAACTTGAACTCGATCCGCTGTTGCCGCGCACTGACCACGGGCACGCCATTGCGCACCGCCGGCTTGAACTCATAATTCTCGACCGCCTCGATCGCGGCGCGATCGAAGATGCGGCGCGGCTGCGCATCGACCACCCGGACGTTGACGGGCTTGCCGTCGGTACCCACGGTGAACGAAACCACCACCCAACCCTCCTGGCGCGAACGCACGGCGGCGGGCGGGTAGTGCGGTGCGGCCGCCTTGACCAGAACGGCATCGGCCGTCGGTCCGACCGGCGCGGGCGCGGCGACAGCGGAGGCATTGCCGCCCGGCTGGGCGGCATTCTGCGCACCGGCCTGCGCCGACTGCGTCGGCTGTTGCTGTGCCGCCTGGGCTGCCTGCTGCTGTGCGAGCTGATCGGCGGCGGCCTTGTCGGCGGCGGCCTTCTGCGCCGCCAGCGCGGCAGCCTTCTGCTGATCCAGCGCTTGCTGCTGTTGCTGATCCAGCGTCTTGCGCTGGGCGTCGAGCTTGGAGCGCAGGATGGTCAGCGTGAAGTTGGTCGGATCGGCCTTGGAGAGCAGATCGATCTCGCGCTGCGCTTCGCCGAAGTCGCGCGAGTTGATCGCCTGCTCGGCCTGGTTGGCCGCGAACGGGAAGGTCTCGCGCAGCGCATCGGAGGCCACCTTGTTGCCCGGGTCCTTCTCCAGCACACGCAGGTAGAACTCGAATGCGTTGTTGCCGGCCGGCGCCAGATAACGCTGCTGGCCCATGGCCGAACGCGCTTCATCCACCAGCTGGTTGATGTCCATCCCCGCCACGTTGACCGGCGGCGGCGTCGCCCGCGTCACTGCGGTGACCGGCGTCGACGGATGCCCGCCCGAATCGGCCAGCATCAGTTCCTGATGCGGCTTGAGGATGAGAAACCACGCGCCGATGGCCAGCAGCACAAAGACGGCAATGATCGCGATGTAGGTCGGCCGGACGGCCCCACGCGCGCGCCGGCGCGTCTGAAGTGAATATCGGGTATCCATGGTCTCTCACTGAGTGTCGACAGATACCCGCGCTTTTTCCCCCTGTAGGAGCGGCGATCCCCCGGATACGCCGCGGCGCGGATGTGCAGAAGGTAACTCCAATGGCGCAGCACGGCAATGCCGCGTCCCCGGGCGGGCGCGCGTCGGCGCGGCGAAGATGGCAGGGGCGGCGACACGGTCACCCGCCTCATTGCGTACCCCGGAAATGAAGCGTCCCGGCCTGGCCGGGACGAACTTTCTCGAAGTGCTCCCCCCGCGCTGGGCACCGCGGGGGGAGAAGTCGATGGCATATCTTGTTGTGGGTGTCGCCTTGTTGCGTGTTGCGTGTAGCTTACTTCTTGGTCTTGGCCTTCGGCTTTGCGGTCTTGGTGGCCTTGACCACCTTCGCCGCCGCAGCCTTCTTCGGTGCAGCTTTCTTCGCCGGCTTCTTGGCGACCTTCTTTACCGCGACCTTCTTCACCGCGGCTTTCTTGGCAGCCGCCGGCTTGCGGACGGCCTTCTTCGCGGCAGCCTTCTTGGCGGCCGGCTTCTTCGCAGCCGGCTTCCGGGCTGCGGCTTTCTTGGCGGCCGGTTTCTTGGCAGCCGGTTTCTTGGCAGCGGCCTTCTTGGCAGCCGGTTTCTTTGCAGCGGATTTCTTGGCAGTGGCCATGGTTCGTCTCAGCTCCTCATCAGTTGGCAGTGGTTGCCCAGTAAAAGCATGCAGGAACGCTTCAACCAGCAAGTCGCTGTTCGTCGCGTGCCGAAGATTGTTCACCTGTCGGTGGGTGCGCAAATCAGAAAGCCGTCGCAGAACATGCAGCGGAATCGAGACCGTGATCTTGCGAACTGCATTGGCTTTTTCACCGTGCTCGACATAGGGCTTGATGAATTTCGTTGTCGCCATAAAACGCATTCCCCGTGATCTGCTGCGAAAGCTATCCCCGAAGATTTCAACTGTCAATTGATTTTCGCCATGTGTTTTCGCCCACCCGAATCACCACCACCCCGCCAGCCCCGTGCCGACAAGGGCGTGCCGGCCACGGCCGGTTTTTCCATTGGACGTCTAGACGTCCATGCTTGAAACACGCCATTTGCCGAAACATGCCTTAAATCGCGTAAAACAGGCCAAATCCAGCAATCGCGGCAAACATCGGCGAATGCGCACCGTCGACGAACGCGTACCGCGAAAGAGCGTGCGCGACGGCGGATACGGGCGACTCCGGCAAATGAACGGAATGCGACCGGGAGGACGCGGATGACGACCCGGACAACCGCGACGGAAGCGGTTCCCGCGCCGAAGCGGACCGCGACGACAACCAGACCGAGGACCGGCGACGCCGAATCCCGGTGACTCGCGGCGACGAAAATCAGCGCGACGATCGATCCGTTCCGTCGTGCAAGCGCATGCTCGAGCCGCGTTTTGCAGCGCGCGGAAATGTGCCTGAAGGAAGCTGCCGCACGCCGATGCAAGCATCAAAAATGAAACCGGCCGCACATGGCGGCCGGCAGCGTACTCGGGGAGATCGATTGACGCGATCGGATCAGTGATCCTCGTTCTCGATCAGTTCCTGGTAGTCGTTGGCGTCGAGCAACTCATCCAGCTCGGCACGATCGCTGGGCCGCACGAGGAAGATCCAGCCATCGCCGAAGGCGTCCTCGTTGATCGTCTCGGGCTTGTCGTTGAGCAGCTCGTTGACCTCGACGATCTCGCCCGACACCGGCGAATAGATGTCCGAGGCGGCCTTGACCGACTCCACCACGGCGGTGCCGGTGCCGGCCTTCACCGCGGCGCCGATTTCCGGCAACTCCACGTAGACCAGGTCCCCCAGCTGGCCCTGGGCGTGGTCGGAAATGCCGACCCGCACCAGGCCGTCGTCTTCAACGCGGGCCCATTCGTGGGATTTGAGAAACTTCAGATCGCCGGGAATCTCGCTCATGGTCGGGTCCAGTCGTTGGGAGGGGAAGGCGGTTACGGATGGGAATTCTAGCGGCATTCGCCGTGAGGAAAAGGGCAAGGCACGATCAGATGCCGTCGCAGGGCTTGCCGTCGCGCACGAAGGGATATTTCACCTGGCGCACCGCCACCTCGCGGCCGCGAATGTCCACGCGCAGGGCGCCGGTGTCGCCGGCCGGCACGCGGGCGAACGCGATCGCCTTGTCCAGCGTGGGGGCGAAGCTGCCGGAGAGGATCTCGCCATCTCCGTTCGCCGTGAGCACCTTCTGGCCGTGGCGCAGCACACCCTTTTCGTCGAGTACCACGCCGATCATCACGCGCGCCACGCCGGCGGCTTTCTGCTGTTCAAGCACGGCGCGCCCGATGAAGTCGCGCCCCTCGTCCAGCGACACCGTCCAGCCCAGGTTCGCCTCCCACGGCGACACGTCCTCGTCCATGTCCTGTCCGTACAGGTTCATGCCGGCCTCCAGACGCAAGGTGTCGCGCGCGCCCAGCCCGGCCGGCTTCACGCCGGCGGCGAGCAACGCCTCCCACAGCGCCACCGCGTGCTCTGCCGGCAGCATGATCTCGAAACCGTCCTCGCCGGTGTAGCCGGTGCGTGCCACGAACAGCGGCATGCCATGCGGGCCCTGCGCCGCGGCGGCGACGAACTTGCCCAGCTTCTCGATGCGCGGGCGGTCGACGTCGTGCAGCAGGCCGAGCACCTTCGCCCGCGCCTGCGGCCCCTGCACCGCGATCATCGCGAAGTCGGGGCGCTCCTTCACCTGCACGTCGAACGCCTGCGCCTGGCGTTCGATCCAGGCCAGGTCCTTGGCCCGGGTGGCGGCGTTGACCACCAGCCGGAAAAACTCTTCGCCCAGGTAGTACACGATCAGGTCGTCGATCACCCCGCCGCGCTCGTTCAGCATGCACGAGTACAGCGCCTTGCCGTGCACCTTCAGCTTGTCGATGTTGTTCGCCAGCAGGCGACGCAGGAATTCGCGCGTGCGGGCACCGTGCAGGTCGACCACGGTCATGTGCGAGACGTCGAACATGCCGGCGTCGCGGCGCACGGCGTGATGCTCCTCGATCTGCGAGCCGTAGTTGATCGGCATGTCCCAGCCGCCAAAATCCACCATCCGCGCGCCGAGCGCGCGATGGGTGGCATTGAGTACGGTCTTCTCGGTCATCGCGGCGGCGCCCTGCTGATTGAGGAATGGGCCATTATCGCCGCCGGCACAGGGCAATCCAAGCTGTGCGGCAAAACGCTCAGTCGCCGGCGCTGCTGCGGTCGATCCCCGCCAGCAATTCCGCGGTCAGCTGCTCGGCCAGCTGCTCGGCGCGCTGGCCCCCGCTGAGCAGGTGCACGTCCGGCGACAACGGCCGCTCGTACGGCGCGTCGATGCCGGTGAAGTTGCGGATCTCGCCGGCGCGCGCCTTGCGATAGAGGCCCTTCGGATCGCGCCGCTCGCACTCCTCCAGCGGCGCGTCGACGAACACCTCGACAAACTCCCCGCTGCCGAACAGCTCGCGCGCCGAGCGCCGCTCGCTGCGGTACGGCGAGATCGCGCTGACCAGCACGATCAGCCCCGCATCCACCATCAGGTGGGCGACCTCGGCGATGCGGCGGATATTCTCCACGCGGTCGGCGGGGGTGAAGCCCAGATCCTTGTTGATGCCGTGGCGCACGTTGTCGCCGTCCAGCAGGTAGGTGTGGTAGCCCAGCGCGTGCAGCTTGCGCTCGACCAGGTTGGCGATGGTGGACTTGCCGGCACCGGACAGGCCGGTGAACCACAGGCACAGCGGATGCTGCCCCTTGCTGGCGCCGCGCACGCGCTTGTCGATGTCCACGTGCTGCCAGTGCACGTTGCTGGAGCGACCCAGCGCGAAGTCGAGCATGCCGCAGGCCACCGTGGCGTTGCTCTGGCGATCGATCAGGATGAAGCCGCCGAGGTCGCGATTGGTGGCGTACGGCTCGAACGCGATCGCGTCGTCCAGGCCCACCGTGCAGTAGCCGACCTCGTTGAGCTCCAGGTGGCGCGCCGCAAGCTGCGCCTGGCTGTTGACGTCGACCTTGTGCTTGATCGACATGATCCGCGCATTGACCGTGCGCGTGCCGATCTTCAGCCGGTAGGTGCGGTTGGGCAGCAGGTTGCCGTCGCCCATCCACAGCAGGTGGCAGGTGAACTGGTCGGCGACCGGCGCCGGGCGCAGCGCATCGGCGATGACGTCGCCGCGGCTGGCGTCGAGTTCGCGATCCAGGCACAGCGTCACCGCCTGGCCTTCGCCGGCGCGCTCCAGATCACCATCGAAGGTCACGATGCGTTCGACTCGGGCGCGCTGCACGCCCGGCTGCACCACGACCTCGTCGCCGCGCGCCACACTGCCGCCGCAGATGGTGCCGGCGTAGCCGCGGAACGACTGGTCCGGGCGGTTCACCCATTGCACCGGCATGCGGAAGTCGGTGGCACGGAAGCGTGTTACCTCCGCCGTCTCCAACCGTTCCAGCAGACTGCCGCCGTCGTACCAGGGCATGCGCGGCGAGCGGCTGCCCACGTTGTCGCCGTTCAGCGCGGACACCGGCAGGCAATGCACGTGCTCGATGCCCAGGCTGCGGGCGAGCTCGCGGTACTCGGTGGCGATGGCCTCGTGCACGTCCTGGCGGTAGTCGACCAGGTCCATCTTGTTGACCGCCAGCAGCACGTGGCGAATGCCGAGCAGGCCACATATATATGTGTGCCGGCGCGTCTGCGTCAGCACGCCCTTGCGCGCGTCGACCAGTACCACGGCCAGCTCCGCGTTGGAGGCACCGGTGGCCATGTTGCGGGTGTACTGCTCGTGGCCGGGGCAATCGGCCACGATGAAGCTGCGCCGCGCGGTGTGGAAATAGCGGTAGGCCACGTCGATGGTGATGCCCTGCTCGCGCTCGGCGTCCAGGCCATCGGTCAGCAGGGCGAAATCGAGCACGCCATCGGCGGCATCGGCATGCAGCCGACGGCTCTCCCGCGCCAGCGCCTCCAGCTGGTCATCCGCCAGCATGCCGGCGTCGTACAACAGGCGGCCGAGCAAGGTGCTCTTGCCGTCGTCCACGCTGCCGCAGGTGATGAAACGAAGCAGGCCCTTCTCCGGCGCGGCCATCAGAAGTAGCCCTCCTGCTTCTTGTGCTCCATCGACGCGGAGGGATCGTGGTCGATCACCCGGCCCTGGCGCTCGGAGGTGCGCGAGGCGGCCATCTCGTCGATGATCCTCTGCACGGTGGTGGCGGAGGACTCCACCGCGCCGGTCAGCGGGTAGCAGCCCAGCGTGCGAAAACGTACCTCGCGCATCTGCACGCTCTCGCCCTCGCGCAGGGTGAAGCGATCATCGTCGACCATGATCAGCGCGCCGTCACGTTCCACCACCGGGCGCGGCTTGGCGAAGTACAGCGGCACCAGCGGGATGTTCTCGCGCTGGATGTACAGCCACACGTCCATCTCGGTCCAGTTGGACAGCGGGAACACGCGCACGCTCTCACCCTGGCGCACGAAGGTGTTGTAGTTGCGCCACAGCTCCGGCCGCTGGTTCTTCGGGTCCCAGCGATGCTGCGCGTTGCGGAAGGAGAACACGCGCTCCTTCGCGCGCGACTTCTCCTCGTCGCGACGCGCGCCGCCGATGGCAGCGTCGAAACCGTGCTGGTCCAGCGCCTGCTTCAGCGCCTGGGTCTTCATCACGTCGGTGTGCACGGCCGCGCCGTGGGTCAGCGGCGAGATGCCCTGGCGCACGCCATCCTGGTTGGTGTGCACCAGCACCTCCACGTCACCTGCCGCAGCCACTTGCTCGCGGAAGGCGATCATCTCGCGAAACTTCCAGGTGGTATCGACGTGCAGCAGCGGCATCGGCGGCTTCGCCGGATGGAACGCCTTGCGCAGCAGGTGCAGCAGCACCGAGGAATCCTTGCCGATCGAATACAGCATCACCGGGTGACGAAACGCTGCCTGCACTTCGCGGAAGATGTGGATGCTCTCGGCCTCGAGGTCGTCGAGGTGGGAACGCGGTGCGGTAGCCGTCATGGGGTGGCGAACTCGATGGCAGGTGTGGCCGAAACGACGTCGCCCATCGGGCGAGCGTCATCCTGGAACCTCGCAGTATAGATCGCGCGAACGCCACTCCTCGAAAGAGGGGCCAAAGGAGTTCGCATATGGATATGGCCGTGGGCGATGGCGATGAGGTTGCAGCGCAGGGGTTCTGCGTGCGGCACGACGAATGAAGGTAGGGCGGGCACCGCCCGCCATTTGCCCATGCGACTACTCGCTGCGCGTCATTCCAGCACTGGGTAGGCGGGCTCGGCGTCCAGCGTCGAGGCGCAGGCCGCAGCCAGTTCCAGCAGGCGCAGGTCGGAGCCGCGCGGGCCGACCAGTTGCAGACCCACCGGCAGGCCGTCGGAGAGCTTGCCCATCGGCAGGCTCACCGCCGGGCAACCGGCGAGGCTGGCGAAACTGGTGAGGTCGGCCGCCGAATCCGGGGCCGGGCCATCCAGCGGAAACGCGCCTTGCGGCGTGGTCGGCAGCACCAGCACGTCGACCTGGGCGAACAGCCGGCGCATCTTCAGCGTGGCGGCATCCAGCACGCGGTCCGCTGTAGCGTAGTCCGCGGCGCTCTTGCCGGCGGCGTAGCCGAGCATGCGCCGGAAGCGCTCGGACACGGGATGCTTCGCGTCAGGCGAAAGATCCTCGGCAAACGTGCCGAGCATTTCCGCCTCCATCAACAGCAGGCCGGCGCGGCGGGTGCGGGCAAAGTTCCAGTCGTCGAAGTCGACCGTGCGGCGATCGCTCAGCGCATGCGGCAGCCGGGCCAGCGCGGCCTCGAACACCTCGATCACCTCCGGCTGCACGCCGACGGCCGCCAGGTCCGGCAGCAGGCCCGCGCGCAGATGGCCGGGATCCCAGTCCGGCAGCGCGAACGCCACGCGCCGGCGGCGCGAGCGCGCGTCGTCGGCGTCGTAGCCAGCCAGCACCTGCAGCAGCACGGTGAGGTCCTCGACGCTGCGCGCCAGCAGGCCCACCGAATCGAGCCGACGCGCGGCCGGCACCAGGCCGCGCGCGGAAATCTCGCCATGCGTGGGCTTCAGCCCGTAGATGCCGCAGTAGCTCGCCGGAATGCGGATCGAGCCCAGGCTGTCCGAACCCACCGCCGCCACCGCCAGGCCCGCGGCCACCGCCGCGGCGGCGCCGCCGGAGGAGCCGCCCGCGCTGTAGCCGTGGCGGTGCGGGTTGTGGGTGGCACCGAAATGCGGATTGTCGGTGGCTGCGCCCAGCGCGCCCTCATCCATGTTGGTCTTGCCGATCACCACCGCGCCGGACGCGCGCAGACGCGCCACCACGTGGGCGTCGTTCGCCACCGGTTTGCCACGCCCGGGCAGGCCCACCCGCGTGGGCCAGCCGGCCATGTCGAGGTTGTCCTTCAACGCCAGCGGGATGCCGTCGAGCCGGCCGATCACGCCGTCGCGGCGACGCCGGTCGGCCATGTGCGCCTGTTCCTGCATCAGCCCGGGACGCTGGTCGACGTAGCAGTTGAGCTGGGGATCGAGTCGCTCGATGGCCTGCTGGTAGACATCGGCCAGGGCTTCCGGCCGTACCCTGCCCGTGGCAAGCCAGTGCAGGAGTTGGCACAGCGATGCGCGGCGCAGGTCGATATCGGCGATCGGCGGCATCGAATTCATGAACTCTCCTTAGCAATACGGTTGCGATTATCACCGCCCGACCCGCGACGATTGCAAGCGGTGGCGCAGCACGCGTTGCCCTGCATGGCTCGAATCCGGACAATGCGGCAGGGTATCGTGCGTCGATGACGCATCGAAGACGCCACCCTTTCCCGCACTGCAGGAGTTCGCCATGAGCGAGCGCGAAACCATGGAATACGACGTCGTCGTGGTCGGCGCCGGCCCTGCCGGCCTGGCATTCGCGATCCGCCTGAAGCAGCTGAAGCCGGACACGAGCGTGTGCGTGATCGAGAAGTCATCGACCATCGGCGCGCAGATCCTCTCCGGCGCGGTGATCGAGCCGCAGCCGCTGGATGCCCTGCTGCCCGGCTGGCGCGACAACCCGCCGCCGATCTGCGTGCCGGCCGGCAAGGACGAGTTCTGGCTGCTGTCGAAAACCGGCGGCACCCGGCTGCCGGTGCCGCCCGGCATGCGCAACCACGGCAACTTCATCGTCTCGCTGGGCGCGCTGTGCGCGTGGCTGGCGCCGCAGGCCGAGGCGCTGGGCGTGGACGTGTTCCCCGGCTTCGCTGCCGCCGACAACATCTACAACGAGGACGGTTCGGTCGCCGGCGTGCGCATCGGCGACATGGGCGTGGCCAAGGACGGCACGCACAAGCCCGGCTACACCGAAGGCATCGACATCAAGGCCAAGCTCACCGTGCTGGCCGAAGGCGCCCGCGGCAGCCTTACCAAGCAGCTGGTCAAGCGCTTCGGGCTCGATGCCGGCAGCGATCCGCAAGGCTATTCGATCGGCATCAAGGAGCTGTGGCAGCTACCCGCCGGGCGCGTCACGCCCGGCAAGATCGCGCACAGCATCGGCTGGCCCGCCGATACGCATACCTATGGCGGCAGCTTCCTCTACCACCTGGACAAGGATCGCATCGCGCTGGGCTACATCAGCGGGCTCGACTACAGCGACCCGAAGTACCAGCCGTGGGAAGCGTTTCAGCAATGGAAGAACCACCCGAGCGTGAAGTCGCTGCTGGAAGGCGGCACCATCCTCTCGGCCGGTGCACGCGCCATCGTCACTGGCGGCTGGCAGTCGCTGCCGAAGTGCGAGATGCCGGGCGCCATCCTGATCGGCGACACCGCCGGCCTGCTCAACGTGCCGAAGATCAAGGGCACCCACCAGGCGCTGAAGAGCGGCATGCTGGCCGCCGAACACCTCGCCGCCAGCGGTCTCGACGCCACCGGCTTCGACGCGAAGCTGCGCGGCTCCGAGGTGATGGCCGAGCTGAAGAAAGTGCGCAACGTCAAACCCGGCTTCAAGAAGGGCCTGTGGTTCGGCCTGCTCAACGCCGCCTGGGAAACCGTCACCGCCGGCCTGTCGCCGTGGACGCTGAAGAACAAGGCCGACTGGTCCACCCTGCACAAGCTGGGCGAATGCGAGGAGCCCAAGCGCGACTACGTGCAACGCACGCTGCCTCCGCGCGACCGCCTGGCCGGCGTCTACTTCGCCGCCACCGAGCACGACGAGGACCAGCCGGTCCATCTGCACGTGGCCGACACCGACATCTGCGCCACCCGTTGCGTCGAGGAATACGACAACCCCTGCACCCGCTTCTGCCCCGCCCAGGTCTACGAGATGGTGGCCGACGAAAGCCAGCCGCACGGCAAGCGCCTGCAGATCAATTCCGCCAACTGCGTGCACTGCAAGACCTGCGACATCAAGGATCCGTACGAGATCATCACCTGGGTGACGCCGGAGGGTGGCTCGGGGCCGAATTACCAGAACCTCTGAGCGACCGAGGGCAGTCCACTGATCGGCAACCTGCACTGGCGACTCAAGCGCCTGGGCTACCTGTGGCAGCGCACGCGCGGCAGCCTCGCGTTGCGCGGCTGGCGCGGCACGCTGGCGCGCATGCGGCAGGAGTTCCAGTCACGTCCCGAGCAGGATGAAGCACTGGCACTGCTGCCGCTGGACGAACCGTTCGCACCGTTCGCGCTGCCGGCGAGCGAGCAGCCGCAGGTGTCGGTGATCATTCCGGTTCACGGCAAGCTCGCCTACACCCTCGCCTGCCTGCGCTCGCTGGCGCGCCACGGTGCGCACGCGCCGTTCGAGGTGATCGTGGTGGACGACGCGTCGCCGGACGCCAGCGCCGCCACGCTGGCGCAAGTCAACGGCCTGCGCCTGCTGCGCAACTCGGCCAATCTCGGCTTCATCGGCAGCTGCAACGCCGGTGCCCAGGCGGCACGCGGCGAGTTCCTGCTGTTCCTCAACAACGACACCCAGGTCACCTCCGACTGGCTGGATGCGCTGCTGCGCTGCTTCGCCGAGCGCGTCGACTGCGGCATCGCCGGCAGCCGGCTGGTCTATCCGGACGGCCGCCTGCAGGAAGCCGGCGGCCTGGTGTTCGCCGACGGCAGTTGCTGGACCATCGGCCGCTTCGAGCCGCGCGACCTGCCGCTGTATCGCTGCCGGCGCGAGGTCGACTACGTCTCCGGCGCCTCGCTGCTGATCCGTCGCGCAGTGTTCGGACGCGTCGGCGGCTTCGACGCGCGCTATGCGCCGGCCTACTACGAGGACGCCGACCTCGCGTTCGCGGTGCGCCGGCTCGGCCTGCGCGTGTACTACGAGCCGGCCAGCACGGCGATCCACTGCGAGGGCATCAGCGCCGGCACCGACCTCGACCGCGGCATGAAGCGCCACCAGCGGCCCAACCAGGCGAAGTTCGTCGACAAATGGACGACCGAACTCGCCGCCCAGCCGCCCGCCGGCACGCCGCTGGAGCGCGCGATCCACTGGAGTCGGCGCGGCCGCGTGCTGGTGGTGGACGCGATGACGCCGGAACCTGCGCGCGACTCCGGCTCGCTGCGCCTGTGCGCGATCCTGCGTCTGCTCGACGAGCAGGGCTGGAGTACTGCCTTTCTTCCCGACGACGGTCGCGCCAGCGCGGCAGAGATCGACGCGCTCGGCGCACTGGGCTGCGAGGTGCTGTGCAAGCCGTGGGTGGCGGACCTGCCGCGTTGGCTGCGCGAGCACGGCAGCGAACTGCACGCGGTGATCCTGTGCCGGCACACCGTCGCCGGCCAGTATGCCGCTCTGGTGCGTCAGCATGCGCCGCAGGCAAAGCTGTTGTTCGACACGGTGGATCTGCACTTCCTGCGCGAACGGCGCGCCGCCGAACTCGGCGGCAGCGCCACCATGGCCCGCCAGGCCGAAGCCGCACGGCGCAGCGAGCTGACCCTGATCGAACAGGCCGACGTCAGCTTCGTGGTCAGCCCGCATGAGCGGTCCTTGCTGGCGCGCCTGCTGCCGCAGGCGCGGGTGGAATTGCTGTCCAACATCCACGAGGTGCACGGCTGCCGGCAGCCGCATGCCGGGCGGCGCGACCTGGTCTTCATCGGCGGCTACGGCCACCCGCCGAACGGCGACGCGGTCCACTGGATCGCCGACGAGATCCTGCCGCGACTGCGCGAAGCGCTGCCCGGCATCCGCGTGCATGTGCTCGGCGACATGCCCGACGCGGTGCGACACGAGCTGGCCAGGCCGGGTCTCGAATTCCATGGCCGCGTGGCCGAACTGGCGCCGTGGCTGGACCGCTGCCTCGCCACGCTGGCGCCGCTGCGTTTCGGTGCGGGCGTGAAGGGCAAGATCAACATGTCGATGAGCCACGGCGTGCCGGTGATCGCCACCACGATCGCAGTGGAAGGCATGCAGCTTGCCGACGACGTGAACGTGCTGGTGGCCGACGACGCGGCCGCCTTCGTCGCTGCGGCATTGCGGTTGCAGGCCGACGAGGCGCTATGGGAGCGACTCTCCGCGAATGGCCTTGACAACGTGCAGCAACATTTTTCCGCCAAAGCCGCCGCTGCCGCCCTGCGGCGCGTACTGGATTGACCACGCTCGCGCCAGCGCCGATGCTTCCGCATCGTCACCGATAGGCCGCCATGTCCGCCCGCGACTTCGCCAAACGCTGTCTGTTCACCGTGCTGCGCGCCGGCTTCCGGCTGACCCCGATCCCGGGCGCCACGCGTGACCGACTGCGCCAGCGTTTCCTGGACCGGCACGTGGACCTGCTGCCGCGTGGGCCGCGCGGCCAGTCGCCCGGAGCGTCGCACGCCGAGCATCGGCCGCGCATCCAGGCCGCCGCGCGTGCGATCGGTTTCGCCCCCTGGCGCAGTGGCACGTTGCCGACGCCGCTGCCCGCCACCGTGGTGGCGTTCTACCTGCCGCAGTTCCATCCGATTCCCGAGAACGACGCGTGGTGGGGCAAGGGCTTCACCGAGTGGCATAACGTTACACGCGCGCTGCCGCAGTTCGAGGGGCACGTGCAACCGCGCCTGCCCGGCGAGCTGGGCTTCTACGATCTGCGCCTGGTGGACGCGATGCGCCGGCAGATGCAGCTGGCCCGCGACTACGGCGTCGGCGCGTTCTGCAGCTACTTCTACTGGTTTGCCGGCAAGACCCTGCTGGAAGCGCCACTGCAGCAGTGGTTGGCCGATCCCTCGCTGGACCTGCCGCTGTGCCTGTGCTGGGCCAACGAAAACTGGTCGCGTCGCTGGGACGGCCGCGCCGACGACATCCTGATCGGTCAGCGGCACAGCCCGGCTGACGACCTGGCCTTCATCGAACACGCCGCACGTTACCTGACTGATTTGCGCTACCTGCGCGTCGACGGCAAACCGCTGCTGCTGGTCTACCGCCCCGGGCTGCTGCCGGACCCGAAGGCAACCGCGCAACGCTGGCGCGAGTGGTGCCGCGTCAACGGCATTGGCGAAATCCATCTGGCCTACGTGCAGAGCTTCGATCGGGTCGACCCCCGCACGATCGGCTTCGACGCCGCCGTGGAATTCCCGCCGAACAACACCACGCCCGCGCCAATCACCGCGCGGCAGCACCTGCTCAACCCGGATTACCGCGGCGACGTGCACGACTGGCGCGAGCTGGCCCGGCAGTCGATGGCGCAGCCCGAGCCCGCCTATCCGCGCTACCCCGGCGTCAATCCGGGCTGGGACAACGAACCGCGGCGCAGCGGTGGCGGTCGCGTGTTCGCGCATGCCTCGCCGCGCGGCTACCGCGACTGGCTGCGCCATGCGATCGGTGCCGCGCAGCGGCGTTTCCCGGCGCAGCCGCTGGTCTTCGTCAACGCCTGGAACGAATGGGCCGAAGGCGCCGTGCTGGAACCGGATACCCGCCTGGGGTACGCCTGGCTGGACGCCACCCGCCAGGCACTGCAGCCGATGCCGCCCGCCGACCCACGGCCCTGCGCCGTCATGCACATCTGGTACCCCGAACTGCTCGAAGAGCTAGCCGCGGCACTGCGTGCCAGCGGTATCGACTGGCGCATCGTCATCACCACTGCCGGAGAACGCGAGCAGGCCGTGCGCGAGCAGGTGGCCCGGCTCGGTCTGGATGCCCGCATCGACGTGTTCGAAAACCGTGGTCGCGACATTCTTCCGTTCCTGCACGTCGCCAACCGCCTGCTCGACGAGGGTGTGACGACCGTGCTGAAGCTGCACGGCAAACGTTCCACCCACCGTCAGGATGGTGATACCTGGCGCCGCGAACTGCTCGACAAACTGCTTTCGCCGGAACGGGCGGGCCGTATCCTGGCGGCGTTCGGCAGTGATCACACATTGGGTCTGGTGCACGCAGAAGGCCACTTGCAACCACTGGACTACTACTGGGGTGCGAACGAAGCCAATGTCGACTACCTCACCCGCCGACTCGGCATCCCCGCACCGGAAGTCAGCCGCGACAACTTCATCGCCGGCACCATGTTCTGGGCGCGACCGGCCGCGCTGCGCGTGCTGCTGGACGCCCATCTCGGCGTGACGGATTTCGACGCCGAGGCCGGGCAGCTCGACGGTACCCTGGCGCACGCCATCGAGCGCGTGTTCAGCCTCGCCGCCACGGCGGCCGGGTTCCGCACAACCGGCGTGCCCGCCTTGCTGGGGCTCGCCGAGACCGCTTCCACACCCTATCCGTACGCCAGGCGCAGCGGCTGACTATAGGTGTCGCCATCGCGTGGGGCCGCGTATTTCGTACGATTGTTTGATGCCGGGTAGAATGGGCGTTCCCGCGCCCCGGGAGGGGCAGCCAACGAGGTAGGAATTCGCGAATGAAAATTCTGGTCGGCTACAAGCGCGTCGTGGACTACAACGTGCGCATCCAGGTCAAGCCCGACGGCAGCGGCGTGATCACCGACGGCGTGAAACTCTCCGCCAACCCGTTCGACGACATCGCGCTGGAAGAGGCGCTGCGCCTGCGCGAGAAGGGCGTGGCCGAGGAAGTGATCGTGGTCGGCATCGGCCCGGCCGACCTCACCGCCCATCTCCGCAACGGCTTGGCCATGGGCGCCAATCGCGCGATCCACGTGACCACGGCGGACGCCGTGCAGCCGCTGACCGCTGCCCGGATCTTCCTCAAGCTGATCGAGAAGGAACAGCCGGACCTGGTAATCCTGGGCAAGCAGGCGATCGACGACGACGCCAACCAGACCGGCCAGATGCTCGCCGCGATCTGGGATCGCCCGCAGGCCACGTTCGCCAGCAAAGTCGAGATCGCCGACGGCAAGGCCACCGTGACCCGCGAAGTCGACGCCGGCCTGGAAGTGATCGAGGCGGAACTCCCGGCCGTGATCACCACCGACCTGCGCCTCAACGAGCCGCGCTTCATCAAACTGCCGGACATCATGAAGGCAAAATCGAAGCCGATCGACGTGATCGAGTTCGGCTCGCTCGGCGTCGAGGCGAACGACCACCTGAAGACCACGCACTATGCCGCGCCGGCCAAGCGCAGCAAGGGCGTGATGGTAAAGGACGCGGCCGAACTGGTCGCGGCGCTGAAGCAGAAAGGCTTGCTGTAAACCCTATTCCAGATGTAGGAGCCCGCTTGCGGGCGATGCTCTTTCTTCGGAGATTCAGAGCAGAAGCATCGCCCGCAAGCGGGCTCCTACAACAAAGAGCTTTGGAGACACACATGAGCAAGATCCTGGTCATCGCCGAACATCTGGGCGGCAAACTGAATTCCTCCACCGCTCGCGCGGTAAGCGCCGCTGTCGCCGTGAAGGGCGAGGCGATCGACGTGCTGGTGCTCGCCGACAACGCCGAGGCGATCGCCGCCGAGGCGGCGAAGATCGAGGGCGTCAGCCGCGTGCTGACCATCGCCCGACCCGAGAACGCGCGCCCGCTGGCCGCCGTGCTGGCACCGCAAATCGCCAAGGCCGCCGCCGGCTACAGCCACGTGTTCGTGCCCTCCACCACCTTCGGCAAGGACGTCGCCCCGCGCGTGGCCGCCCTGCTCGGCGTGGCCCAGGTCAGCGACGTGATGAGCGTGGAGGCTGCGCACGCCTTCAAGCGCCCGATCTACGCGGGCAACGCGATCATCACGGTCGAGGCCGACCCTGCGCACACCGTGGTCGCCACGATCCGCACGGCGTCGTGGTCCGCCGCTGCCAGCGGCAGCAACAGCGCGCCGGTCGAGGCGATCACCGTCGATGCCGCGCTGCCCACCCACACCCGCTTCGTCGAACTGCAGCAGGGGAAAAGCGACCGACCCGACCTGCAGAGTGCCAGCAAGGTCGTGTCCGGCGGCCGCGGCGTGGGCTCGAAGGAAAACTTCGACATCATCTACAAGTTTGCCGACAGGATCGGCGCCGCCGTGGGTGCCTCGCGCGCCGCCGTCGACGCCGGCTACTGCCCCAACGAAATGCAGGTCGGCCAGACCGGCAAGATCATCGCCCCCGAGCTGTACATGGCCATCGGCATCTCCGGCGCCATCCAGCACCTCACCGGCATCAAGGACGCCGGCACCATCGTGGCGATCAACAAGGATGCCGAGGCGCCGATCTTCGAGGTGGCCGATCTTGGCCTGGTGGGGGATTTGTTCAAGATCATTCCGGAGCTTGAAGCGGCACTGGGCTGAGCGCGCGGTCTAATCCACCCGTTGCGCTGAAGGCCTTGGCCCGCTGGCGCCAGCCGAACTTCTTGCAGCGCATGGTTCACGTTGCATCCCGATCCACACAGGCGGGGGAATTCCTCGATCTGGGTGATTCGTTTACCATGAACGGTCAGTTTGCTCAGGAAGGGGGAATTCAATGAACCCGGAAGCTCCCACATCGCGAGAGTCGAAATTGAAACAGGTCGCTCCGCATGTGCGCAGATCGGATATCGAGCAAAATCGCTCGAAGGCAAACTGACAATGGGCATGATACGTGACTGCGCCCGACTGCTTCGGCGCACCCCCGTGCACCCGCAATGGCTGTTGGGACGACGCCAGGTCCCGGGAGGTCTCGCAAGTGCAACCGGTCTGATTCTCGACATCGGCGCAGCGGACCGATGGATAGCCGCCCACTTGCCGGAAGCAGCAAGCTACGTTGCTCTGGACTATCCGGCAACCGGCAACGAGTTCTACAACGCAAGGCCAGACATTTTTGCCGACGCGTGCCGGTTGCCTGTAGCCGACGCCTGCGTCGATGGCGTGGTTTGCCTGGAAGTGATTGAGCACGTTCCGGATCCGGCACAGGCAGTCCGTGAAATAGCGCGCGTGTTGAAGCCCGGGGGGCGTGCCTGGATCTCCATGCCATTCCTTTATCCGGTGCACAACGAACCTTACGACTTCCAGCGGTTCACCGAATTCGGCCTGCGAAGGGACATGGCCCGCGCCGAACTGGATGTCATCGATCTCCATCACTCGGGCCATGCGGTGCGCGCAGCCGGTCTGATCTTGTGTCTCGCAATCGCCGGTGGCGTGGACACGAGGCGCGGGGTCTTGAAGGGGCTTCTGCTGCCGGTGGCCATGATTGCGATACTCGCCACAAATGTAGCGACCTGGCTCTTGTCACTGGTCTGGCCCGACTGGGCGAATATTTCCACCGGACATTATCTGGAAGTGCGCAAGCCAGATGAATCGGTCTCCATCCCGGATGGAACATAGCGCTGCCGCAACAACCTGCTTCAAAGTGCGACTGCCCCGTGAAACCGCGCGCCATCGCCAAACACGGCGATCCGGCTGCCGGACATACCGATCCATACTCCACGCGTGAATCAACTCCCATGGAGTGCATGTTGAATACAAAACGGACGTCATCCATGCCCAACCCCATCCTCCGTTCTGCTGAGGCCAAAATCAACAACGGAACGAAGTGATGCGCGTGTTCCTGGTGAGTACCATGTATCCACGCGACGCGGCCGGTTGGCGCGGGGTGTTCATACGGAACATGGTTTTCGCGCTGGCGCGTGCCCCATCCATTGAACTCAACGTATGGGCACCGCCTGGCGAGCTGCCCGAACGGGCCGTCAAAAGCACTACTCCTGCGGAAGCCCGATGGCTCGGCAAGCTGGTCGACCTCGGCGGCATATCGCACATGATGCGGAGCGGCGGCATCCGCGCGCTGTTTGCACCGATCAAGCTGTTGACCTTGCTTGCCAAGGCGTATCGGCGGCATCCGGAAACGGATATCTACCACGTCAACTGGCTGCAGTCTGCATTGCCGTTGCCGCGCGATGGAAAGCCTGCACTCATAACCGTACTGGGCAACGACCTGAAGCTGCTCCGGTTACCCCTCATGCGTCCGCTGCTGCGCAGCATGATGCGCGGGCGCAAAATCGCCATTTGCCCGAACGCGGAGTGGATGTGTGACTCGTTGCAACACGCGTTCGGCGACATAGCGGAAATCCGTCCGGTTTCCTTCGGCATTGATCCAGTCTGGTACGCGATAAATCGGATATGGGCCGCCGGTGAACCCCATCGCTGGATCGTGGTTGCACGCCTTACCGCAGACAAGCTCGGGCCACTGTTCGACTGGTCTTCCCGTCTCTTCAAAGACGGGTCCCGCGAACTTCACCTGTTCGGCCCAATGGAGCAGGAGATTGATGTGCCAGACTGGGTGCACTATCACGGCCCCGTCGCACCGGAACAACTGGCGAACGAGTGGTTTCCGCGTGCCTGCGGGCTGCTGACGCTGAGTCGTCACGCCGAAGGACGACCGCAGGTGATGCTGGAAGCGATGGCCGCTGGTCTGCCTATCATCGCCTCCCGCATGCCGGCCCATGCCACCGTCGTGATCGACGGCGAGACGGGGTTGCTGTGCGATTCCCGTGAAACATACGGCGAGGCGCTGAACATGTTGGAGGACAAGGCCACCAATCGCCGTTTCGGGGAAACCGCCCGTCGTCGCGTAGCCGAGGATCTCGGCACGTGGGACGATTGCGCGAATCGCTATCGGCTCATATACATGGATCTTCTCGATGACAACCGCGATGACTGAGCCCGTGCTCATTCTCGGCGCAGGCGGCTTCGTCGGGCGAAGCCTCACCCGCGCCCTTGTCCTGAAGGACACACCGGTCATTGCCGTCAATCGCAGCGCACGCGGGTTCGAGCATCCCCTCGTCGAATCGATAGTGGACGAACTTCGGGCGCCGGAGGCATTTGCATCCCTGCTCGCGCGCAGTCGTGCCGTCGTGCATCTCGCCTCGACATCGACGCCCGGAACGTCGGCAGCCCGACCGTTGCAGGAAGTGAATGCCAACCTCCACACGACAGCCGCGCTGCTGGAGGCGCTTCAGGAGCACCCCGAAGTGGAACTGTTGTACATGTCCTCCGGGGGTTCGCTTTATGCGGACACATCCGGTTTGCCATCCGATGAGAACGCACGCGTCCATCCACGCTCGTATCACGGCGCAGCCAAGCTCGCGTCGGAATATCTCATATCTGCCTGGTGCGACCAGTTCCACGGCAAGGCCACCATCCTGCGCCCCTCCAACATCTATGGACCGGGCCAGCCGGAACGTCCTGGCTTTGGCATCATCCCGGCAGCCTTCGGCAAAATCCGTCGCAACGAAACGCTCCACGTATGGGGCGACGGGTCGGTCCGTCGCGACTATGTCTACATCGACGACCTGGTTCGACTTTGCAACATGGTCCTCGACACTCCCATGCCCGAAGGCCCGAGTATCTTCAATGCTTGCAGCGGCATCAGCGTTAGCCTCAATGAACTCTTCGATGTCATGGAAGCGGCCACCGGCCAAACGTTGCATCGCAGCTACGATGCCGGCAGGGCCGTGGATGCATCGTGCATCGCGATGAGTGCCGCGCACGCGGCAAGCATTTACGGCTGGCATCATCTGACGCCCCTCAAGGAGGGTCTGGCCCAAACATGGGAGTGGACTGGTCGTGCCCAGTCCTGACTTCGCGCGCACTCCGCCCCGATGATCGCAAGAGGTCCAGGACGATCATGAAACGAGCGCTGAAAGGCCTTGGCATCCTGCTGGCGCTCGTGGCCGGCATCTATTTCGTGATCTACGCGCACCGCGCTCTGGCGGACAAGGATCTGACGGCGCTGCTCGACAGCAAGGTACTGCTCGCCACTACTTGCCTTACCGCGCTCTATACTCTTTCCATCCTGACGACTGCTCTCGCCTGGACCCGGTTGCTGCACGCCATGCGTCAGGCCGCCGCCTTCACGCGCCTACTTCCAATACTAGCCACCACCCAGTTCGGCAAGTACCTGCCGGGCAATGTGGCCCAGCACATAGGGCGGGTTGCGCTGGTGCGCAGCATGGGTGTGCAATTGTCGCCAGCGCTACTTTCCGTCGCCTACGAGCTTCTGTTGGCGCTGGTCGCCAGCGCGCACATCGGCGCGCTCACGCTGTTGTGGGCCCCTCCTGAGGCTCTGTTGCAACTGCAGATAACCCAGTACCGCGTGCCGCTGCTGATCGTGGTGACCGCGGGTGCCCTGGGCGCGTTGCTGTTGGCGCCGCGCGTCGTGCTGTGGCTGAGTCGCCTGCGAAACCCGGTGCGCGAAACCGCCGGGATACCTGCGGCAAGGCTGCATCTCGATCCGGCAACAGTCACCGTCTGTTACGCGTTGTATGCAAGCAGTTTCGTCATGATCGGCTACGGCCTGTGGCTGGTGGCCGGCTCGCTGGCCCCCGCGAATGGATTGGTGCCAAGCCCGATATTCTTCATCGGCGCATTCGCCAGCAGCTGGATCCTCGGATTTATCGCCCCTGGCGCGCCGGCCGGCCTGGGCATCCGTGAAGCCGTATTGAGCGCCTGGCTCAGCGGCGTGCTTCCTTCCGTGGAAGTCGTCCTGCTTGTTATCGCATTGCGCATAGCCACCACACTGGGCGATCTGATCAACTTTGCCTGGGGGGGCGTAGTGATGTTTCGCCAACGCGAGGGCTAACGCAGAAAAGCAGCCGAACTGCACCATGGAGGCCTAGTCCTGCAGATCCGGCGTCAGCAACCCGGATCCAGGCCATCTCAATGCTATCGTGCCATAGAGCTCCGACAGTCCCGCAAACAACCCACGCATGTGAACCGCTCCAAGGGCAACCATGAAACTCATCATCCAGATCCCCTGCCTCAACGAATCCGAAACTCTGGCGATCGCCCTGGCGGACCTGCCCCGCGAAGTCGAAGGTTTCGACTCGGTTGAATGGTTGATCATCGATGATGGCTCCACGGACAACACCGCCGAGGTCGCGCGGCAGAACGGCGTTCATCATGTGATCCGCCACCCGGTCAACCGTGGTCTGGCGGTTGGCTTCATGTCCGGCCTCGATGCCTGCCTGCGGCTGGGGGCGGATGTCATCGTCAACACCGACGCGGACAACCAGTATTGCGGCGCGGACATCCCCAAGCTCACCGCGCCGATCCTGGCCCACGAGGCTGACATCGTCATCGGTGCGCGTCCGATCGACGACACCGCGCACTTTTCCTGGGTGAAGAAAAAGCTGCAGCGGCTGGGCAGCTGGGCCGTGCGCATGGCCAGCAAGACCGACGTGGCGGATGCGCCCAGCGGGTTCCGAGCGATCTCGCGCGAGGCCGCTATGCGGCTGAACGTGTTCAGTGCCTACACGTACACGCTGGAGACGATCATCCAGGCCGGGCAGAGCAACCTGTCCATCCTCTCCGTGCCGATCCGCACCAACGGCGACTTGCGCCCCTCGCGACTGGTCAAGAGCATCTCCAGCTATGTGCAGCGCTCGCTGGTCACCATCCTGCGCGTGTTCGTGATCTACCGCCCGCTGGCGCTGTTTTTCTATGTGGGCTCCGTGTTCTGGCTGATCGGACTGGTGGCGGGTGGCCGCTTCCTGTATTTCTATCTGAGTGGTGGTGGCGAAGGGCACATCCAATCGGTGATCCTTGCCTCGTTGTGCGTCACCCTCGGCATGCTGCTGTACATGATGGGGCTGATCGGCGACCTGGTCGCCACCAATCGCAAGCTGATGGAAAGCATCAATACGCGATTGAAGAAGCTGGGCTACGGGGACCACAAGCGGGACTGATTCGTCGTGGTGTTCACCACCGCGATCCCTCGCCTCTGCAATGTCCGCCACTGCCCGTATCGACTGGCGACGCCACCAGCTCCGCCGACGCAGTGCCCCTCCGGCAGGGCACCGGGTTCAAGGCGTCCTCAGATTTGACGCGCTAAACTGCGCTGTCCGGCGTTGCTTTTCCACCCGCCCAGCGGGTGAAGGCGCATCTTTCCCCACCCGAAGCGCGAAAGGGAGTGCTTCATGTTGATCCCCGTCATCCTCAGTGGCGGCAGCGGCACACGGCTGTGGCCCCTGTCACGCAAGAACCTGCCCAAGCAGTTCCTGCCGCTGGCAGGCGAGCTGACCTTGTTCCAGCAGACCGTGGTTCGCGCCCGCGCGTTGCCGGATTCGGCGAGCCCGGTGGTGGTCTGCAGCGAGGAGCACCGCTTCCTGGTTGCCGAACAACTGCAGGCATTGGGCATCACCGACGCCTCGATCGTGCTGGAGCCGGTGCCGCGCAACACGGGCCCTGCGATCGCGCTGGCCGCGTTGCAGGCGCTGCAGCGGGATCCCGAGGCGACCCTGCTGGTGCTTCCCGCCGACCACCTGATCGGCGATGCCGGCAATTTCACCGATGCCGTGCACAAGGCCTTGCCGCTGGCTGCCGAAGGCTGGCTGGTCACGTTCGGGATCCGTCCCGATGCGCCGGAGACCGGCTTCGGCTACATCCGCCGTGGCGATGCCCTGGGCAGCGACGCCTTTCGCGTCGAAGCCTTCGTGGAGAAGCCGGACCGCGCCACGGCCGAAGGCTATCTGGCCGGCGGTGGCTACGACTGGAACTCGGGCATGTTCCTGTTCCAGGCCCGGCGCCTGCTCGACGAACTGGCGCAGCTGGCGCCCGCCATGCACGCCGCGGTGGCGGATGCGTACCAGAGCGCGAAGACCGACCTCGACTTCGTGCGCATCGACCAGGACGCCTTTGCCCAGGTCGAGGCCGATTCGATCGACTACGCCGTGATGGAAAAGACCGCTCGCGCAGCCGTGGTCCCGGTGCATTGCGGCTGGAGCGACATCGGTTCGTGGGACGCGCTGTGGGCCGCTTCCGAACGCGACGCGGCAGACAATCGCCTGGAGGGCGACGTGCTGGCGCTGGACAGCCACCATTGCTACGTGCGCGCTTCCGATCGCCGCATGGTCGCCGTGCTTGGCGTCGACGACTTGGTGATTGTCGACACCGCCGATGCGCTGCTGGTCACTCGCCGCGACCGGGCGCAGGACGTCAAGCAGATCGTCGAGCAGCTCAAGACCGGCGAGCGGCCGGAGCACCGGTTGCACCGCAAGGTCTACCGCCCGTGGGGCAGCTACGATTCGATCGACATGGGCGAGCGCTTCCAGGTCAAGCGCATCGTGGTGAAGGTCGGCGCGGCACTGAGCCTGCAGAAGCACCACCATCGCGCCGAACACTGGATCGTGGTGTCAGGCACCGCCGAGGTGACCCGCGACCAGGAGGTCTTCATGCTCAGCGAGAACGAAAGCACCTACCTGCCGCTGGGCAGCGTGCATCGCCTGCGCAACCTGGGCAAGGTGCCGCTGGAGCTGATCGAGGTGCAGTCCGGCAGCTACCTCGGCGAAGACGACATCGTGCGGCTGGAGGATGTTTACGGTCGCGCGTGATCGAGATTCGCAACGGTTTCCTCCCGATACAGTTAACGAGTCAGTTCGCTGCGTCTTCCAACGCGGCCCCGACAAAGCGAACCCTGAGGTAAGATCAGCGGGCTGTTTGCTATCCTAGGGTACCGAGCATGGTCTATCACTTCGAGTACGACTGGTTCAGCCCAAACATTGAAGTTTTCAAGAAACATCTTGCACACCTGGCAGGAACCCCTTGCGAGACACTTGAAATTGGCACCCATGAAGGCCGATCGACCACGTGGATGCTGGAGAACATCCTTACCCACCCGGATGCGCGAATCGTCGCCATTGATCTTCTGCAGCAGCCCAACCTGTGGGACAACTTGGTAGAGAGCGGCCAACCGCTCAAGGTGGAGCTTCGTATCGGCGTTTCAAGCGAAGTCGTTCCAACACTGCAAACCAACGCGTTCGATTTCGCCTACATCGACGGCAGCCACTGGTCATGCGACGTGCTGGAGGATGCCATACTGACCTTCAAGCGCATGAAGGTTGGGGGCATCATGGCGTTCGATGACTACTTGTGGGATGACCCGGCGTTCAATGAGCATGGCACCCCGAAAGTTGCTGTCGATGCCTTTCTGACCTGCTACGCACACAAGCTGGAACTGCTGGAAAAGGGCTATCAGGTCTGGGTCAGGAAAATCAGCGACTGACCTGTCCATCAAGGAGCAAGGCAGTCTGGTAAACCACCACCGCCTGCTTCGCGCGCTTGACCTGAAGGCACCATTTCGAGCGAGCGCTTTTCATCTGAGTCCCCACCTGGGTGACAGTGAAACGGGTCAATCCTCGATCAGACGACGCAGCTCCTCCGTCTTGCCCACTAGCATGGCCTCGTCACCGCGCGTTTCGACGTTTAAACGCAACAGCGGCTCGGTGTTGGATGAGCGCAGGTTGAAGCGCCAGTCGTCAAAAGCGACGCTGAGGCCATCGGTACGATCCACCGTCCCTGCAGCTTCCGATACATAGCGTGCCTCCGCCCGCGCCACTACCGCGGCCACGTCAGCAACCCTGAAGTTGATCTCGCCGCTGCACGGATAGGCGGCGATGCGTTGTTCCACCATCTGCGCCAGCGGAATGTCGGTCGTGCTGATGCGTTCGGCAATCAGCAACCAGGGAACCATGCCGGTATCGCAATAGGCGAAGTCGCGGAAGTAGTGATGCGCGCTCATTTCGCCGCCGTAGACCGCGTCCTCGGCACGCATCCGCTCCTTGATGAACGCGTGCCCGGTCTTGCTCATCACCGGCACGCCACCCGCAGCTTTCACCATGTCGATGGTGTTCCAGCACAGGCGCGGATCGTGAACGATCCGGCCTCCGGGATGCTTCTCCAGCAGCTGTGCAGCGAGCAGGCCAACGAGGTAATAGCCCTCGATGAAACGACCTTCGGCATCGAAGAAGAAGCAGCGGTCGAAGTCGCCATCCCACGCGATGCCGAAATCCGCGCCGTGGGCGCGCACCGCATCCGCCGTAGCCGCGCGGTTTTCCGGCAGCAGCGGATTGGGTATGCCGTGCGGGAAACGGCCATCGGGTTCGTGATGGATGCGAATGAACTCGAACGGCAGGTGGGGTGCCAGCTGATCGATCACCAGGCCGGCACCGCCGTTGCCGGCGTTGACGACGATCCGCAATGGGCGCAGCGCGGCACGATCCACATAGCCGAGCAGGTGATCGATGTACGCCGACTTGTCCATGTCCACGCGCTGCGTCGCTGGACCACCCGGCGGCGGAAACTCGCCGGCCTCGACCAGTGCCTCGATGTCGCGCAGGCCGGTATCGCCACTGATCGGTCGGGCATCCTGCCGCACCAGCTTCATGCCGTTGTAGTCCATCGGATTGTGGCTGGCAGTGACCATGATGCCGCCGCCGACGCCACGGTGCGCGGTCTGGAAATATACCTCCTCGGTACCGCACAAGCCGATGTCGATCACCGCGGCGCCGCCGTCATTCAAGCCCCGCGCCACCGCTGCGGCCAATGCAGGACTGTCCAGTCGCACATCGCGCCCGACCACCACCTCCGCTGGTTGCAGGATCTGCGCAAACGCGCGGCCGATGCGGTAGGCGACGTCTTCGTTCAGCTCGTCAGGGACGCGACCGCGGATGTCGTAGGCTTTGAAACAACTGGGCATGTTCGTTCTTTGTGTGTTCAGTGGATCGACATGGGCATGGTGGCAATCGTCGACCAGTCATTGCCGTCGGGATAACCAACCACTACGTGGAAGGAATACTTCCCTGGTGGCAGCGGGTTGCCGTCATAACCGCGCACCGTGGCCTGCACCTTGATCAGGCCGCTGGCCTCGCCCGCAGGTACGAACAATCGCGCCGACCGCTCGCCGAGCCAGGCCGACTCCCCCGGCCGGGTCACAAACGCTTTCAGGTTGACGACAGTCGGGAATCCGGACCGGGTGGAATATCGCAAGGTGACGCGATGCGTCCCCAGATAAGGCCACAGCGTCCGCAGGTACGGAAGGGTCGATACGATGTAGTAGGCCTTAGCCCGCATGGAGGCATGCGGGAAGCTCAGCTGTTTGCGCGGGTCGCCCAAGCCGAGATGTACCTTCGCCTTGAACGCCTGAGCATCGATCTTCGTGCACTTGGCCGGCTCCGGTACCTTTGCCGCCTCGTTGAAATTGCAATACAGCTGCTCCAACCCCGCGCTGCTCTGGCGGAGGGCCAGATGATCCTCGAATTGCTGGCTCTGCCGCGCAGGGTCGCCGGGTCGGGAGATGACGAGGGTGGCATCCGGGTTGATCATTCTGGCCTGCGTGCGCAAGAACAGGGGATCACCATCATCGATATTGAGAATGATCTTTCCGCGGAAGGGCTGCCTCGGCTGATCGAGCCGGGAGCGCCATTGGAATGCATGGCTCGAACCGGCGGATTGATGGACACGTGTGATGCCTATCCCTCCCGTCAGCAAGATCCCGCACACCAGCATGCCAGCGAGGCGCGGCTGCCAGCGGAACGACAACACAAGCACTACGTTGACGAGGGCAAAACCCCACAGCAGGTGGCCGGTGTCCAGTTGCCATGAGGGCGTGCGATAAGTGAACAATCCCGCCACCAAGGTCCAATAGGTTGCCTGCGGGAGCCTCGCCACCAAGTGCATCGCCAGGGGAACGGCCAGCAGCGCCAGTACCAGCGAAATCACTGCAAACCTGGGGACCGCGCGTGGCCTTTCGATGCACCAAACCAGGCCGAACGCCAGGAAGGGCAGCACCAGTGGATCGCTGTAGCGGCCGTAGAACACGTGGTGCGGACCACTCGGCATGCTACCCATGGAAATCACGATCAGCGCATAACCGCCCAGCAGTGCCAGCAGCAGGAACATCAGCGCACTGGAGGCGTCCACTTCTCCCCGAGCGTGGCGTTGCCTGGCTTGGGTCAGCACGGCCCAGACACCAGGAACCAGCAGGCCCAGAGTAGCGATGAGCAGGTAGGCGAACTGCCCGGCGGCTGCCTCCAGCATGGTCAGCAGCGTCGATGGATGACGAAAGCGCCGAGCCAGTTCCAGCACCATCTTGGCGAGCGAATCCTGCGCGCCATGGAGTTCACCGCGATAGACGTGTTCGATGAAATAATTCTTGAGCAGGTTGCCCAGAATCATGATCAACGCAAAGACGGCCACACATGCCAGTGCACGTACCTTGCGTCCATCCATCCGGACCTGGTAACCGAGCACCATCAGGCCCGCAATGCAGAGGACGATCAGTCGCGAGTGGATGTAGTAACAACTTGCAAGCAGCACGGCGTAGAGCACCGCATCCAGATAACCGGAGTCGGCGCGCCCCATCCTGGCCACCTGGATCGCCACCAGCCAGGGCAACACGGCAATCAGCGATTCCGACCAGGTGAAGTGCACGTAGAACACCAGCGACGGGTACAGCAGCACGGCCGCTACCGCGATGTAACGATTCACGCTGTTCGTGACGAACTTTTTCAGAAACGCGTTGGCGAGGATCCCGGCAGCGATCACCAGAAACACGTTCAGGAACTGTGCGGCGTGATACCAGCTGGTCGGTTTGACCAGCATGTAGATCGGTGTGAGGAACAGGGAGTACCCGTAGCTGTACCAGGGGAGGCCCTGTGCGACATTTGACCAATCGTGCCCGGCCAGGTAAGCGGCGATCACGGAGTACCCGAACTCGTCAGGCACCATCAAGGGCGCGGAATAACCCCGGAGCATCCTCACGTAGTAGGCAGCAATCACGATCAGCAGCAGCGCAAGTACGCCGCCGCGATTCTTTGCTCCGGCAAGCCATTCAGTCCACTTCATGTCCACTCCACGCTTCGAGCAATGCAGCTCGTGATCGTCGTCCGGATGAGACCGCGCGACGAGAGAGCCCGCGAGCGATCAAGGCTTTCACTTCCCCGGCAGGAACGCCGCCATCCAGTCCGGCATGTTCACGCCATACACCTCCAGGCCGCGCCGCAGATTCAGCCCGAAACCATCGGTCTTGCGATAGTGTCCTTCCATGAAGAACAGTTGTCGGTACTTCTCGGGATGCTTCTTGAGCAGCAACGCGTCCTTCTCGAAGAAGCGGTTGCGCTCGGCCTGTGACTCGCGCTGGATGTCGCGGCGCTGTGCCGGGTGGAACACTTCCACGCCGGTCGCGTAGGGCACCTCGCCGATGGCCTGCAGGCGCCAGCCGAAGTCGGTGTCTTCGCGGAAATGGGGGGTGTCGAAAGCGGGATCGAAACCATCGAGTTGCTGGAATGCAGTGCTGCGTACCATCAGGTTCGCGGTCATGAAGCCGATGCCTTCGAAGCCGACATTGGTGACCGGCCGCCATTCCGGTTCGTCGATGTGATCGGAGCGGATCAGACCCTCCACGCCAACGACGGTCGGTGACTCAAACCAAGCCCGCCCCTTCCTCAGCCAATCGGCCGCGGGCTCGCAGTCGTCGTCGGTGAAGGCGATGATCCGTCCCGTCGCGAGGCTGCCGCCCAGGTTGCGCGCGGCCACCGCACCCTTGATCTCGCTGTGCACATAGCGCAACGGGAATCGCCGCACGGCCTGCGCCGCCGGCCAAGGCGAGGCCGACTGGTCCACCACGATGACCTCGAAATCCCGCTCGGTCTGCGCGTCGAGTTTCAGCATCAACTGGTCGAGCAGATGGTGTCTTTCATAAGTGGGAATGACGACGGTGAAATGCGGCCTCGGCCCGGACTTCGCAGCGAGCCGGACGGAAAGCTGACGCCCCACCGCCGGCGAGATGCGCTCCCACGCATAGAAGCTCTCCACGTTCCTGCGTCCGAGCGTCGCGTACTCCCCGCGCCGGCCGGCATCCCCGAGCAAGCCATCCAGTGCCGTGCCAAAGCCGTCGAGTTCGGCGACGACGAAAGGCGGCACGCCGTGCGAGCAGATGCCGCGCGCGCCGATTCGCGTCGTGACAGTCGGCAGGCCGGCGGCCATGAAGTCGAACATCTTGATGCTGGTGCCCGACCCGGCGGACAGCGGGTTCACTGCCACGTCGGCCGCGCGCATCCACGCGTGCTTGGCTTCCTCCTCCAACGTGCCAAGCAGGATGACGTTCGAGGGCAGGCTTTTGTTCTGGAGCCGGTCGCAACAGCCGCCGATGAGGGCAAAGGCCACATCGGGG
Source organism: Rhodanobacter lindaniclasticus (assembly GCF_004799035.1). GTDB lineage: Bacteria > Pseudomonadota > Gammaproteobacteria > Xanthomonadales > Rhodanobacteraceae > Rhodanobacter > Rhodanobacter lindaniclasticus. The sequence continues at coordinate 91,771 of NZ_MWIO01000014.1, forward strand.
CGGTCACCGGCCAACTCGTCCGCGACGAATGCCGCGGCATCGTTGTTGGGGCCGTAGTTCGAGCCAACGAAGATGACCAGCCGCGGCTTGCCCACGCGCAGCACCTTCTTCGCTGCCGCGCGCTGCTCGCTCGTGGGCAGCTCGTAGGTGAACGCAAAAATGCCATTGGGTGCCACACGCAACTTGTCCCAGCTCACGTCGTAGACGCGGGCGAAGATCTCGCGATCCTCCTGGGAACAGGCGAGGATCAGATCCGCCTCGCGGCACAGGCGATACTCGAGCGCCACCACGCCACGCACCAGCGGGTCGGCGGCGGGGATGTCGTCATGCAACGACATCCTGAGCAGGCCTTCCACGTTGTGCGATTCGTAGACGACGAGCTGATCGGCGCGCAGCACTTCGGCCACGGCCGCGTAAGCCCAGGGATGCGAGAACACCACCACGTCGGCTTCCATGGCGTGCTTGCGGGCCGTGGCAAGGTACTCTTCCGACAGATGCACCTGGTCGGCGAAGGCGATATCGATCACGGTGCGCCCGGCGGTGCGCCGCGAGAGGGCGGCGGCGGCCTCGTGATGTACGGGCGACAGCGGCACCACGATCTCGCGCAGTCCCGGCGTGAGTTGCTGGTCGCGGAGGGACTCGCCCGGCCAGTCGTAACTGCCGACATAGGTGCAGGCGATACCCGGGCCCAACGCGTGATACAAGCCCAGCAGGCGCTGCCGCCCGCCGCCCACCGCCGGCATGATCGGCTGCATGTCGATCACCGTCACCCGCAACTGTTTCCCTGTCACCGCAACCATCCCGCAAGACCCCCTGTCAACCGGCAGAAGCTTCGACCAGGCGGCCGGCGATGTCACCCCATGACAGCCCCGACACCCAAGCCAGACCGGCCTGCCCAAGCGACTCGGCCCGCTCGCGATCGCCCCAGATCATATCAATATGCTCGCCGATAGCCCTCGGATCGGGCGGGCAGACATAGCCGGCCATGCTAGCCCGCACGATCGCCGCCGCTTCGCCCGAATCGCGGCAGGTGATGACCGGCTTGGCGCTGGCAAATGCTTCCAGCGTGACGTAGCCGTAGTCCTCGCGCATGGGCGTGAACGGAATCGCATAAGCTCCCGCGTACAGCTCGACCAGCTCGTCATCCGATACGCGGCCACGAAACTCGATGCGCGGATCATCCTTCGCCAGCGCGCGCAGTTCCTGCTCCGCCTCGCCGGTGCCGGTGATCACCAGACGCAGCGGCGCACGCACGTGGCGCATGGCACGAATGACCAGGTCCACCCGTTTCCACGGATGCAGGCGGCCGGGGAGCAGCAGGTAATCGCCGAAGGCACCGGCGTGGAAGTCACCGCCCCACAACGGCGGATGCATGACCTCGGCATGAAGCCCGTTCCACCGTTGCAGCCGCTGGGAAACTTCGCTGCCGATCGAGAACACCCCACGGCAATGCGGCGGCGACAGCGCCCGCGTATCCAGCTGGTGGATCAGGTCGCGCTGCGCGCGGTGCTCCGCTCCAGCCTGGGGAAACGCGCTGTCGAACATGTCGTAGAACACGCGGATGGTGTGCACCAGGTAGCAGACATGGCGCGGGTGCCGCACCATCCACGTCGGTGCCTTGGTCGATACCACCATGTCGAACGCCGACAGGTCCAGGTCGTAACAGGCGAGATAGTTGCGCTTGATCTGCTCGAACGTCGACTCATCGGCGACGACGGGCACTTCCTGGGCCTCGTGCCCACCCTGGCGGAACGCCTCCACCAGTGCGTCATACAGACGCTCCGCCCCGCCGGCTTCGCCGGAGGCGGAGCGCACGGTGACGATCGCGACTTTCACGCCGCCTGCCCCTGCAGGCGACGCATGTCCGCATCCACCATCATCGTGATCAACTGCTCCAGCGAGGTCTTCGGCGCCCAGCCCAGCTTCGCCTTGGCCTTGGCAGGGTTGCCCAGCAGCACGTCCACCTCCGCCGGGCGGAAGAATTTCTGGTCGATCACCACGTGGCCTTCATAACCCAGGCCAAGATGGCCGAAGGCGATCTTGCACATGTCACGGACGGTGGTGGTGATTCCGGTGGCCACCACGTAATCGTCGGCCTGAGGCTGCTGCATCATCAGCCACATCGCCTCGACGTAGTCGCCGGCAAAACCCCAGTCGCGCTTGGCGTCGATATTGCCCAGACGCAGTTCCTTCTGCAGTCCCAGCTTGATCGACGCCGCCGCGTGGGTGACCTTGCGGGTGACGAACTCGACACCGCGCAGCGGCGACTCGTGATTGAACAGGATGCCGCTCGACGCATGCAGGCCGAAGCTCTCGCGGTAGTTCACCGTGGCCCAGTGCGCCATCAACTTCGCCACGCCGTAGGGGCTGCGCGGATAGAACGGCGTGGTCTCGTCCTGCTTCTCGGCCTGAATCAGGCCGAACATCTCGCTGGTGGATGCCTGGTAGAAGTGCGCCGCCGGATTGACGATGCGCACGGCCTCCAGCACGTTGATGGCGCCCACGCCGCTGACCTGCGCGGTCAGTACCGGCTGCTGCCATGACGTGCCGACGAAGCTCTGCGCGCCGAGGTTGTAGACTTCGTCCGCCTTCGAGGTTTCCATCGCCCGCGCCAGCGACGACAGATCCATCAGGTCGCCCTCGATGTAGTTCACGTCCTGCTCGACGCCTGCTTCACGCAACCTCCAGCGCATGTCCGAACCGCGCCGGGCCACGAAACCATGCACCTGATAGCCTTTCTCGAGAAGCAGTTTGGCGAGATAGGCTCCGTCCTGTCCGGTGATGCCCGTGATGAGTGCGCTTTTGTTCATGGCGTTTGGCTCGTCCTGAATTGGTCAAGTATCTGTTGCAGGGATGTTTCGAGGGGAACGGTCGGCTCCCAGCCGGTGTCCGCGCGAAGGCGCTGGCAGTCCGCCACCATGCGCCGCTGTTCGCTGGGGCGCAATCGCGCGCTGTCCTGCACTACCGCCGGATCCACCCCGGCCAGCGTGCAAAGGGTCTGCAGAATGGAGCGAATGGTAACCTCCCGGCCCGAACACACGTTGTATGTCTGCCCAGCCCGCCCCCGGCCAAGCATCGCGGCATAGGCCCGGACCACGTCGCGCACGTCGGAGAAGTCACGGGTCACGTCGATGTCGCCCACCATCAGCGTGGGCTCCTGCAGGCCGGCGGCAATCCGCGCCACCTGGCGCGCGAGCGCCGGCACCACGAAGCGGTCGCCCTGGCCCGGGCCGATATGGTTGAACGGCCGCGCCACGATCACGTCCAGCTGTTCGCTGCGATGCCATTGCAGGCACAGGGTTTCGGCCGATATCTTGCTCGCGGCGTAGGGGTTGCGGGGCTCCGGCCAGCGCGATTCGCTCACCGGCAAGGCGGACTCGGGCACCGTGCCGTAGACATCGCCCGAGCTCACGTACAGCAGGCGGCCGGGAAATTTCATCTCCCGCAGCGCGCACAACAGGCTGAGCGTGCCGAACAGGTTGACGTCCAGCGTCTCGCGCGGATCGGTAAAGGAATCCGGGACAAAGCTGCGCGCGGCGAGGTGGATCACCCAGTCCGGTTGCACGGCGGCCAGCGAGGCGTGGAGCGCCTTGCTGTCGCGGATGTCGAGGTCATCGGGCATCACGTGCAGGGTGCAGGGCCCGAAACCGCCATCGGCGACGATGCGCGCGATGTGCTGGCCGACGAAGCCGCTTGCACCGGTGATGTAGAGCTTCTTCATCGGATCATGCCCCCTGCCCATGCGCGATCCCCGCCTGCGGCTTGCGCGCCACGATCGCGTAGTCCGGCGCGGCGGTCAGCAGGCCGACGATCCTGTTGATCTGGTTGGCAGCGGCAATGTCTTCATTCACCGGCTGGATGTCCATGACCCCTCGATTGAGGGTCAACCGGTCGATAACGGCGTGCTCGAAGCCGCGGGCCTCGACGACCCACTGGAGCAGGGGCGGCGGAATCGGGTTGCGGTGGGTGGGATCCATGTAGAACCAGTACGAGCCGACCGTCAGGTTCTCGGGATTGGGCGTTTCCAGGATCAGCACGCCGCCCGGCCGCAGCACCCTCAACGCCTCGTCGACGAGCCGGATGAGCACTTCGTAGGGCAGGTGTTCGACCAGGTGCATCGAGGTGATGGCGGAAACGGAGTCGCTCTCGAGGCTACGCAGATGGGCGACGGCATCCTGCTCGACGGCGTCGAGACCGAGGGATTGCGCCTCGCCGACCATGACATTGTTCAAATCCACACCGCGCGAAGCAAAGCCATGCTCGGACAGCACTTCCAGCCATTCGCCACGACCGCAACCGAGATCCACGACCATGCCATCACCAGCCTCCACGCCGGCCTCGCGAAATGCATCGAGATAATGCGCGGCGCGCGTCTTGATGTCTTCCCGGCTGCCCCGGAAGGTGTCCTCGAACGATACGTAGTGCGCGTCCAGCAGGCCGTCGCTCGCCGGCTCCTCGCCGGAACCGGCGGGCGCCGCCGGCGACGGCTCGACCAGCTGCTGATTCATGCGATCGGATAAGGCGACCAGCCGGCGTTCGACGGCATGCACGGTACGACGATCGCTGGCACCGTCCGTGATCGCCTTTGTCGTCGCCGACAGTGCGGCTTCGAGCTGCTGCTCCAGCCGGGAACGCGCGGCGGCCTGCTCGGCCAGCATGGATTCGAGCCGAGCGTATGCCTCCGCTTGATCCGCCAGCGCGGATTCGAGCCGAGCGGTCAGTGTCGCCTCGATCTGCGCCGTCAGCGATACCTGCTCGGCAAGCTGCCGATGCAATTGATCGACAGCGTTGGCAAGAGCGGGCATCTCTTCCGACAGCCGCGCATGCAACCGGCGTTGCAATCCGGCGAGGGTATCCAGTTGGTCATCCAGCTGTGCCTGGCGCGTCTCCGTTGCCAAGGCCAGTTCGTTGAGCGCCTGCCCGACTTCGTGGATTTCCTGCGCCCCGACGGCTTCCATCCTCTGCAGGTGTCCAAACAGCCTGGGCAGGCGGAAGATGGCAATCCCAAGGGCGAGGAACCGACCCAGCACCGGGATGTGCCGCCACTGGTGCAGCTTGTAGGGGACCAGAAGCCCATCCACATGCACACCGTGTTGCATGCCTTCATCCGAAAACCGGATGTGGCCAAGAATCTCGACCTTGCTGCTGGTCCCGGCGCGCAGCGTGGCGAGATAGTGTGCCCTCTCGGTGGCCGCCGCCGATCGGCGAAGCAGGATCCGGAAGGCGTTGTCGACGAAGTCCCCGTCGGAGGGACGCATCATCTCGGCCAGCGTGTACTGCGGCTGCAGCGGCAGCGTGCCGGTGGACGACTGCCAGCGAGGCAGGCGGTCTTCCTCGGGGACCGGAGCGGTGGAAGCCGCGGCGGAAACGGACGTCCCGCCACGCCGCCGCTTCAGCTCGCGGCGCATCCGCTCAAGTACCTCATCGACGCTCAGGGCGTCGGCCGTCGGCTCGCCTGCCTCGGCGCGCGCCACGTGAGCAGGAGTTAGCAGGGGATCTTCCGCGCTGCCGGTCACTTCACGGCGAACGCGGGCCATCAGTTCCGCCAGGTCCGGTCCCTCGTGCGCCTGCGCCGGGACTTCGCGGTTGCCCGGTTGCGAAGGGTCAGGACGGTTCATGCGATTTCAACCTCGATGAATGAAGATCTGCGGCGGGCACGGGCAGCCAGGTCACGACGGGGATCGACCGTCCGGCACACGAGCCTCCTGGCCGGCACCGATCCGCGTTACCGACGCGTCAGCCCGACCGCACGGGGAGATGGTGATCTGCGGTTGTATCCAGGCCATCCCGACGAAGGTAGTACGTTGCGTGTTCGCGACGGTAAACACGAGCGCGAGATCGCGCCACTCGTAGTTGTTCACCAGGTGCGTTTCGGTGCTCGACAATGCCACAGAGAACGAATACGTCCCCACGCCGAGATTCACCGGGAAGCGGGCGCGAAACTCGAACTGGTCGCCGGTCTGCGCATTCTCGATGACTTGGTCGGTATAGAACGAATTGGTACCGAATACGGCCTGACCCAGCCGATCGCGAATCACGTAGCCGACCACCAGCCGAGCCAGCGCGGACTCGACACGAACCCGGATGACCAGGTCGACCGGATCGCCGACCCCCACGAACTCGACACGCTGGCCCGCGGCGTCCTCGAGCCAGATCGAATCGATCACGGCTTCGCCGGTACCCGACACCGTGACCGCCGCGCCGTCCTCCTGGCGGCTCTGCCGCACCGTGCTGTTCTCCTTCTCGGAGATCAGCGCATTGTAGAAATCCAGTACTTCCTGCGGCGAGCCGTCGGCGACCAGTCGACCCCGGTCGATCATGACGGCCCGGTCGCACAGCGCCTGCACGGCGGACTTGTCATGGGAGACGATCAGCAGGGTCGTCCCTTCGTCGCGGAACTCGCGGATCCGCTTGAAACATTTATGCACGAAATACGCATCGCCGACGGCAAGTGCCTCATCGACGATGAGCACATCGGGCCGCGAGGCGGTCGCCAGGCTGAAGGCGACGCGCATCTGCATGCCACTCGAGTATGTGCGCACAGGCTCGTCGAAATATGCCCCCACCTCGGCGAACGCCTCGATCCGGGGCAGCAAGGTGCGTATCTCCGCCCTCGAAAAGCCCATGAGCCCCGCGACGTGTTCGCTGTTCTGTCTGCCGGTCAGATCCGGATCGAAGCCCATGCCGAGCTCCAGGATGGCCGCCACGCGGCCACTCGCCCGCACGGTACCCTCGGTGGCGCCCAGCGTACCGGTGATGATCTTGAGCAGCGTGCTCTTGCCCGCGCCGTTCTGGCCGACGATGCCCAATGCCTCGCCTGCGTGCACGGCAAAACTGATGTTCCGCAAGACCCAGTGGTCCTTGACGTTCGACGAGTGCATGCCGAACCAGCTGCCGAACCGGCGCCACTCGCTGCCGTAATCCCGGAAGGACTTGCCTACGTTCTGAACTTGCAGGACGACTGCCTTCACAGCACGTCCACCATGTCGGGAGCCGCCTTGCGGAACAGCAGCAGCGAACAAGCCAGCAGGATCAGGGCCGCTACCGTCACCCCCAGCAGGCCATCGGGCTCCGGCGCACGACCATAGACCAGCGTGTCCTGGTAGGCCGCGACGATCCAGTACATGGGATTGAACTGCATCGCCGCGTGGAGCCTCTCTGGAATGATGGACGACATGTAGACCACCGGTGTCAGCCAGAACCACAGCTGCAACACCACCATCATGAACTGGGCTACATCGCGGACGAATACGTTGAGCACACCCATCAGCAGCCCCAGGCCAAGCGAGAATGCCGCGGTCACGAACGTCAGCAAGGGCACCCACAGCAGCGCGTAGATCGGAAAATGCCCGAGCAACGCGAACACGATCATCATCACGACAAACAACAGGACGTTGTTCACCAGCGCCGAACCCAGCGTGACGATGGGCAGGCATGCGCGCGGAAACACGATTTTCTTCAACATGCTGCCGTTCTCGACGAAGACCGTCAGCGACCGTGTCACCACCTCGCTGAACAACGACCAGGCCTGCATGCCAGCCAGCAGGTAGATCGAGTAGGCATAAGGGCTGTCGATACCCGGCAGCTTCGCCACCATGATGCGCGACAGCACCAGGGAGTAGATCAGCACTTGGGCCAGCGGCTGCAGGATCATCCACACGGCACCCAGCTTGCTGCGGGCGAAACGCGAGCGCAGGTCGTTCCTGATCGAGGAGACAATGAAATGGCGATAGCTCCAGATCGCTCTCGGCATGCCCTTCATGGTGCTGTCTCCCATCGACCCGCGCCGTCGGAATGTACTGCGGCCACCGGCGGAATGCCGGCCCGGGACGACCGCGATTCGATTCGCCGGATGATTTCCTGCGCCGCCGCGTGCGGTGAAAGCCTGGTGCGGATGTCGTGCGCCGCCCGGGTACCGATGCGGCCCGCAAAGCCAGGATCCTCCACCAGCCGCCGCATCAGCTCGGCGGCCTGGTCGACGTTGGCTTCGGCCCAGCACTGACCTTCGGGGTGCGGGTACTCACCTTCGCCTACGGGCACCAGTTGGTAATCGACCAGGCAGCTGTTGTCGGCCGTCATGAACTCCATGTTCCCCGACCATGCGGTGGCGATAGCCGGCTTGCCGAGGCGCATGCACTCGGCCAGACCGAGACCGAACCCCTCCGCGCGATGCAACGACACGTATGCATCGACACAACGCTGCAACGCACCGAGATCTTCGCGATCAATGACGTCATCGCGAAAAATGATTCGCTCATCGGCGCCGACGGCGTTCAGCAATACACGCAACTTTTCCGAATGACGATGGCCATTGCTGGACTTGACCAGCAACTTGACGTTCGGTCGTCGGTCGGCGAAGGCACGTCGGAACGCATCGATTGCCGCGCGGGGATTCTTGCGCGCGAGGTAGGAGTTGAAATCGAAGCTGCACAGGAAGATGAAGTCATCCTCGTCCAGTCCGAAGTCAGCGCGGGTCAGCCCGCTGTCCGGCGACTGGCCGATCGGCAGTGGGGCACTCCATACCGGCTTGTCGGTGACCGCGGCCACCGCATGGCGGATAAAGCCCGTCGATACCATCACTTCGTCCACGCGATCCAGCGCGTGACGCCATGCGTCGGGAAACTTCTCCAGCTCCCAGAACCAGCACGCGATGGTGTGCCGATCACCCAGGCGCTCGCGTCCGATGCTGGCCGTGGCCTGTTCCAGATAATCGGGATTGACGAAAATCAGGTTGACCCCATACGGCGTCTCGGCGCCGATATGCGGATCGAGGCTGCGATCGTCCATGCCATGCGGTATGTCGATGTCGATGTCGTGGATCGCCACTGGATAGCCTTCCGCCAGCAAGGCCCGCGCATACTGCCGCGCGCCCTCGGCGAGGCCGAATTGGCCGCGGGCATAGGCGAAAATATTCACGCCGGAGGCGCCAGCATGAGCACCCCCGGCGATTGCCGCCACCGGCTCGGGCGGGCGAGGTTCACGAGCCCACCCTGCGGTTCGCGCGAACTTCAGTTGTTGGCCGGCACGCGCCACCAGCACCTCCGACGTGCGATTGCGCAACCGTGCCGGGAAATGGCGATACATAGCCTTGAGCCAGGGCTGCCGGCGTATCCATGCCGATAGGTTCAAGAGCGCGATGCCGATGGCCCTCCTTTGCTTGCTCACGGTGCTTACCTGCTGTGGTCTGTTCATGATGCGTTCCGCCCAGTCTCCCCACTGGGCACGCGACGTGTCGTAGTGTCTAACGGCCCAAGGCATCGGCCAGCTCGGCGCGGAGATCCGCCACATCCTCCACACCCACCGACAGACGCACCAGCCCATCACTGATACCCAGCCGCTTGCGGTTGGCCGCGGGCACCGAGGCGTGGGTCATGATGGCGGGGTGCTCGATCAGGCTCTCGACGCCACCGAGCGACTCGGCCAGGGCAAACAGCTCGCAACGCTCCAGCATGCGGCGGGCCTTTTTCAGGCCGCCCTTCACCTCGATGGTGACGATGCCGCCGAAGCCGTGCATCTGGCGCCTGGCCAGCGCGTGCTGGGGGTGGCTTTTCAGGCCGGGGTAGATCACGCGCTCGACGGCCGGGTGTTTCTGCAACCACGTGGCCAGTTCCAGCGCGCTGGTGCAGTGCTGGCGCATGCGCAGGTGCAGGGTCTTCAGGCCGCGCATGGCGAGGAAGGCGTCGAACGGGCCGGCCACGGCGCCCACCGAGTTCTGCAGGAAGGCCATCTGGGCGGCCAGTTCCTGATTGCCGGCAACCACGATGCCGCCGACCATGTCGGAGTGGCCGTTGATGTACTTGGTGGCCGAATGCAGCACCAGGTCGGCCCCGAATTCCAGCGGGCGCTGCACCATCGGCGAGCAGAACGTGTTGTCCACCACCAGGATCAGGCCGTGCTTCTTCGCGAACGCGGCGACCTTGGCCAGGTCGACCAGCTTCAGCATCGGATTGGTCGGGGTTTCGGCCCAGATCATCCGCGTGTTCGGCTTCAGTGCCGCTTTCAGCGCCGCCGTGTCGTTCAGGTCGACGAAGCTGAAGTCCAGTCCGGCCGACCGCCGGCGCACCCGCTCGAACAGGCGGTAGGTGCCGCCGTAGAGGTCGTCCATCGCGATCACGTGGCTGCCCGAGTCGAGCAGATCCAGCACGGTCGCCGCCGCAGCCAGGCCGGAGCCGAACGCGAAACCGGCGACACCGCCTTCCAGATCTGCCACGCAGCGCTCATAAGCCATGCGGGTCGGGTTCTGCGTGCGCGAGTACTCGTAGCCCTTGTGCTTGCCCGGGCTTTCCTGCACGTAGGTGGAGGTAGCGTAGATCGGCGTCATGATGGCGCCGGTGCTGGGATCGGGATGCTGGCCAGCGTGGATCGCGCGTGTTCCGAGTCCGTGGGGGGCAACAGGCGTCTTCTTGGGCATGGCAGGCATCGCAGGCAGGGCGGCGCCGGCGAAGGCCGGTACCGCGTGAGGGATCGCGTATTGTAACCGCGCCGCCATGGTTTGCCTTAACGTTAAGTGTTACCCGGCGGGTCGGCCCCGCGTCAGGTGCTGGCTGGCGCAATCCCCATGACACAATGATCACTTCCCTCCAAGGAAATGCATGCTTCATGAAAACCCTGCTCGTCACCGGCGGCGCCGGCTTCATCGGCGCGAATTTCGTGCTGCAGGCGGTGGCCGACGGCTTGCGCGTGGTCAACCTGGACAAACTCACCTACGCCGGCAACCTCGACACGCTGGCCTCGTTGCATGGTGATGCGCATCACGTTTTCGTGCAGGGCGACATCGGCGACCGCGCCCTGGTGGCGCGGCTGCTGGCCGAACACCAGCCCGACGCCGTGGTGAACTTCGCCGCCGAATCGCATGTGGACCGCTCTATCGACGGCCCGGCCGAATTCGTGCAGACCAACGTGGTGGGCACGCTGGGCCTGCTGGAGTGCGCCCGCGACTACTGGCGCGGCCTCGACGGTGCCGTGCGCGACGGCTTCCGCTTCCTGCACGTCTCCACCGACGAGGTGTACGGCTCGCTCGGCGCCGAGGGCAGGTTCACCGAGTCCACACCGTACGCGCCGAACTCGCCGTATTCCGCCTCGAAGGCCGCCTCCGACCATCTGGTGCGCGCGTTCCACCATACCTACGGCCTGCCCACGCTCACCACCAACTGCTCGAACAACTACGGGCCGTACCAGTTCCCCGAGAAGCTCATTCCGCTGGTGATCGCCAAGGCGCTGGCCGGCGAGGTGCTGCCGGTCTACGGCGACGGCAGGAACATCCGCGACTGGCTGTTCGTGGGCGACCACTGCAGCGCGATCCGCCGCGTGCTCGACGCGGGCCGCATCGGCGAGACCTACAACGTGGGCGGCAACGCCGAGCGCGAGAACATCGCGGTGGTGAAGACGATCTGCGCCCTGCTCGACGCGCGCCGTCCGCTGGCCGATGGCCGCGCACGCGAATCGCTGATCACCTTCGTCAAGGATCGCCCCGGCCACGACCGCCGCTACGCGATCGATTCCTCCAAGCTGCAATGCGAGCTCGACTGGAAGCCGTCGCAGACCTTCGAAAGCGGCATCGCGCAGACGGTGGACTGGTACCTTGCCAACCAGTCGTGGGTGCAGCGCGTGCTGGACGGCAGCTACCGCATGGAGAGGCTGGGCGCATGAGCAGTACGCAGAAAGGCATCATCCTCGCCGGCGGTTCCGGCACCCGGCTGCACCCGATCACCCGCGCGGTGAGCAAGCAGCTGCTGCCGGTGTACGACAAGCCGATGATCTACTACCCGCTGGCCACGCTGATGCTGGCCGGCATCCGCGAAGTGCTGGTGATCAACACCCCGCACGAGCAGGACATGTTCCGCCGCCTGCTCGGCGACGGCTCGCAGTGGGGGCTGGATATCCGCTACGCCGTGCAACCGTCTCCGGACGGCCTGGCGCAGGCCTTCACCATCGGCCGCGACTTCGTCGACGGCAAGCCGAGCTGCCTGGTGCTGGGCGACAACATCTTCTACGGCCACGGCTTCACCGAGCGGCTCAAGCGCGCCGCCGCGCGCGAGCATGGCGCCACCGTGTTCGGCTACTGGGTGAAGGATCCCGAGCGCTACGGCGTGGCCGAGTTCGACGCGGCCGGCAAGGTAATCGGGCTGGAGGAAAAGCCGGCCCAACCTAAGTCACATTACGCCGTCACGGGCCTCTACTTCTACGATAACCGTGTGTGCGACTACGCCGCCTCGCTGAAACCCTCGCCGCGCGGCGAGCTGGAAATCACCGACCTCAACCGCTGCTATCTGGACGACGGCTCGCTGCACCTGGAGCAGCTCGGCCGCGGCTTCGCCTGGCTGGACACCGGCACACACGAGTCGTTGATGGAAGCGGGCAACTACATCGAGACGATCGAGAACCGCCAGGGCCTGAAGGTGTGTTGCCCGGAGGAGATTGCCTATCTCAACGGCTGGATCAATGCCGAACAGTTGCTGGCGTTGGCCGCGCCACTGGCCAAGACCGGTTATGGCCAGTACCTGCAGCAGCTGACCCGACAAGGCCGCGTACGATGAAAGTGATCAAAACCGTGGTGTCAGGCGCGTTGATCATCGAACCGCAGGTATTCGGCGATGCGCGCGGTTTCTTCTACGAGAGCTACAACAAGGCCAAGTGGATCGAGGCCGGTATCGACGTCGATTTCGTGCAATCCAACGTGTCGCGCTCCGCGCGCGGCGTGCTGCGCGGCCTGCACTACCAGTGGCCGAACCCGCAGGGCAAGCTGGTCAGCGTGCTGGAAGGCGAGGTCTACGACGTGGCGGTGGACATCCGCCGCGGCTCGCCCACCTTCGGGCAATCGGTGGGCGTGATGCTCACCGCGGACAACCATCGCCACTTCTGGATACCGGAAGGCTTCGCCCACGGCTTCTGCGTGGTCTCCGACTTCGCCACCTTCACCTACCAGTGCACCGCGCTGTACGACCCGAAGGCCGACGCCGGCATTCGCTGGAACGATGCGGCGCTGGCCATCGACTGGCCGGTCAGCGCGCCCTTGCTGTCGGACAAGGACAGCAGGACACCGCTGCTCGCCGATGTACCGCCGGAACGGCTGCCGGTCTACACGCCGTGAAGTTCCTGCTGCTCGGTGCCAACGGCCAGCTGGGTCGTACCTTCCTCGACCAGGGTGGTTTGGCCGCGCGTGGCGAGCTGGCCGCGACGTGCCGTGATGGCGTGTTGACGGCTGGGGGCCTCGGTGAGATCGCCGACCTGTCGGACCCCGCATCGCTCCCCACCCTGCTCGACCGCCTGCAGCCGGACGTGATCGTCAACGCCGCCGCCTACACTGCAGTCGATCGCGCCGAGCAGGAAGAAGCGCTGGCTACCCGCGTCAACGGCGAGGCAGTGGGCGTGCTCGGCAGCTGGGCGGCGGCGCACGGTGCGCTGATGATCCACTACTCCACGGACTACGTGTTCGATGGCCGGCAATCGCGGCCCTACGCGGTCGACGCGCCCGCCAACCCGCTCGGTGCCTACGGTCGCAGCAAGCTGGCCGGCGAACGGGCGCTGCATGACAGCGGCGCCGATCATTTCATCTTCCGCACCGCGTGGGTCTACGCCGCGCACGGGCACAATTTCCTGCGCACCATGCTGCGCCTGGGCGTGGAGCGCGACGAACTGCGGGTGGTGGCCGACCAGCACGGCGCGCCGACCGATACCGGCCTGATCGTGGACGGCACGCTCGCCGCACTGGACCGCTGGCTGTCGTCGGATCGCGCGCAACGCGAAGTGCTCGTCGGCACGCATCACCTGGTCGCCAGTGGCGCAACGACCTGGCACGGTTTCGCCAGTGCGATTTTTGAGCAAGCCTCCGCGCTGGGTCTGCTGCCGCGGCAGCCACGCGTGACATCGATCACCAGTGCCGAGTTTCCCACCCCGGCCGTACGCCCGGCGTACTCGTTGCTGGATAATGGCAACTTTCAGCAGCACTTCGGCTTCACCCTGCCCGACTGGCGGCATGGCTTGCAGGACGTGATGCGCCGGCTCGCCGCCTCCGGGCACTGAACAAGGCCCCTCCCATGTTGATCCCCCTCATCCTCAGCGGTGGCAGCGGCACCCGGTTGTGGCCGGTATCGCGCAGGAACCTGCCCAAGCAGTTCCTCGAGCTGGCCGGCAAGGGCACGCTGTTCCAGCAGGCCATCGCGCGCACCCGGCAACTGCCCGATATTGCCGCACCGATCGTGGTGGCCAGCGAGGATCACCGCTTCCTCGCCGCCGACCAGCTGCTGGAAGCGGGCATCGAGCACGCCTCCATCGTGCTGGAGCCGCTGGCCCGCAACACCGCGCCAGCGATCGCACTGGGCGCGCTGCAGGCGTTGCAGCACGATCCCGACGCCATCCTGCTGGTGCTCCCTGCCGACCACCTCATCGGCGACACCAACGCCTTCGTCGACGCCGTGCAGCAGGCGCTGCCGCTGGTCGCACAGGGCTGGCTGGTGACCTTCGGCATCCGCCCGGATCGCCCCGAAACCGGCTTCGGTTACATCCGGCGTGCCGAGGCGCTCGACGGCCACGGCTTCCGCGTCGGGCAGTTCGTCGAGAAGCCCGATCTGGCCACCGCCGGGTCCTACCTCGCCGACGGCAGCTATGACTGGAACTCCGGCATGTTCCTGTTCCAGGCCTCGCGCTACCTGGAAGAACTCGCCGAGCACGCGCCGGCGATGCTGGCCGCAGTGCGCGAGGCGCACGCCAGGGCCTCGACCGACCTCGACTTCGTGCGCATCGACAGGGACGCGTTTGCGCGCGTGCCGGACAAATCGATCGACTACGCGGTGATGGAGAAGACCACGCGCGCCGCGGTCATTCCGGTCAGTTGCGGCTGGAGCGACATCGGTTCGTGGTCGGCGCTGTGGCTGACCGGCGACAAGGACGCCGACGGCAACCTGCGCGAAGGCGACACCCTGGCGGTGGACACGCACCATTCCCTGCTGCGCTCGCACGACCGCCATCTGCTCGCCACCGTCGGCGTCGACGACCTGATCGTGGTGACCACGCCGGACGCCACCCTGGTGGCGCACCGCGACGCCGCGCAGGACGTGAAGCAGATCGTCGAGCAACTGAAGGCCGCCGGTCGCAGCGAGCACTCGCTGCATCGCGTGGTGCACCGTCCGTGGGGCAACTACGATTCACTGGAAGCCGGCGAGCGGTTCCAAGTCAAGCGCATCCAGGTCAAGCCCGGCGCCTCGCTGAGCCTGCAGAAACACCACCACCGCGCCGAGCACTGGATCGTGGTCTCCGGCACCGCCGAGGTCACCTGCGACGACAAGGTGTTCCTGCTCGGCGAGAACCAGAGCACCTACATCCCGCTGGGCAGCAAGCACCGCCTGCGCAACCCCGGCAAGGTGGTGCTGGAGCTGATCGAGGTGCAATCCGGCAGTTATCTCGGCGAAGACGACATCGTGCGCTACGACGATGTGTACGGCCGCGCCTGAGGCCGGACCTCCCTCACCGCAGCAGCCCGCCGGCGGGCGATGCCTTTCGTCAGGTGACGAGGAGCATCGCGCACGACCAAAGGAAATCCCTTGTGGACAGAGGCGATCCCGCAAAGAGCAGCCCGGCAGTTCCGTAATGCGCGTTCAAGCGCAAGGCGCGGGGAACCGGCGGGCCATGCCCGCCGTACGTGTCATTCCACCGTCACGGATTTCGCCAGATTGCGCGGCTGATCCACATCGGTGCCGCGCAGCACGGCGACGTGGTAGGCCAGCAACTGCAGCGGCACGGTGAACACGGCCGGGGCGATGAAGCTGCCGCCGGACTGCACGCGCAGGGTCACGCCGTTGCCGGCGGTGTCGTCCATGCCGGCGGCGCCATCGGCGAACACGATCAGGCGGCCGCCGCGGGCGCGCACTTCCTGCAGGTTGGATTTCAGCTTGTCCAGCAGCGGGCCGTTCGGCGCCACCGCCACCACCGGCATGTTCTCGTCGACCAGCGCCAACGGGCCATGCTTGAGTTCGCCGGCGGGGTAGGCCTCGGCGTGGATGTAGGAAATTTCCTTGAGCTTGAGCGAACCTTCCAGCGCCACCGGGTAATGCGCGCCGCGGCCGAGGAACAGCGCGTGCTGGCGATGGATGAAGTCGCCGGCCAGCTCGATGATCGCCGGCTCCAGCTTCAGCGCGTTCTCGATCGCGCGCGGCAGGCGCTGCAGTTCCTCGCACAGTGCCGCGTAGCGCTGCGGGTCGAGGCCGTTGCGGCGCGCCAGCTCCAGGGTCAGCAGGGCCAGGCCGGCCAGTTGCGTGGTGAAGGCCTTGGTCGAGGCCACGCCGATCTCCGGACCGGCGCGGGTCATCAGCTTGAGGTCCGCCTCACGCACCAGCGACGATTCCGGCGAGTTGCAGATGACCAGGGTGCCGAGGTAGCCGCGTCGGCGCGACTCGCGCATGGCGGCCAGCGTGTCGGCGGTTTCGCCCGATTGCGAGATCGCCAGGAACAGCGTGCCCGGCGGCACCACGGTCTCGCGGTAGCGATACTCGCTGGCCACCTCGACGGCGACCGGCAGGCGCGCGAATTCCTCGATCCAGTACTTGGCCACCAGGCCGGCGTGATAGCTGGTGCCGCAGGCAATGATGTGCACGCCGCGGGTGGCGGCCAGCAGTGCCTCGCTGTCGATGCCGAAGATGTTCGGCAGCACGCCATGCGCGCCGACGCGAGCCTCCAGCGTGTCAGCCACCGCGCGCGGCTGCTCGAAGATTTCCTTCTGCATGTAGTGGCGGTATTCACCGCGTTCGACCGCGTCGGTGGACAGCTCGCTCTCGTACACCTTGCGTTCGACCGGCGTGCCGTCCAGCGCAAACACCTGCACGCTGTCGCGGGTGATCTCCACCACGTCGTCCTCGTCCAGGTGCAACATCTTGTTGGTGACCTGGATCAGCGCCTGCGCATCGGAGCCGAGGAAGTTCTCGCCGATGCCGAGGCCGACCAGCAGCGGGGCGCCGCGGCGCGCGCCGACCACGCGGTCTGGCTCGTCGCTGCTGAGCACGGCGATCGCGTAGGCGCCTTCCAGTTCGCGCACGGTGGCCAGCACCGCCTCGCGCAGATTCAGGCCCTGGTCGATGCGTCGATCGATCAGCGCCGCCATCACCTCGGTGTCGGTCTCGGAGGTGAACACGTGTCCGGCGGCCTGCAGTTCGGCGCGCAAGCTGGCGTAGTTTTCGATGATGCCGTTGTGCACGATCGACACCCGCCCCGCCACGTGCGGATGCGCGTTCGCCTCGCTGGGCACGCCGTGGGTGGCCCAGCGGGTGTGCGCGATGCCGGTGCCACCCGGGAACGGATCGGCCAGGTACAGCGCCTCCATCTCGCGCACCTTGCCCTTGGCGCGCACCCGGCGGAGCGCGCCGCGGTCGAGCACGGCCACGCCGGAGGAGTCATAGCCGCGATACTCCAGCGCTTTCAGGCCAACGATCAGCAGCGGTGCGACATCGCGCTGGGCTACGGCGGCAACGATTCCACACATGGGGCGAGCTTCCTTGGGTCGTGGCCCGGGTCGCCCCGGGCGCATTTCGAAAGTGCATGATGCAGCAGGTCAATTCACCTTGCGGCGCAGCCAGTTCAGCAGGTCGATGCGGGTGATCAGGCCGAGGAAATCGTCGCCGTCGACCACGATCGCCACGTGGCCGCGCTCGAACACCGGCAGCAGCGACTCGATCGGCGAGCGCACGTCGAGCCGATGCAGGTCGGCGATCATCGCGGTGGACACCGGGTCGCGAAAGCGCGTCTCGTCGGCATGCACGTGCAGCAGCACGTCGGATTCGTCGACGATGCCGACCAGCTTGCGGCCGTCCATCACCGGCAGCTGCGACACGTCGTACAGCTTCATGCGGTTGTAGGCGGTGATCAGCAGCTCGTTGGGGCCGACCACCACGGTGTCGCGCTGGGCGAACGGGCGCAGCAGCAGGTCGCGCAGGTCGCCGTGCTGCTCGCGTTCGATGAAGCCGTTGTCGAGCATCCAGTAGTCGTTGTAGAGCTTGGACAGGTACTTGTTGCCGGTATCGCAGACCAGGGTCACCACGCGCTTCGGGCTGCTCTGCTCGCGGCAGTAGCGCAGCGCGGCGGCGACCAGGGTGCCGGTGGACGAGCCGCCCAGGATGCCTTCCTTCGCCAGCAGTTCGCGTGCGGTGAGGAAGCTCTCCTTGTCGGAGATCGCGTAGGCCTTCTTCACCCGGGTGAAGTCGCTGATCGAAGGCAGGAAGTCCTCGCCGATGCCTTCGACCATCCAGCTCGCCGACTTGGTCGAGAGCGTGCCCTCGTTGATGTACTGCGCCAGGATCGAGCCGACCGGGTCGGCCAGGATCAGCTCGGTCTGCGGCGAATGCTCGGCGAAGAACTTCGACAGGCCGCTGAGCGTGCCGGACGAGCCGCAACCGACCACCACGGCATCCACCTTGCCGTCCATCTGTTCGAGGATTTCCGGACCGGTGCTGGCGATGTGCGCAGCCGGGTTGTCGGGGTTGCCGAACTGGTTGATGAAGTAGGCGCCGGGCGTCTCGCGGGCGATCCGCTCGGCCATGTCCTGGTAGTACTCCGGATGGCCCTTGGCCACGTCGGAACGGGTCAGCACGACCTCGGCGCCCATCGCCTTCAGGTTGAAGATCTTCTCGCGGCTCATCTTGTCCGGCACCACCAGGATCAGGCGGTAGCCCTTCTGCTGCGCGACCAGGGCCAGGCCCAGGCCGGTGTTGCCGGCGGTGCCCTCGACCAGGATGTCGCCCGGGCGGATGCGGCCGTCCTTTTCGGCGCCCTCGATCATCGACAAGCCGATGCGGTCCTTGATCGAGCCGCCGGGGTTGGCGCTCTCGAGTTTCAGGAACAACTCGCACGCACCTGTATCGAGGCGTCGCGCGCGAACCATCGGGGTGTGTCCGATCAGTTCGAGGACACTCTGGTGAACCGTCATGGGGGCTCCGTCGCTGGCGTGGCGGCATCGACGCAAAGCCGTGGCCGCAGAACCGCCATGATAACCGAGCCGCCGGATACGCTGCGGCCCCGGCAATCTTCCCGATGACTGTTCAGGGAAGACCCGGGGCCGCGCCAGCGAACCGCAAGCGTCAGTGGATGAGGTGCGCCCTGTCCGCCCACATGCGTTCAAGCCGCGCCTTGGCCAGCAATTTCTCCTTCTTCATGCCGGCGAGGGTGGCGTCGTCGATGGGAAGTACGCCGATATCGGCGTCGTGCACCTTGCTGTCGAGCTCCCGATGGTGCTGGTAAAGCCGGCGGAACTCCGCGTCCGCTTTCATCAATGCCTCGACATCATCACGCTGCTGGTTTTCGAACATGATCCGACCTCCTGCGAGTGAACGGACGGTTGCCGCCACGCTGACGGCCCGCCGACAGCTGAACCGGCGCACACCCACGACCCACGCCGGTCAACCGGAACGCAGGTGGGGATCTGAACGTGGAATTTGCGCATGATTCAGGTCAGTAACCCCGGTGGCCTGGATGCCTCCCGGGGCTTTGACCCTACTCCGCCGATCAGGCCCGTGCAAGCCGCAGCGACGGTACCGGATCACACTTCGGCACGGGTATTAAATACCTGTCAAAACAGTGTTTTGCAGGCATTGGCCGGCGACCGGCCGCAGCCCGTGGAAGGTGCTGCGGCAAAGCGCCGCCCGACGCCGTTTCAGTGCGTCGCGGGGTGCTTGCGGGCGGGCTTTTTCTCCTCGACGGGGGCCGGCGGCGGGGTGTTGCCGTCGTCCATCTGCGCACGCATCGCCTTGGCTGCCTGCGCGGCCAGCGCCGCCTCGCGACGAGCCGCCCGCGCCACCTTGCTCTGCGCCGCGGCCAGCTTCTTCGCCCGCTCGGCTTCGGCCCGCGCCTGCTCGGCCTGCTGCGAGTATTCGACGCCCTGCTGCTGCAGGCGCGCGGCCTCTTCCTGCGCCAACTGGTTCTGCAGGCGCTGGCGGGCCAGCTCCAGTCGGGCCATGTCGGCTTCGCGGCGGCTGTTGGCCAGCAGGATCTGGTCGTGTTCGCGATCGAGCTGGTTCAACTTGACCTGGGCGTCCTGCAACTGCGCCGCGCTCTTGGCCAGGTCGACCCGGCGCTCGGCCAGGTACAAGGCATGCGGCCGGTCGCCGCGCCCAGCCTCCTCCAGCGTGCGGATCGCCTCGCGAGCTCGCGCCTGTTCGGACAGCGCGTAATGGCCGAGGCCGGGATCGTTGGCGAGCTGGTCCAGGCTGCCGCGCAGGCGGTTGATGTCGATGTCGTCTTGGCGTGCGTGGGCCGCACCGACCAGGGCCAGCGCCAGGCCGGCACCGGCGAGCACTTTGGCTAGGCGTTTCATGGCTGGCCTCCCGGAATGCCGCTGCTGGCGGCCGGCGCGGGGTTGTCGGTCGGCACGCCATCGACCGGCGCGGACAGCACCGAGGCCGAAGGTGCGGGCATGTCGCCCACCGGCAAGGGGGCGGACGAGTCGGCCGCCGGTGCCGGCACCGCCTGTTCCATCTGCTGCTGTCGGGCGGCCAGCTGCTCGCCTTCGTTGCGCAGGCGGGTGTTTTCCTGCAGCTTGCCCTGTATCTCTGCCCGGGCCGCGCCCAACCGCGCCTTGACCCGCGCCAGCTCAGCATCGGCGCCGGATTCCTCGGCCAGGTTCGCGGCATCGGCGAACTTGCGCGTCTCCATGGCCGCCTGCGCCTGCTGGAACTTGTCCTGCGCGAAGCCCAGGTCGACCGGTGCGTAATCCGCGGCACCGGCGTCCCGGGCAGCCTGCAGCTGGTACTGGGCCAGGTTCATCGCGTCATTCGGGGGCGGCGCCGTGGCGCAACCGGCCACGGCCAGGGTCAGCGCCAGCGTCGCGACCGCCGCGCGCATGCGGCGTGCGGACACGGCCGGTGGGGAAAAGAAGTACATCACAGTCCTCATGGTGTGTTGCAGCGTATTGTGGGCAGGCATAATCGTGCAATGCAATGTACATCGGGAACCCAGGGGTAAAACGTGGACATCGGCTACTTCCTCAAGCTCATGGTAGACAAGGGCGCGTCGGACATGTTCCTGTCCACCGGCGCCCCGGTGAACATCAAGGTCGAGGGCAAGCTCTACCCGCTGGGCAACACCGGCCTTCCCAGCGGCATGGTCAAGAAGATCGCCTACTCGCTGATGGACGAAGGCCAGGTGCCGCAGTTCGAGCGCAATCTCGAACTGAACATGGCATTGGCGGTGAAGGAAGCCGGCCGCTTCCGCATCAACGTGTTCAAGCAGCGCGGCGAAGTGGGCATGGTGATCCGCGCGATCAAGAGCGAGATCCCCTCGATCGAGCAGCTGCAGCTGCCGCCGATCTTCCGCGACCTGATCATGGAGCCGCGCGGCCTGATCCTGGTGGTGGGCGCCACCGGCTCGGGCAAGTCGACCACGCTGGCGGCGATGATCGACCAGCGCAATTCGCAGTCACCCGGACACATCCTCACCATCGAGGACCCGATCGAATACCTGCACCGGCACAAGCGCTCGATCGTCAACCAGCGCGAGGTGGGGCTGGACACGCACAGCTACCACGAGGCGCTGAAGAACGCGATGCGCGAGGCGCCGGACGTGATCATGATCGGCGAGATCCGCGACACCGACACCATGGAGGCGGCCATCGCCTTCTCCGAAACAGGCCACCTGTGCCTGGCCACCCTGCATTCCAACAACGCGGACCAGACGCTGGAGCGCATCCTCAACTTCTTCCCCGAATCGGCGCACAAGAACGTGCTGATGAACCTGGCGCTGAACCTGCGCGCGGTGATCAGCCAGCGCCTGGTGATCGGCAAGGACGGTCGGCGCATCCCGGCGGCCGAAGTGCTGCTCAACACCCCGCTGATCCGCGACATGATCCGCCGCGGCCAGATCCACGAGATCAAGGACGCCATGGACCGCAGCCTGCAGGAAGGCATGCAGACCTTCGACCAGTCGCTGTACAAGCTGTACAAGGAGGGCCGGGTGGAGCTGGACGAGGCGCTCAGCAAGTCCGATTCGCGCGACGGCCTGGCGCTGAAGATCCGCCTCGCCGAAGGCGGCAACAGCAGCGCCGAACTGGCCGGCAACGACCCGTACGGGATGGGCTTCTAGAAAAGCGGGCCATGGCCGCCGCAAAACCCCTTCTCCCCGCGGGCAGAAGGTGGCCCGAAGGGTCGGATGAGGGATCACGGTTGCGGCAGATCCCCACCCCCGACAAAAGCGATCGCCCAAGGTGCGCTCCTGCACGTTCTCAGGGTGCGTCGGGCTGAGCCTCCGGTGCAGCGCGCTGGAACGCCTCCAGTTCGTTGCAGGCCTGGTAGATGCGCGCAATGATGGGGTAATCGTCCATCGGCAACTTCCAGCGCGCGGCGTTGTAGACCTGCGGCACCAGGCAGGCATCGGCCACGCTCGGGGTTTCGCCGTGGCAATAGCGGCCGGTGGCGGCGCTGTCGGCGAGCACCGCCTCGATCGCCCTGAACCCCACATCCATCCAGTGCCGCGACCACGCCGCGCGTTGCTCTTCGCTGGCACCGAGCTGCGCCTCGAGCTGCTGCAGCACCCGCAGGTTGCCCAGCGGATGGATGTCGCAGCATATGGCCATGGCCAACGCCCTCACCTGGGCGCGGCCGCGGGCGTCGACCGGCAGCAGCGCGGTCTCGAGCTCCGGGTGCATCTCGTCCAGGTATTCCATGATCGCCAGCGACTGGGTGATCACACGGTCGCCGTCGCGCAGGACAGGCACGGACTCCAGCGGGTTCAGGGCGCGATACTGTGCCGTGTGCTGCTGGCCCCCGTCGCGCAGCAGGTGCACCGGTTGCGTCTCGTAGCTCAACCCTTTCAGGTTCAGCGCGATGCGCACACGGTAGGCGGCACTGGAACGCCAGTAGCTGTAGAGCACCAAACCGGTCGTCATGAGCAGTTCCCCCTGCGCAGATTGCCCGCAGTTTAGCCACAAGTGCCGTCGATGCGGATTGCCCGGGTATCGCGGCCCGGCGCGGTGCGCCCACGGCGGTTTGCATCGGTACCCCGGCCACCGGACAATAAGCGGTTGCAGCCTGTTCTGGCTAGCCCCCACCTCACTGGAGTTGTGCCGTGTCCGTCATCCGCATGAGCGACCTCGAGCTGCGCGACCAGCGCGTGCTGATCCGCGAAGACCTGAACGTGCCGATCGACGAACAGGGCCGGATCACCTCCACCCAGCGCCTCGACGCCGCGCTGCCCACGATCCGGGCCGCCCGCGATGCTGGCGCCAAGGTGATGGTGATGTCGCACCTGGGCCGGCCGAAGGAAGGCCAGTTCGACGCCGAATCCTCGCTGGCGCCGGTGGCACTGTGGCTGAGCAGCCAGCTGGACCAGCCGGTGCAGCTGGTGGCCGACTACCTGGTCAACGGCGTCGAGGTCGCGGCCGGCGACGTGGTGCTGCTGGAAAACTGCCGCATGAACATCGGCGAGGGCAAGGACGACGAGGCGCTGGCGAGGAAGTACGCCGCGCTGTGCGACATCTTCGTGATGGACGCGTTCGGCACCGCGCACCGCGCGCAGGCCTCCACCCACGGCGTGATCAGGTTCGCCCCGGTCGCCGCCGCCGGCCCGCTGCTGTGCGCCGAGCTCGACGCGCTGGGCAAGGCCCTGGAGCATCCGGCCCACCCGCTGCTGGCGATCGTGGCCGGCTCCAAGGTATCGACCAAGCTGACCCTGCTGGACAACCTGATCGGCAAGGTGGACCAGCTGATCGTCGGTGGCGGCATCGCCAACACCTTCATCGCGGCGATGGGCCACTCGGTCGGCAACTCGCTGGTGGAAATGGACCTGCTCGACGCGGCGAAGAAGGTGCTGGCCGACGCCAAACGACGCGGCGCCGAAGTGCCGATGCCGGTCGACGTGGTGGTGGCACCGACCTTCTCCGCGCAGGCACCGGCCACGGTGAAGGCGGTCGATCAGGTGGGCCCGGACGAGATGATTCTCGACATCGGCCCGCAGACCGCCCAACTGTATGCCGGACTGATCGCCAAGGCCGGCACCGTGGTATGGAACGGCCCGGTCGGCGTGTTCGAGTTCGACGCCTTCGGCAAGGGCACCGAAACGCTGGCGCGCGCGATCGCCGCGTCGAATGCCTTCTCGATCGCCGGCGGCGGTGACACCCTGGCCGCAGTCGACAAGTACGGCATCGCCGACGACGTTTCCTACATCTCCACCGGTGGCGGTGCCTTCCTGGAATTCCTCGAAGGCAAGGAACTGCCGGCAGTCACTGCGTTGAAGGCGCGAGCCGCGAAATAATGCTTTGCCTGTTCGACCTCGACGGCACCCTGATCGATTCCGAGCACGGCATCACCGCCTGCGTGAAACACGCGCTGGCGCGGCTGGACGTGACGGCGCCTCCGCACGAGGAGCTGCGGCGCTGGATCGGCCCGCCGCTGCGGCACAGTTTTGCGCCCCTGCTGGATCACGATGCCGGACGGATCGAGGCGGCGGTGGAGTATTACCACGAGCGCTTCAACACGCTCGGCTGGCGCGAACACGAGATCTACCCGGGCATCGAGGCGCTGGTGGAGCAGTTGCTTGCCGCCGGCCACCGACTCGCGGTGGTCACCAGCAAGCCGCACCGCCACGCCGCACCGATCATCGCCCACCTGCCGTTCGGCGAGGCATTCCTGCGCCTGTACGGGCCGCATCCGGACAGCCCGCACAGCGAGAAGGCCACGATGATCGCCGAGGCGCTGGCTGACTTCGACAGCGACCCGGCAGACGCGGTGATGATCGGCGACCGCCACTTCGACATCGACGGGGCGGTGGGCAACGGCATCCGCAGCATCGGCGTGTTGTGGGGCTTCGGCATGCGCCACGAACTACTGGCTGCCGGTGCCACGGCACTGGTGGACAGTCCGGAAGCCCTGCTCGCGTCCATCGAAGGATTCAGCCGGAACTGACCGGCCGCGTCGGCCTTCTGCACGGCGACGGACCCCGCACGCCCGGCATCAGGGTTTTCCGGCCACCGCCTGCGCGAACGAAGGCCACAGCAAACGGTTGGCGTAGCCACTGAGGTGATCGCCATCGAAGAACAGCGGATGGCCGTCCGCATAGGCACCGCACTGACCATGATCGGGCGGGCAAAGTATCGGCAGCGGGTCCCATATCGACACGTGCGGGACTTCCGCGGCGAGCGACTGCAACGCCTGCAACGCGGGAGCACGCAGTCGCTCGACCTCCTTCCGGGGCTGCTGCGGCGATCCCTCGCAGATCGCGTTGCTGCGGTTGTAGCTTTCCGCGCAACGGAACGGCGGCTGCTTGAGGACCATCAGCGGGGCCTCGATCAGCACGCGCGCTCCTTTCGCCTGCAGCGACTGCAGCGTGGTCCTGGCTTTCGCAACGGCAGCAGCCCTTCCCCGCACGGCTCTGACACCGAAGATCTGGTCCTTCATGGCGGCATCGGGATAGCGTACCCATTCGTCGACGAATCGCGGCAGCCGCAGCGATGGAAGAAACACGACGTCTCCCGGCTTGATGCGCGCCAGCAGGCTGTCCATCACCGTGCTGGCGCTGGCCTGGCAAACCGCACTGTCCTCGCGCCACGGCTGCAAGCTGACGAAGGGACAGCCACTGTTGTTGTACAGAGTGATCTCGCTGCCCGACGACAGCGCCTGAAGCGTGAACATCTTCAGGAACGCCATGGCGTGGGAGTCGCCGACGACGAAAACATGTGGCGCGGTAACCGGCGTCGCGCAGCCCTGCCGCACGATCGTCAGTGAAAATCCGGTCCCCACGGGGGACGATTTCGAACTGACCGTGCAACCGGGAAAGGCTGCGTCATGCTTCAATGACTTCGGATACCAGTCGTCGGCGTGACGCGTCACCGAACTGAACGACAGATGCCTCGCCATTTTCTCGACGCCCCTCGAAATCGAGGCGACCGCGACGATGCAGGCGAAACCGGTGAGCACGACACTCCAGTGCGGCAAACGGCGAACGGAATCCGCGCGCCGGAACGGGACTTCCACCGCGTGATACGAGGCCACCGCAAGGACGCCGGTCAGAGCCAGTGCGACAAGCCGCGCGGCGCTGCCATCGAGGCCCACGGTCCAGCGGAACAAAACTAAAACAGGCCAGTGCCACAGGTAGAGCGAGTAGGAAATCCTTCCGACATACCTCGCCGGGACCGAGGCAAGCACGCGCACCAGCGGCTGCGTACGCCTGCTTCCATGCAGGAAGAACAGCATCCCCAGCGTGCCGAGAACGGACAGGATGGCGCCTGGAAACGGAAACCGGTCCGGCTTGGCGATGACGAAATTGACCGCGATGGCGAGCAGGGAAAGGCCGGCACCCCACGCGAACCAGCGTGGCGCATCCGGCTCTTCACCATCGAATCGACGACCGGCAAAAGCCATGGCCTGGTAAAGCAGCACCCCTGCGGCAAGCTCCCAGAAGCGGCTGCCGAGCATGTAGAACGCACGCGTGGCATCGCTCCTTCCCAGCATCGCGGAATACATCGCCGATCCGAGCAGCGCGACCGCAAGGAGCGCCGTGCTCAGCCGGCGCCCCGACCGGCCGTGACTCCAGCCGAGGAACAACGCGGGAAACAGCAGGTAGAACTGCTCCTCGATGCCGAGCGACCAGGTATGCGTATACGGATTGAACGCCGTGATGGGCGAGAAATAGTCATTGCTCGTCCTGGCGAGAACCAGATTGCCCAGACCGAAAAATGCGTGGTGCCCGGTCTGTTCGTTCGCCTGGCTGAGCCAGGCGGACGGAATCAGCAAGGTACTGAACAATGAGGTGAGAAACAGGCAGACCAGCAGCGCTGGCACGATGCGCCGCATGCGCCGCGCCAGGAAGAAGCCGGCGAACGCAGGCAAGCTGGAGCGTTCGCGTCCCCCGACGGACGCACTGACCACGAAACCCGAGATGACGAAGAAGATGTCGACGCCCGAGAAGCCCCCCGGCAGCCATGCAGCCTGCATGTGATAGGCCACGACCGCCAGCACCGCGATCGCGCGCATGCCATCGATGTGTGGAAAATAGGCTGTTCGTCCGGAACCGACTGTCATGCTGCAAGAACCATGGCTGGGGCCGGAAAGCCGACGCGTTGACGAGTGCCGATGGGCAAGCGGCTCCGGTACCCCGTTGCGTCAGGCTGCGACGCGCTTCACCGCATCGATCACGTGAGCGACGGTGAAGCCGAAGTGCTCGAACAGCTGCGGCGCCGGCGCGGAAGCACCGAACGTGGTCATGCCGATGACCTCGCCGTCCAGGCCCACGTACTTGCGCCAGAAGTCGGCGGTCGCCGCTTCCACCGCCACGCGGGCGCGGCACCAGCCGGGCAGCACGCCTTCGCGGTATTCCAGCGGCTGCGCATCGAACACTTCGGCGCACGGCATCGACACCACACGCACGGCCATGCCCTGCTGGGCCAGCGCACGCGAGGCTTCCATGGCCAGCTCCACTTCCGAACCGGTGGCAATCAGGATCGCCTGGAATTTCGTGTCCAGCGGATCGGACAGCACGTAGCCGCCACGCTGGATGTCGGCAACCTGCTGCCCGCTGCGCTGCTGATGCTTGAGGTTCTGCCGCGAGAAGATCAGGCATGACGGCGCACCCTTGCGCTCGATCGCCGCTTTCCACGACGCCGCCGACTCCACCGCATCGCACGGGCGCCACAACTGGTTGTTCGGGATGTAGCGCAGGCTGGCCATGTGCTCGACCGGCTGGTGGGTCGGGCCATCCTCGCCCAGGCCGATGGAGTCGTGCGTGTAGACGTGGATGGCGTGGGCGGGGATCAGCGCGCTCATGCGCACCGCATTGCGCGCGTAGTCGGAGAACACCAGGAAGGTGGCGTCGTACGGAATGAAGCCGCCGTGCAGGGCCAGGCCATTGGCGATCGCGGTCATGCCGAACTCGCGCACGCCGTAGTAGACGTAGTTGCCCTGGCCTTCGCTGCTGTTGCCGTTGCCGGCGTCCTTGCTGCCCTTCCACTTGGTCAGGTTGGAGCCGGCCAGGTCGGCCGAGCCGCCGATCAGCTCCGGCAGCAGCGGGCCGAACGCATCCAGCGTCATCTGCGAGGCCTTGCGCGAGGCCACTTCCGGGCCTTCGGCCTGCAGCTTCGCGATATACGCCTGCGACTTCTCCACCCAGTCGGCCGGCAACTCGCCGGCAAGGCGGCGCTTGAATTCGGCAGCCAGTTCCGGATGCGCCGCGGCATACGTCGCGAACGCCTCGTTCCAGGCCTGCTCCGCTTCGCTGCCCGCCTTCCGGTGATCCCAGCCGGCGTAGATCTCGGCCGGGATCTCGAACGGCGCATGGTTCCAGCCGAGTTGCGCGCGGGCGGCGGCAATCTCGTCCTTGCCCAGCGCGGCGCCGTGGCTTTCCTCCTTGCCCTGCTTGTTCGGCGCGCCGAAGCCGATGATGGTCCTGGCGCAGATCAGGGTGGGCTTGTCGCCCTGCGCGGTGGCGGCGGCGATCGCTTTCTTGATGGCCTCGGCATCATGCCCGTCCACGCCACGAATCACGTTCCAACCGTAAGCCTCGAAACGCGCCGGGGTGTCGTCGGTGAACCAGCCATGCACCTCGCCGTCGATCGAGATGCCGTTGTCGTCGTAGATCACCACCAGCTTGCCGAGCTTCCACGTGCCGGCAAGCGAAGCGACTTCGTGCGAGATGCCTTCCATCAGGCAGCCATCGCCGAGGAACACGTAAGTATGGTGATCGACCACGCCGTGGCCCGGGCGGTTGAAGTGCGCCGCCAGCACCTTCTCCGCCAGCGCAAAGCCGACCGCGTTGGCCAGACCCTGGCCGAGCGGGCCGGTGGTGGTTTCCACTCCCGGCGTTTCGCTGGCTTCGGGGTGACCCGCGGTCTTCGAATGCAGCTGGCGGAAGCGCTTCAGCTGATCCATCGGCAGGTCGAAGCCGGTCAGGTGCAGCAAGGCGTACTGCAGCATCGAGCCGTGGCCGTTGGAGAGCACGAAGCGGTCGCGATTGAACCACTTGGGATTGGCCGGGTTGAACTTGAGGAAGTCGTTCCACAGCACCTCGGCGATGTCGGCCATGCCCATCGGCATGCCGGGATGACCTGATTTCGCCGCCTCGACGGCGTCCATGGCAAGGGCTCGCACGGCATTGGCGAGTTCGCGGCGGGTGGTCATCGGGCAGTCTCCGGAAGGTGCAAAAGCGCTCATTGTCGCTGATCCGGCGTCGTCCTGTCGCGCCCGCGCCGCCGGGGCGGGGATACCCCCGGAAGCGAGGCGGCTTAATCTCCGCTTAATACTGAACCAATGAGTATTGAATCTTTCCCGGCCCCACCCATCTAAGTCCCCGTGTCGCCGCCCACCTTGGGCGGGGCGCATTCGACAAGAGCCCATCCCCACATTGGGCCAACTGTCCCGACCATTGGAGCCATCCATGAAAACCAAGAAAACACTGCTCGCCCTCGCCCTCGTCTCCGCCGGCCTGGTGGCTGTCCCCGCAGCATTCGCGCAGAACGCGCCCGCCGACAACGCCGGCTGGTTCATCAACGGCAACGTCGGTCGTACCGCGATCGATCACGGCCCGTACGACGGCCACGACACCGGTTATGCCTTGAACGGCGGCTACCGCTGGTCGCTGGCGCCGAACTTCGCGCTGGGTGCCGAGGTGGGCTACAACGACCTGGGCAACATCCACGCCAAGAACATCTTCAACAGCGACCCGGTCGTTGCCGACAACAAGTCGCAGCTGCACGGCTGGACGGTGGGCGCCAATGCCCGGCTGGACATGACCCCGAACTGGTACCTCAGCGGTCGCGCGGGCCTGTACAGCTGGACCGGACATGGCCTCAACAACGACGTGAACCCGATCCGCAAGGGCCTGGACGACAACAGCTGGTACGCCGGCGCGGGCATCGGCTACAACATCACCCCGCAGCTCAGCGTGGGCGTGAACTACGACTACTTCGACGCCAGCAAGAACAACGTCGACCTGAGCACGGACATGGTCTCGGCCAGCGCCGAGTACCGCTTCTGATCCAGCGGGACCCATTCCGACATCATGTCGGGATGTTCGCCTACAAGAAGAGGGCGCCTCAGGGCGCCCTTTTCTTTTGTGCGAACTGCGTCACATATAAAATATGCGGTTGGCAACCTGCGTTCCGACGCGCAGGACTGCGACAGGAAAGTTCGGGAAACACTAACAACAGGGGATTTTCGAATGAAGAACACACTCTTGGCGCTGGCTGTGCTGGCCGGCGCGACGTTGGCCACGCCCAACGTGCAGGCAAAGGACCTCACCGGCGGCTTCGTCAACCTCGGCGCCGGCCGTGCGAGCTACCACGCCACGTTCGACAGCTATGACCTCGGCAGCGAACACGGCACGGCCGTCATTCTCAACGCCGGCTACCGCACCCAGTTCATCGGCTTCGAGGCGGGCTACACGGACCTCGGCAGCATCAGCAGCCGCGATGGCACCACCTACGCCAAGCTCTCGGGTGACGGCTGGACGGCAGGCATCAACGGTCACTTCAACCCGACCGACGCGTGGTACATCTCCGCACGCGGTGGCGCCTTCATGTGGAAGTTGCACGGCACGGCGCAGTCCAGCGACCCGGCCAACTCCTTCAAGGAGAAGGCCAGCAGGCAATCGCTGGGCTGGTATGCCGGCGTCGGCACCGGCTACGACATCAACAAGAGCTGGAGCATCGGTGCCAATTTCGATTACTACAGCATCTCCAAGCAGGGCCTGGATATCGGCAACCGCATCTATACGGTAAGCGCCGAGTACCGCTTCTGAAGCCCCGCCACTCGGAAAAAAAATGGGCGCCTCGCGGCGCCCATTTTTTCTTTACGCTTTTCCGAATTTCGAATTCCGGGCAATCAGCCGTTCCACTGTCCCAGCGCCGCCAGGCCGTTGTCCTTGGCGCGGGCGTGAACGATCTTCTGCGCGTCAGCGACGTTGCCCTTCAGATCCTTCGACCACAACTGCAGCGCGGCCTGCTGCATCGCGCGGCCGTAGGAGAACGACAGCGGCCACGGGTGCGGACCGATCTGGTTCATCGCGTTGAGGTGTGCGGTGGACTGCTGGTCGGTCTGGCCGCCGGAGAGGAAAACGATGCCCGGCAGCGCCGCCGGCACGGTGGACTTGAGCACGCGCACGGTGGCCTCGGCCACTTCCCCGATCTCGGCCTGCTCCTCGCAATCCTTGCCGGGGATGACCATGCTGATCTTCAGGATGGTGCCTTCCAACATCACGTTCTGCTCGTACAGCGCGTTGAACAGGCTGCGCAGCACGGCCTCGTGCACCTCGTAGCTGACTTCGATGGTGTGATCGCCGTCCATGATCACCTCGGGCTCGACCATCGGCACCAGGCCGGCCTCCTGGCACAGTGCGGCGTAGCGGGCCAGCACGTGGCAGTTCGCCTCGATCGCGGTGGAGCTGGGGTTTTCCTCGGAGATGTTGATCACCGCGCGCCACTTGGCGAACTGGGCACCCAGCCTGGCGTACTCCTCGAGCCGCGGACGCAGGCCGTCCAGACCCTCGGTGACCACATCGCCGGGGAAGCCGGCCAGCGGCACCGGGCCCTTGTCGACCTTGATGCCGGGGATGATGCCGGCCTTCTTCATCACCTGGGTGAACGGCACGCCATCCTTGGTGGACTGGCGGATCGTCTCGTCGAACAGGATCGCGCCGGAGATGTGCTCGGACAGGCCCGGCGTGGTCAGCAGCAACTCGCGGTAGGCGCGCCGATTCTCCTCGGTGTTCTCGATGCCGACGGCCTCGAAGCGCTTGCGGATGGTGTTGGTCGACTCGTCGATCGCGATGATGCCCTTGCCGGGCGCGACCATCGCCAGGGCGACGCTTTCGAGATCTTCAATGCTCATTGATGACTCCGCTGGCGGGGGCGATGCCCGGCCACACATGGTGGGCGCCGCCTCGCACGCGAAGCGGCATGGTGAAAAACGGCGATTATAGGCCAGATCGGGCCGGTGACGGGCCGAAACAACACCGCACCCTGCAGCCGGCCCGGTGGATCAGCCAGGGTAGCCGGGCAGCTTGCAGGGGGCCATCAGCTGGTCGCGCGCGGCAGGATCCTTCGGCCCGTTGAAGACCACGATGTAATACGTGGACACCGGCTGATGGACGTTGTTGCTCAGCGACGGGCCGTAGCGGAAGTTGGCCACCGCGCTGCGCGCCATCGGGCCGAGGTCGCTCTTGGGCTCCACCCTGGCCACCTGCACGTCCAGCGGCACGCCGTCGGAACCCACGGTGTAGGTCACCGCCACGCAGCCTGGCTTGTCCAGGTTCAGGCCACTGTTGGGAGCATCCATCTGCACCTTTGTGTTGAGCAGGATCCAGTAGCGATACAGGTTCTGCTGGTCGACCTTGATCGCCTGCGCCAGCACCGGCGTGGCCGCGCCCAGCGCCAGCGCGAACAGCACGCCGCGGCATACGGAGGGAAACAGGGTTTTCATGGCGGGCTCCCGCAAGGCGTCGAGGGCCCCAGTGTAGCTGCCCGCGCGGTGCGCCACAGCCGGCCAGCCGACGGCGGACAGCCGGCTTTCAGCGTCACAGCTCGCGCCGGCTTTCCACCGTGCCGTCGGGGCCTACCGCGAGCAGTTTCAGCGTGTTGGTGCCGCCCACGTGGCCGACTCGGTCGCCGTAGGTGATCACCACGCTGTCACCCTGGAGCAACTTGCCCTGTTCGAACAGCAACCGCACCGCGGCACGGGTGGAGGCGGCCATGCTCTGCTTCTCGCCGTGGCTGAACTCCACCGGCTGCACGTCGCGCAGCAACTGCATGCGTCGACGTGCGGAGGCGGACGGCGACATGCCGTAGATCGGCACCGCGCTGCGGTAGCGCGACAGCCACTGGGCGGTGGCGCCGGATTCGGTCAGCGCCACGATCGCGCGCACGCCGAGCTGCCCGGCCAGCACCATGGCGGCCAGCGCGATCGCCTGGTCGGTGCGGCTCAGCTGGTGGATGACGTTGGCCAGGTCCTCCTTCGGCTCGAACTGGCGCTCGGCGCCCAGGCAGATGCGCTGCATCGCCGCCACTGCCTTGTCCGGATGCGCGCCGGCGGCGGTCTCCTCCGACAGCATCACCGCATCGGTGCCGTCAATCACCGCGTTGGCCACGTCGAGCACTTCGGCGCGGGTGGGGATCGGCGCGCGCACCATCGACTGCAGCATCTGGGTGGCGGTGATCACGGCGCGGTTGCGCTGCACCGCCTCGCGGATGATCTTCTTCTGCAGGCCGGGCAGCTCGGCGTCGCCGATCTCCACGCCAAGATCGCCGCGCGCCACCATCACCACGTCGGAGGCGTCGATGATCTCGCCCAGCACGGGGATGGCGTCGGCCCGCTCGATCTTCGCCACCAGCGCCGCGCGGCCACCTGCCAGCTTGAGCAGGTGGCGGGCCAGGTGCATGTCGTCGGCCGAACGCACGAAGGACACGGCGAGGAAATCCGCGCCGATCTCCGCCGCCAGCCGGATGTCGGCCTTGTCCTTGTCCGACAGCGCGTCCACCGAGAGTCCGCCGCCCTGCCGGTTGAGTCCCTTGCGATTGGACAGCTTGCCGCCGACCAGCACCTCGCAGCGCACTTCGCTGCCGACCACCTCGTGCACGGTGAGCGCCACCAGTCCGTCGTCCAGCAGCAGCACATCGCCGGCGCGCACGTCGGACGGCAAACCGTAGTAGCTCACGCCCACGCGGGTGGCATCGCCCGGCGGCACGCCGGCGCGGCAGTCGAGCACGAAGCTGTCGCCCTCTGCCAGTTGCACCGGGCCGTCGGCGAAAGTCTCGATGCGGATCTTCGGCCCCTGCAGGTCGGCCAGCACGCCGACTTCGCGACCGGCCGCCTGGGCGGCTTCGCGCACCGCGATGGCGCGTGCACGATGATCGTCCGGCTCGCCGTGCGACAGATTGAGGCGCACCACATCCACGCCTGCGGCAATCAACCGGCCAAGCATGCCGGGCGCGTCGGTGGCAGGGCCCAGCGTGGCGACGATCTTGGTACGGCGAACTTTTTCCATGGTCATCGAATGAGCCTAGCAGAATTGCGCCGATCCATTCGCGGCGCCATCGAGCCACGCGCTTGACAGCCTTGATGACCCCGTTCCACGCTTGGAAACCGGCGCAATGCCATGGGGGGATACAAGGATGGGCAATACACACGGACTGCGGCCCTGGGCCGCGGCTTTGGTCTTGGGCGTGGGCAGCGTGTTGACGGCGGTCGCCGCGGCGCCTGCGCCGACAGCGAAAGCCACTTCGCCGATTCCACTGCAGGACTTCATTCGTCCGGCCAACTTCTCGCAGGTGCGCATTTCGCCCGACGGCAAGTATCTGTCAGCCATCGTGCCCAACCCGCAGAATCCGCACGAGAACGTGCTGGCGATCCTCGACGGGCAGACGGCCAAGCCCCTGCACGTGATCCCCTCGGGCAGGAATGCGCTGCTCGCCGACTATTTCTGGGCCAGCGACGACCGACTGATCGCCGCCGGTGCTTTCCGCCAGAACGGGCTGGACACGCCGCGGGGCACCGGCGAACTGTACGGCATCAACGCCGACGGCAAGCGGCAGGAGCAGCTGTTCGGCTATCGCGCGGGCAGCGACACGGTGGGCTCCCACATGCGTCACGCCACCCAGCGCTACGCTTCGGCCACGGTGATCGGTGATGCGCTGGCGGTCGACAACCGGATCCTGATCGCGACCAACGCGTTCACCGACGATCGCAACGGCAGCGCGACCAACATCGAGACGCTGAACATCATGACCGGGCAGACGCGCACGATCGGCGCGGCGCCCGCGCGCAACGCTGACCTGATCGTCGACCACGCCGGCCAGGTGCGTGCGGCGTGGACCAATGACGGCTTCACCGAAATGCGGGTCTGGACCCGACCCAGCAACGACGCCCCCTGGACCTTGCGCAACGACTCGGCCACGTCCGGCGTGACCATCACGCCGATCGGCTTCAACCGCGACAACAGCCGGCTGTACGTGCGTGTCTCGCAGGGCGACGGCCCCGATGCGATCGAGCTGATGAATCCGGCCGACGGCAGCCGCACCATGGTCTACCAGGGCAAGTTCGCCGACCCGATGGATCTGCTGCCGACCGCCGATCACCTCGACTACTATGCGATCATCACGGCCGATGGCAAACCGGGCCTGCACTACATCGATCCGGGCAGCCAGGAAGCACAGCTCACCCAGGCTCTGGACAGCAACTTCCCGGGTCAGCTGGCGTTCTTCTCCAGCTTCACCCGCGACGGCCAGCACGCCATCGTGCACGTCATCAGCGATCGCAGCGGCAGCGACTATTACCTGTTCGACCTGGCGACGCACCAGGCGAAATTCCTGATGAGCGCGCAGCCGTGGCTGGATCCGAAAGTCACCCGGCCGATGGAGCCGATCGCCTTGACGGCGCGGGACGGCCTGCCGCTGCACGGCTTCCTCACCCTGCCGGCCGGCAAGGCACCGTTCCCGATGGTGGTGGTGATCCACGGCGGCCCCCACGGCGTTGCCGACCAGTGGGGCTACGACCCGGAAGTACAGATGCTGGCCAACCACGGCTATGCCGTGTTGCAGGTGAACTACCGCGGCTCCGGCGGCTATGGCGCCAAGTTCATCGAACGCGGTTACCGGCAATGGGGCCTGAGCATGCAGGACGACGTCACCGACGCCACCCTGTGGGCGGTCAAGCAGGGCTACGCCGACCCGAAGCGGCTGTGCCTGTACGGTGGCAGCTACGGCGGCTATGCCGCGCTCGAAGGCGTGGTACGCGAACCCGACCTGTACGAGTGCGCGATCGGCTACGCCGGCGTGTACGACCTGCGCGTGCAGCTGGATGCCAGCGACACCCGGCAGATCAACGCCGGCGTCGACTACCTGCACCGCGCGCTGGGCACCGATCGCGCCGACCTGCTGCGTCGTTCCCCACTGGGTGGCGTGGCGCGGATCAAGGCGCACCTGATGCTGGCGCACGGCGGCGAGGACAAGCGCGTGCCGTTCCTGAACTTCCGCGAGTTCACCCGCGCGCTGGACGCGCAACGCGTCCCGTACGAATCCCTGGTCGAGCCGAAGGAAGGCCACGGCTTCTTTCTCCCGGAACACCGCCTGGAGTTCTACGGGAAGATGCTCGACTTCCTCGACCGCAACATCGGCGCGCAGCGCCAGGCGGTAGCCACACCGTGACCCGGCCGGCTTCTACCGCCCATCCTCCTGGGGAGCGGCGGCTGGCGCCAAGGCCAGATTGAGCACCTGCGCGAGGCGGCGGCCGGCTTCGCGCAGGCGGCGATCGGCCACCGGCAGCCAGGTGGTCACGTAGGCCGGAGCGATCTTGTGGCCGGTCGGGTACAAGCCGGTCTCGGCGGTGATCCGGCACGACTCCTCGGCCCACTGGGCGTAGGGATTGTCCAGCGGAGCGACCGGCGCCGGCAGCGGTACCGGCACCGCCGAATCCAGGCGTTGCGCGTACTGCTGCCAGTCCAGCCCGCGCGTGTAGAGCATGCCGGAGTCCCACACCCGGTGCAGGTTGCTGCCCTTGCCGTCGAACTGCACCTGGTAGGTGTTGCCGCCCTTGTCGTCGCGATAGCCGGCATGCAGGGGCTGGTGGATGTCACCGGCGAAATGCACCACGAACTTGAGCGCCTGGCGGCGCGCGGCGTCAGGCTTGCTGCGGTCGCCGAGCACGCCAACGTAATACTGCAGTGCGGCCACCACGCAGCGGCCGTCGCGGCAATCGCGCGGCGGCACGTAGTCACACGAGGGGCCGCCGTGGAAATTGATGTAGTGCTGGCTGCGCGTCTGCTTCCACAGGCTCGCCATGGCCGGATCGTTCTGCATCTGGTCGGCCCAGTTGGCGACATCGGCCAGCGAACCGGTGTGCTCCGGCGCCAGCAGGCGTTCGACCTCGGCCTCGGCGGCCGGGCTCAGATGCCGCTGCGCCAGTTCGGCGACCACGCTGTGGCCCAGCGGTCCCCATGCCAGTGCCGGCGTGACCAGCAGGCAGGCGAACACGGCGACGACGGCACGGCGGACGAAACTCATGCGGATGATTCCGGCGACAAGGGAAGGTCGCAGTCTGCCACACCGGTGCTGCGGTGTTTTGTCGCCACCCGCCCGGTCCCGTGCCGTGCAGGCCCGGCGGCCAGCCGGGGCTCAGGCAGGCGCGCGGGAATGGCGGTAAAATGACGATTCTTTCCGCCCGCTCGCGGCATCGAGCCCATCCTCAGGAGGACGTCATCTCATGGCCATCAAGGTCGGCATCAATGGCTTCGGCCGCATCGGTCGCAACGTGTTGCGCGCCGCCGTGGAGAACTTCGGCAACGACATCGAGATCGTGGCGATCAACGATCTGCTGGAGCCCGATTACCTGGCCTACATGCTCAAGCACGACTCCGTGCACGGCCGCTTCGATGGCGACGTGAAGGTCGACGGCAACCATCTGGTGGTCAATGGCAAGCGCATCCGCCTGACCCAGGAACGCGACCCGGCCAACCTGAAGTGGAACGAGGTGAACGCCGAGGTGGTGATCGAATCCACCGGCCTGTTCCTGACCAAGGAAGCGGCGCAGAAGCACATCGATGCGGGTGCGAAGAAGGTGATCCTGTCCGCGCCGTCGAAGGACACCACGCCGATGTTCGTCTACGGCGTCAACGACAAGAAATACGCCGGCGAGGCGATCATCTCCAACGCCAGCTGCACCACCAACTGCCTGGCGCCGGTGGCCAAGGTGCTGAACGACAAGTGGGGCATCAAGCGCGGCCTGATGACCACCGTGCACGCCGCCACCGCCACGCAGAAGACCGTGGACGGCCCGAGCAACAAGGACTGGCGCGGCGGCCGCGGCATCCTGGAGAACATCATCCCGTCCTCCACCGGCGCGGCCAAGGCCGTCGGCGTGGTGATCCCCGAGCTCAACAAGAAGCTCACCGGCATGAGCTTCCGCGTGCCCACCTCGGACGTCTCGGTGGTCGACCTCACCGTGGAGCTGGAGAAGCCGGCGACCTACGAGGAGATCAAGGCCGAGATGAAGGCGCAGAGCGAAGGCGCGCTGAAGGGCATCCTGGGCTACACCGAGGACAAGGTGGTGGCCACCGACTTCCGCGGCGACGCACGCACCTCGATCTTCGACGCCGACGCCGGCATCGCGCTGGACGACAGCTTCGTCAAGCTGGTCAGCTGGTACGACAACGAGTGGGGCTACTCGAACAAGTGCCTGGAGATGGTGCGCGTCGTCGCGAAGTAATCGCCCCGCGTACTGCCCCCGAAGCCCGCGCCGATACCGTCGGCGCGGGCTTTTTCATGCGCGGCGACAGCTCAGCGACGCTCGGCCGCCGCGTCCGCCCGCACGCCCAACCAGCCCTTGATCGAGGCAATCACCAGCGGCACCGCGCCGAAGATGATGAACACCAAGTCGCCCGGCAGGCGCAGCCACTCGATGACCTGCGAGCGCGGCAGCCCCATGTACTCGATGCTGCGTGCGTGCCAGTAGCCATTCTCCAGCACGTCCCACAGCTGCAGCACGCCGCTCGGGAACAGGCTCATCAGCAACATCATCGCCAGGCCGCCGTTGGTACCCCAGAACGCGACCTTGACGTACTTCTCGATGCCTGGCCAACGCTCCTCGGTGCTGGTCTGGCGCAAGGTGAATACCATCAGCGCCAGCGCCAGCATGCCGAACACGCCCATCAACGCGGCATGGCCATGGGTCGGCGTGACCTGGGTGCCCACCTCGTAGTAGCTGACGATCGGCAGGTTGAGGAAGAAGCCGAGCATGCCGGCGCCGACGAAGTTCCAGAAGCCCACCGCCATCAGGAAGTAGAACGTCCACTTGTGCGGCACGCGAGTCGGCTTGCCGTCGACGTCCACCTTGCCCTTGGTGGCCTTGACGAAATCCCAGGCATCCAGGGTAAGCAGGGTCAGCGGCACGACCTCCAGCACCGAGAACATCGCCGACATCGCCATGTTGAAGTTGGTGTGGCCGGTGAAGTACCAGTGGTGGCCGGTACCGACGAGGCCACCGAGGAAATACAGGATCGCGTCCAGGTAGATCACCCGCAACGCCACGTTGCGATGCGCCAAACCCAGTTGGTAGAAGGTCAGCGCAACCACCGTGGTGGCGAAGAATTCGAAGAAGCCTTCGACCCACAGATGGATGATCCAGAAGCGCCAGGTATCGACCACGGTGTAGTTGGTTTCGGCACCGAAGAAAAGCGCGGGTATGTAGAACACCGGAATCGCGACCGCGGCGAACAGGAACATCCTCGCCAGCGGGCGCGCCTTCTCGCTGGATACCGCACGCGGGCGCGCCAGCACCCACAGGATGGCAAACCAGACCAGCAGGCCGACCACCAGCAGGTACTGCCAGAGCCTGCCCAGCTCCAGATACTCCCAGCCCTGGTTGCCCAGCCAGAACCACCACGTGCCCATTTTCTGCGCGATGCCGGCCCACACGCCGAGCAGGCTGCCGGCGATCACCACCACGAAGGCGCCGAACAGCAGGTGCACCCATCCGGCCAGCCAGCGTGGCTCGTCGCTGCGCAGCGAACGCCCCAGCAGCAGCGCGGCGGCGACATAGGCGGTGGCGATCCAGAAGATCGCGGTCTGCAGATGCCACGTGCGCAACAGGTTGCTGGGGAAGATGTTCTCCAGCTGGAAGCCGTAGAAAGTGCCCGGATCGGCGCGGAAGTGGGCGACGCCGCCACCGACCAGGGTCTGCATCAGGAACAGCAAGGCCACCACCACGAAGAACTTCACCAGCGCACGCTGGCCCGGACTGGACTTCCCGGGCAGCAGTTGCGGCCGCACGTCATGACCGCGGCTGATCCAGCCCAGGTAGTCGAACTTGCCGAACGCCAGCAGCACGGTGGCGATGCCGGCCAGCAGCAGCAACAGGCTCAACGCGCTCCACAGCAGGGCGTACGGCGTGGGTACGTTGCCGACGCTGGGGTCGTATGGAAAATTGTTGGTGTACGAGGCTTGCGTACCCGGCCTGTTGGCGACCGAGGCCCATGCGGCCCAGGTGACGAAGGCCGTGAATTGGTGCAGTTCGGTGGGATCGCTGATCAGGTCGGGCTTGAGCCCGCCATTCTTTGCCGGATCCTTGAAGTAATTCGTCCAGTAGCCGACCTGCTGCCGGTAGGCGGTTGCTTCCGGCGCGGTCAGCCGCAATACGTCGGCCTGGGCGTCGTAGCGATTGGTCTTCAGCGCCACCGCCACTTCGGCGCGCACTCCCGCGCGTTGCGACTCATCCAGCTCGGCCAGCGGCTTGCCGAATCGTTCCTGCGCGATCGCCGCGGCGGTGTCCTGGCCGATGAAGTGCAGGGCTTCGGCCGAGTAATCCGGCCCGAGGTAGGCGCCGTGCCCCCAGATGCTGCCGTTGTCCATCAAGCCGTATTTGAGGAATACCGCCTGTCCCTTGCTGACATCGTCGCCGGTGAACACGGTGTTGCCCTGCGCATCCACCACCTGACCGGGAATCGGCGGCGCATTGCTGTAGGCCAGCATGGTGATGGCCAGCAATCCGGCAAAGCCCAGCACCAGCACGATGGCTACCGTGCGCAACCACCACGGCGAAAGTTCGGTATCGTCGTCGGACAGGGGTTGTGCGGCATCATTCATCAGTCAATCTCCCCAGATGACAAGAGAATACGGGCCCAAAACCGGCACGGAGACGCGCTCGGGTCCGAGCCTAACGCAGGCTGGGGATCTGGTCCAACAGAACGCCGGCGCCGCGCGCGACCCGGCTGGAGTCCGCGAAGCCCCCCCCTAGGAGCGCTTGAGCAGCGGCAGCTTGTTCGGCACGCCGTCCCATTTGTCGGCGTCTTCCATCGACGGGATCTTGCTGGTCAGCACCGGCCATTCCTTCGCCAGCTCGGCGTTGATCGTCATGTAGATCTCCTGCCCTGCCGGCACGTCGAGCTCGGGGTAGATCGCGCCGACCGGGCACTCCTCCACGCACAGCGTGCAGTCGATGCACTCGTCGGGGTCGATCACCAGGAAATTGGGACCGGCGTGGAAGCAGTCGACCGGGCATACCTCGACGCAGTCGGTGTGCTTGCAGTTGATGCAGTTGTCGGTGACGACGTGCGTCATCATGCCTCCTTCCGCGGCCTCGCCACGGTAACTACAGTGTCCGCGGCAACTGCTGCCGTGGCCATGATCCAGATCAGTGTGCCACGGTCGCTGCCCACGCAGAATTCTTCCGATTCCCCATCTTCCCCAAGGATCGACACCATGCGCAAACTGATTGCCATTGCCCTGCTCGGGCTGCTCTCCACTCCGCTGATGGCCGCCGAGTGCACCACCACCATCGAGGCCAGCGACGCGATGCAGTTCAACAAGAAGACCATCACCGTGCCGAGCACCTGCAAGACCTTCAAGGTCACGCTCAAGCACACCGGCAAGCTGCCGGTCACCGCGATGGGCCACAACTGGGTACTGTCGCACAGCAGCGACGAATCCGGCGTGATCGCCGACGGCATGAAGGCGGGCGCGGCCAACAGCTACGAGAAGCCGGGTGACGCGCGCATCATCGCGCACACCAAGCTGATCGGTGGCGGCGAGAGCGACACCGCCACGATCGACGTGGCCAAGCTCAAGGCCGGCGAACAGTACGCGTACTTCTGCACCTTCCCCGGCCATGCCGCCCTGATGAAGGGCACGCTGAGCCTGGGCAAGTAAGCTTTTGCCGCAACGGCAGCGCGCCCGGCCGAGATGGCCGGGTGCGCTTTTTCCGTGCCACGCGTCCGTTCCGCGAAGCCGATCCCGAGATGAATTCCACCGAGCCCTTCGACGAAGCCGCCATCGCCACGCTGGTCGACCACTTCTACGAGAAGGTGCGGCGCGACCCGCAGATCGGCCCGGTGTTCAATGCGGCCGTGCACGACTGGGACGAGCACAAGCGCCTGCTGACCTCGTTCTGGTGTTCGGTGGCGCTGCGTGCGGGCAGCTATCGCGGCAATCCGATGGCAGCGCACCGCCCGCACCCGATCCGCGCCGAGCATTTCGATCGCTGGCTGGCACTGTGGCGTGAAACCTGCGATGAGGAGCTCGATCCGGTTCACGCCGAACGCATGCTGGAATACGCCCAGCGCATCGGTCGCAGCCTGAAATACGGACTGGGTCTGCATCCCGAGGCGCAGCCGTTCGGCGTGCCCATCGTGGGCGTCAATCGCTGATCGATCCGGGATTCGGAAGAGCCGCGCAAAAGCGACACCGCCGTAGGGCGGGCACGGCCCGCCGTTCTCCGTCATGCGAACAAGAGCCGGCGGGCAGTGCCCGCCCTACGCGCGATGCTTTCCGTTACGTAACGAAGAGCAATCGCACACAGGGTGCGCTCCTGCAAAAGCCCGATCAGCCGAGCGCTTTCAGTGCCGCCGCGTAATTCGGCTCGTCGCCGATCTCGCCCACCAGTTCCGTGTGAAGCACCTTGTCGTGCGCGTCGAGCACCACCACCGCGCGTGCGGCGAGCCCGGCCAGCGGGCCGTCGGCGATCGCCACGCCGTAATCGGCGAGGAATTGGCGGCCGCGCATCATCGACAGGTTGACCACCTGGTCCAGCCCTTCCGCGCCGCAGAAACGCTTCTGCGCAAACGGCAGGTCGGCGGAGATGCACAGCACCACGGTGTTGTCGAGCTTGCCTGCAGCCTCGTTGAAGTGGCGCACCGAGGCCGCGCAGGTCGGCGTGTCGACGCTGGGGAAGATGTTGAGCACCTTGCGCTTGCCGGCGAAACGCGACAGCCCGGCGTCGGAAAGGTCGCCCGCCACCAGCGAAAACGCCGGTGCGACCGAGCCGACCGTGGGGAGCTTGCCGTCGACGTGAACCGGCGTGCCGTGGAGGGTGACTGTGGACATGGTGCAACTCCTGCTGGGTGAAGGGCTACAAGTAGAACATGGTCTTGGCCAGGAACACGATGCCGACCATCAGCGCCAGCACGATGCGGTGGGTGTACTTGAACCGGCAGACATCCATCTTCCCGTGGCGCATCGCCCACATCGCGTTGACGAACACGCCCAGCACGCCGAACGCGAGTACCACCTTGAGCAGCAGCCAGTTGCCGAAACGCGAGCCGACGCAGGCAAAACCATCGCAGCGGATGTCGAACAGCATGAAGCCGCTGGCGAACAGCAATATCACCACCACCGGCATGTAGCGCCGCACCCGTGCCATCACCGCCTGTTCGATGCGCTGCATGGTGATGATGTCGAAGTGCTTGTGCAGCGACTCCACCACGATGACCTCGAACGCCACCGCGCCGACGAACACGATGGCGCAGGCCAAGTGCAGCAGGACGATCCACGGGTACCAGGCAAGCATTGCGCAAGGCCAACAGAAAGAACCAACGCCCAGCATCCGCCTCTGCAGCAGTGCCGGCCATGACCTGCATCAACCGGCG
The DNA here is from genome assembly GCF_004799035.1 of Rhodanobacter lindaniclasticus. Lineage (GTDB taxonomy): Bacteria > Pseudomonadota > Gammaproteobacteria > Xanthomonadales > Rhodanobacteraceae > Rhodanobacter > Rhodanobacter lindaniclasticus. Next base: position 135,073 of record NZ_MWIO01000014.1, read on the forward strand.
CCGGCGGCGCAGCCGCCGCATCCGACTGTGACAATCCGCCCCGCGCGGCCGCCCTTGCGGTTGACCTGCATCAGGGCCGCCGCCGGGCGTCACCGCGAGCATGCTTCTTGCCGATTGCCGGCATTCGCGTTCTTTCGCCACCCATGGCAAGTCGAGGCTCCGCGTGAACAGTGTCGTCCCCCTCATCCAGCCGTTGCGCCACGCCGGGCGGCGCTGGGTCCACGAAGCGCTCGAAAGCCTGGCGCAGGAGGCCGCACGCTCGGCCGACACGCACCTGCTGAAACTCAATTTCCCCGGCTTTCACGGCATCGACTTCTATTTCAAGGACGAGGCCAGCCACCCCAGCGGCAGCCTCAAGCACCGGCTGGCGCGTTCGCTGTACCTGTACGCGTTGTGCAACGGCCGGCTCGGCCCGGACCAGACCGTGGTCGATGCCTCCTCCGGCAGCACGGCGATCTCCGAAGCCTGGTTCGCGCGCCTGCTCGGCCTGCGCTTCATCGCGGTGATGCCGGCCTGCACGGCGCCGGGGAAAATCCGCGACGTGCAGGTGCTGGGCGGCGAGGTCGACCTGGTGGACGATCCCGCCCAGGTACATGCGCGCGCCGCCGAGCACGCGGCGCGCGGCGCCTGCCACCTGGACCAGTTCGGCCTGGCCGAGCGCGCCACCGACTGGCGCGGCAACAACAACATCGCCGAGTCGATCATCGGCCAGCTCGCCCGCGAACGCTCGCCCGAGCCGCACTGGATCGTCTGCGGCGCAGGCACCGGCGGCACCTCGGCCACGATCGGCCGCTATCTGCGTTATCGCCGCCTGCACACGCGGCTGTGCATCGCCGACCCCGCCGGCAGCGGTTTCATCCGGGGCTGGCAATCCAGCGATCGCGCCGCGGTGGCCAGCCAGCCCACCCTGATCGAAGGCATCGGCCGGCCGCGCGTCGAACCGGGCTTCGTGTTCGAGGTGGTGGACCAGGCGATCGGCGTGCCGGACGAGGCCTCCATCGCCGGTGCATGGCTGCTGGGCGAATTGTTCGGACACCGCTACGGCGGCTCCTCGGGCACCAATTTCGTGGCCTGCCTGAACCTGGCCGCCACGATGCGCGCCGAAGGCCAGCGCGGCAGCATCGTCAGCCTGCTGTGCGATCGCGGCGAACGCTACGCCGAAACCCTGTTCGATCCGCACTGGTTGACCGCGCACGGCATCGACCGCTCGCGCTGCGACGCGTCGCTGCGGCACAGCATCGAGACCGGCTGCGCGCCGATGCCCAGGGCGCCGGCGGGATAGCCGCGCCAATCCGCCGCAGAGCGCCCGACAAGGGATTTGACCATGGTCAACATGCGCCACGCCCGGCCAGCCCATGCTCGGGTTCCGCATCCACGGGAGACATGGCGATGGGCAGACTGAGCGGCAAGGTGGCACTGGTGACCGGCGCCGCCCTCGGCATCGGCGCAGCCTGCGTGCGCCGGCTGCGGGAAGCCGGCGCGCGGGTGGCCCTGGTCGACCTGCACGATGGCCCAGGGCAGCAGCTGGCGGCGGAGCTCGGTGACGACGCGCGCTACTTCCATGCCGACGTGGCAGTCGAGTCCGAGGTGGCTTCGGCCATTGCCGGAACCGTGGCCGCGTTTGGACGTCTGGACGTCCTGGTCAACAACGCCGGCATCGCCGGTGCGAACAAGCCGACCCACGAACTCACCGAAGCCGAATGGGACCGGGTGCAGGCGATCAACGTGAAGGGCGTGTTCTTCTGCACCAAGCACGCCATCGCGCACCTGCGCGCAGCCGGTGGCGGCAGCATCATCAACCTGTCGTCGATCTACGGCCTGGTCGGCGCGGCGGATTCACCGCCCTACCACGCGTCCAAAGGTGCGGTGCGGCTGATGAGCAAGACCGACGCGGTGCTGTATGCGCCCGATCGCATCCGCGTCAACTCGATCCACCCCGGTTTCATCTGGACGCCGATGGTGGAACAGCATATCGCCTCGATGGGCGGCGACCCCGCCGCGCACCGGCGCGAGGTCGGCGCACTGCACCCGCTGGGCCACATGGGCGAGCCCGACGACATCGCCTGGGGCGTAGTCTATCTCGCGTCCGAGGAAGCGAAATTCGTGACCGGCAGCGAGCTGGTCATCGATGGCGGCTACACCTGCCGCTGACCATCCCCCGCTGGAGGAATCCACCATGTTCAAGCACATTTTGCTGCCCACCGACGGCTCCGAGCTGTCGCTGCGCGCGGTCGACACCGGCATCGAACTGGCCGCCAGGCTGGGCGCTCGCGTGTACGCGTTCCACGTCATCGCGCCGTTCCCTGCCTCGGTCTACTTCGCCGAGTTCGTCGTGGCCAACGAACCGGGCTACACCCGCGAAGCCATCGCCAATGCCGAACGCTACCTGGCCGACGTGCGCCAGCGCGCGAAAGCCGCCGGCGTTCCCTGCGAGGGCAGCCACGAGATCGACGCGCGCCCCTATTCGGCCATCGTCGGGGCCGCCCGCAAGCAGCAGTGCGACCTGATCGTGATGGCCTCGCACGGCTGGCGTGGCTTCGACCGCCTGCTGCTGGGCAGCGAAACGCACAAGGTGATCCTCAACGGCGATTTGCCGGTACTGGTGTGCCGCTGAGCGACGGTATCGGCGGGGGCGGCCAGCGGCTCGGCGCATGAGCGAAGGCAGACCACCCCAACCGGCCGGTCGCCCCGGCCTCGATCCGGCCGAGGCGGCGCGGCGACTGGCCGAGCACGGCCCGAACCTGCTGCCGGGCAGCACGCCGAAGAGTCTGGCCGGGATCGTCCGCGGCGTGCTGATCGAGCCGATGTTCCTGATGCTGCTGGTCGCCGGCGGCCTGTACCTGGCGCTCGGCGACCGCGCCGAAGCAATGTTCCTGCTGTCGGCCGTGTTCGTGATCATCGGCATCACGCTGATGCAGGAACGCAAGACCCAGCGGGCTCTGGAGTCGCTGCGCGAGCTGTCCGCGCCGCGCGCGCTGGTGATCCGCGGCGGCGAGGAAATCCGCGTGCCGGGCCGCGAGGTGGTGGTCGGCGACCTGCTGGTGCTGCATGAAGGCGACCGCATCGCCGCCGACGGGTGGCTGCTGGACGGGCACCTGGACGTCAACGAGTCGTTGCTCACCGGCGAGGCGGTGCCGGTCACCAAGCTGCCGGGTGCGGACGCCGGCCAGTTGTTCGCCAGTACCGTGGTGACCAAGGGCGTCGGCGTCGCCGAGGTTTACGCCATCGCCGGGTCCACCGCGGTCGGTCGCATCGGCCAGGCGCTCAGCACCACCGTCGAGCCTGTCTCGGGCCTGCAGCGGGCTTCGCGCCGGCTGATCCGTCGGCTCGCCGCCGGCGGCCTGCTGCTGGCCACGGCGTATGCGCTGCTCGGCTGGCTGTGGGACGGCCACGGCCTGCTGCAGAGCGTGCTGGCCGGGATCGCGCTGACCATGGCGATCCTGCCCGAGGAGATCCCGGTGATCCTCACCGTGTTCCTCGCGCTCGGCGCATGGCGCATCTCCAGGCACAAGGTGCTGACCCGCCGGGTGCCGGCGGTGGAGGCGCTGGGCGCGATCTCGGTACTGGCGGCCGACAAGACCGGAACGCTGACCCAGAACCGCATGGAGGTGGCTGAATTGCGTCTGCCCGACGACAGCGCGCACGGCGAAGGCGATACCGAGTTGCCCGAGCCATTCCACGCGCTGGCCGAGTTCGCCATGCTGGCGACGCCGGCCGATCCGTTCGACCCGATGGAGAAGGCGATCCAGCAGTTCGGCCTGCACTGGCTCACCGACACCGAACACGTGCACGCCGAATGGGCGCCGGAATTCGAATACGCGCTGTCGCCGGACATCCTGGCGATGACCCGGGTGTTCCGCGGCGACGCGCGCAACACGCACCTGCTGGCGACCAAGGGCGCACCGGAGGCGGTAATCGACCTGTGCCATCTGCCCGATGCCGAGGCGACAGCGATCCTGCGCCAGGTCGAGTCGATGGCCGAACGCGGCCTGCGCGTGCTCGGTGTGGCCAGCGGTCAGTGGCAGGGCGAGGCGTGGCCGCAAAGCCAGCACGATTTCGACTTCCGCTTCCTCGGCCTGCTCGGCTTCGTCGACCCGCCGCGCCCGGAAGTGCCTGCGGCGATCGCCGAATGCCGCAGTGCCGGCATCCGCATCATCATGATGACCGGCGACCACCCCGCCACCGCGCGCGCCATCGCACGCGAGGTGGGCCTGAGCGAGCGCGCCGAGGTGATTACCGGTGCGGAAATGGCCGTGCTGGACGACGCCGCGCTGCGCGAACGGCTGCGTCACGTCGACCTCTGCGCACGGCTCCAGCCCGAGCAGAAGCTGCGCCTGGTGCAACTGCTGCGCGAGGACGGCGAGGTGGTGGCGATGACCGGCGACGGCGTCAACGACGCGCCCGCGCTGAAGGCCGCCGACGTCGGCGTGGCGATGGGCGAGCGCGGCACCGACGTGGCGCGCGAGGCCGCCGCGCTGGTGCTGCTGGACGACAGCTTCGCCAGCATCGTCAGCGCGATCCGCCAGGGCCGGCGCATCTACGACAACATCACCAAGGCCACCCGCTTCGTGTTCGCGGTGCACATGCCGATCATCGCGCTGGCGCTGGTGCCCACCCTGTTGCACTGGCCGGTGCTGCTGATGCCGGTGCACATCGTGCTGCTGGAATTGCTGATCGACCCGGCCTGCTCGATCGTGTTCGAAGCCGAGCCGGCCGATGACGACATCATGCGCCGGCCGCCGCGCGCAGCGTCAGACTCCCCGTTCGCCGCCGCCAACCTGCGGCACGCGGTGATCCAGGGGCTGGGCTTTGCCGGCATCCTGCTGCTCGGCTACGGCTTGCTGCTGGGCCAGAACCTGGACGCGACGCAAAGCCGCAGCGCCGTGTTCATCGCACTGGTGATCGGACTGTTCCTGCTGACCCTGGCCAACCGCGACCTGACCCATCCCGCATTGGCCCGCCATCCGGCGAAGAACCCGTGGCTGGCGCGGATGTTCGGCGCCGTGGCACTGATGCTGGCGGTCGTGATCGGCGTGCCCTTCCTCCGCGGCGTGATGAGCCTGGCCGTGCCGGCGCCGCTCAGCCTGCTCGCCGCCGCCGCGATGCTGGCCGCCGCCGTCGCGTGGCTGGAACTGCTGCGCCGCGCGACGCGCGGAAGGTTGCGCAAGGCAGCTGTGCGCTGAAACAGCGTTTGCGTCCGGTGCCGACAATGGCCGGGCTCCGCTCCTCATCGCCAACCACCCCGGCCGCCGGCCGACCTGCGAGTCGTGAGCCGGCGGGCTACCCGGACCGTCGTCTCGGCAAGGCCCTGCCGCCCACTCCGTCGTCAATGACGGTTGACAGCCGCGCGATTTCGAATAAGCTAGTAATTACTTACTCACTTACGGCGAACCCGTCACCATGGACATCCAGCGCAAACATCTGCCCGCGGAGGAGCGCCGCGCAGTCACCGTCGAGGCGGTCATCAAGCTGGCGGCGGAGCAAAATCCCAGCGAGATCACCACCGCAGCGATCGCCAGCTCGATGAAGCTGACCCAAGGCGCACTGTTCCGCCACTTCCCGAGCAAGGACGCGATCTGGCAGGCGGTGATGGAATGGGTGGCCGACCACCTGCTGGCGCGGATCGAGCGCGCCGCGCGCAATGCCGCCAGCCCGTTGGCCGCGTTGGAAGCGATGTTCATGGCGCACATTGCCTTCGTCGCCGAACACCCGGGCGTGCCGCGCATGATGTTCGGCGAACTGCAGCGGGCCGAAGGCACGGCCGCCAAGCAGATGGTGCAGACCCTGATCCGCCGCTACGGCGAGCGTTTGCGCACCCTGATCGAAGACGGCAAGGCGGCCGGCGAACTGGATCCGCAGCTGGATCCGGCTGCGGCGGCCACGCTGTTCATCGGCAGCATCCAGGGCCTGGTGATGCAGGCCCTGCTGGCCGGCGACACCCGCCGCATGCGCAAGCAAGCGGCGGGCGCATTTGCGATCTACCGCCGCGGCATCGCGCGCGCCGCCTGAGGCGCTTTCCCTCCCGCACTGGAAGTCCCCCCACGAACCGAGCGCCATGACGATGACCACCCACCCGCGACGCGGCATCTGGACTCGACTGCTTTCCCTGCTCGCCATCGGCTTCGGCCTGCTGACCCTCAGGGAAGGCGGCACCGTGCTGTTTGTTGACGGTGCCGCGCGCGAAGCGGCCGGCCGCTACGTGCCGTTCGTGCTCTGGTTCAATTTCCTGGCCGGCTTCGCCTACGTCATCGCCGGCGTCGGGCTGTGGCGGCGCCGGCGCTGGGCGGCGTGGCTGGCGTCCGCCATCGCGCTGGCGACGGCGCTGGTATTCGTCGCTTTCGGCGTGCATGTGGCCTTGGGCGGTGCCTGGGAACAGCGCACGCCGATCGCCATGGCCCTGCGCACGCTGGTGTGGACCGGTATCGCGGCCATGGCTTGGCGCGCGTCGAACGTCGCGCCGCTGGCACGCACGCACTGAATGCCTTTCTCCCGCGGAAATTCTCTCCATGAAAACTCCGAGCCTTCCCACCGGAAAGACCCGCTGGATCGCCATCGCCGTCGTGGTGATCGCGCTGGGCGGCATCCTGGCGTTCTGGCTGCTGCGCGACCGCGGCAATCCGGATGTGTTGCGCCTGTACGGCAACGTCGACATCCGCGAGGTGGAGCTGGCCTTTCGTCAGTCCGGCCGCCTGACTGACATGGCCTTTGACGAAGGCGACACCATCACCGCCGGCGCCGTCATGGCGCAGCTCGACGCCACGCCTTACCGCGAGAAGCTGGCGGCGGCCGAAGCCGAACTCCAGGCCGCGCAGGCCCAACTGGACAAGCTGCATCGCGGCAACCGACCGCAGGAAATCGCCCAAGTGCGCGAGCAGGTGCGCCAGGCGCAGGCCAGCGCCACCGAGGCCGAGCGCAACTTCAAGCGCCAGCGCACCTTGCTCGAATCGGGCGCCAGCAGCCAGCGCGCCGCCGACGCCGCGCGCGCCACCCGCGACCAGTCCGCCGCCAAGCTGGCCGCCGCGCAGGCGGCGCTGGCGCTGGCCAGCGCCGGCTTCCGCAGCGAGGACATCGCCGCCGGCAAGGCGCGCGTGGCCGCGGCCGCCGCCGCCCTGAGCCAGGCGCGCACCGCGGTGGCCGATGCGACGCTGATCGCGCCCAGCAACGGCATCGTGATCGCCCGCGTGCGCGAACCGGGCAGCATGGTGGCCAGCGGCATGCCGGTGTACAGCCTGAGCCTGCGCGACCCGGTGTACCTGCGCGCGTATGTCGGCGAGGCGGACCTGGGCCGCATCGCATCGGGCACAAAAGTGCGCGTGCACACCGATTCCTCGGCGACCGTCTATCACGGCCAGATCGGCTTCATCTCGCCGCGCGCGGAATTCACCCCAAAGACGGTGGAGACCGCCGACCTGCGCACCGACCTGGTCTACCGCCTGCGCGTGGTGGTGTCCGACGCCGACGAAGGTCTGCGCCAGGGCATGCCGGTGACGCTCGACGTCGACACCGCCGGCACGCCCGCGCGGAGGCACTGAGATGGGCGCGCAGTCGGCCAGCGATGCATCGCGCCAGCACGGCCAGCACGACGCCGCGGTGGTGATCGAGAACCTCGCCAAGCACTTCGGCAAGGTGCAGGCGCTGCGCGGGCTCAGCGCCAGCATCCGCTACGGTCGGCTCACCGGCCTGGTCGGTCCCGACGGTGCCGGCAAGACCACGTTGATGCGGATCATGACCGGGCTGCTGGTCCCCGACGCCGGCAGCGTCACCCTGGCCGGTTTCGACGTGGTCAAGGACAACGACGCCATCCACGTCGCCAGCGGCTACATGCCGCAGCGCTTCGGCCTGTACGAAGACCTGACCGTGATGGAGAACATGCGCCTCTATGCGCGCCTGCGCGGCATGGACGCAGAGCACAACACCGAGCTGTTCGACGAGCTGCTCGAATTCACCCGGCTGGGGCCCTTCACCGCGCGCCTGGCCGGCAAGCTTTCCGGCGGCATGAAACAAAAACTCGGCCTGGCCTGCGCGCTGATGGCGCGGCCCAAGGTGCTGCTGCTGGACGAGCCCGGCGTGGGCGTCGATCCGGTCAGCCGGCAGGACCTGTGGCGCATGGTGCAGGCGCTGACCGACGAGGGCATGGCGGTGGTCTGGTCCACCGCCTATCTGGACGAGGCCGAGCGCTGCCAGAGCGTGCTGCTGCTGAACCAGGGCCAGCTCCTGTTCGACGGGCCGCCGCAGGAACTGACCGCGCAGCTCGAAGGCCGCAGCTTCCGCCTCGAGAACGTCGGCGCCGAGCGCCGCGCGGTGCTGACCGAGGCGCTGGACCTGCCAAGCGTGAGCGACGGCGTGATCCAGGGCGCCGGCGTGCGCGTGGTGCTGCGCGCGGGCGCGGACGCGCAGCAGGTGCAGGCGCTGGCCGCGCGCTCGCGGGTGGAGCTGGCGGCGGTGCCGGCGCGCTTCGAGGACGCCTTCATCGACCTGCTCGGCGGCGGCCCCGGCGGCACCTCGACGCTGGCCGAGCGGTTGCCGCCGGTCGAACTGGGCTCGGATATCGCCGTGTCCTGCCGGCATCTCACCAAGCGCTTCGGTGCCTTCACCGCCACCGACGACGTCAGCTTCGAGGTGCGCAAGGGCGAGATCTTCGGCCTGCTCGGTCCCAACGGCGCCGGCAAATCGACCACCTTCAAGATGCTGTGCGGCCTGCTCAAGCCGAGCGCGGGCGAGGCGCATGTGGTGGGCCTGGACCTGCGCCGCGCCACCGGTGCGGCCAAGAGCCGCCTCGGCTACATGGCGCAGAAGTTCTCGCTCTACGGCCTGCTCTCGGTGCGCCAGAACCTGGAGTTCTCCGCCGGCGTGTATCAGCTGGAAGGCGACACGCGCCGCCAGCGCATCGAGGAAATGATCGCCACCTTCGACCTCGGCGACTGGCTCTCGGCCACGCCCGACTCGCTGCCGCTGGGGCACAAACAGCGCCTGGCGCTGGCCTGCTCGCTGATGCACCGCCCGCCGGTGCTGTTCCTGGACGAGCCCACCTCGGGCGTGGACCCGATCACCCGGCGCGAGTTCTGGACCCACATCAACGGGCTGGCGCGCAAGGGCGTGACCATCATGGTCACCACCCACTTCATGGACGAGGCCGAATACTGCGACCGCGTGGCCATGCTCTCGCGCGCGCGGCTGATCGCGCTGGACACGCCCGACGCGCTCAAGCGCATGGCCGCCAGCGCGCAGCAGCCGGACCCGACCATGGAGGATGCCTTCATCCACCTGGTGGAATCCGCCGACCGCGACACGGAGGCCGCCGCATGAACGCCGCCACGCGCACGCCCGGCGATGGCGCGCTGCCGGCCGGCTCGCGGCGGTTCGACCGGCGGCGGCTGATGGCGCTGGTGGTCAAGGAAAGCCATCAGGCCCTGCGCGATCCCTCGACGTTGCTGATCGCGTTCGTGCTGCCGGTGGTGCTGCTGTTGCTGTTCGCCTATGCGGTGTCGCTGGACGCCAAGCAGGTGCGCGTCGGCGTGGTGCTGGAATCCTCCGGCGCCTCGGCGCAGTCGCTGGCTGCCGCGTTTGCCGGCACCCGCTTCCTCGACGCGCACTTCGCGCAGGACCGGCGCGAGGTGGCCGGGCAGCTGGTTTCCGGCGCGCTGCGCGGCTACGTGGTGATCCCGCCGGATTTCGAGCAGCGCCTGGCCCGGCGCGGCCGCGAACCGCTGGTGCAGATCGTCACCGACGGCTCCTACCCCAATACCGCCAACTACGTGGAGAACTACGCCCGCGGCGTGGTGCAGTCCTGGCGCGCCGGGCGATCGGCCGCGCCGGGGCCGACCATCGCGCTGGAGCCGCGCTACTGGTTCAACCCGGAGCTGGAAAGCCGCCGCGCGCTGATCCCCGGCGCCATCGCCATCATCATGACCATCATCGGCACCATGCTCACCGCACTGGTGGTGGCGCGCGAATGGGAGCGTGGCACGATGGAGGCGGTGCTGTCCACGCCCGCCTCGGTGGCCGAGATCCTGATCGGCAAGCTGCTGCCCTACTTCGTGCTCGGCATGCTGTCCACGCTGGGCGCCGCGGCACTGGCGGTATTCGTGTTCGGTGTGCCATTGCGCGGTTCATTGGCGGCCTTGCTGCTGCTGTCGGCGGTGTTCATGGTGCCGGCGCTGGGCCAGGGCCTGCTGATCTCCTCGCTGGCGCGCAACCAGTTCCTGGCAGCGCAGATTGCATTGTTCACCGGCTTCCTGCCGGCCTTCATGCTGTCAGGCTTTTTGTACGAGATCGACGCCATGCCGGCGCCGATCCGCACCATGACGCGGCTGATCCCGGCGCGCTATTTCGTCGAATCGCTGAAGACGGTGTTCCTGGCCGGGGACATCTGGGCGGTGTTCGTGCCCAACCTGCTGGCGATGACCGCCATCGGCGCGGTGTTCTTCCTCCTGGCCAAGCGCGCCACGCGCAAGAACCTGGAGTAGCGACATGTCCAACGCCATCCTCAGTTTCACCCGCTTGCGGGCGCAGTTCGTCAAGGAGGTCCTGAGCATCCTGCGCGACCCGCGCAGCCGCATGGTGGTGTTCGTGCCGCCGATCCTGCAGCTGCTGGTGTTCGCCTTCGCCGCCACGCTGGAAGTGCGCAACGTCGATATCGCCGTATACAACCAGGACGCCGGCCGCTGGTCGCTCGAGCTGATGCAGCGCCTGGACAGCGCGCGCTTCATCAGCCACGTCCGGCGCGTGGACAGCCAGCGCCAGCTGCACGATCTGATCGATCGCGGCGAGGTCATCGCGGCGCTGGCCATCCCGGCGGATTTCTCGCGCACGATCGCCGCCGGCGGCGGCGGCCGCGCGCAGGTGCTGGTCGATGGCCGGCGCAGCAACTCCGGCCAGATCACGGTGGCCTATCTGTCGACCATCGCCGCCGAGGTCGGCGCCGCGGTGGTGCCCGACGCGCAGGCGCCGAAGCCGGTGGTCGTGCGCCACTGGTTCAACCCGAACCTGGTCTACCGCTGGTTCATCGTGCCCGGCCTGACCGGCATCCTGGCGCTGTTCAGCGCGCTGCTGATCACCTCGCTGTCGATCGCCCGCGAACGCGAGCTGGGCACCTTCGACCAGCTGCTGGTGTCGCCCACCTCGACGCCGGAAATCATCATTTCCAAATCGCTGCCGGCGCTGGCGATCGGCACCTTGCTCGGCCTATTCATGATCGGCGCCGGCGTGTTCGTGTTCGGCATTCCCTTTACCGGCTCGTTCGCCCTGCTGCTGGCCAGCCTGGTGCTGTTCATCCTGTCGGTGGTCGGCATCGGCCTGATGATTTCCGCGGTCAGTGCGACCCAGCAGCAGGCCATCCTCGGCGCCTTCGCCATCGGCGTGCCGGCAGTGCTGATGTCGGGCTTCGCCACGCCGGTGGAGAACATGCCGACGGTGCTGCAATGGCTGGCGCAGGCGATCCCGCTTACCCACTTCCTGGTCATCGTCGAAGGCAGCTTCCTCAAGGCGATGCCGGCGGCGGACATCCTCGCCAATGCCTGGCCGCTGGCGCTGATCGCGCTGGCGACGCTGACCCTGGCCACGCTGCTGGTGCGCAGCCGCCTGCAATGACCGGCCCTCAAGCCATGCATGAAGGAGTTGCCATGACCCGCTCATCGAATCGCTGCCACGGTGCGCCACGCGCAGCGGCCGTCGCGCTGGGCACGCTGCTGCTCGGCGCCTGCGCGGCCGGCCCCGACTACCGCGGGCCGCCGAAGGTCGACACCGGTAGCGGCTGGACGCAGCCGGTGGCCGCACAGGCGCCGGCAGATCTCTCGACCTGGTGGACCACGCTGGGCGACCCGACCCTGGACCGGCTGGTCGCCACCGCGCTGGCGGACAATCTGGACGTGCGCCAGGCGCAGGCACGCATCGCCGAGGAGCGGGCCTTGCGCGACCGCGCCGCCGGCGGCTACGCGCCTTCGGTCGGCGTCGGCGGCAGCGTCACCCGGCGCCGGCAGAGCGAGAACGGCCCACTGCCGATCGGCGCCATTCCCGGGCTGGCGCGGGACCAGACCATCTACGACGCCGGTTTCGACGCCGGCTGGGAAATCGACCTGTTCGGCGCCACCCGCCGCGCCGTGCAAGGTGCCGAGGCGCGCATGCAAGCCGCGCAGGAGGACGCCGTCGGCGTGCGCGTCAGCATCGCCGCCGAAGTGGCGCGCAGCTACCTCGGTCTGCGCGGCGCGCAACGCGAGCTGGCCGCGCGCGAAGCCTCGGTGCGCTCGCTCGCGCACACGGCCGAGCTGGTCGGCCAGCGCCTGCGCGCGGGCGAAGCCGCGCAGGCGGACCTCGATGCCGCGCAAGCGCGCCTGAGCGCCGCCGCCGCCGGCCTGCCCGCGATCCAGGCGCGCGCGCGCGCCGCGGCGCTGGGCCTGGGCGTGCTGCTGGGCGCGCCGCCCGAACGCGAGCTGGCCCTGCTCGACACCACCGCCGCACCGATCACGCTGCTGCCGATCCCGGTCGGCCAGCGCGCCGATATCCTGCGCCGCCGGCCGGACGTGCGTGCGACCGAGCGCCGTCTGGCCGCGCGCAGCGCCGACATCGGCGTGGCCACGGCGGAGCTGTTCCCGAAGCTGTCGATCGGCGCCAGCGGCGGCTTCCAGGCGCTGGACGCGAGCCAGCTGTTCGAATCAACCAGCCAGCGGTTTTCGCTCATGCCGCTGATCTCCTGGCGGGTGTTCGACGGCGGCCGCGTGCGCGCCGAGATCCGCGCCAGCGAGGCGCGCGAACAACAGGCGGCGTTCGCCTACGAAAAGGCCGTGCTGACCGCGCTGGGCGACGCCGAACGCGCGCTGGGCGACTACCGGCTGGGCCTGGACGCGGTGCAGCGCCAGCAGGCCGCCGCGGACGCCGCGCGGCGCAGCTACGCCCATGCGCAGGCGCGCTACGCCGCCGGCGACATCGCGCTGACCGACCTCTTGGCCGAAGAGCGCGTGCTGCACGACGCCGAGGACGGTTATGCGCGCACGCACACCGCCGCCGCGATCGATCTGGTGGCGCTGTTCAAGGCGCTGGGCGGTGGCTGGGATGCCGACGCCGACGATGCACGCGGCCAGGGCTCGACCACGCCATCGTCGCCGGCACCACGCGAGGAGCAGCGCCGTGGATGACAGGCTGCTGCGGCAACGCCCGGACCGCGGTGGCCCGCGCCGGATGGGCGGCGCCCTGCACTGGGTCCTGCGCGCGCCCCTGCTGGTCGCGGCACTGGTCGGCGCACCGCCGTCACTCGCGCAAGCTGCGGATACCGCCACAGACCACCCGGTTGCCACCGCCCAGCGCCAACTGCAGCTGAACCACGGCCAGCGATGGCCGGCCGATACCGCACTGCGCGAAGGCATGCGACGCATCCGCGCCATCGCGCTGTGGATGCAGCACGCGCAGGCCGACGGTTCGCTGTCGACGCGGCAAGCCCGTGCCGTCGCCGCGTCGATCGAGAACAGCGTGGCCGCCATCGTCGACCGCCCTCCCCGCGGCAACGGCATGGACGCCAACCTGCATCTGCTGCTCGGCCGCGTGCTCGCCGCCGACGGCCTGCCGTCACTGCTCGACGCATTGGAACTGTATCCGCGCTATTTCGCCGACCCGGACTGGCAGCCGGTGACGGCCGACGCTTCGCCCGGCCACGGATCGCCCGACAGCACTGGGGAGTCCGCCCGTGCCGCGCAACCTTGACCCTTTGTGCGCAGGCCGCTGGTGCCGGCGCGACTGAACGAATCCGGAGAACCGCTTCGATGCAAATCACTTTTCTCGGCGCCGCCGGCGAAGTCACCGGCTCATGCTTCCTGATCGAGACCTCCAAGGTCCGCTTCCTGGTCGACTGCGGCATGTTCCAGGGTGGACGCGAAGCCGCCCAGCGCAACCGGCAACCGTTCGGGTTCGAACCGTCGGCGCTCGACTTCGTGCTGCTGACCCACGCGCATATCGACCACAGCGGCCTGTTGCCGAAACTGACCCGCGCCGGTTTCCGCGGCGCGATCCACGCCACCGCCGCCACCGCCGACCTGCTGCAGGTGATGCTGCCCGACAGCGCGCACATCCAGGAAACGGAGGCGCTGCGCGCGCAGCGTGGCGCCCGCGGCTCGCGCGAGGCGCAGGCCGCGGCCACGCCGCTGTACACCCTGCGCGATGCCGACGCCTGCCTGCGCCAGGTGCGGCCCCACGGCTACGGGCGCGAGTTGCGCCCGCACGCGGACATCCGCTGCCGCTTCCGCGACGCCGGCCACATCCTGGGCTCGGCGATCATCGAGGTGTGGGTCAGCGAGGGCGAGCGGACCACCAAGCTGGTGTTCAGCGGCGATCTCGGCCAACCGGGGCGCGCGATCCTGCGCGACCCGACGCCAATTGCCGAAGCGGACCTGCTGTTCATCGAATCGACCTACGGCAACCGCCTGCACAAGGATCTTGCCGCCACCCAGGACGAACTGATCGGCGTGGTAGAGCGCACCCTGGCCCGCGGCAACGTGATCGTGCCGGCCTTCGCGGTGGGACGCACCCAGGAAGTGCTGTATCACCTGCATCGGCTGAGCTGCGAAGGCAGGCTGCGCAACCTGCGCATCTTCGTCGATTCGCCGATGGCCACCGCCGCCACCCGGATCACCCGACAGCACCTGGACCTGTTCGACGACAACGCCACCCGCCTCGCCGACTGGCATGCGCTGGGCGAGGATCTGCCGTATCTCAACTTCACCGCCAGCGTGGAGGAATCCATCGCGCTGAACCAGATCCGCTCCGGCGCCATCATCATCTCCGCCAGCGGCATGTGCACCGCCGGCCGCATCAAGCACCACCTGCGGCACAACCTCGGCCGGCCTGAATGCAGCGTGCTAATCACCGGCTTCCAGGCCGAGGGCACGCTGGGCCGGCGGCTGGTGGACGGGGCCAGCCAGGTGCGCATCTTCGGCGAGGAGATCCCGGTGCGCGCCTCGATCCGTACCGTCGGCGGACTGTCCGCGCATGCCGACCGGGACGCGCTGCTGGCCTGGGCCGCCGGCTTCGCGCGCGCGCCGGCGCAGACCTTCGTGGTGCATGGCGAGGAAACGGCGGCCCAGGCGCTGGCCGACGGGCTGCGTGCGCGCGGCGGCTGGAAGGTGACCGTTCCCGCGGCGGGCCAGCAGGTGCAATGGCACGACAGCGGAGTCCCGGCATGAACAACAACGACGAGGGCAAGCGGCGCGAGGAAGCGATCGTGCATGGCGAGGCCTACCGGCTGGCGCAGGAAGACGTCGCGTTTCTCGCCAGCGACGGGCTGCGCGGTGTACGCCTGCAGCTGGAGCTGCTCAAGCCCGAGCTCGCCCTGCATGAACACGCGATCCGTTCCACCGTGGTGGTGCTCGGCAGCGCGCGCACTTGCTCGCCGGAGCAGGCGCAGGCCGAAGTGGTGCAGCTGGCGGCGCGCACGCAAGCCCATCCGGACGAGCCGGAGCTGGCGCGCGAGCTCGCCGCCGCCCGCCGCCGGCTGGCCGGCGCCCGCTACTACGAGGAAGCGCGCCGCTTCGCGGAAATCGTCTCGTACCGTTTCCAGTGCGAGGGGCGCCGCGATTTCGTGGTGGTGACCGGCGGCGGCCCGGGCATCATGGACGCGGCCAACCGCGGCGCCTACGAGGCGGGCGCGCGCTCGATCGGCCTCAACATCACGCTGCCGCGCGAACAGCGGCCCAACAGCTGGATCACCCCGGACCTGGCCTTCCGCTTCCACTATTTCGCCGTGCGCAAGATGCATTTCATGCTGCGCGCGAAGGCGCTGGTCACCTTTCCCGGCGGCTTCGGCACGCTGGACGAACTGTTCGAGGTGCTGACCCTGGTGCAGACCGGCAAGATGCCGCGCCTGCCGATCGTGCTGGTCGGCGGCGCGTTCTGGCGCCGCGCCTGCGACCTCGGGTTCCTGGTCGAACAGGGCATGCTCGACGCCAGCGACGCCGAGCTGGTCAGCGTGGTCGAAAACGCCGAACAGGCCGTGGCGGCGATCCACGCGTTCTACGGCGGCGAACCGCCGGCCTGAGCGCGACCGGTGCCATGCCGATGCCCATCATCCCACCCCGAAGGAGACCGCCCATGCCATGCACGCCACGCACCACCCTGTCCCATGCCGCCGCCGTCGCAGCGCTGGCGCTGCTGGCCGGCAGCCTGCCGCCGCCGGCCCGTGCCGCCGATACGCCGGAGCAGGCCGCGCCAATGGCGCTGACCACGATCATGCGCGAGCTGGGCAAGGACATGCAGGGCGTCACCGACGGCATCGCCCGCGAGGACTGGCCGGCAGTGGCGCAGCGGGCCGTGCGCATCGCCGACCACCCGCAGCCGCCGCTGGGGGAGAAGCTGCGCATCCTGGCCTTCATGGGCAAGGACGCCGGCCACTTCCGCGACTACGACCGCCAGGCCCACGACGCCGCCCAGCAGCTGGCGCAGGCCGCGCAACGGCAGGACGGCAGCGCGGCGATCGCCGCGTTCGCCAACGTGCAGGGTGCCTGCCTGGGCTGCCACCAGCGCTTCCGCAAGCCGTTCCGCGAGCATTTCCACAGCCAGCCCTGAACGATCCGCGGCGGCGCGTTCACACGTAACCGGGCACGTGCGGCGCCGCCGAGGTGGCGGCGCGCGGCAGGCTGAAACCGACCTGCGCGCCGCCCAGCGCGGAGCGCCCGAAGCTCAGCTGGCCGTGATGCAGGCGGGCGATCGCCTGGGCGATCGACAGGCCCAGTCCGCTGCCTTCGCCCACGCTGCCTTCGGGCCGGTGGAAGCGCTCGCCCAGCCGCGCGATGTCGTCCGCGGCGAAACCGGCGCCGTTGTCGTTGACCTCCAGGCTCACCTGCTCGTCGCGCCCGCCGACGCGCACGTTCACCTGGCCGTGCTCGGGCGCGTGGCGCAACGCGTTGTCGAGCAGGTTCTGCACCAGGATGTCGAGCAGGCTGCGGCTGCCCAGCACGAAATCGTTGCCGTCGTGGTCCAGCGACAGTTCGATGGAACGCGCCGCCGCGCGCTCGCTGGCGTCACGCAAGGCCGCTTCGGCGACGCTGACCAGACGCAGCGGGCCGGCGTCATCCAGCTCGGCCAGTTTCTCGACCCGCGCCAGCAGCAGCAACTGAGCCACCAGCCGCTGCATGCGATCCAGCGCCTCCTGCGCGCGCTGCAGGTGCCGCGTGCGCGCCCGCACATCGTCGCCGCGCCCGGCCAGGTCCAGTTCCAGCCGCAGCGCCGCCAGCGGGTGGCGCAGTTCGTGCGCGGCATCGGCGGTGAAGCGGCGCTCGTGTTCCAGGCTTAGCCGCAGGCGATCGACCAGCTTGTCGATCGCCTCGGTGAAGGGCGCCAGCTCGATCGGCACCCGCGCGTCGGTGAGCGAGGCGGCGCCCGGATCGGCGCCGGCGGACAGGCCGCGCGCCAGCTGGCGCAGCGGTTTCAGCCCGCTGCGCAAACCGGCGAACACGATCGGCGGCACCAGCACCAGCAGCGCGAGCAAGGCCAGCAGCGCCGGCGCCAGCAGCTTGCGCAACAGTTCGTCGCGCTCGTCCAGCGGTGCGCCGACCTGGATCCAGTAGCGATGCTGCGCATCCCAGCGCTGGAACACCCGCCAGCGTCGTCCGTCGTGGGCGACCGAATGGAAATGCGCGTCGCCCGGATCGAAACGCAGCCACGGCAGCTCGGTGCTTTCCACCAGCAGCTCGCCGTATGCATCGCGCAGCACGATGGCCGGGCGCTGGGCGGTGTCATCCGAGTCGAGCAGCGGTTTGTCCGGCAGGCGCACCGCGCCGCCGCGGGCGATGTCCTCCGGCATCACCGCGAACACGCTGGCGGCGGTGCGCACCAGCGTCTGGTCGAAGATCTCGTCGACCTCGTGCAAGCTGCGCCAGCCCAGCCAGCCGACGGCGGCGCACCACACCAGCACGATGCCGGCCAGCAGCCGCAGCACCAGCCGCCGGTTGAGCGAGGGACGGATCACGCGGCGATCCCGCCGGGCGGATTGATGGCGTAGCCGATGCCGCGCAGGGTGCGAATCCAGCCTGGCCCCAGCTTGTGGCGCAGATGATGGACGTGCACTTCCACGGCGTTGCTGGCCACTTCGCGGTCCCAGCCGTACAACGCCTCCTCCAGTTGCTCGCGGGAGTACGCGCGCCCGGGGTGGCGCACCAGCATTTCCAGCAAGGCGTACTCGCGCGCGGTCAGCTCCAGCGGCGCGTCGGCGAGCGTGGCGCTGCGCGCGGCCGGGGTGACTTCCAGCGCACCCACGCGGATCGCCGGCTCGACCTGGCCGTCGGCCCGCCGCAGCAAGGCGCGCAGGCGCGCGGCGAGTTCGTCCAGGTGCACCGGCTTGACCACGTAATCGTCGGCGCCGGCATCCAGCCCGGCGACGCGGTCGGCCAGTTCGTCGCGGGCGGTCAGCAGCAGCACGGGGGTGGCGTCCTGGCGCCGGCGCATGCCGGCGATGATCGCCGGACCGCTGCTGCGCGGCAGGTTCCAGTCCAGTATCGCCGCGGCATACGTCGTGTCGGCCAGTGCAGCGGCAGCCTGGGTGCCGTCGGTGATCCAGTCCACTGCATGGCCGAGCTGGCGCAGGCCGTCGGCCAGCGCCTGCCCCAGTGCCCGGTCGTCTTCGGCTAGCAGGATGCGCATGGCCTCATTCTTGTCGCACGATCGGGCCGCTCATTTGACTTGCGGCAATTGGCGCCGATTTTTCGCCCGCTGCGGCATCCTGTCCCAGCACGCGCTTGCGGCCGTGGATCATCGCGGCAACCAGGTTCTCTCGGTAATGCACGCTCTCGCCCACCGCCGCCAGCACGTGCAGCACGACCAGGCCCAGCACGCCGTAAGCCAGCACCTCGTGCAGC
The DNA here is from genome assembly GCF_004799035.1 of Rhodanobacter lindaniclasticus. Classification (GTDB taxonomy): domain Bacteria; phylum Pseudomonadota; class Gammaproteobacteria; order Xanthomonadales; family Rhodanobacteraceae; genus Rhodanobacter; species Rhodanobacter lindaniclasticus. The sequence continues at coordinate 153,906 of NZ_MWIO01000014.1, forward strand.
TCCTCCAGCCAGGGCGTGCCGAAGAAGGCGTCCGTCGTCTGCAGCCAGCCGGTGACGCCGACCAGCAGCACGCCGACCAGCAGCGCCAGGATCATCACCGCGGCTGCCGGGTTGTGCCCCAGCTGCCTCCGCGAGCGACCGGCCAGACGCTCGCGCAAATAGTCGCGCACGCGGCGCGGGCCGGGCACCCAGTCGGCGAAGCGCGCGTGCCGCGTGCCGACCCAGCCCCACACGAAACGCACGGCGAGCAGGGCCAGCACGGCGTAGCCGATCCCGCGGTGGACCAGCTCGCCGTCCTCGGTGAAAAAGTTGGCGAGGAACAAGCCCGCCAGCGACCAGTGAAACACCCGTACCAGCGGGTCCCAGACCTTGACCGTGGCATGCATGGACTTGTCCTCGCTCGAGTCAGGTGATGGATCAGCCGCCCTTCTGCTTGACGATGCGGCCATCGGTGGGGTCGAAGTAGATCTCCACGTTCCTGCCCGCCTTGTCCTTGCCGTAGATTTCGTAGCAGTTGCCCGAGACCTGGAACACCTTGATGGTGTAGCCCTGGTCGAGGACCTTCTGCTTCATCGCCGCTTCGGTCAGCCACTGCGCGCGCGGCGCGGTGGTGCACTGGGGTGCGGCGACGGCGGTCGCCGACAGCACGGCGGCGGCAAGGAACAACGGTGCGATGACGATGCGCTTCATGGTGCGTCTCCGGTATCGGCAGGATTGCCTTGGACGGCATTGCAACCGGGACGGCTTATGTGGGTCTTAAGGACCCGGTGCGGCGCGCGGGAAGGGCCCCGGGCGCGACACCTGCGGCAACGCGATCGCCGCCACCGCGCGGTCGCGTCCCCCGCGCTTGGCGTCGTAGAGCGCGGAGTCGGCGCGCCGGATCAGATCCTCCGCGACATCGCCGGCGACCGTCTGCGCCATGCCGATGCTGACCGTCACCCTGCAATGCGGCCACGCGAAACCGCGGAATGCGTCGAGCAGGCGCGTCGCCACCTCACTGGCGCCGCTGATGTCGGTACCCGGCAACAGCAGCACGAACTCCTCGCCGCCGTAGCGTGCAGCCATGTCCGCCGGGCGCAACGCTGCGCGCAGCAGGTGGCCGGTGATGCGCAGCACCTGGTCGCCGGCCAGGTGACCGAACTCGTCGTTGAAGGTCTTGAAGTGGTCCAGGTCGAACATCAGCAGCGAGAACATCGTGTCGTGCTCGCGCTGCCCGCGCAGCAGGCCGGCGAGTGCCTCGTCGAACGCGCGCCGGTTGGGCAGCCCGGTGAGGATGTCGGTGCCGGCATCGTTGCGCAACACGGTGCTCTCGCGGCGCTGGCGTTCCAGCTTGTCGAACAGGCTGGCTACCCACCACACCAGCCCGGCCACCGCGCCGCCGCTGAACAACGCCACGAACACGAAGGCCAGCGTCTCGGGGAGGCCCAGCCAGGACTGCAGCAACTCGAACACGAACGCGAACACCGCCGACAGCAGCAAGGCCGGCAGCAGCAGCCGCCGCGCCAGGGCACCGCCCAGCGTATCCGCGGTGGCCACGCGGGTCAGCCCGAGCGTGGGCGAAGCGCACAGCCAGCCGAGCGTAGTCAACAGCACCAACAACGCGGAGTGCAGCGGCATGCGCCCGAACGGCATGGTGCCCTTGCCGGCCAGCGCGATGCCATAGGAGGCGAGCCCGGTCATCGCGATCGCCAACGCGCCCAGGGCCAGCGCGTCGCGCACACGCGGCCAGCGTGGCGCCGGCAGCAGGCCCAGCGCACCGAGCAGCACGAAGCCTGCCGCAACCGGTTCGGCCATGCGCCCGGAGTCGCGAGCCGACAGCTCGCCAAGCAGGCGATCGATACGCAAGTCGACCAGCCACAGATACTCCGCCAGAGTCGCCGCGCCGAGCACCAGCACGCCCAGCGACAGCCAGCGGGCGAGGCCCGACCACGACGGCGCCGGATGATGGCTGAGCAGCAGCGAGCCGCCGGACAGCACGAATCCGGCCGCCGCATTCGCGGTCATCGCCGGCTGTCCCGGCCACATCGTGGTCAGCGGCGAACGCTGCAACCACCAGCCGGCCAGCACGATCAGCGCGGCCCCGCAGACCAGCAGCGCAGATGCACGCGAGAAGCTCAGGAACCCCCGCACGACAGCGAGATCGTGATGGAACGGCACGGTGAACATCGTCACCCCCATACTCCGGCGAGCCTTCCGCAAGTTCGGCAGTACGCCGGCACCGGACCGACCATGGCATAGTCGGCAGGCGCCCGAATTGACGACGATCAATCCGACGACTGGCCTGGCCTGCCAGAGTCTGCGCCAGCCGCCCGCACCGTCGAGGAAATCATGCTCATTTACAGCTGCCATGGTGCCGCCAAGCAGGTCACCGGCTCTTGCCACCTGATTACCTGCAACGACCGCCGCGTGCTGATCGACTGCGGCCTGTTCCAGGGCAGCGAGGAGGTCGAGCGGGCCAACGCCGAACCGTTCGGCTTCGACCCGGCCGGCATCGACGTGCTGCTGCTCACCCACGCGCACCTGGACCATTGCGGCAGGATTCCGCTGCTGGTGCGCCGGGGTTTTCGCGGCCGCATCCTGACCACCGCCGCCACCCGCGAACTGGCGCGGGTGGTGATGCTCGATTCCGCCGGCCTGCAGGAAGAGGACGCGCGCCGCGCGCAACGCAACAACCGACGCGGCGAGACGGTGGCGCCGCCGCTGTACACCCTGGACGACGCGCTGCACGCGCTGGACTTCTTCGGCCCGGATGTCGGCTACGACGAAACCGTGCAGGTCACCGATGGCATCCGCGCCCGCTTTCTCGATGCCGGCCACATCCTCGGCTCGGCCTCGATCCTGCTGCAGATCGACGACGGCGAGAAGCAACGGCGCATGCTGTTTTCCGGCGACCTCGGCAACCCGGGTCGCCCGCTGCTGCGCGACCCGACGCCCGCCCCACCAGCCGACTACGTGGTGATGGAAAGCACCTACGGCGACCGTCCGCACCGCTCGGTGCCGGACTCGGTGGACGAGATGTACCAGGCCATCCGCGACACGGTGAACCGGCGCGGCAACGTGGTGATCCCCACCTTTGCGCTGGAGCGCACCCAGGAAATTCTCTACTACCTGCACCGCGGCATCGCCGACGGCGCGATCCCGCCGCACGTGCGGGTGTTCCTGGATTCGCCGATGGCGATCTCCGCCACCGAAATCTTCCGTCGCCACCCGGAATGCTTCGACGACGGCTTCCTCGCCGAGCTGCGGCACGGCGACCCGTTCGCCATGCCCGGCCTGCACTTCACCCGCGAGACGGCCGAGTCGATGGCGATCAACAACGTCGACGGCGGCGCGATCATCCTGGCCGGCTCGGGCATGTGCAACGGTGGTCGCGTGCGCCACCACCTCAAGCACAACCTGTGGCGCGAGCGCTGCAGCGTGGTGTTCGTCGGCTATGCGGCGGAAGGCACGCTGGCGCGGCGGATCATCGACGGGGCGCCCAGCGTGCGCGTGTTCAACGAGGAGATCCCGGTACGCGCGCAGGTGTGGACCATCAACGGCTTCTCCGCGCACGCCGACCGGCCCTCGCTGCTGGCCTGGCTGGGCGACGCGCCGCGGCGCAAGGTGTTCCTGGTGCACGGCGAATACGGCCGCGGCATGCGCGTGATGCAGGAGGTGCTGGCCGGGCGCGGCATCGCCTGCCAGCTGCCTGGCCTGCACGAGCCGATCAAGCTCGACTGAAGCCGCCGGCGGCCGGACAACCGCACGAAACACGACACGCCGCGCAGTTGACGCTGGTCAAAGAGACGCTGGCCGCAGGTGCGCAGACTGTGTCCGCCGCCTGTCGCCCCAGGGGAAGGTGGCCGTCCCACGGCTTCGAGAGCAAATCATGATGAAGCGGATCCATCTCCCGTGCTTCCCTGCGCGCCACGACCTCCATGCCATGGTGCACGTCCCGTCGCCCGGCAGCGGCGCCGAGCGCGCGCGTGCGACCCGATCCCTGTGGCGCGCCGTGCCGTGGCTGCTGCTGGGTGCGTGGCTGGCGATCCTGCCGACGCAGAATGCCTCGGCCATGCCCGAGTTCGCGCGCCGCTACAGCCTCAGCTGCGTCGCCTGCCATTCCGCCTTCCCGCGCCTCAACAAGTTCGGCGAGATCTTCGCCAAGAACAACATGCGTCTGCCGAACTGGATGGAAACCTCCGCCCAGCTCAACGACGATCGGCTCGCGCTGCCCGACCACGTGCCGCTGGCCATCCGCGCCCAGGCCTATCTGCAGGGCCGCCAAGGCCAGGCGATCGACCCGATCAGCGGCGCCCGCCAATCCGCCGCGACTGACTTCCAGTCGCCGTACCTGCTCAAGCTGCTGTCCAGCGCGCCACTGAGCAAGAACATCACCTATTACTTCTACGCGATCATGGGGGAGAAGGGCGGCAACGGCGAAGTTCTGGTGGAGGACGCCTGGTTCCGCCATGCCGACATCTTCGGCAGCGGCATCGGCATGATGCTCGGCCAGTTCTCGCTGTCCGACTCGATGTTCCCGCGCGAAATCCGCCTGCCGTTCCAAGATTACATGGTCTACCGCATGGCCGGCGTCACCTACGACCGCGGCGTGCTGTTCGACCGCGACATCGGGCGCTTCGGCATCGACCTCGGCTTCACCAACGGCAACGGCATCACCGACAACTTCAAGATCAACGGCACCGGCTACTCGCGTCCGGACCGGATGTTCGACAGCGACAGCTCCAAGACCACCTTCGCCCACATCGGTACCGACATCGGCCCGGTGGCGGTCGGCGTGTTCGGTGCCGCGGGCAAGCAGCGCGGCGCCGCCGGCCCGGCCGGCATGGACAAGAGCCAGCGCAACACCGACAAGCGCGTCGTCGGCCTGGACGCGTCCGGCGACATCGGCGCCAACACCCACTGGTACACGCAATACCTGTGGAACGACTGGGACGGCTTCCTCGATGCCGACCCGACGCGCAACTACCGCTGGAGCGGCGGCTTCGCCGGCGTGGACTGGATCCCCGATGACCGCTGGGCGTTCTCCGCGCTGTACAACCGGGCCAGCGCCGGCGACCTGGCGCACACCAACACCATCTTCGAAGGCATCGACATCAACAGCCTGAGCCTGACCGCGTCGTATTACTTCATGCGCAACGTCAAGGGCATCATCGAGCTCAACGTCGATTTCCAGAACCGGACCCGGCCCACCGGCCCCTACTTCACCGGCCACCTGAGCAGCGAGAACTACATCCTGTTCGGCTTCGACACGGCGTTCTGAGATGCGCTCCCGTCGGTTCCCCAAGCGGTCACCCGTGCACCTCGCGGCGCTGGTGCTGGTGCTCGCCGCCGGCGGCAACGCGCAGGCGCAGGCGTTGCAGGTGGGCACCCTGCGCATCGAATCGACGCCGTCGGGTGCGGAGGTCGAGCTGATCGGCGGCAAGGCCGGCGTGACGCCGCTGACGATCACCGAGCGCGACATCTACCCGAACAGCTACCCGGACGCCCGCGCCGAACGCTACGGCATGATCACCCTGCGCCACGCCGGCTGCGAGCCGTTGACGCATCGGGTGACGCTGGACGACCTCAAGCAGGACCTGCACCTGCGCCTGGACTGCATCGCGTCGGCGTCGACGCCCGCGGCCAGCCGGGTGCCCGCGCCGCTGGCAGCCCCGGCGACGCTGCCGCCTGCACCGGTGCCATCCGTGCCGCAACGACGGCTGCGCCAGCTCGAGGTGCTGCAGGAGCTGCTGGACGAAGGCCTGATCACCCCGGCCGAGGAACAGCGCGTGCGTCGACGGATCCTGCAGCCAGGCACCCACCCGGGCCACTGAAAGAGCCCGCGGCCGCCCGTCACTGGCGAGGCGGCAGCCACGTCCCCGCCGTGGTGAAGTCCGCCGCTCGTGCCGCGCGTGTCGAAAGTGCACATCTGCTTGACCTGGATCAGAAGCGCCGCCTGCCGCCATTCCTATAGTGGGCGTGACTGACGCGGATTCCTCGGGGAGGGACGTGCGGTGTACGAGATTTCCCGGCAAGGCCCGAATCGACCGTAGGGGAGAGTCGCATGTCGCAGCGGATTTCGGATCTGACGCTTTCGGTGCTGGCCTGCGTGGCGGCGTTCGGGCTGTCCTGGCCCTTCTGGCGTGATTTCGAGTACTGGCCCGAATCGCATGTCGCCTGGTGGATCTATTTCGCCGTGGGCTTCGTGCTGGCGGTGTGGGTGTTCTACCTGTTCATCGGCAGCCTGCGCATCCTGTTCCTGCACGACACCCAGGCCACGCCGCCTTCCGTCGACGACAAGGGGGGCCAGCCATGAGCTGCGGATCAGGCGACAGCAGTTGCGAAAAACCGCGGCGCCGCAGCGCGCTGCTTTTGCTCGGCGTCATGGCGCTGATCTTCATCGCCTTGTCGGTGTTCTCCTTCCTGCCCTCGCGCGGACAGGCCACACCGGACGCGGTGAGCTTCGGCCCGTACCAGGCCAACGACGGCAAGCGCGTGTTCCAGGCCTACAACTGCATGGGCTGCCACACCATGGTCGGCAATGGCGCCTATCTGGGGCCGGACCTCACCGAGGTGTACAGGCACGCGGGACCGGCGTGGCTGGCGGCGTTCCTGCCCTCGGCCGGCGGCTGGCCCACCGAGGCGGCGGTACGCGCCCAGCTGCTCGATCCGAACCAGCACGCCGACACCGGCACCGACACCATCGACGCCTACCTGCAGAAATATCCCGGTGCGGCGGCCCGCATCCAACGACGCGGCGGCGGCACCACGCTGATGCCGAACCTGCCGCTGAGCAAGGACGAGATCGGCCAGCTGATCGCCTACCTCAAATACACCTCGGCGATGAACACCGAGGGCTGGCCACCGAAGGTCGAAGCCGGCACGCTCGACCGCCGCCTGCAATTGGCGCATGGCCCAATCGCGCTGGCACAGGTCGTGCCTGCGGCGGCTGCGGCGACAACGCCGGTGGCAAGCGATCCGGCCGCATGGGGCGCGCAACTGGTCAAGGATTACGGCTGCGTGGCCTGTCACGCCAGTGACGACAAGAAGCTGGTGGGACCAGGCTGGGGCGGGCTGTATGAGTCCAGCGTGAGCTTGGCCGACGGCGGCAAGGTCAGCGCCGACGACGCCTACCTGGCCGAGTCGATCCGCCAGCCGAACGCGAAGATCGTGGCGGGTTATCCGCCGGGCGTGATGCCGGCCTACGACACCCTGCTCAAGAACGACGAGGTCGACGCCATCGTGGCCTACCTCCACACGCTGGAGAAGCAGTGATGCAGATCCAATACCAGACCCAACGGCTGAGCTTGCGCTTTTTCATGCTGATGCTGGTGCTGTTCGTCGTCCAGGTGATCTACGGCATGATCCTGGCCGCGCAGCAGGTGGACCCGACCCTCCTGCAGGGATGGCTCAACTTCAACGTCGCCCGCGCCGAGCACCTCAACCTCGGCATCATGTGGATCGTGTGCGGCTTCATCGGCGCGATCGTGTTCGTGGCGCCACTGCTGGCCAAACGCGAGCTGGTGGCGCCGTGGCTGATCAAGTTCCTGTTCTACGCGGTCATCGGCATCGTGGTCTGGAACTTCTTCACCCAGTTCCTGGCCGAGCGCGGCATCGCCGGCTGGTGGCTGGGGCAACCGTGGCTGCAGCAGGGGCTGGAGTATCTCGAAGCCGGGCGCATCGCCGGCCTGCTGATCCTGGTCGGCTTCCTGATCCTGGCCTTCGTGGTGCTGCGCACGTTCCCGCGCGTGCGCGAATGGAACGAGGTGCACTGGGGCCTGGGCCTGGGCGTCGGCGCGCTGGCGGTGGTGTGGGTGTTCGGCCTGTTCTACGTGGCGCGGCTGGACCTGCAGGAATACTTCCGCTGGTTCGTGGTGCACTACTGGGTGGAAGGCGTGTGGGAGGTGATCCACATCAGCCTGATCGGCTACTTCCTGGTGCTGATGTTCAAGGCCGACGTGAAGTCGGTGGGCTTCGCGGTGTTCTGGGGCATCGCGCTGGTGTGGCTGTCCGGACTGATCGGCAACGCGCACCACTACTTCTGGATCGGCACGCCGGAGTTCTGGCAATTCTGGGGCTCGCTGTTCAGCGCGCTGGAGCCGCTGCCGCTGGTGTTCTGCTTCTGGCACATCTACCTGGACGCGCACACCAACAAGCGCCCGCTGGAGAACGCGCCGGCGTTCTACTTCCTGCTCGGCTCGACCGTGCTGGAGCTGGTCGGCGCGGGCATCCTCGGCTTCGTGATGACCTTCGCGCTGACCAACGTGTGGTCGCACGGCACCTGGGTCACCGCCGGGCACGCGCACCTGGCGCTGTTCGGCACCTTCGGCATGCTCGGCATCGCCGCGGCGTATTACGCCACGCCGATCCTGCGCAAGGTGCCGCAGTTCGATCCGCGCCTGGGCAAGCTCGGTTTCTGGCTGGTGTTCATCGGCGTGCTGGGCATGGCGTTCGCGTTCGCCATCGGCGGCACGGTGCAGGTCTATGTCTATCGCATCCTGGGGCTGGACTGGTTCGGCGGCGACGTCAACCGCGCCATGGGCACCTACAAGGTCATGCTGCCGCTGTTCGGCCTGGTGCTGAGCACCGGCGCCGGCGTGCTGGCGTACGACCTGTTCACCCTGGGCCGGCGCATGCGTCCGCAGGCTGCCGTCGACGCCGAAACGACCCCGCATCCGGCCACCGGCTGGCGGCGACCACTGACCGGATTCGAAGCCGGCATCTGGCTGCTGCTGATGTGGCTGTTCGGCACGATCATCACGCTCGGCCTGCTCAGCTTCAACCTGCCGCACGTGCGCGTGGCGGGCGACCCCACCCTGCCCTACGTGCTGGCCGGCGTGGGTTATCCGGGCCTGCTGCTGGTCACCCTGCTGTTCGTGTGGCGCTTCATCGCCTCGCTGGAAGCGCGGGCCAGCGCACCGGCCATCTCGCCGCTGCTGCGGGTACTGCCGGCGCAGGGCTGAGCAGCCGACACCGGAAACGGTGGCAAGGAGCAACGGGGAAGGCCGTCGGGGGAGACCCCGCGGCCTTTTCCCTTGGTCCCGGTCACCGCCTTCCGCCGCACGTTCACGGGCGCCATCGCACCGACAGCGGTGGCGGTGGCGACCTAGCGCATCGCGAAAAACTCCCGGTGGAAATGCCGCTCCACCGGAAATCCCTGCCCGGCCAGATCGCGCTTCAATGCGTCGCCGAAGCCTGTCGGCCCGCAGAACCAGATACTCGCCTCGCGCCATTCGGGCACGGCGGCCCGTATGCGCTCGCCCGTCAGGTAGCCGTCGCGCGCGTCGATCAGCACGTGCAGCCGCACGTTGGCGGAGCGGGCGTCACCCGCCAGCCGGTCGAGTGCTTCCTCATCGACATCCGCGGTGCTGTGGAAGAGATCGATCTTCTGGCCTTCGGGCCAATCCCGATCCTCTTTCTGCCACGCCATGTGCTTCATGCGCCCGATGAAAGGGGTGATGCCGATGCCGCCGCCGACCCAGATCTGGCGCGGGCGGCCGTCGTCGAACGTGAAACACCCATACGGACCCTCGACCTTCACGGCCTGCTCCACGCGCAGCCTCTCGTGCAGGCGATGCGTATGGTCGCCCAGATCCTTGACCACGAAGGTGATCCTGGGGATTTCCTTCCGCCAGCCGGAGGCAATGGTGTAGGGGTGCGCGCCATCGGCGGGGTCCGCGGTGACGAAGGCGAACTGGCCCGGCTTGTGGCCCGGCCACCCCTGCACCTCGGTTTCGATTTCGAGCGCATCCACCCCGTCGAAATGGTGCAACAAGGTGATCCTCCCCTCCACCTGCGAGCGCGTGCCCACCCGGCGCAACAGCACCACGATGGCCGCCCAGCTGCCGCAGGCGAGCAACACCGCAGTCAGCCAGCCGAGCGGCGTCGCCCAGTAGCCGAACTTCAACAGCACGACCGCATGGAAGACCAGGGCAAGCCAGCCGCCGGCAAGCAGGCGATGCGTCTTGTAGAACCAGTGGTACGGAAAACGCCGGATCAGGGCCAGCACGATCAGCACGACGACGGCGTAGAAAACCCATTCGCCCACGCTCTCCGCGGCGCCGCGCTGGCTCGACAGCAGGGACGCCACCGGGTTGTCGGACTTGCCCCGCATGCCACGCGCCGGGCGTTCCAGCCAGCCCCAACCCACCGCCCATTTCGGCGCCTGCGCCCACAGCCAATGGATGATGGCAACGACCAGCGCGGCGATGCCGAGCCATTTGTGCATGCGGTACATCTTGTCGAGGCCGCCCAGCCACTGCTCGGGCCATCGCGGCCGCAGCGCCAGGACCATCGCCAGGCTCATGCACCCGATCGCCACGAAACCCGTCAGTTGCACCATCGCATCGCGCAGGCCGAAGAAGGTGCCCGAGCGGAACATGGTGGGCTCGACGACGAGCCACGGCAGGACCAGGAAGGCGAGCGCCCCCCAGAATGCACGCTTGAGGTTACGCATGTGGCCCCTTGCAGCCGTCGCGATGCAGGAGCACTTCGCAGGCCGCCGACGCTCGCCGCGTGCCGCGTCCGCCGCCGGGGCCGGCGGCATGGGCGCATGGCCTCACGAGGCCCGCCCGCCCCGTCCTGGCAGCATGCGTCGCAAGGTGTCGTCGCGATTCACGTAGTGGTGCACCAGCGCGGCCGCCGCGTGCAGGCCGACCAGGTAGTAGCCGGCCGTGCCGATCGTCTCGTGGAGCTCTTCCATCGATTCGGCGAACGCCTTGTCCGGCCCCACCAGCGCCGGCAACTCCAGGCCGAAGAACGGCACCGGCTTGCCCTCGGCGCTGAGCACCAGCCAGCCGAGCAGCGGCATCGCGATCAGGAAGGCGTACAGCGCCAGGTGCATCAGCGCGGCCAGGCGCGCCTGCCACACCGGCGGTGCCGGCCGGATCGGCGGGATCGGGCCCGACACCAGGCGGATCGCCAGCCGCACGAAGACCAGCGCGAACACGCTCAGGCCCAGCATGAAGTGCCAGGTTTTCAACCCTTCGCGCAGGTCGCTGCCGCGCGGGTAGAACTCGCGCAGCTCGATGCAGGCGTACACGGCAACCAGCAACAGCAGCATCAGCCAGTGCATGCCGATCGACAGCGAGCCGTAGCGGTCAGTGGTGTTTTTCCAGTTCACGGCAATCTCCGCAGGTGGTGTCTCGGCGGCCTCGATCCGGCCCATGTCGGCAGCCTGCGACGAACGGTGCCAGCGTGATTTGATCCCCGTCAAATAGGCGCGAACAGCGCCACGGCAGCGGCCGATTGCCGCATGCCTGCGCGCCTGTCCAAATTGACCGCGGTCAACTCGGACCCACACGACCCGGCGTAGAACTGATCCGGCAAGGCTGCGCCGAGTGGCCGTCCATCCGGCACGAATGAGCATCACGCTGCACCATCGGGAACCGCCCATGTCCGAGATCCGTTCCGCCGACCACCACACTGCTTCCGCCACGCCGTTCGGCGCCATCGAAGGCACCCACTGGATCGAGACCCTGAACGACGGCAGCCCGGTGCTGATCCGCCCGCTGCGCCCGGAGGATCGCCAGCGCGAAACGGCTTTCATCAAGCGCTTGTCGGAGCAGGCTTGCCGCTTCCGCTTCCTGGGCAAATTGAAGGAAGCCAGCCCGGCCCTGCTCGACCAGCTGATGGATGTCGACCAGCGCAGCCGCATGGCCTTCGTCGCGCTCGCCCACGACAACGGCGAACTGCGCATGGTCGGCGTCAGCCGCTACGGCGCCAGCGGCGACGAGAAGCAGTGCGAATGCGCGGTGACGGTGGCCGACGACTGGCGCCAGCGCGGCCTCGCCGTGCTGTTGATGCGGCGCCTGATCGACATCGCGCGCAAGAACGGCTTCCACACCATGTTCTCGATCGATGCCGCGGAGAACGAACCGATGCGCGAACTGGCCGGCTACCTCGGCTTCCAGCGCCGGCTCGACCCGGACGACGGTACGCAGGTGATCCACACCCTGGATCTTTGAACGACACCGAACCCGGGCCGCATCGCCATGACAAGCACCGAACAAATACCGCGCACGACGCGCCCGGGCGACATCCTCGCGCTGGTGACCGCGACCGAGCCGTGGAGCCCGGCTGCCGTCGCCGCCATCGCCATCGCCTTGCGCTGGGAGGCCAACCTGACCGGATGCTTCATCGACCCGGCGCTGCGCAAACCCGCCGGCGGCAAAGCCGGCAGCGAGCCCACCGTGCTCGGCCTGCTGCTCGAACCGCGCATCGAATCCGCCGACGAGCACGCCGCCTTCGCAGCCTTTGCACGCCAGTCCGGCTTGCGCAACGCCGACTGGGTCATCGCCCGGACCGACATCGCATCCACCTTGCGCCGGCTCGGCGCACGGCACGACCTGGCGGTGATCGAGCGCGACATGGTGCACGCATCGGGCCTGCTCGACATTCTCGGCGAAGCGATCCTGTCCTGCGGCGTGCCGTGCCTGGTCCTGCCTCCGCAGTGGCGGCGGGAGATCGGCTTCGAGCGCATCGTGATCGGCTGCAACGGCAGCACCGAGGCGATCCGCGCAATCCACGCCGCGCTGCCGTTCCTCAAGGTGGCGAAACAGGTGACCCTGGTCGACGGCGACCTGGGCAACGGCGACGATGCGTATCCGCGCTTCGACCCGTTCGTCTACCTGCTGCGTCACGGCATCACGCCCCGGCCCAGCTACGTCCGCACCTCCTCGGCGATGGCCGGGGAAATCCTGCTGCAGGAAGCCGGCAACATCGACGCCGACCTGCTGGTGATGGGTGCCTACGGCCATTCGCGCATGCGTGAACGCGTGTTCGGCGGCGCCACCCGGCGCGTGCTGGAGGAAGCCACCATCCCGGTGCTGATGCAGCACTAGCCGACGTGCCGCCGCAGCGGCGCAGGCGCTATTGGTTGGTGGATGCTGCGGCCCGCCGGCGGCGATGCCCGCTCACGACCGCCAGCACGACCACGGTGACGACACTGCCCAGCAGGGCGAGGAGCATGTCCTGCTGCGCATCCCACGGATCGCCCTGGGTGCCGAGGTAGGCGACGCCCAGGTCGCCGCCGAACCACACCGCGGCAGCCCATTCGAACAGCTCGAACAAGGCGGAGCTGGCGGTGACCATGCTGACCGGCACGATCCAGCGCCACGCGCCCGGCGACACCGTGCGCGCAGCGACCAGTTCCACCACCGCCGGCGTCAGCAGCAGGCCGTAGGCGAAATGGATGGCGCGGTCGAAAGGGTTGCGCGACAAGCCCAGCGCGTCGTGCAGCGAGAAGCCGGACAGCGCGGCGAACCAGCGATCCCACGGCACCTCGGCATAGGTGTAGTGCGCGCCGATCTCGTGCAGCACGAGGAACACGAACAGCGCCGCGTAGCTGGCATCGGAAAAGCGCAGCCGGCGAAAGCCGAACACCAGCGCGGGCAACGCCAGCATCACCAGCACGTTTTCCAGCAGCCAGTCCTGGCGATAGTGCGGCGCGATACCCAGCGCCACCGCCACGACCAGGAAGACGGCCAGCAGCAGCAGCGGAAAACGGGCGTCCTTCGATCCGGGTCGGTCGTTCATTGCTGTCTGCCATCCCTCCGCGTCATGCGTCGCGCCGATCATGCCACGCGCCCCGGCGCAAGCCGCGACAATTCGCGCACGGCGGGCACCGGGCCGCTTGACCTGCATCAAGAGCGATGCGGCAGCCGTCAAAGAGCATGCGCGCATCTTTCAGGGAGTTGCGCGATGAGCCGTACTCGAAAACTCTGGCTGGGCCTGGCGGCCCTGCTGATAGCCTCGTTTGGCGTGCTGTTGTGGGTGGGCGACCAGGTCCACCAGTACGCGCCACCATTGCCGCAGGCGGTGGTCACCAGCGGTGACGAAACGCTGTTCACCGGCAACGACATCGAGCTGGGCAAGCAGGTCTGGCAGCGCATCGGCGGCCAGCAACTGGGCTCGATCTGGGGCCACGGTGCGCTGCTCGCACCGGACTGGAGCGCCGACTGGCTGCACCGCGAAGGCGTCGCCATGCTGGAGCTGCTGGCGCGCGACGAAGGCGCCGGCTCCTACGCCGAACTCGACGCGCCGCAACAGGCCGCACTGCGCTCGCGCGTGCAGCGCGAGCTGCGCACGAACACGTGGGACCCGGCCAAGGGCACCATCTACGTCTCCCCGCTGCGCGCGCAGGCGATGCTGGTGGTCGGTGCGCATTACATGAGCCTGTTCAGCAACGACCCGGCCACCGCCAAGCTGCGCGAGACCTACGCGATGCGCGACAACACCATCGCCGAGCTGGACCAGCGCCGCGCGGTCACCGCGTTCTTCTGGTGGGCCAGCTGGGCCACCGCGGCCGAACGGCCGGGGAGCGCCATCAGCTACACGCAGAACTGGCCGCATGACACGCTGGCCGGCAACACGCCGACCTCGGCCAACTTCCTGTGGTCGGTGTTCAGCGTGCTGTTCCTGATCCTCGGCATCGGCCTGCTCGGCTGGCACCACGCGCGCCAGGCAAGCCACGAGCCGCTGCCGCCGATCCCCGCGCGCGATCCGCTCACCGAGTTGAAGCCCACGCCGTCGATGAAGGCCACCGCCAAGTATTTCTGGACGGTGATCGGCCTGTTCCTGGTGCAGATCCTGCTCGGCGCCACCACCGCGCACTACCAGGTGGAAGGCCAGCAGGCCTACGGTTTCGCGCTGGCGAATTACCTGCCCTATGCCCTCACCCGCACCTGGCATACCGAACTGGCGGTGTTGTGGATCGCCACCGCGTGGCTGGCCACCGGCCTGTACATCGCGCCGCTGATCTCCGGCCACGAGCCGAAGTACCAGCGGCTCGGGGTGAACTTCCTGTGGGTGTGTTTGCTGGTCATCGTGGTCGGCTCGTTTGCCGGCCAGTGGATGGCGGTGATGGACAAGATGGACCTGTCGAAGAACTTCTGGTTCGGCCACCAGGGCTGGGAATACGTCGACCTCGGCCGCTTCTGGCAGATCTTCCTGTTCATCGGCCTGATGCTGTGGCTGTTCCTGGTCGGCCGCGCGCTGTGGCCGGCGATGCGCGGCGGCAAGGAAGGTGCCTCCATCGTGGGCCTGCTGTTTCTCTCCACCGTGGCGATCGGCCTGCTCTACGGCGCCGGCCTGATGTGGGGCGAACACACCCACATCGCGATGGTGGAGTACTGGCGCTGGTGGGTGGTGCACCTGTGGGTGGAGGGCTTCTTCGAGGTCTTCGCCACCGCGGTGATCAGCTACCTGTTCGTGCGCCTCGGCCTGTTGCGCGTGGGCACGGCGACCACCAGCGTGCTGTTCGCCACCATCGTGTTCATGGCCGGCGGCGTGCTGGGCACGCTGCACCACCTGTACTTCAGCGGCACCACCACCGCGGTGATTGCGCTGGGCGCCAGCTTCTCGGCGCTGGAAGTGGTACCGCTGGCGCTGATCGGGCTGGAAGCCTGGGACACCTGGAAGAAGCAGCACGCCGCGCCGTGGATGGCGCGCTACCGCTGGCCGATCATGTTCTTCGTGGCGGTGAGCTTCTGGAACCTGGTCGGCGCCGGCCTGCTCGGTTTCCTGGTCAACACGCCGATCGCGCTGTACTTCATGCAGGGCCTCAACCTTACCGCCGCGCACGGCCACACCGCGCTGTTCGGCGTGTACGGCATGCTCGGCATGGGCCTGATGCTGTTCTGCCTGCGCGGCATCAAGCCGCAGGCCGAGTGGCGCGAGGGCTGGCTGAAGGGCTCGTTCTGGACGCTCAACCTCGGCCTCGGCCTGATGGCCGTGCTGACCCTGCTGCCGCTGGGCATCCTGCAACTGAAGGCCGTGCTGGAACACGGCTACTGGTTCGCCCGCTCGGCCGAGTTCATGGACCGCCCGCTGATCCACATGCTGGTATGGATGCGCGTGCCCGGCGACACCGTGTTCGCCATCGGCGCCATGCTGATCGCCGGCTTCGTCGCCTCGCTGTGGCTGTGGCCGAAACGACAGGTCGCCGCCACGCCGCTGCCGGACGCAGCGTCCGAGAGCGCATGACCCACATCAGGGCGCGCCACATGGCGCGCCCTGATGCTTGTCCAAGTCCCGAATCACGAATCCCGGCGCCGACATGATCGAGTTCTACCCCCAGATCAAGGCCGTCCACATCCTCTGCGTGCTGCTCAGCGGCGGCCTGTTCGCGCTGCGCGGGCTGATGGCACAGACGCGGCTGGCCGGCGTGGCGCAGGGCGCGCCGTTGCGCCTGCTCAGCTACACCATCGACACCGTCTTGCTGACCGCCGCGCTGATGCTGGTATCGATCCTGCCCGGTGCGCTGTTCGCCAACGGCTGGCTCACGGTCAAGCTGATCCTGCTGCTTGCCTACGTTGCGCTGGCCATGCTGGCGATGAAGCGCGTGCATGCGCCGCGCGCCCGAATGATCTTCTATGTGGCTGCATTGGCCACCTACGCCTGGATGCTCGGCGTCGCGCGCATGCACCACCCGCTGGGCTGGCTGCACGGATGGCTGGCATGAGCGCGGCGCAGCCATTCAACCACGACGTCTCGCGCGACCACACGCTGGACGCGTGCTTCCTCGGCCCCTACGGCGAGAACGACACGCTGCTGGAGAAGATGCTGGTCGAGTTCCTGCGCGACCACGTGTACTGGCGGCGCAATTTCCACCCCGAAGATCCGCCGGCGATCGGCACCGGCGCCGCGCATCACCCGGACTACCTCGCGTTCGAATCGCGCATGCGCCGCGAGTTGCACCAGCTCTCCGCCGCGCTGAAGAAGTCGGTGCCGTTCCACAGCCCGCGCTACATCGGGCACATGGCCAGCGACCTGCTGCTGCCGGGGCTGGCCGCGCAGATGCTCACGCTGCCGTACAACCCCAACAACGTCAGCGAGGACGCCGCCCCGGTCACCGTCGACATGGAGGTGCAGGCCGGCCTGCAGCTGGCGCGCATGCTCGGCTACCCGCACGATCCGGCGCAGGACGCCTGCGCGTTCGGCCATCTCACTTCCGGCGGCACCCTAGCCAACTACCAGGCGCTGCGCCTGGCACTGGCATTGAAGGCGTTCCCGGTGGCGCTGCGCGCGGCGCAGGTGCCGGATCTCGATCTGCCGCACGACGACTGGACGGCCTTCAACCTCGCGCAGGCCGATGGCATCACGTTGCTGACGGCGTGGCAAGGCTGGCTTGCTGCGCAGACCCCGGCCGAACGTGTGCGCTGGCTGCAACGCGTCGAGCGCGAGCGCATCGAGCAGCGCGGGCTGGTCGGCTTCTTCGCCGCGCACCCGGATCTCAAGCTGCCGCTGGTGCTGGCGCCGGTCACCGCGCACTACTCGTGGAGCAAGGGCGTGAAGCTGCTCGGCCTCGGCCGCGACCAGCTCGAATTGCTGCCCACCGACGGCATGCGGCTGGACGGCGCCGCCTTGCGCGACACGCTGGAGCGCTGCGCGCGCGAGCATCAACCGGTATTGATGTGCGTGTCCGTGCTCGGCGGCACCGAGTACGGCACCATCGACCCGATCGACCAGGTGCTCGCCGCACGCGAAGCCTCGCGCGGTCGCGGACTGGATTTCGCCGTGCACGTCGACGCCGCCTGGGGTGGCTACCTGGCCACCGTGTTCCGCCACGAGGACGGCTCGCTGCGCACACGCGATGAGGTGGCCGCCGACTACGTGCAGTTCCCCACGCCGGCAGTGCACGCCGCCTTCGCCGCGCTGGGCAATACCGACTCGGCCACCGTCGACCCGCACAAGCTCGGCTACCTGCCCTACGGCTCGGGTGCCTTCGTCTGCCGCGACCACCGCGCGATGGCGCTGCTGGCCGAGCGCGCGGATTACGTATTCCACGGCGGCACGCCGAAGGATTACCTGGCGCGTTACCGCAGCCTCGGCCAGTTCATCCCGGAAGGTTCCAAATCCGGCGCCGCGGCGGCCGCGGTGTACGTGACGCACAAGGTGCTGCCGCTGGACCATGCCCACTTCGGCGCCCTGCCGCGCGCCACCGTGCGCGCCGCCGAGACCTTCCACGCGCGTGCGCAGCGCTTCGCGCTGGAGCTGGCCGACGGCGTGCACGCGCTGGTGCCGTTCGCGCCGGACAGCAACCTGGTCTGCCTCGCGCTCAACCCGCGCGGCAACACGTCGGTGGCGACGGCCAACGCCTTCGTGCGCGCGCTGCACGACGAACTGCGCTGCGATCCGCGCCAGCCACTGCAGACCAAGGAGTTCTTCGGCTCGGTGACCAGCCTGCGCGCGGACATGCTCGGCACGGCGCAGACCGCGCGCATCTTCGCCGCACTGGGCCTGGACCCGGCCAGCTTCGTGGCCGACGACGACCGCCTGCTGATCCTGCGCCATACGCTGATGAACCCGTTCCTGATCGACCACGAGAACGGCATCAGCTACATCGACCGCTATTTCGATTTCCTCGCCCGCCGCGTGCACAGCCTGCTGGCGACGACGGCCGTACCGCCGTGAGCGCCGCGCTGCCGCGCGTGGCCGTGCTCGGTTACGGCCGCTTCGGTCAGGCCTTCGTCGAACTGCTGCTGCGGGCCGGCCATCCGCTGCAGGTGTTCGACCCGCATGCGACGGTGCCGGCGGAGCTGGCGGCGCCTTCGCTGGTCGCGGCAACTGCCGACGCCAGCTGGATCGTGCTGGCCATGCCGGTGCCGCAGCTGCGCGCCGCGCTGCTGGCATTGCGCCCGCTGCTGCACGCCGGGCAGACCGTGTTCGACGTGGGCAGCGTCAAGCTGCATCCCTGCGCGCTGATGGACGAGCTGCTCGGCACGGACATCCCGCACCTCGGCACGCATCCCCTGTTCGGTCCGATCAGCCTGGCCCGTGGCGACCACCCGCGCCGCGTGGTGCTGTGCCCCGCCGTGGCGCATCCGCATGCAGCCGCGCGCGCCGGCGACCTGTTCCGGGCGCTGGACTGCGAGGTCATCGTGCAGGAGCCGGCAAGCCACGATCGCGCCATGGCCAGCACGCACGCGCTGGCGTTCTTCATCGCCAAGGGGCTGATCGACCTGGGCGTGGACGAGGGCATGCCGATGGCACCGCCGTCGTTCCAGGGCCTGCAGCGTATGCTGGAGGCGGTGCGCGGCGATGCCGGCCATCTGTTCGGCGCGATCCAGCGCGAAAATCCGTATGCCGCCGAAGCGCGCGAAAGCCTGCTGCGGGAGTTGGAACGTATCCACCGGCAGTTGCTGGTCGATCCGGACGACGGCATGGCGATCGCGGCGCGGCCCGGGTGCGAATGAGGGCGATACGCCCACCTGACGGCAGTAACGGTTAATCTGGGCCATCCGTCGATGGACGCCGCGCGGCAGGTTCGGCCCTGCGGCCACGTGCACCGCCGGGTGAGCCATTGAAGGCAGCGAGGGCGTCGAACGGCATGACATCAGATCTCGATCTTGACGAGCTCAGGCGCAGCTGCGGCTACTGCGCCATCCACGATTTCCGCCTGCCGGCCGGCCTCAGCGCGGACGACCTGCACACGCTCAACGCCACCGCGCGCGACATGCTGCCGCTCGATCGCGGGCAGACGCTGTTCCCGCAGGGCCGCAAGTTCGGCGCGTTGTACGTGGTGCGTGCCGGCGCGCTGAAGACCTTCGTGGAAGGTTCCGAAGGCGACGTGCAGATCCTCGGTTTCCACCTGCCCGGCGACATCATGGGCATCGGCGGCCTCATCAACGAACACTACCCGTGCACCGCCCAGACGCTGGAGCGCTCCAGCGTGTGCGAACTGCGCTACGCGCAGTTGCAGGAGGCCACCGCCAACCTGCCGGCGCTGAACCACCAGCTGATGCGGGTGATCAGCGGCGCGCTGGTCGACGAGCAGAGCCACCTGGTGCTGATGGGCAAGCAGCAGGCGCAGCGGCGGCTGGCATTCTTCATCCGGCGCATGTCCGACCGCTATGCGCGATTGTCACGCGACCCGCTGGCGCTGATCCTGCCGATGTCGCGCGAAGACATCGCCAACTATCTGGGGCTGGCGCTGGAGACGGTCAGCCGGCTGTTCGGCAGGATGGAATCGGCCGGCGTCCTGTCGGTGAATCGCAAATCGGTGCGGATCCTGCGTCGCGACCTGCTCGACGAGCTGTGCGGCGGCGACATCGACATGGCGTAGGCCGTCGGTTCCCGCAGCGTGCCACCGGCCCGGTCACGTCGCTTTCGTGCCGGGGTTTGACCACGGTCAAAACCGCGCGGCGCGATCGGCCAGAGCATGCCAGCGTGCCCGGCCATCGCGGCTGGCGCGGGAGACATCGTGCTGGACATCATCGTCAACGTCGGCGGGACCTCGGACAACCCGTCGTGGCCGGGCGCGGCGCTGGCGCTGGCCAGGCGCCACGGCGCCTTCGTCACCGGGCTGCAGGTGGTCGCGGTGTGTCCTTCGCTGATGGCGATACCCGACGTGATCGACGTGCTGGCCGCCGAGGAACAGGCGGCGCTGGCTCGACGCGACTGGTGGCTGCAGCAGTGCCGAAGCGCGGGCGTCGAGGGCGAATGGGAGGTGATGCGCGGTATCTCCGGGCAGGCGCTGGGCAAGCGCTCGCGACTGGCCGATTTCATGATCGGCGAACTGAAGGTCAGCGATCCGGATGCCGCGCCCGGTGTCGACGATGTCACGCGCGCGCTGTTCGCCCGCGCCTCGCCGATGCTGCTGATGCCCGACATCGGCGGCGACACGCTGCAGGCCCGGCGCATCGTCATCGCATGGAACGGCTCCGGCGAAGCCGCGCAGGCGGTGAAGGCTGCGCTGCCGCTGCTGGCGCAGGCGTCCGTCGTGCGGGTGCTCGATGGCGAGCGTGGCGGCCTGCCCGGCATCAGTCCGCCGCCGCTGCCGCTGCGCGGCTGGTTCGCGCGCCACGGCATCGAGGCGCAATGGCAGCCGTTCCCGGCCGAACACGACGAAGGCCCCGCGCTGCTGGCCGCCGCCCGGGCGTTCGACGCCGACCTGCTGGTGATGGGCGCCTGGGGCCGCTCGCGCCTCAGCGAGCTGACCATGGGAGGCGTCACGCGCTGGATGCTCAGGAACGCGAGCCTGCCGCTGTTTCTCGCGCACTGAGACCTGCCCGGACCACGCGCGGAGAAACCACCATGCAACCGACGCCGATGGTTTGCCCGGACCCGCTTGCGGACCGCACGGGCCTGCCACGCGACTGTTCCGGCCCGGGCGGGGCGGCTGCAGCCGCCATCGGCTCGCCGCTGTCGCGCTGACGGTACCGTCGGCGGGTAGGCAGAGGCGAAATGGGCACGCGCCATTCCGATGCACCCGTCCGCGACGCGACGGCGACTTCCGCACGAACGGCAGCGGCCGGTGCGGCGATGATCCGCGCGGCCACGCTGCCGCTGGACGATCTCTTCCGCTCACTGGGTTCCGCCGACGGCGGGCTGGACGCGGCCACCGCCGCGGCCAGGCTCGCCACCGCCGGACCGAACCGCATCGACACCGCCGCGCCGAGGCGGCTGTGGTCGGCCGTCTCGGCGCGCTTCCGCAACCCGCTCGTCCTGGTCCTGCTCGGCGCGGCCACCGTGTCGGCGTTCACCGGCGACGTCGCCAGTTTCGTCGTGATCACCCTCGTCGTGGCCATGTCGATGGCGCTGGACGTGGCCCAGGAGCATCGCGCGCAGAACGCCGCGGAAAGCCTGCGCAGCCAGGTCTCGCTGTCGGCAAGCGTGCTGCGCGGGGGCAGCCCGGAGCAGGTCGCCGCCGTCGACCTCGTTCCCGGCGACGTGATCCTCCTCGCTGCGGGCGATCTGGTTCCGGCCGACTGCCGGTTGATCGGGGCGCGAGACCTCTACGTCGACGATGCCCTGCTCACCGGCGAACCGTATCCGACCGAGAAACGAGCGGACCTGGCCATGCCCATCCCGGCACAGGAAGACTTCCCGGGAAATCTCGTCTTCACCGGGAGCTCCGTGGTCAGCGGCACGGCCAGGGCGCTGGTGGTGGCCACCGGACGCGACACCCAGTTGGGTTCGATTGCCCGATCATTGCAGAAGACGCCGCCACCCACCGTGTTTGCCAGCGGCATCCGTGATTTCGGCATGATGATCGTGCGCCTGACCGTTCTGCTGGTGCTGTTCGCACTGCTGGTCAACCTGCTGCTCCATCGACCGGCGCTCGAATCGTTCCTGTTCGCGCTGGCGCTCGCCGTCGGTCTCACGCCGGAACTGCTGCCGATGGTGGTGTCGGTGACGCTCGCCCACGGCGCGCTGCGCATGGCGCGCAAGAACGTGATCGTGAAGCGCCTGACCGCCATCCACGACCTCGGCGGCATGGACGTGTTGTGCAGCGACAAGACCGGCACGCTCACCGAAGCTCGTATCCGGCTGGTGCGCGAGGTCGACCTGGGCGGAGGGGCAAGCGCCTCGGTGCTGCGCATGGCGCAGGTCAATGCGGCATTCGAAACCGGCCTCAAGAGTCCGCTGGACGACGCCATCCTCGAAGCCGCCGCATTCGATCCGGCGGCATGGCGGAAGATCGACGAGGTGCCATTCGACTTCCAGCGCCGCCGGGTCTCGATCCTGGTGGAAAACGATGGCCAGCGCCTGCTCGTGGTCAAGGGCGCACCGGAAGACGTGCTGCGCCTGACCACGGCGTACGAGCGGCCCGGGCTGCCGTCGGCACCGCTGGACGACGCTTCGCGTGCCATCGCGGCCGGGACTCTCGATGCCCTCGGCAGCGAAGGCTATCGCGTACTGGGGGTCGCGTGGAAAACCGTCGAACAGGACCGGCAGCATGCCGGGGTCATCGATGAAACCGGCCTGACCCTCGCCGGCTTCCTCGCCTTCCTCGACCCGCCGAAAACCGGCGCGCGGGAAGCGCTGGTGGCGCTGGCCGGACTGGGCGTCGCCGTGAAAGTCGTCACCGGCGACCACGAGCAGGTGACCCGGCACGTCTGCCGCGAGCTCGGCCTCGCGGTGGGCGACACGCTGACCGGCCCGGTGCTCGATTCCCTGGACGATGACGCACTGGCGGCCCGGCTCGACGCCACCACGCTGTTCTGCCGCATGACGCCCGTGCAGAAGTCCCGCGTCATCCGCGCGCTGCGCCGCAAGGGCCACGTGGTCGGCTACCTCGGCGACGGCATCAACGATGCGCCGCCGCTGCATGCCGCCGACGTCGGGTTCTCCGTGGATACCGCCGTCGACGTGGCCAGGGAGGCCGCCTGCATGATCCTGCTGCGCAAGGACCTCGGCGTGCTGGCGGAAGGCGTCCGCGAAGGCCGCCGCACCTTCGCCAATATCCTCAAGTACATCATGATGGGCACCAGCTCGAACTTCGGGAACATGTTCTCGATGGCCGGCGGCGTGCTGCTGTTGCCCTACCTGCCGATGCTGCCGATCCAGATCCTGCTCAACAACCTGCTGTACGACCTGTCCGAAATGGCCATCCCGCTGGACCGCGTCGACGAGGCGATGGTGGCCCGGCCGCGTCATTGGGATCTGGGCGTCGTGCGCCGATTCATGTTCACCTTCGGACCGATCAGCTCCGCGTTCGACTTCATGGTGTTCGGGCTCCTGCTGTGGGTCTTCCAGGCCGACGAAGGGCTTTTCCACACCAGCTGGTTCGTCGAATCGCTCGCCACCCAGGTGCTGGTGATCTTCATCATCCGGAGCAGAAACCCCTTCCGCGACCACCCGCATCCCCTGCTGGTGGCGGGCGCCCTGTTTGCCATCGCGGTGGCGGTGGGCCTGCCTTATTCGCCACTCGCCCACTGGCTGGGGTTCGTGCCGCTGCCCGCTCCGGTGTTGGCCGCACTCGCGCTCGTCGCGACGGCCTATCTGGGTGTGGTCCACCTGGCGAACCGCTGGTTCTTCACGCGCTACCAGCGCGGATCACGCTGAGCATGCGTGAAGCTCGACCGAGCCCGACGCGAACGATGAGCGTTGTTGATCGCCGTCAAATGACCGGCACGGGAAACATTCCAGAATGAAACAAGCGATACGCCGTCGTCACGCCGGGCAGTCGCATGCTCCGGCACTGAACGGGTGTCCCCCACCACCGTAGCCGACGCCGACATCGGGGGATTTGCCCGCCACGGGAGTCACTGCCGATGAAATCCCCCAGCCTCACCCCCGACCTGCTGCGACGCATGGACGCCTACTGGCGCGCCGCCAACTATCTGGCGGTCGGCCAGCTCTACCTGCGCAGCAACCCGTTGCTGAAGCGCCCACTGACGCTCGCCGACGTGAAGCCCATGCTGTTGGGGCACTGGGGTACCACGCCGGGACAGAACTTCATCTACGTGCATCTGAACCGGATCATCAGGCAGCACGACCTCGACATGATCTATGTCTCCGGCCCCGGCCACGGCGGCCCGGCCGTGGTCGGCAACACCTATCTGGAAGGCAGCTACAGCGAGATCTACCCCGAAATCAGCCAGGACGAGGCGGGGTTGCAGAAACTGTTCCTGCAGTTCTCCTTTCCCGGCGGCATTTCCAGCCATGCCTCGCCGGAATGCCCCGGCTCGATCCATGAGGGCGGTGAACTGGGCTATTCGCTGAGCCACGCGTTCGGCGCCGTTTTCGACAACCCCGAACTGGTCGTCGCCTGCGTGGTCGGCGACGGCGAGGCCGAGACCGGGCCGCTGGCCACCGCCTGGCATTCCAACAAGTTTCTCGACCCGGCCACGGACGGCGCGGTACTGCCGATCCTGCACCTCAACGGTTACAAGATCGCGAACCCGACCGTGCTGGCGCGCATCAGCCATGAGGAACTCGAGCAGTTGCTGCGCGGCTACGGCTGGTCGCCATTCTTCGTCGAGGGCAACGAACCGGCCGCGATGCATGAAGCGATGGCCAGCGCGCTGGATCAGGCGGTGGAGCAGATCAAGGCGATTCGGCGCGAGGCACGCGAGCACGGCCGGCGCGAACGACCGCGCTGGCCGATGATCGTGCTGCGCTCGCCCAAGGGCTGGACCGGCCCGCAAGTCGTCGATGGCTTGCCGGTGGAAGGTACCTTTCGCGCGCACCAGATACCGATCGCCGTCTCCGCCTCGACTCCTGTCGAACACCTGCGGCAGCTCGAAGCGTGGCTGAAGAGTTACCGGCCCGAGGAACTGTTCGACGCCGCGGGCCGGCTGCTGCCGGAGCTGGCCGCGCTGGCGCCGGTGGGCCCGCGCCGGATGGGCGCCAATCCCCACGCCAACGGCGGCAGCCTGCTGCGTGAACTGCGCGTGCCGGACTTTCGCGATTACGCCTGTACCGTGGCGGAGCCCGGCGTCCGCGGCATCGGCGATACCCGGGTGCTGGCGCCGTTCCTGCGCGACGTCACCGCGCTCAACCAGAGCCAGCGCAACTTCCGCGTGTTCGGCCCGGACGAGACCATCTCCAACGGACTGGAGGCCGTGTTCGACGTCACCGACCGGCAGTGGAACGCCGGCACCCAGGCGACCGACCAGCACCTTGCCGCCACTGGCCGGGTACTGGAGATGCTCAGCGAACACCAGTGCGAAGGCTGGCTGGAAGGTTATCTGCTGACCGGGCGACACGGTCTGTTCAACTGCTACGAGGCGTTCATCCACATCATCGATTCGATGTTCAACCAGCACGCCAAGTGGCTCAAGGTCACCGCATCCCTGCCGTGGCGACGCAAGATCGCCTCGCTGAACTACCTGCTGGCCTCGCATGTGTGGCGGCAGGACCACAACGGCTTCAGCCACCAGGATCCCGGCTTCATCGATCACGTGGTCAACAAGAAGGCCGGCGTGGTGCGGGTCTACCTGCCACCGGACGCGAACTGCCTGCTGTCGGTGATGGATCACTGCCTGCGCAGCCTGCATTACGTCAACGTGGTGATCGCCGGCAAGCATCCCGCACCGCAGTGGCTGACCATGGAGCAGGCGGTCAGGCACTGCAGCGAAGGCATCGGCATCTGGTCGTGGGCCAGCAACGACCAGGAGGTCGATGCGCCGGATCTGGTGATGGCCTGCTGCGGCGACGTGCCGACGCTGGAGACCCTCGCCGCCGTGTCGATCCTGCGCGAGCATCTGCCCGAGCTGAAGATCCGCGTGGTCAACGTGGTCGACCTGATGCGCCTGCAACCTCGCGCGGAGCACCCGCACGGCCTGGACGACACCGACTTCGACGCCCTGTTCACGCGGGACAGGCCGGTGATCTTCGCCTTCCATGCCTACCCGTACCTGATCCACCGGCTCACCTACCGGCGCACCAATCACGACAACATCCACGTGCGCGGCTACCGGGAGGAAGGCACCGTCACCACGCCGTTCGACATGACCGTGCTGAACGAACTCGACCGCTTCCACCTGGTGATCAGCGCGATCGACCGCCTGCCGCAGACCGGCAATCAGGGCACCTACCTGAAGCAGCAGCTGCGCGACAAGCTGGTCGAACACCGCCAGTACATCAACCGGCACGGCCAGGACCTGCCCGAAGTGCGCAACTGGACGTGGCAGGGCTCGATCCGGGACCGCAAGCCATCGTGATCATGCCGGAAGTCCGGCGGCAGGCCGCCTGATCCGTCGACGACGAGCCCATGCGACACTTGCCGGGCGCGCGCCCGGCGTGCGCACGCAGGAGTGACCCCAGCGGGCGGTCACCGGCACAACGAGGAAAACACCATGAGCCGCAGCCAGCCTGCCAGCACCGTTCGCGCGCCATCGGCGCCACCCGTGCTGCGCGGGGTCGAACGCCTGATCGCGCACGTGCGCTCGATGGAGCCGGTGCGCATGGCGGTGGTCCATCCCTGCGACGCGCTCAGCCTTGCCGGCGCCATCGACGCGCGCGATGCCGGCATCATCCGGCCGGTGCTGGTCGCCCCGCGCGCCCGGCTGCAGGCCGCTGCTGCGGAAGCGGGGATCGACCTGGACGGCATCCCGTGCATCGACGTGCCGCACAGCCACGCCGCCGCCGAGGAAGCCGCGGCGATGGCCAGTCGCGGCGAGGTGGATGCGCTGATGAAAGGCAGCCTGCATTCGGACGAGCTGATGGGCGCGATCGTGCCGACCGCGGCCGGGCTGCGCACCAGGCGGCGCATCACGCACTGCTTCGTGATGGAAACGGCCGCGTATCCGCGCCCGTTCATCATCACCGACGCCGCCATCAACATCGCGCCGACGCTGGAGGACAAGGCCGACATCGTGCGCAACGCGATCGACCTCGCCCACGTCCTCGGCGTGGCCGAGCCGAAGGTGGCGATCCTGGCCGCGGTGGAAACCGTCAACTCGCGCATGCCCTCCACGCTGGACGCGGCGGCGCTATGCAAGATGGCCGACCGCGGCCAGATCACCGGCGGGTTGCTGGACGGGCCGTTGGCGTTCGACAACGCGGTCTCGCCCGAAGCCGCGCGCGTCAAGGGCATCGTCTCGGCCGTGGCCGGGCAGGCCGACATCCTGGTGGTGCCCGATCTCGAAAGCGGCAACATGCTGGCCAAGCAGCTGGAATACATGGGCCATGCCGACAGCGCCGGCATCGTGCTGGGCGCGCGCGTGCCGGTGGTGCTCACCAGCCGCTCCGATTCGCGCCGCTCGCGGCTCGCCTCGTGCGCCATCGCGCTGATGCTGGCGCACCACTACCGCACCAGCCCGCCCTGAGCCGACCGTCGCCATGACGCCCCTGATCCTGGTCCTCAACTGCGGCTCGTCGAGCATCAAGTTCGCGCTGTTCGATGCAGCCGCCGTGCCGCTGCCGCGCAAGCCATTGTGGAACGGCAAGGTGCAGGGCATCGGTGGCCCGACGCCCGACTTCGGTGAGACCGGGGTCGCGCCGTTCACGATCTCGCTCGACCCGGCACAGCCCTACCGCGCGGCGCTGACGCTGATCCTGCAGCGCGTGCGCGCACGGCTCGATGGCCGGCGCCTCGCCGTGGTCGCGCATCGCGTGGTGCACGGCGGCAGCCGCTATTTCCAGCCCACGCGCATCGATGCGGGCGTGCTGGCCGACCTGACGAGCTACGTGCCGCTGGCGCCGCTGCACCAGCCGTTCGCGCTGGAGGCGATCGAGATCCTGCTGCGGGAGTCGCCCGAGCTGCCGCAGGTGGCCTGTTTCGACACCGGCTTTCATCACACCATGCCGACGGTCGAGCAGATCCTGCCGCTGCCGTGGGATGCCTGGCAGCGCGGCCTGCGCCGCTACGGTTTCCACGGCCTGTCGTATGCCTTCATGGCAACCGCGCTGGCCGAACGCCACGGCGAGGCGGCACGCGGACGCAGCATCGTCGCGCACCTGGGCAGCGGCGCCAGCCTGTGCGCGATGAACAAGCTCGAAAGCGTCGCCACCACGATGGGCTTCTCCGCGCTCGACGGCCTGATGATGGGCACGCGCACCGGCGCGCTCGACCCCGGCGCGCTGCTGTACCTGATGGAGATCGAGAAGCTCTCGCTCGAAGAGGTGGGCCACCTGCTCTACCACCGCAGCGGCCTGCTCGGCGTCTCCGGCGTGTCGTCCGAACCGCGCGTGATCGTGCAGCACGAAGCTGACGACGGCGAGCCCGGCGAACGCGCGCGCCTGGCGCTCGCACTCTACGTGCGTCGGATCGTCCGCGAGATCGGCGCATTGGCAGCCGTGCTGGGCGGGCTCGAGCTGCTGGTGTTCACCGCCGGCGTGGGCGAGCACAACGCCTTCGTGCGCGAGCGCGTGTGCCGCGATCTCGCCTTCCTCGGCGTCGCGCTGGACGAGGGCCGCAACGCGGCGCACGCGCCGATCATCTCCGCCGACGGCAGCCGCGTGATCGTCGGCGTCGAGCCGACCAACGAGGAATGGATCGCCGCGCGCGATGCCGCCGCGGTACTGGGCGGCGTCGGCTGATTTGGAGAGGACAACCTGGCGGTCGCTGCGGCGCCATGCCACAACGCCTTCCGCGTCGATGCATGGCAGCATGGACTGGCTGAAGGTTCCTCGCAGGTTGTCGGGAAAACCCTTGCGCCATACGCGTAAAATCCGCGTCCTGTTTGCCTGGCTGGCCCTGTTCGCCCTCGGCCTGACCATCGTTGCGCCGGTGGTTTCGCGCACCCTGGCAAGCGTCGCCGCCAGCTCCGTGCACGACGCACGCCACACCATGGACATGGCGGCGCCGATACCCGCCGGGCATGCCGACTCGCACCCATCCGACCACGCACACGTCGATCATGACGACATGCTGATGGAGCAGTGCGGCTACTGCGGCCTGCTCGGCCACAGTCCACTGCTGCTCGTCATCGCCTGGCTGCCCGGACTGCTGCCGCAAGCCGCACCGCGCCAACCGGTGCCGACCGCGCCGCAACGCGGCCCCGAACGTTCCACGCTGACCGCGGTGCCGCGCGGCCCGCCGGCATTCCCGCCCGGCTGATCTGCATCGACCCGCGGCCGGGGCGCACCTCCCGCGCCCGCCGCCCTGCCAGAACATCGAGGAACGCCATGTCTGCCCGTATTTTTTGCGCGCACGCCCGTGCGGCTGCGCCATCGTCACTGCACGCCACCAGCGTGCCCCGTCCCGCCCGCCGCGCGCTGGCGCGCACGATCGGACTTGCCCTGCTGCTGGGACCACCGCTGGCCGCGACCGCCACCGAGCCGTCCATCACGGTGTTCGCGCCCATCGTGGTCACCGCGGTGATGCAGGACGGCCCGCTCACCGTCACCACCGACCCGAAGGCACCGCGCCAACCCGTGCCGGCCAGCGACGGCGCGGATTTCCTGAAAACCATTCCCGGCTTCGCGGTGATCCGCAAGGGCGGCAGCAATGGCGACCCGGTGCTGCGCGGCATGACCGGCTCGCGCCTGAACATCCTGATCGACGGTGGCCAGATCGGCGGCGGCTGTCCGTCGCGGATGGACCCGCCCACCGCCTACATCTCGCCGCAGCTGTACGACCGCGTCACCGTGATCAAGGGTCCGCAGACCGTGCAGTACGGCCCCGGCAATTCGGCCGGGACGGTGCTGTTCGAGCGCGATTTCAAGCGCTACACGGAACCGGGCCACGCATTCGAGGGCAGCCTGCTCGGCGGCTCGAACGGGCGCAACGACCAGATGGTCGACCTGCGCACCGGCACGCCGGATGTCTACCTTGGCGTCAGCGCCAACCACACCCATGCCCAGGACTACGCGGACGGCGATGGCCGCCGCGTGCATTCCTCCTACGACCGCTGGAACACCGACCTGACCCTGGGCTGGACGCCGGACGACGACACCCGCGTCGAGCTGACCACCGGCAAGGGCGACGGCAAGGCGGCCTACGCCTTCAGCGGCATGGATGGCGTGCAGTTCCTGCGCGAGAGCGTGGGGTTGAAGTTCGAACAGCGCCGCGCCGACGGCCCGCTGGAAAAGCTGGAGGCACAGCTCTACTACAACTACGCCGACCACGTGATGGACAACTACACCCTGCGCCAGCCGGACCCCAGCAGCGTGATGCCGATGGCGATGGCCAGCGACGTGGCGCGCACCACCGTCGGTGGCCGCGCCGCCGCCAGCTTCCGGTGGGGCGAATCGCTGGAACTGGCGGCCGGCGTCGACGGCTCGGCCAACACGCACACCGCACGCATGGGCGGACCGGCCGGCGGGATGCTGCCGGACTATCACGATCAACCGCGCCTGCGCGACGCACGCATCGGCACGCTCGGCGCCTTCGGCGAACTGCGCTGGACGCTGGCCGAGCGCGACCTGCTCATTGGCGGTGCACGCCTCGACCGCGCGCACGCGCGCGGCTACCAGTTGGCCGCATCCGGCATGGGCGGCACGGCAAAGCTCCCCGCGAGCCGCTCGTCCACCCTGCCCGCCGGCTTCGTGCGCTACGAGCATGATCTGGCCGCGGCACCAGCCACGTTCTACGCCGGCATCGGCCACGTCGAGCGCTTCCCCGATTACTGGGAACTGTTCGGCCGGCATGTCGACAAGAGCGTCGCCGCGTTCCGCCGACTGAATCCGGAGCGCACCACCCAGCTCGATGTCGGCCTGCAGTACAACGACGGCAAGCGGCTGAGGGGCTGGGTGTCCGGCTACCTCGGCGTGGTCGACGACTTCATCCTGCTCGACTATGGCAGCGGCATGATGGGCAAGAGCCAGGCGCGCAATGTCCGGGCACGCATCGCCGGTACCGAGGCCGGCCTGGTCTACGCCTTCGACGACCGCTGGAAGGGCGACGCCACACTGGCCTGGGCCTGGGGCGAAAACCGCAGCGACCACCGCCCGCTGCCGCAGATGCCGCCGCTGGAGGCGCGTTTCGGGCTCACCTACGACAGCGGCGTCTGGTCGGCGGGCGCCCTGTGGCGGGTGGCCGCGGCGCAGCACCGGGCCGCGCCGGGCAGCGGCAACATCGTCGGCCAGGATCTCGGGCCGAGTGCCGGCTTCGGCGTGTTCTCGCTCAACAGTGGCTATCGTCTCAGCCGCACGCTCACGCTCAGCGCGGGGATCGACAACCTGCTGGACAAGACCTACGCCGAGCACGTCAACGCGGCGAACGCAGGACTGGTCGGCTACGTCAACACGCTGCGGGTGAACGAGCCGGGCCGCACCGGCTGGCTGAAGCTCGACGTGAAACTCTGAGAGGTTGTGCTTTCTTGCTCTTGCTTCCCCCGCTTGCGGGGGAAGGTACCCGCAGGGCGGAAGGGGGGCTTTTCGCTTTGCAAAAGCCAAGATCAAGATCGCCTCCATCCGCCTTCGGCACCTTCCCCCGCTTCGCGAGGGAAGGAAAAACCGGGTGCGACGCCGCCGTCGAATCTTTCACAGGCTCTGAGAGGTTGTGCTTTCTTGCTCTTGCTTCCCCCGCGCAGCGGGGGAAGGTGCCCGAAGGGCGGAAGGGGGAGCTTTTCGCTTTGCAAAAGCCAAGATCAAGAGCGCCCCCATCCGCCTTCGGCACCCCGGATCAAGTCCGGGGCAGGCTCTTCCCCCGCTTCGCGAGGGAAGGAAAAACCGGGTGCGACGCCGCCGTCGAATTTTTCACAGGCTCTGAGAGGTTGTGCTTTCTTGCTCTTGCTTCCCCCGCTTCGCGAGGGAAGGAAAAACCAGGTGCACCGCGTCGCGCACGCGTTGCGGGCGGCGCTTCACGGGCCACCCGCAACGCGCCGCCTCACGGCTCGTCGTGCATCACGTGTTCGACCGGCACCGGCTTGTCCCAGCCGGGATCGTCGAAATACTGCGGGTAATGCGCGATCGCCGCGCGCATGTCGGCCACCGCGGACACCTTCGCCGGATCGGCCTTCAACGCCTGCGCGGCCGTGAGCAGCGGCACCAGGATGCCGTGCAGCGCGGCATCGGGCTCGGCCGACAGCTTGCAGTTGGCGAACATGTAGGTCACCGCACTTTCCACCTCGGTGGCGCGGTCGACCGCCATCGGCGCGCTCATGTGACCCATCTCGTAGTGGGCCAGCTCGGCCACCGCGGTGTGCGCGCGGCGCATGCCCGCGCGCAGCGGGGCATCCGGCGTCCAGCGCTGTGCCGGCACCTGCGTGGCGGCGCTGGCGGCGTGTGCCGCGTGGCTGTCGTGCTCGGCGTGGGCGTGTTGGGGACCGGCCTGGGCCGCAGTGGCGAGGCCGAGCGCGCAGGCGCTGGCGAGAAGAATGCGTACAGCTTTCATGCGGATCACTCCGGCAGGCGGCGCGGACGCCGCGGATGAAGGCATGCTAGCGCGCGGTGCCGGCGAGCCGGCCTGACCGGGGTCAAGCCGGCGGCGCCTGCGACAATCGGCCATCCGGCCCCGTGCGCCGCTGCAGCCAGGCGTAGTAGAGCAGCGGGATCACCAGCAGGGTCAGCGCGGTGGAGACCAGGATGCCGAAGATCAGCGACACCGCCAGGCCCTGGAAGATCGGGTCGTCGATGATGAAGAAGCCGCCGATCATAGCCGCCAGCCCGGTCAACACGATCGGCTTGGCGCGCACCGCCGCGGCCTCGACCACCGCCTCGCGCAGCGGACTGCCGGCGGCCAGCGCGTGGTTGATGAAGTCGATCAGCAGGATCGAGTTGCGCACGATGATGCCGGCCAGCGCGATCATGCCGATCATCGAGGTGGCGGTGTACTGCGCGCCGACCAGCGCATGCCCGGGCATCACGCCGATCACGGTCAGCGGGATCGGCGCCATGATGATCAGCGGCACCACGTAGCTCTTGAACTGGCCGACCACCAGCAGATAGATCAGCAGCAGGCCCGCCGAGTAGGCCAGGCCCATGTCGCGGAACGTCTCGTAGGTGATCTGCCACTCGCCGTCCCACTTCACCGCGGCGTCGGTGGTGTCGGTCGGCTGCGCGATGAAGTGCTGCTGCAGCAGCTGCCCCGCCACCTTGTCGTGGCCGAGCTTGCCGACCAGCGAGAACATGCCGTACAGCGGGCTGTCGGTGCTGCCGGCGTCGTCGCCGGTGACGGTGGCATAGGGCAGCAGGTCCTTGTGCCAGATCGCCTGCTCGCGCTGCGCCGACTGCACGCGGACCACCTCGGACAACGGCACCAGCGCGCCCCCGGCCGCACGCACGCGCAGCGCCAGCAGCTGCTCCATCGACGCCTGGTCGCCCGCGCCCAGGCGCAGGCGGATCGGCACCGCGTACTTCGCCTGGCCGTCCATCAGCCAGGTGGCATCGTCGCCGGACAAGGCGGTGCGCAGCGCCTGCGCGATGCTCGCCTGATCCAGCCCCAGTCGCGCCGCGCGGGCGCGATCGACCACCAGCACGTCGCGCGGCGCATCCGCTTCCACGCTGGTGTCGACGTCGACGATGTCCGGGTTGGCCCTGAAATCCTGTTCCAGCCCCAGCGCCACCTTGCGCACGGTGGCGTAGTCCGGGCCGTAGACCTCGGCCACGATCGGCGCCAGCACCGGCGGCCCCGGCGGCACCTCGACCACCTTCACCGAGGCGCCGTAGCGCGCGCCGATCTGCGCCAGCGCCGGGCGCACCGCCAGCGCGATGGCGTGGCTCTGCCGCGAGCGCTCGTGCTTGTCGACCAGGTTCACCTGCAGGTCGCCCACGATCGGGCCGCTGCGCAGGTAGTACTGGCGCACCAGTCCGTTGAAGGTGATCGGCGACGCGGTGCCGGCATAGCCCTGCCAGTCCTTCACCTCGGGCAGTTTGGCCACCGCCTGCGCCAGCTCGCCGAGCAGGCGGTTGGTGCGCTCCAGCGTGCTGCCCTCGGGCATGTCCACCACCACCTGGAACTCGGACTTGTTGTCGAACGGCAGCATTTTCAGCACCACCGCCTTGACCACCACCAGGCCCACCGCCCCCAGCACCAGCGCGCCCATCGCGGCGAACAGCAGGTGCCGGTGGCGCGGCGCGCGGGGGCCATCGAGGAAGGGCAGCATCAGGCGACGGAACGTGCGGTGCAGGCGGCTGTCATTCGCACCGTCGGCGTTCCCCGGCGCAGCTTCGGCGTGGCTGTGGTGGCCGAGCAGTTTCAGCGCCAGCCACGGCGTCACCACCAGCGCGACGGCCAGCGACAGCAGCATGCCGGCCGAGGCGTTGATCGGGATCGGCCGCATGTACGGCCCCATCAGGCCGGACACGAAGGCCATCGGCAGCAGCGCGGCGATCACCGTGAAGGTGGCCAGGATGGTCGGCCCGCCGACCTCGCCGACCGCCTCGGGGATCGCCTCGCGCAGCGTGCGACCGCCCAGCGCCATGTGCCGGTGGATGTTCTCCACCACCACGATGGCATCGTCGACCAGGATACCGATGGAGAAGATCAGCGCGAACAGCGAGACGCGGTTGATGGTGAAACCCATTGCCCACGACGCGAACAGGGTCAGCGCCAGGGTGATGATCACCGCGCTGCCGACCACGATCGCCGCGCGCCAGCTCAGCGCCAGCAGCACCAGCAGCACCACCGAGAAGGTGGCGAAGATCAGCTTGTGGATCAGCTTGTTCGCCTTGTCGGTGGCGGTCTGGCCGTAGTCGCGGGTGACCACCACGTGCACGTCGGCGGGAATCGCCACGTTGCGCAGTGCGGCCAGCCGCTCGCGGATCGCGCCGGTGATGTCGGCGGCGTTGGTGCCGGGCTTCTTCGCCACCGCGATGGTCACGGCCGGCGCGTGGCCGGTGGCCGGCCCGGCCTTGCCCGCCGGTGCGCCGAACCAGGCGTAGCTGTCGGGCAGGTCCGCACCCGGGCGGATCGTGGCCACGTCGGAGAGGAATACCGGCTGGCCGTTCTTCAGGCCGATCACCAGTTGCGACACTTCCGCCGCATCGGCGAGGAAACGCCCGGCGGTCACCGGCACGTCGCGGTCGCCGCTCACCCGGTCGCCGGCCTGGGCGACCGTGTTGGCCGCCTTCAGCACGCCGGAGAGGTCACCCGGGGTCATGCCGTAGGCGGCCAGTTTCGCCGCGTCCAGCTGCACCACCACCGCGCGGGTCGGCGCGCCGAGGGTGTAGACGTCGCGCGTGCCGGGCACGCGCTTCAATTCGGTCTCCAGCGTGTGCGCCACCTCGGCCAGTTGCACCGGGCCCTGCGCGGGATCGTCGCTCCACAGCGTCAGCGCCATCACCGGCACGTCGTCGATGCCCATCGGCCGCACCAGCGGCGGACCGACGCCGAGGCCGGGCGGCACGAAGCCCTGGTTCTGGAACACCTGGTTGTACAGCCGCACGATCGCCGTCTGCCGCGGCACGCCGACCTGGAACTCCACCGTCATCACCGCCATGCCGGGCCGGCTCACCGAGTAGACGTGCTTGACGCCCTCGATCTCGGCCAGCTTCTGCTCCAGCGGGAACGCCACCAGGTTTTCCACGTCGCGCACGTCGGCGCCCGGGAACGGCACCATCACGTTGGCCATGGTCACGTCGATCTGCGGCTCTTCCTCGCGCGGCGTGATCATCACCGCGACCAGCCCCAGCAACAGCGCCGCGATCGCCAGGATCGGGGTCAGCGGCGAAGCCTGGAATGCGCGCGCGATGCGGCCGGAAAAGCCGAGCCGTGGCCCGCTCACGGCGCATCCCCGCGCCGCTGCGCGACCAGCCAGCGCGCCGCGGCGGCCGGATCGGTGGCGACGCGCTCGCCGTCGTCCAGCCCGGCCAGCACCTCGACGCGATCGCCGTGGCGATGGCCCAGGCGCAGCTGGCGCAGCGTCACGTCATGCTGACCCAGCACGTAGGCGCCGACCAGCTCGCCGCGCTGCACCAGCGCGCTCGTCGGCAGCAGCAGGCGCTTCGCCTCGCCGCTGGCGAAGGCGACCTTGACCGTCATGCCCGGCACCAGGCCGGCACCGTCGCCGGGCAGTTCCAGCCGCACGCGGAAGCTGTGCGTCTGCGGATCGGCATAGGGGAACACGGTGAGCTTGCCGGCCGCCACGCGGCGGCCGTCGTCGAGCACCACCTCGGCGGCGTGGTAGCGGCGGATCGCAGCGATCGCGCTCTGCGGCACCTGCACGCCGACCCGCAGATCCTGCAGCGACGCCAGCGCGATCAGCGGCTGCGGTGCCGGCGGCCCCGACTGCACCGCCTCGCCCACCTGCACGTAACGGCGGGTGACGATGCCGTCGTACGGCGCGCGCAGCACGGTGTAATCGAGCTGCTGGCCGACCTGGCTGGACTGCGCGCGAGCCGACTGCAGCGCTGCCAGCGCGGCGTCGCGACGGGCGCGCTCGGCGTCGAGCTGCGCCTTGGAGACGAAGCCTTTCCCGAATATCTCGGCGAAGCGCCGGTAGGACGTATCCGCCTCGGTGTACGCCGCCTGCGCCGCGGCGATCTGCGCCTGCGCGGCGTGCCGCGCAGATTTCTGCTCGACGTCGCTGAAACGCACCAGCACGTCGCCCTTGCGCACGGCATCGCCGACGTCATGCGGCAGCTCGACCACCCGCGCGTTGGTCTGCGCCGAGATCACCGCCTCGTGCACCGCCTCGACCACGCCATCCCAGGCCTGCTCGTCGTGCGCCGGTTCGAGGTGCACGGTCAGCGCGGCCAGCGGCGGCGGCGCCGTGGCCGCCGGCGGCGCTGGCGTGCGTCCGCACGCGGCCAGCGCGGCCAGCACGAGTGCGAGCATGGCCGGGCGCAGCGAGCGCGTCATGACGCGCCCGCGCAGCGCCGGGTGTGGCTGCGCGTGGTGCGCCTGGCGGGAGGGTCCGGTTGTACTCATTCGTCACCTGTGCCGGGCCGGATGCGCGCGATGCCCAGCGCCTTCATCACGTACTTTTCGTAGACCGGCGTGGTGTTGCCGGTGCGGATCTTGTGCATGAAGTATTTCTCGAACGCCACCTTGGCCAGATGCACCCACTTGCCCTCCTTCGCCCAGGTCAGGTTGCGCGGCGGGATCTGCGGCAGCGCCACGAACGCCGCGCCGCTGTCGCCCATGTCGGCCAGGCACACCGCGTTCCATGTCGCTTCGGCCGTGGCCGGCCGGTTCTCGATGTCCGCCTTGATGTTCGCGGTCAGGGTGCTGACCATCGACTCGATCATGAAACCGGTCTTGGGCGCGCCGGTGGGCACCGGGGTGGCCTCCACCGGCGGGATCGCCACGCACACGCCGGCGGAGAATACGTTGCGGAAGGTCGGGTTGCGCTGGTGCTTGTCGATCAGCACGAAGCCGCGCGGATTGACCAGGCCCTCGATGCCCCGCACGGCGGCCACGCCGGTGAAGGCGGGGATCACCATCGCATAGCGGAACGCCAGCGCGTGCTGCTCCTGCGGCTGGCCATGCGCGTCGGCTTCGGTGACGTGCATGCTGCCGTCCTCGACCTTGTCGATCCGCGCATTGCAGATCCACTTGATGTGGCGCTGGCGCAACTGGCGCTCCAGCAGCCCGCGCGAATCGCCGATCCCGCCCAGGCCCATGTGGCCGATGTACGGCTCGCTGGTGACGAAGGTCATCGGCACGCGGTCGCGCAGCTTGCGCCGGCGCAGGTCGGTGTCGAGGATCAGCGCGAACTCGTAGGCCGGGCCGAAGCAGCTGGCGCCCTGCGCCGCGCCGACCACCACCGGGCCGGGGTTCTGCAGGAACTGCTGGTACGCCTGCCACGCGGTGGTCGCGTGCGGCGTGGTGCAGACTGATTGCGTGTAGCCGTCGACCGGGCCCAGCCCCGGGATCTCGTCGAACGCCAGCCGCGGGCCGGTGGTGACGACGAGGTAGTCGTATTTCAGTTCGCGGCCGTCGGCCAGCAGCACCAGGTTGTCGGCCGGACGCACCGCGCTGGCCGGCGAATCGATGAAGGCGATGTCGTGCGGGGCCATCGCCGCGGCCGCGTCGAGTTGCACGTCGGCCGGTTGCCGCCAGCCGATGCCGACCCACGGGTTGGATGGGGTGAAGGAGAACAGGCGCCCCTCGCCGACCACGGTGACGCGATGGGCATTGCCCAGCGCGGCCTTGATTTCATAGGCGGCACTGGTGCCGCCCAGGCCCGAACCCAGGATGACGACGTCGCTCATGATGACTAACTCCTGCACTGAGGGTACCGACAGCGTGCGCCGGCGGCACCGCAAGGGATTTGAGCCTGGTCAATTCAAGGGCCGCTTCGCCGGCGCTACGCCGCCTCGGCGATGACGTTCACCAGGGTCTGCTCCACTTCGCGCGCGATTGCCGCCAGGGCGGGATCGCTGGAGAGCATGCCGAGCATCGGTGTCGGCCGGATCATGCCGATCCAGGTCTTGCCCTCCTCGGTATAGACCGACACCCGGCACGGCAACGCCATGTTCAGCCGCAAGTCGTTGGCCAGCACGCGGCCGGCCTGGCGCGGGTTGCACACCTCGAACACCTTGCACTCGTGGCCGAACTCCACGCCCTTGCCGCGCAAGGTGCCGCCCAGGTCGTGCACGTGCAGCACGCCGAAGCCGTGCGCGGCGACGGCGGTGGCAAGGTCGGCCGCGGCCTGCTCGAAGCTCTTGGATGTCTCCACGATGTGATACATGGCGTGGTCTCGCTCGGGTCAGGAAGGAAACGCGCAGCCGGGCTTCAGCCCCAGCTTGCGCAGGATCATCGCCAGCGGGCAGAAGCCGGTGAACGAGGATTGCAGCAGGTTGGCGCCGACGAACACCGACAGCCAGATCCAGCCCGGCGCCACGAAATGCGCCAGCGCGATACCGACCAGCACCACCGTGCCGGCAAAACCCAGAACCATGCGATCGACGTTCATGACGAACTCCTGACGTGGGTGGAACCTTGTGCGCGACCGGCCGGCACAGGCCGGACGGCAGAGTTGAAATTCATATAATCTAAATTAGCTGTAGCTTAATTAGTACTTCGTGGTAAAGTCAAGCCGTGAAGCAGACCGTCGCACCCTCCCCGAGGAATCCGAAGTTGAACATCCCTGCCGATGCGGACCTGGACCTCATGCAATCGCGCGCCGAAGAGGCGTCGCAGCTGCTCAAGACCCTGGGCAACGCGCAACGGCTGCGCATGCTGTGCCTGCTGCTGGACGGCGAGATGTCGGTGGGCCAGATCAACGAGCAGCTGCCCGAGCTCAGCCAGTCGGCGCTGTCCCAGCATCTGGCCCGACTGCGCGACGAGGGCCTGGTCAGTACCCGGCGCGAGGCACAGACGGTGTGGTACGCCCTGCCACCGGGCCCCGCGCACGCCATCATCGCCACGCTGTACGGGATCTACTGCGCAGTCGACGCCGACTCGCGCGGCGCCAGGCGCCGACGTACGCAGCCGGCGCCCGCTCGCACGCGCCGCACCAGCTGACCACCGCCGGTGCCGGCGCGATCCACGCAGGCTTCCGCGACCAGGCCGACGCCCACGCCTTTCCCGGGTTGAACTCCGGCAATGACGAACTGCGCGAGGCGACGCA
The DNA here is from genome assembly GCF_004799035.1 of Rhodanobacter lindaniclasticus. Classification (GTDB taxonomy): domain Bacteria; phylum Pseudomonadota; class Gammaproteobacteria; order Xanthomonadales; family Rhodanobacteraceae; genus Rhodanobacter; species Rhodanobacter lindaniclasticus. Next base: position 193,460 of record NZ_MWIO01000014.1, read on the forward strand.
CGCCGAACAGCGCGGGACGCGAGTGAGAGGTGATCACGTTCGGCCGGTTGCTGCTGCCTGGCCCGCGCGTGGCTTCAGCGAACACCCTGGGCGCGACCATAGACCAGCGCGACGCATCGTTGGCCGCTACGACACCTGATACGGCGAGCGGAGCATGCACGTATCGCAAATCGCGTGATTCGCCGGCACTAGCCGCGCACGTCCGGCGGGTCGAACCAGTCCCTGTCGTGCGACAGGAACGTATCGAGGATCTGCGGATCGTGCTTGGTGCCCCGCTCGCTGGCCAGGACGGCCACCGTGGATTCGTGCGACTGTGCGGCATGGTAGGCACGACGATTGCGTATCGCATCGTAGCTGTCCACCGCGGACAGCACTCGCGACGGCAGCGGAATGACTCCTCCGCGCAAGCCATCCGGATAGCCGGCGCCATCGTAGTGCTCGTGATGGTGGCGCACGGCCAGCGCGATCTCGTCACCAAAGAGCAACTCCGGATCCATCCGCATGATGTGCTCACCGTGAAGGCTATGGCCCTTCATGATTTCCCACTCGGCGTCGTTCAGCGCCCCACGCTTGTGCAGGATCGCATCGGGGATGCCGATCTTCCCCACATCGTGAAACCGGGCCGCCACATCCAGAATCAGCCGTTCTTCGTCGGCCAGGCGGATATCCCTCGCGAGCGCCAGGGCCAGCCAACCGACACGCCCGCAGTGGGTCGACGTGTGAATGTCGCGCCGCTCCAGCACAGCGTCCAGCACGGGCTCCACGCGCGAGAACCACGCTTCCATGTATTCGTCGCTCACGATGGCCTCCGCTGCTGTCTCGGTACCACCCCGCCAACGTCACCGCTCGGCGGCACGCGTCCGTCGAAATCTTATCGCGCCACGAATCGACGGGATACACGGCCACCGGGGGGCGGGCATGCGGCCGGAGCGCGCGGCTCCGGTCGAAGTGAGCCCGATCGATACGCTCCGACCAACCGACTTTGATCAACCTGCCCAGATCGCCCCGCCCCGATCGCCCGGAGCCGGCAGCAGGCTGTCGAGCACCAGTGCGGTCATCCGCGACAAGCCCTGCTCGCGCTGCACGGCCGGCATGTGCGTGCCGCGCTGCACATGGTCGCTCACGGTCAGTACCGACACGGCCCGGAAGCCTTCGCGCATGGCCACGCCGTAGAGCCCGGCCGATTCCATCTCGATGCCGTGGATGTGGTGTTGCAGCAGCCGCGCGGCCAGCTCCGGGTCGCCGCCGTGGAAGCAGTCGGTGCTGAACACTCCGCCGATGCGCAGGCCGATCCCTTGCGTCGAAGCGGTGTCGGCGATCGCGCGCATCAGGCCGAAATCGGCGCACGCGGCCAGGTCGTGGCCGCCGAACTGCAGCCGGTTGAAGTTCGAGTCGGTCGATGCCGCCTGCGCCAGCAGCAGGTCGCCCAGCGCGACATCGCCGACGCCGCCGCAGGTGCCCACGCGCACGATCCGGCGCACGCCGAACACGCGCGCCAGCTCGGTGGCATAGATCGCGCAGGACGGAATGCCCATGCCGCTGCCGATCACCGACACGCGCATGCCGCGGTAATGGCCGCTGTAGCCGAGCATGTTGCGGCGGGTGTTGACCTCGACCACGCCATCGAGGAACTCGTGCGCGATGTGCCTTGCGCGCAGCGGGTCGCCCGGCAGCAAGACGGTGTCGGCGATGTCGCCGGGCCGGGCGTCGAGGTGGGGCGTGCTCATGCGGGACTCGTCAGGCGGGAGAAAGGAAACTGCGGCCGGCCGCCAGCGACGGCAGGCCGAGGTGGCTGGCCATGCTCTGGCCGATGTCGGCAAAACTGTCGCGCCGGCCCAGCGCGCGCGGCGCCAACCCCGGCGCGAACGCCAGCACCGGGATGCATTCGCGGGTGTGGTCGCTGCCCGGCCAGGTCGGGTCGCAGCCGTGGTCGGCGCTGATCGCCAGCAGGTCGCCCGGGCGCAGCGCCTGCAGCAGTTCCGGCAGCCGCGCATCCAGCGCCTCGAGCGCGGCGGCGTAGCCGAACACGTCGCGCCGGTGGCCGTACACCATGTCGAAATCGACGAAGTTGGTCGCGATCAGGCTGTTCTCGCCCGCCTGCGTCATGGCGGCCAGCGTGGCATCGAACAGTTCGTCGTGACCGTGGGCCTCGACGCAGCGCGACACGCCGCGATGGGCGAAGATGTCGCCGATCTTGCCGATCGCGACCACTTCGCCTCCGGCGGCCAGCAGCGCGTCGAACAACGTCGGCGCCGGTGGCGGCAGGGCGTAGTCGCGTCGATGCGGGCTGCGACTGAAACCGGATTCGGCCGTGCCGGTGAACGGCCGCGCGATCACCCGGCCGATGTTGTAGTCGGCAAGCAGCCGGCGCGCCAGCTCGCACAGGCGGTACAGGCAGTCGAGACCGAACGCCTGTTCGTGTGCGGCGATCTGGAACACCGAGTCGGCCGAGGTGTAGACGATCGGACTACCGCTGCGCAGATGCTCCGCGCCGAGCCGCTGGATGATCTCGGTGCCGGAGGCATGGCAGTCGCCGAGCACGCCGGGCAGCCCGCCCTGAACCACCAGTTCCTGCAGCAAGGCGGGCGGAAACGCATGCTCCGCCGGCGCAAACACGCCGAACGGTTCGCGCAGCACCACGCCCGTGGTTTCCCAGTGGCCGGATGGCGTGTCCTTGCCGCGGGCCCGTTCCACCGCGTAGCCCCACAGACCCGCGGCTGCGGGCAGCTTCCCGAAGCCTGGCGCGGGCTGCCCATGCGCTGCGGCATGCGCCTGCGGCAGACCCAGCGTGGTGAAGTTCGGCAGGCGCAACGGCCCCCGCGCCGCGGCGGCGCAGGCGGCGGCGACATGACCGAAAGTGTCGGCACCCGCGTCGCCGTAATCCGCGGCATCAGGCGCCGCGCCCACGCCCAGCGAATCGAGTACCAGCCAGATCGCGCGGCTCATGCGATCTGCTCCATCGGCGCGTGCCATTGCCACAGCGGTGCACAAGGCGGGGCTTCCGGCGCGATGCGGAAGGCCTCGCGCACCCGCGCCTCGGCCATGTCCGCCGCCTGCGTCGTGCGCGCATGCACGAACGCCAGCGGCTGGCCCGCATCGACGGGGTCACCCCGCCCGATCACCTCGGCCAGGCCCACGGCATGATCGATGGCCTGGCCCGGATACGTGCGCCCGCCACCCAGATCCACCACCACCTGCCCCAGCGCACGCACGTCGACCGCGGCGACATGACCCGATGCGGGTGCCGTCACCATGCGTCGGATCGGCGCGGTCTCCAGATACGCATCCGGCCGTTCCAGCAGATCGGCCGGACCGCCCAGCGCATGCACCATCCGTGCAAAGCGTTCGGCGGCCGCACCCGAGGACAGCGCCGCCCGCGCGCGGCGCTCGGCATCGAGGCGGTCACGGCCCAAGCCTCCGACCCACAGCAATTCGGCAGCCAGTTCGAGGGTCAGTGCACGCAACCGCGGGTTGTCGCCACGATCGCGCAGCAGGTCGAGCACGGCGCGCAGCTCCAGTGCATTGCCTGCCTCGCGGCCCAGCAGCTGGTCCATGTCGCTGAACACCACGCGCACGTCGATGCCGGTACCGCGCGCCGTCGCCAGCATGCGCGCGGCCAGGTCGCGCGCCGCCGTCATGCCCGGCAACTGCGCGCCGTTGCCGGTCTTGATGTCGAGCACCAGCGCCCGCGCGCCGCCGGCCAGTTTCTTGGACAGGATCGAGGCCACCATCAACTCGGCCACATCCACCGTCGCGGTGACATCGCGCACCGCATACAGCCGGCGATCGGCCGGCACCAGCTCGGCACCCTGGCCGACGATGGCGCAGCCCACCTCCTCGACGACCTCGCGCAAGCGCGCCAAGCCCGGATGGACATCGTAGCCGGCCACGCTTTCCAGCTTGTCCAGGGTGCCGCCGGTATGCCCCAGGCCACGACCGGAAATCATCGGCACGTAGCCGCCGCACGCGGCCAGCAGCGGCGCCAGCAGCAGGCTCACGCCGTCGCCCACGCCGCCGGTGGAATGCTTGTCCAGTACCGGTCCCGGCAAGTGTTCCCAATGCAGCCGCTGGCCGGAGTCGCGCAAGGCCAGGGTGAAACGGCGACACTCTTCCACGCCCATGCCACGCCACGCGACCGCCATCGCGAACGCGCCGATCTGCCCTTCGCTCCACGAGCCGTCACCGATGCCCTGCGCCACCGCATGCAGCTGGTCGCCATCGAGCGGTGTGTCGTCGCGCTTGCAGCGAATCAGGGCGGCGGCAGACAGGCGGTTCATGCGGCGGGCGCGGCCGTGGCGCACAACTCGCCGAACAGCGCGCTGGCACCGATGCGGAAATGCGCCGGGTCGGCCCAGCCGGCGCCCAGCCGCGCCTCGGCCAGATCGAGATAGGTCACCGCGGCCGCCAGCGTGCGAATGCCGCCGGCCGCCTTGAAACCGCAGCGACCGCCGGCCGCAGCGATCGCATCGAGCATCACGGCGGCGGCCTCCGGGGTGGCGTTGACCGGCACCTTGCCGGTCGAGGTCTTGAGGAAGTCCACGCCTTCCTCGATGCCGATCGCGCACGCCGCGTGGATCAGTTCGGGCGTGCCCAGTTCGCCGGTTTCGAGGATCAGTTTCAGCAGCACGCCGTCGGCACAGACGGTGCGGCAGCGCCTGACGACGGCACGCGCGCCCGCGGCATCCCCACCCCGCAGCGCCCGATACGGCAACACCAGGTCGATCTCGTCCGCCCCCGCGGCCAGCGCGCGCCGCGTCTCGCGTTCCACCCGCTGCGGGTCGCTGCCGCCCTCGGGAAAATTCACCACGGTCGCTACCTTGACGGCAGTTCCCTGCAGGCTGCGGCGCACGCTGCCGACGTGTTCCGGATAAATGCACAGCGCGGCCGGCAGGACCGGCGCGGCACGCGCTGACGCGCACAGTGCCTCGATCCGCGCCGGCGTGTCGTCCTCGCCGAGGCTGGTCAGGTCGAGCAGGGACAACAGGCGCGCCGCGAGGGCACGCGGGCTACGGGCGTCGATGGACACGGGCCGCTCCACAAGTCGATTGCCGCGCAGCGTAGGGCGTCCGGGCAACCGCCTTCTTGATCTGTGGCAAGCCGATCCGCGTGTGCAAGGCAGGACGGCAATAGGCCGCAGGTGGCGCCGGTCGGCGCAAGCAAATGCCGGGCGGCGAAGCCGCTGGTGCGGCATGGGCAACCCCACGCCTGAAGGATTCCCTGCGGTCGCCAGCCTCCCCCCGCTGAGCAGGGGGAGCAGCAGAGCGGCCTAAACCCTGGCGAACACCAGCGTGCCGTTGGTGCCGCCGAAGCCGAAGCTGTTGGACATCACCGTGTTCAAGCTTGCCGGTCGGCTTTCGCGCAGGATCGGGAAGCCTTCGGCGCGCGGGTCGAGGTCGCTGATGTGGGCCGAGCCGGCGGCGAAACCTTCCTTGAGCATCAACAGGCTGTAGATCGCCTCGTGCACGCTGGCGGCGCCGAGCGAGTGGCCGGTCAGTGCCTTGGTCGAGGACAGCGGCGGCATCGCGTCGCCGAACACCTGGCGCACGGCATCCAGCTCGACGATGTCGCCCAGCGGCGTGGCGGTGCCGTGGGTGTTGAGGTAATCGACCGGTGCGCTGACGTTGGCCAGCGCCATCTGCATGCAGCGCACCGCGCCTTCGCCCGACGGCGCGACCATCTCGGCGCCGTCGGAGGTGACGCCGTAGCCGACCAGCTCGGCGTGGATGCGCGCACCGCGCGCCCTGGCGTGCTCGTACTCCTCCAGCACCAGCATGCCGCCGCCGCCGGCGATGACGAAGCCGTCGCGGCTGGTGTCGTAGGGGCGCGAGGCGCTGGCCGGGGTGTCGTTGTGGTGGCTGGACAGCGCGCCCATCGCATCGAACTGCGAGGTCATGCCCCAGTGTTCCTCTTCACCGCCGCCGGCGAACACCACGTCCTGTGCGCCGTGACGGATCAGGTCGGCGGCCGCGCCGATGCAGTGCGCCGAGGTGGCGCAGGCGGCGGAGATGGAATAGCTCAGGCCCAGGATGCCGAAGGTGGTGGCCAGCGTGGCCGACACCGTCGAGCACATCGTGCGCGGCACCATGTACGGGCCGATCTTGCGCACGCCCTTGTTGCGCAGCAGGTCGCCGGTCTCGATCTGCCAGCGCGGCGAACCGCCGCCGGAACCGGCGATCGCGCCGATGCGCGGGTTGCGCACCTGCTCCGCGTCCAGCCCGGCATCGGCGATCGCCGAGCGCATCGACACGTACGCATACGCCGCCGCGTCACCCATGAAGCGCTTCAGCTTGCGGTCGATCACGGCCTCCAGGTCGATGGTCGGCACGCCGGCGACATGGCTGCGCAAGCCCAGCTCGGCATACTCGGGCATCGCGCGGATGCCGCTGCGGCCATCGCGCAGAGCACCGGTTACGGTGTCCAGATCATTGCCAAGGCAGGACACGATGCCCATGCCCGTCACGACGACGCGACGCATCTCAAAAACCCTCGGTGGACTGGAACAGGCCTACGCGCATGTCGCTGGCCTCGTAGATCAGGCGGTCGTCGACGAAGGTCTTGCCGTCGGCGATCACCAGCCGCAGCTTGCCGCGCATCACGCGGCGGATGTCGATCTCGTAGCGCACCAGTTTGGCCGTCGGCATCACCTGGCCGGAGAACTTCACGTTGCCCACGCCGAGCGCGCGGCCGCGGCCGGGCTCGCCCAGCCACGGCAGGAAGAAACCGCTGAGCTGCCACATCGCGTCCAGGCCCAGGCAACCGGGCATCACCGGGTCGCCGATGAAGTGGCAACCGAAAAACCAAAGGTCCGGATGGATGTCCATTTCGGCGCGGATGCAGCCCTTGCCGTGGCTGCCGCCCTCCTCGGAAATGTGCGTGATGCGATCGAACATCAGCATCGGCGGCGACGGCAGCCGCGCGTTGTCGTCGCCGAACAGTTCGCCGCGCCCGCAGGCGCGCAATTGCTCGTAGTCGAAAGAGGAAGGACGTGTCATGAAATGCTCGCGGGTGGGGGGATGCCAAGTGTGCCAGTTGGGCGCCGTCCTGTCTTGACGTGCGACACCTGCGACGGCCGTACGCCGGCGCATCGTGGGCCTTCGCGACGGCGGCCGGACGCATCAGGAGGGACAGCCGCGATCTTCGCGCCAGTGGGCGCCGAGCGAGCGTCGACGCAAGCGCATCGCGCGCAGCAGCGCCTTGGCCAGGCGTGCCTGCCAACCGGAGTCGGCCCGCGCCGCGCAGACCCGCCAGGCATCGCGCAGCGCGCCCGCTTCGCGCCGCGGACCGGCCGCGTGCCACAGCAGCGCACGCAAGCCGGCAAGTTCGGCCAGCGGCAGGCTGGCGCCGCGTTCGATCACGCGCAGCGGGCCGACGCCGACGTCAGCGGCGACCGCGGTGCGCAAGCCGTGACCCAGCCGCTGTCCGCACAGCACGCCTTCGAGCAGCGAATTGCTGGCCAGCCGGTTGGCGCCGTGCACGCCATTGCAAGCCACCTCGCCCACCGCGTAAAGGCCCGGCACGCTGGTGCGTCCGTCCGCATCGGTGGCCAGGCCGCCCATGTGGAAGTGCGCCGCCGGGGTCACCGGCAACGCCTGCCGGCGCGGATCGAAACCATGCGCCAGGCACGCGGCCAGCACGGTGGGAAAACGCTGTTCCCAATCGCCCTGCACCGCCGTCGCATCGAGCCAGGCGCGGCCGCCGGCGGCCTGCACCGCGGCCACGCGCCGCGACACCACGTCGCGCGGCGCCAGGTCGCCGAGCGGATGCACGCCGGCCATCAACGCGTTGCCCGCGTCGTCGTGCAATCGCGCGCCAGCGCCACGCAGCGCCTCGGTGAGCAGCGGCAGGCAGTGGCCGGGCACGTCGAGCGCGGTGGGATGGAATTGCACGAACTCCAGGTCGCGCGCTGCCGCACCGGCAGCCAGGCCGAGCGCGAGGCCCGCACCATCGGCACCCGGCGGATTGCTGGTGCGCGCGTACAAGGCGCCGATGCCGCCGGTGGCCAGCACCACCGCCGCCGCCTCGACCTGTTCATGCCGGCCGCGCTCATCGCGCGTGCGCACGCCGACCACGCGACCGCCGCGCCACAGCAGGCCATCGACATCGACGCCGCCGCGCCACTGCACGTGGCTGGCCGCCTGCGCCTGCTCGCGCAAGGCGCAGAACACCGCCGCGCCAGTGGCATCGCCGCCGGCGTGCACGATGCGGGCGGTGGCATGACCGCCTTCGCGACCCAGTTGCAGCGCGCCATCCGCAGCCCGATCGAACGCCACGCCGTGCGCCTGCAGCCAGTCGATCGCCGCCGGTGCCGCGGCGGTCAGCCACGCCACCATCGCCGCCTCGTTGTGCTGCGCGCCGGCGACGAGCGTGTCGGCGGCGTGGGCGGCGACGCTGTCATGCGGATCGAGCGCCGCGGCGATGCCGCCCTGGGCCAGCGCCGTGGCGCTGCCGCAACCGTCGCGGGCGCGGCACAGCAGGCGCACCGGGGCGGGCGCCGCGGCCAGCGCCGTCGCCAGCCCGGCCACGCCGCCACCCACCACCACGATCGGCAGGTGCGCGCGCCTCACACGCGTTCGCGCCGCCCGACGGCGAGCATGCGTTCCAGTGCCGCGCGGGCACGCGCACCGACGTCCGCGGGGATCTCGATCGCGTGGCGCAGGTCGCGCAGGCTGGCGTAGATGTTCTGCAAGGTGATCCGCTGCATGTGCGGACACAGGTTGCACGGCTTGATGAACTCGGTCTGCGGGAACTGCGACTTGAGGTTGTCGGCCATCGAGCACTCGGTGACCATCGCCACCCGGGCCGGCTTCTCGCGCGCCAGCCACTTGCCCATGGCGGTGGTGGAGCCGACGAAGTCGGCCTCGGCCAGCACTTCGGGCGAGCACTCCGGATGCGCCACCACCTTGGTGCCGAACTGCTCGCGCACGTGCCGCACTTCCTGCGCGGTGAAGCGCTCGTGCACTTCGCAGCGGCCGTGCCACAGGACGATTTCCACCTGCGTCTGCTTGGCGATGTGGCGACCGAGGAACTCGTCGGGCAGGAAGATCACCTTCGGCGCGCCCATCGCCTCCACCACCTGCACCGCGTTCGCCGAGGTGCAGATCGCGTCGGATTCCGCCTTCACCGCGGCCGAGGTGTTGGCGTAGCTGACCACCGGCACGCCGGGGTGCTGCGCGCGCAATGCACGCACGTCGGCGGCGGTGATCGAGGAGGCCAGCGAGCAGCCGGCCTCGAGGTCGGGCAGCAGCACGGTCTTGTGCGGCGCCAGGATCTTCGCGGTCTCGGCCATGAAGTGCACGCCGCACAGCACGATCAGCTCGGCATCGCACTCCGCCGCGGCCTGCGCCAGGCCCAGCGAGTCGCCGGTGATGTCGGCCACGCCGTGGAAGATCTCCGGCGACTGGTAGCTGTGCGCCATGATCACCGCGCCGCGCTGCTTCTTCAGCTTGTTGATCGCGTCGATCCACGGCAGGTGCAGCGGAATCTCCAGGCACGGCACCAGCGGTTCGAGCCGCTCGGCGAGCGCGGCATATTCGTGTTCGAGTTCGTCGCGCCAGACAGGCACGGGGACGGCAGCGAGGTCGTGCATGGCGATCCGCAGTGGATGATGGTCGAGGTATCCGGGGTGCAGCGTGCCGGTTCAGTCCACCCGGCAATCCGCGTCGAGGCGCGACATGCACCGCGATGGCGGCGGCCGCAGGCGCGGGAGAACGGAGCGATGCAATGAAAGGCCTGGCATGATGGCGCGCATCATCGCCGGCAAGCGCGCGGGCGCGCCTTGATCGAGGTCAACCGCAACCGATGCGCCACGCCGATGGCGCCGGAGCCGCCCTGCTCACGGGCGCTGCGGCAGCGTTGCCACGAAGGCCTCGGCGCGCCGGCGCACGCCGCGCAACGCCGACCATGTGCCCAGCCACGCGCACGCCAGCGCCACGCCTGCCGCACGCGCCAGCCACGGCGACGGCCACAGCACCGCGGCCGGCAACAGCAGCAGCGGCCATTGCGCCAGCAGCACGCCGAGCTTGTCGCCGTCGGGCAGCAGCCGCTGCACGCCGGGCAACTGCAGGCCGCGACCGCAGCGTCGGTGCAGCTCGATCCAGCCGATGAACGGAACGATCTCCAGCGCCATGCCGGTGAGCAGCAAGGGCAACGCGATGCCCAGCCCCAGCGCCGCCGCCAGCACCGCGCCACGCGCGCCGCCGGCCAGCAGCACCGCCGCCAGCACCAGCACGATCTGGCCGCCGCGCCAACTCCACAGCAACGGTCCGCGACGCACGCGTGGCGAGCGCCACTGCAGCCACAGGGCGGCACCGGCAAACAGCGTGACGTGCACCACCACGGTGGCCAGCAGCCAGCGGCCATCGTCGCCGGCCCAGCGCCACCATGCCGCGGCCGGCAGCATCAGCAGCACGCTGGCCAGCCACAGGGTCTGCGCCCGTGCCGGCATGGCTGCCGTGCCCTGGAACATCGGCATCACGATCCGCGCCACGCTGGCCAGCAGCAGCACGATCCAGCCCAGCACGCCCCAACTGGCGTGCACGTCCACCAGCGCCATCATCGACGGCGTGGCGCCGTCGACCAGCGCCAGCGCCAGCAGCGCGCCGAGCAGCGCGGTCAGCACGCCGAAGCCGATCGCCGCACCGATGCCCGCGCGCAGCAGCCGCTGGCCCGCGGCGGCGCACAGGCCGGGCACGGTCATCGCGGCCAGCACCACGAACGCCAGCGGCAACAGCACGGCGCCGCCGCGCAGCGCGCCACGCCAGCCCTCATGCAGGCCGGCCACCAGCAGCAGCACGCCGAGGTTGAACACGGCGTGCAGTGGCCGCCCCAGCCGCGCGCCGCCGCGTACCCGCACGCCGGCGGCAGCGGGCAGGAATTGCAGCACGCTGCCGAACATCACGTTGCCGAACACGCCCAGGGTGAATACGTGCACCAGCGCCAGCGTGGCCGGCTGCCAGCGCGTGCGCAGCGCCAGGTCGCCGTCGAGGATCAGCAGCACGCCGGCGAGCACGCCCCACAACGGCGCAGTCAGCAGGAAACGCCGCGGCAACGACGCCGGCGGCGCCTGCTCAAGCGCCAGTCGGGCCATCGTCGTCCGGGCGATGGACCCGCACGCGCGCGCTGCCGGCGGGCAGCATTTCCGCGCGGACGTGCAGCCGGCGACCGGCCAGCAGGTCGAGCAGCGGCGTCGGCAGCAGCGGCGTAAGCAGCTCGACCGTCTGCCCCGGCTGCAGCGCATCGGCCGCCTCCAGCGCACGCATCATCGGCTCCGGCGCCGGCAGCGCGCGCAGGTCCATCGAGACGATGGCGTCGTCGTCGGTGACGTGGTCGTCGTGGGGTGGCAGTGGGGAGGCAGGCATGCGGCCATCTCAACGCAGCGGCGGCGCGGGCGCGCTGACCTGGGTCAACGCAGCCGCGCCGCCGGCACTCAACGCGCGCCCGCCAGCGCCTGCTGGCCGCGCCATTCCAGCTGCAGCCACACCCGCGCGTTGTCGCGGCCGAAGCCGTCGGCGCGGTAGTCGGCCAGCTTGAGCATGGCGTCGAGGCCGGCGAGCAGCGGAAGGCTCAGCGATGCGTTCCACTCGCTGCCGTAGCGGCCACCGCGATCGGCGCGGTAGTCGTGGTACGCCACCGCCCAGGCCAGCTTGCCGGCCAGACCGCTGCGACCGAACTTGCCGGCCGCGCCCACGTAGCGATCTTCCAGTCCGCCGGCGGGCGTCACGTTGAACTGGTCGTCCCAGCCGTTGAACGCGTGCAGCGTCGCCAGCGGCGTCTGCAAGGCATGCTGGCCGTTGCCGCCCAGGTGTTCCCAACCCAGCTTTGCGGTGACGCCGTCCTGCGTCCAGGTCGGCTCCAGCAACCAGTAGTGGTGGGCGAAGCGCTGCGGATTGTTGGCGTAGTCGCGCTGACGCGCCGCTTCCAGCGTCCAGCCCGGGCCGTTGCCGTCGCGCAGCGCCTTGCCGCTCCAGCGCGCGCCCCAGGTGGCACTGGAGGCCGTGGCCACGTCGCGGTCCTCGTGCAGGTAGGCGTAGCCCACCCATTGCTGCGCACCGCGGACCCACGCGGCGTTGAGCAGGTGCGTGTCCAGCTTGCGCTCGCGCGCCAGCGGATTGAGCGCGTCGCGACCGGCCACGCGATGCACGCGATCGAGCCAGTCATAGCGCACGGTCACGCTGTCCAGCGGCATCCATTGCAGCGCCACCGCGTCGTAGGTCTGCTCATGCTGGCGCCAGCCGCTGTTGCCGACCCAGCGATGGTTGTCCAGCAGCAGCCGCTGGCGGCCCAGCGTGGCGCCGAACACGTCGCCCTGCCACGCCAGCCAGGCCTGGTTGAGTTCGCTGCCATGCGGATCGGTGATCGCCGGATACTGCGTGCGGCCGTTCGCGCCGCTGTTGTAATGCTCGTTGGCCGCAGCCACGCCGGCGCCTTCCAGCAGCGCGCTCCAGCCCTCGCCGAAGCTGGCGCGCAGGCCCAGCCGCAGGCGCAAGGTGGTGGCGGCCGCGTCGCGGCTGAAGGCGTCATCGTCGACCTGCTCGTGGCGCAATCGTGCATCCCATTCCAGCTGCAGCGGCGCCGCCTCCGGCAGGCTCGGGGTGGTGGCGGTCGCGGCCGCGGGCGCGGCCATCGCGGCCGCCAGCAGACCGCTGGCGCAAAGCATTCGGCTAGTCGTTCTCATCGTGTCTTCCCGTGGTGGATGCGCGCAGTCTGCAGAGCGCGAAGCGGCGATCAGTTGACCGCGGTCATGTCCGCATCGGGAAAGCGGCGGCTGTGACAACACGCCGCGGAACCATGCGAAAACGCCGCCATGACGGCGGCGCTTCGCGAAACGATGGACGTCTGGACGTCCATTCGAAAACATCATCTCATGGCTTGTTCACCGTCTCGCCGATGGCCTTCACGAAGGCCGGATCGAGCCGGCCGATCAGCGTGGTGCGCGCAGCGATGCGGCCCTCGGCGTCGAGCAGGATCAGTTCGCTGGAGTGGTTGAACTCGCCGTCGGGAAGCTGCCGGTACTGCAGGCCGAGCACGCCGGAGAGCTGCCGCACCTGCGACGGCTCGGCGCGGGCCAGGGTCCAGATGCGCGGGTCCAGCTTGCGCTTCTCCGCATAGCTCTTCAGCGTGGGCACGTCGTCCTTGGCCGGGTCGAAGCTCACCGCGAGCAGGTCGATCTTCGCGCGCGTGGCCGGATCGAGCGCATTGCGGGTCAGGCGCAGGCTGTCGATGATCATCGGGCAGACCATCTGGCACGAGGTGTAGAACATCGTGACCAGCTGCGGCCGCCCGCGACGTGCGGCCAGCATCTGGCGCTGGCCATCCTGCGTGGTCAGTTGCACCGGCAGGTTGTAGACCGAATCGCCGGGCAGCGGCGTGGCGGCGGCAGTGCCGCCGAACAGCGCGGCCAGCAGGGCCAGTACGGGCAGAAGATGTTTCATCGCCGCTCCTTCAGTTCGACTTCGCGCAGCGGAAGCCCAGGTTGTTGGTGGTGTCGGCGGCTTTCAGCGCGGAGAGCATGGCGATGCGCATCAGCACCGCGTAGTTCTCCTTTTCCTGCAGGCTGATCGCACCGGCACCGCAGAACTTCAGCAGGTCGGGGTCGCCCTGCTCGCGGCTGTCGCTGGCCACCATCAGCGCGTTGAAATCGTCGACCCACTCCCACACCAGGCCGTTCATGTCGCGCACGCCGTAGACGTTGGCGACGCCGCCGACCTCGGGCAACGCCGAGCTGGACGGGCGCGAATACCAGCCCAGGATGCTTTCGCGCCAGGCCGGATCGGCCCGCGCATCGCGTCGGGTGGCGTCCGCCGCCGCGGCAAACTCCCATTCGTACCAGCTCGGCAGCCGCGCACCTTCGCTTTCGCAATAGGCCTGCGCGGCGAACCAGCTCACCCGCGTCACCGGCTGGCGCGGCAGCGCCTGCCCGCCCGGCACCAAGGGCGCCTCCCACTGGGTCAGGTAGCGTGCGTCGGCGAGGATGCCGGCCACCTTGTCGCGCTGCCATTGCGGGTGCTTCTGCACGAAGGCCAGGAACTCGCCGTTGGTGACCAGTTCGGTGCGCAGGCGGAACGGCGCGACCTGCGCCGCGGCCGCCTTGCCGTCGGCGGGCAGCACGCTGGTGAACGTGCCTCCCGGCAGCGCGACGTATTCCGCCGCCGCTGCCGGGAGTGCCAGCATCAGGCCGAACCATGCCAGCGCCAGCCGCACGCGCATGCTCAGTGCTCCGGTTCCGCATGCGGGCCGGCTTCGGCACGCGCCTTGGCCACGTCTTCCTTGCTGAACTGGCCGCCCGGGTTGTCCCAGCTGTTGATCACGTAGGTGAGGATGTTGGCCACCTCGTCGTCGTTGAGCTGGCTCATCGGCGGCATCACCGAGTCGTACTCGTGGCCGTTGACGGTGATCTTGCCGGTCAGGCCGTGCGTCACGATCGACATGGCGCGTTTCGGATCGGCGGCCAGGAAGTCCGATTTCGCCAGCGGCGGGAACACGTTGGCCAGGCCCTCGCCGTTGGCCTGATGGCAGACCGAGCAGGTGCCGGTGAACAGCTGCTTGCCCGCGGCGATCTGCTCCTCCTTGGTCAGCGTGCCGGCCGCATGCGCCTGGGCCGCGACGGTCACCGCCTTGAGGTTCGGTTCCGAGCGGTCGCCCAGGTAGACCGAGTCCACTTCCTTGCCCGAGTAGATCGACTTGTCTTCCGGACCGTCCACCTTGAGGATGCCCAACGCGCCCTTGTTGAATGCGCGGAAGATCGAGTGGTCGACCAGCACGTAGCTGCCCGGTACGTCGGTGTGGAATTCCACCGTCGCCGCGCCGCCGGACGGGATCAGCGTGGTCTGCACGTTGTGCTGTGCGATGGTGCCGCCCTCGGGTTGCACCTTGTCGAAGATCTCGCCGATCACGTGGAAGCTCGACACCAGGTTCGGACCGCCGTTGCCCACGAACAGACGCACTGTCTCGTTGGTCTTGGCGGTCAGCGCGTTGTCGCCGGTGAGCGCGCCTTCGCGACCGTTGAACAGCACATAGGTCGGGTGCTCGTCGATCGCCTTTTCCATGTCGAACGGCTGCAGGCCCTTCTGCCGGTACTTGCCGGTGGTGTAGAAGTCGCCCTGCATCACGTAGTACTCGTGGTCGACCGGCGCCAGACCTTCCGGCGGCTCGACCAGGATCAGGCCGTACATGCCGTTGGCGATGTGCATGCCCACCGGCGCGGTGGCGCAGTGGTAGACGAAGATGCCCTGGTTCAGCGCCTTGAAGGTGAACTGCGACTCATGCCCCGGCGCGGTGAAGCTGGAGGCCGCGCCGCCGCCCGGGCCGGTCACCCCGTGCAGGTCGATGTTGTGCGGCATCTTGCTGTCCGGCGCGTTCTTCAGGTGGAACTCCACCGTGTCGCCCTGGCGCACGCGGATGAAGCTGCCCGGCACGGTGCCGCCGAAGGTCCAGAAGGTGTAGCTGACGCCTTCGGAGATCGGCATCTCCTTCTCGACCACCTCCAGCTCGACGATGACCTTCGCCGGGTAGTTGCGATGGATCGGTGGCGGCACGTGCGGCGGGCTGGTCAGCACCGCGTGGATCGGCTCGCCCTGCGGCGGACCGAAGTCGCCACGCTGGGAAGCCACCGAGGTGCTGGCCGGTGGGGTGGCCGCGGCAGGCGACGCCGGGGGCTTGTCGGAGCAGGCCGCCAGCGCGAACACGGCGAGGGCGGCGAGGACGGTGGACAGCGGACGCGACATGGGGATCTTCCCGTTGGTTATGCCTGCGCGAAGCATGCCCGGCAAAACCCGGCGCCATTTGACCGGAGTCAAAAGTCCCCCCGAAACCCGCCCGCTGCGTCACCGCGCCACAGCGAATCCGCCCATCGCCTTCAGCCCGGGAAGACAGCCGCCGCCGCCCGCGACGACGTCATGCCCGCGTTCACCGGAATGGCGTCAGTCTGCCACCCGCCATCAACCCGTCTTGCCGTCCGCACGCGGGGTCAGGTAGATCCACGCCGAGCGCAGCACCCACGGCAGGAAGGCCAGCAACCAGCCGTAGGCGGCGATCACCAGCCACAGGTACATGTCGCCGCCCAGTTCCGCACGAATGCGCAACAAGGCCACGATCTGCAGCAGCACGAAGCACAGCCACGGCACCGCGCCCATCTGCATCGGCCGGCCGGAGTGGCCCTGGGTCACCCGGGTGACCATCGCCACCAGCATCGAGCCGAAGAAGCCGATGCCCAGCGCATGCAGCGGCGCGCGGCCCAGGATGAACTGGCCGCTGGTGGCGTAGACCACGTCCTGGATCGCAAACAGCACGAACGCCACCGGCAGCCACGCGAACGCCAGGTGCAGCACCGCCAGGATGCCGGGATGCATCGCCCGCCACGGCCGCCAGGTCAGCGAATGCCAGGCAAACACCAGCGCCAGCGGCACGTCGACCATGTACAGCCAGCCCAGCTCCCCGCGCCACGACAGCACCAGGTGCGCCAGCAGCAGCAACCACACCACCGGCATGCTCCAGTCCGGCCGCACC
The DNA here is from genome assembly GCF_004799035.1 of Rhodanobacter lindaniclasticus. Lineage (GTDB taxonomy): Bacteria > Pseudomonadota > Gammaproteobacteria > Xanthomonadales > Rhodanobacteraceae > Rhodanobacter > Rhodanobacter lindaniclasticus. Next base: position 209,963 of record NZ_MWIO01000014.1, read on the forward strand.
ACCGGATAGCCCTTGATCATGTTGCCGGTGAAGAACGGCAGCATGCGGTGCATCACCGTGAAATAGATCGGCAGCAGCAAGCCGAAGGTGCCGATCCTGACCGCCAGCAGCGCGCACTCCGCCGGCGCGCCGAACAGGTAGGCGAGGAAGATCGCCAGCCCCAGCGTGCCCAGCGACAGCGCCGCCAGGCACGAGCGCGCGTGCCCCTTGCGCTCGGCCACCGAGGCACGCAGCACGCCGGCCAGCGTCCACACGCCGATCGCATAACCGAGCAGCATCAGCGCCACGCCCAGCTCCAGCACCCGCGGCAGCGCCAACAGGCCCACGTGGGCCAGCACGTAGCCGCCGAACAGGCAGCCGGCCACCGGCAGGAAGCGCGTGCGCGGCAGGTCCGGGCGACCCAGCCAGCGCGGGAAGGTGGTCATCAGGAAGCCGAACATGAACAGCGGGAACAGGCCGTACTGGATCAGCACGCCGTGCGCGTACAGCGGCGGGATCGACGGCTGCGGCCAACCGGCCAGGCCGAACCGTATCGAGGTCAGCTCCACCGCCCACCACGCCATGCTCAACATCACCGCGAAGGTGCCGGCCAGGAACAGCGGCCGGTGCGGCGCCGCCGCCAGCAGCCGGGGAATGTCGGCGAGCGGCGACGAGGTGGGGGGCTGGTCGGACATGGCGTGATCCCGCGAATGCGAATGACTCCCCATCGTGCCACAGCCAGCCGTGCAAGCCCCATGACCTGCATCAGGCACGAATCCGCACCGTCAATCGAGCTGGAACAGCGCCAGCTCCGGCCGGTGCAGGCCGAAGCCCTGCACGCGGTTCACGCCCAGCGCGGTCAGCGCCTGCACGGTGGGCGTGTCGGTGACCCACTCGGCGACCACCTCCAGCCCCAGCCGGTGGCCGATGTCGGTGACCGCCTTGACCATCAGGTGGCTGACCGGATCGGTCAGCATGTCGCGCACGAAACTGCCATCGATCTTGATGATGTCCAGCGGCAGGTTCTTCAAATAGGTGAACGAGGACATGCCGGCGCCGAAATCGTCCAGCGCGATGCGGCAGCCGGCCGCGCGCAGCTGCGCCATGCAGCGCGCCACCGCCGAGAGGCTGCGCGCGGCCACCGTCTCGGTGATCTCGAAGCACACCCGCGAGGGCTCCACGCGATAGCGGCGCAGCCAGTCGATGATGTGCTCGACCAGGGCGGCGTCCTCGATGCTGGCGCCGGAAAGGTTGATCGCGACCAGCTCCATCGCGCTGCCGGCCGGATGCAGCCGGTCGAAATTCGCCAGCGTGGTCTCGATCACCCAGCGGTCGACCAGCGGCATCAGGCCGTAGCGCTCGGCCGCCGGCACGAACACGCCCGGCAACACCAGCTCGCCGGACTCCTCGCGGAAACGCAGCAGCACCTCGATGCCCGGCGAACCGCTGCCCGGCGGCAGCGGCCACACTTCCTGGTAGGCCAGTTGCAGACGCCGTTCGTCGATCGCCCAGCGCAGGCGGTTGGCCCAGTCCATCTCGCTGCGCCGACGCACGGTCTGGTCGTCGCGCCCGGAATAGAAATGCGCGCGGTTGCGGCCCATCTCCTTGGCCATGTAGCAGGCGGTGTCGGCCTGCGCCAGCAGGTCGCGCGCCGACACGCCGGAATGGTCGATCACCACCCCGCCGATGCTGGCGCTGACCATGTAGCTGGTCTGCTCCCAGATGAACACGTAGCCGTCGATGCAGCGGCGAATGCGCTCGGCGCTGCGTTCGGCCTCGTCGCGGTCGGCCAGGCCGGTCAGCAGCACGCCGAATTCGTCGCCGCCGAGCCGGGCCAGCACGTCGCCCGCACCCAGTTGCCGACGCATCACGATCGCCAGCTGCGCCAGCAACTGGTCGCCGGCGGGGTGGCCGGAGGTGTCGTTGACCAGCTTGAACTGATCCAGGTCCACGTACAGCAGCGCGGCGATCGGCGAGGCGCGCGGCCCGGCCGCCAGCAGCGCCTGCAGCTGGCGCTCGAACTCGCGGCGGTTGTACAGATCGGTGAGCACGTCGTGGCTGGCCTGGTAGCTCAGCAACTGGTTGAGCTGACGCTCCTCGCTGATGTCGCTGGCCACCAGCAGCAGCTTGGCGTGGCCGCCCAGTTCCACCCGCGAGATCGCCACGCTGGCCCAGAAGCGTTCGCCGCCGGCATCCTGCAGCTGCGCTTCCATGCGACCGCAGCCGCTGGTGTCGTGCGCGCGCAGTTGCCGGTGCAGGTCGTCGTCATGGAACAGTTCGGGCAGGCGCCGATCGGTGATGCGGTCGCCGAGGCGATTGCGCGAGGCCTGGTTGGCGTAGGTGATGCGCCCGCCGTCGGCATCGGCCAGCACCACCAGCGCCGGCAGCAACTCGTTCAGCGCGCGGAAGCGTTCCTCGCTCTCGCGGAAGCGCCGGCTCATCCGCCAGCCCAATTCCAGCGCGCGCTGGCGCGTGCCGACGATGGAATACACCAGCAGCGCCAGCAGCACGCTGGCCAGCACGCCCACCGGCAGCGCCGACTGGCCCCAGTCGAAGCCCGCCGCGTAGGTCGGGCGCGAGCGCATCACCACGTCGAGCACGCGCCCGCCGTAGGCAAGCCGACGCTCGAAGCGGAAATCGTCGTCGGCCACCGCCGCGGGTGCGGAATCGAACATCGGCAGCGCGCGCGTCGGGTCGGTGATGTCGTACAGGGTCAGCCGCAGCTGCCGCCCCGCATCCGGCTGCAGCACGTTGTCGAGCAGCTTGCTGATGCGGAACGACACCGCGATCGAGCCGCGCATGCGCTCGCGCCGCTGCGCCATGGTGCGCGGCGGATCGCCCGGGCTGAACACCGGCAGGCGCATGGTGAACCCGTCCGGCGCGCCGGCGCCGGTCTGCTGCACCGGCCGGAACGGCGCGGACAACGCCACTTCGCCACTGTCGCGCGACGCCAGCAGGCCGGCCAGGTTGCTCGGTTGCGCCGCCACGTCGAGGTCGACCACAGCCTCGTTGCCCTTGCGCGGCCGCACCCAGCGGGTGATGAAATGCTCGCCCTGCGGGCCGCTCTCGCGCTGTGCGTAGGCCAGCGCCAGCAGGCCGGGGAACTGGGCGCGCGGACGCATGTTGTCGTAGAAATCGGTGAACTCGGTCTCGGTGACTTCGTCCGAGGCGAGGAACAGCGTCTGCACCGCACGCAGCAGCGATTCGGACTCATGCAGACGGTTCAGCAAGGCCTCATAGGTCTTGCTGGCCATCTCGCCACGCACCAGCGACTGTTCGGACAGCCGTCGCTGACGCTGCTGCTGGTGTGCGGCAAACGCCAGCATGAGGCCGGCCAGCAATGCCACCACGCCCCACCACGTGGCGCTGCGACGCCAGCCCGCCGGCACCGCCACGACGGGCTCCGCCGCCCCGCCCGCCCGGCGTTCCGTCCGCGTCGAATGGAGCTCGTGGAGTTCCATGGATTGTGGCAATTCCGCCGCCATGAGGTCCGGTGCGTCGATGGTACAGGAGCAAGATGCGTACGCCCGATGAAGGGCGCACGGCCGCGGGGGACCCGCCTGCCGACGGCGACGGATTTCCCCCTTTCCCGGCTATCGGCCGCTGGGCCGGATGATTGAGAGGAAGGCGTGGCGCGGACGGCCTGGCCATGGGTTCTACCCCGATTCTGCGGACACTTTCACTAAGCCCCATACTGGGCCAGAGGAGTGTCCATGTCCAAGCGCAAGCGTTACAGCCCTGAATACAAACGGGAGATCGTCGAACGGG